>CAMCXS010000031.1 GCA_945883495.1 Akkermansia muciniphila
GAGCACGAGCACGAGCACGAGATTGAAAACGAACTTCGTCTCCTTCCATCGGCCCTTCGTAAGCAGGTGCATTTGCAAACCAGCAGTCCCTGGTATCGCTATCTATTTTGGGACCTTATCGACAGGCGGCCGGGGCCGTGGTGGCGGCAGATTTTTTCCGGTGAAAGCCCAGCGCGTGCCGCGGGTAACGAGAAGTTCGCTTGCTCCGGAGCCGTTCATCCGCTATGCCGGATGGCGAATCCTGGCATGAAACACAATCCACGCACGCTTTGGCGCGTCCTCACCGGCGCCTTTTCGCTCGCCATTCTGGTGAGTTGTTCCACGGCTCCCGGGCCCAACGGCGTCGGGGCCGCCCCTTCGGAGAGCGCGCCGGAATCGGCTCCCGATGGGTTCATGGACGATCTGATGGCGCCGTTGAAAAAGCAGCTCCCGCCGGCTGGATCAGCGCCGGAGCCGGAAATGGCGGCTGAAGCGGTGCGCGGAATGCCGTCCGCGATGGATGAGGAGGAAGTCGCGGGGGGCGCGATGTCCATTCCCGCGCCGGTGGACCCGAAGAAGGCGGAAGCCCCGTTCCTGACGCAGCGCGTTTTCTATGGGACCAATCGCAAGGTGAACAATGCTTCCGAGCCGAACAGCTATTATGGCGGCAATTGGAGCGGGAAGCTCGACGTGGGCTATTGTGATGTCAGCATCCCGCTGGTCCACGAGTCGGGCAAGGTCGAGGCACCGGATCCGTTGAGTTGGCAATACTGGTTTGCCGGTGAATTCCGGGAGGATCCGAAGAAGCACGTGGTTCTGTTGGGCGTGAAACCGCAAGAGAAGGCGGCGTTCCTCCGGGATCTCCATGCGAAGATGCGCGACGGATCCATGCTGCGGAGACGATGCTTCGTATTCGTTCACGGATTCAACGTCCCCTTCCGCAATGCCGCCCGCCGCACCGCGCAGATGGCGCACGACCTCGGCTTTCCAGGAGCTCCCATTTTCTTCAGCTGGCCTTCTCAGGGCGGTGAGGCGTATTATATAGTGGACTCGGAGAATAATCTTCGGTCCCGCCCGGAGCTGGTGAATTTCCTCGAACTCATCGCTCGGGACAGTGGCACACAGGAGATTTATTTGATTGCTCACAGCATGGGCACGCGGGTGGCCAGTCAGGCGTTCCCAGAAGCCTATGGAAAGCTCGGGCCGCTGGCCCGAACCAAGCTAAAGTCGGTGATTCTCGCTGCCCCGGACATCGATGCGGATGTGTTCAATAACGAGATCGTGCCTAAGATGCAGCAGACGGGGATTCCGCTGACGCTCTATGCCTCTCGTGCGGACAAAGCGCTGCTCATATCCAAGCAATTCAACGGCAAGCCGCGCATCGGCCAAGATCCAATCCTCGCCGCCCAAGGCAAGAAGGGGATTGAGGTGATCGACGCTTCCTCAGTGAAGAGCGATTTCACGGAGCACAATTATTTCGGCTCCTCGCCGCTGCTCTTGCGGGAGTTTCAGGCAATCTTCGATGGCCGGCGCCCGGAGCAGCGCTCGTGGTTGCAGATGCAAACCGCGCCTTCCGGTGGGAAGTATTGGGTGCTGCCCTCACCTTGATATCAGCTTGACCGAAGCCAGTCGTGCCTTCATGAACCAGGGATGAGAAACAGCCGTTTCCTTGCTCTGGCCGTTCTGATGCCATGCCTTGTGCTCGCGCAGGCGAAGGCGGCGGAGCGCAACATCATCTTCTTCATCACGGATGACGAGAGTCCAACGCTGGGATGTTACGGGGATACCGTGGCAGTGACGCCCCGGATTGACGAGCTGGCGGCGGATGGGACCGTGTTCCTCCACGCCAGCGCCACCACGGCGAGTTGTTCGGCGAGCCGATCCGTGGTGATGTCCGGTTTGCACAACCACGCGAATGGCCAATACGGCCACGCGCACGATTTCCACAAGTTCGCCAGTTGGCACAACGTGGTGAGCTTGGCTTTGCCTCGAGTGATTGCGAATGCTGGATATCGCACCGCGCACATCGGGAAATATCACGTGGCACCGGAAGAGGTGTATCACTTTGATACCTATTTGCCCGCCAAGGGAGAACGCAATCCGGTGGAGATGGCGGAGAAAGCTCGCGCCTTTCTCACGACCCAGGACGAACGTCCGTTCTTCCTGTATTTCGGCACCGCGGATCCGCATCGGGGCGGAGGGGAGGATCCCTCTTATCCAGGGCCGCTCAAGCCTGATCTGTTTGGAAACAAGCCGGATAAGGGCTCATTTCCCGGAATCAATGAGGTGTTCTTTGATCCAGCCAAGGTGCCGGTTCCGAGCTTTCTGCCGGACACGCCGGAATGCCGTTCCGAACTGGCGCATTATTACCAAAGCTGCGCCCGGGTGGATCAAGGCGTCGGCCGACTCATCGATATCCTCAAGGAGGCCGGGCTCTATGACAAAACGTTGTTCGTGTTTACATCGGACCACGGCATGGCGTTTCCCGGCGGCAAAACCACGGTGTATGAGGGGGGGCTGCGGGTCCCTTTTGTCGTTCGCAATCCGTATGAGCCGGTGCGCGGGGTGCGTTCCACGGCGCTGATTAGTCACGTCGATATCACGCCGTCGCTTCTCGACTTCGCCGGAGGCTTGGATCCCGCCACGAATGCGCCGAAGAACATGGTATCCGCCGCCGCCTACTGGAAAGACAAACCGTACGCGACCACGGAAAATCGCGGTCCCCGTAAAGGTCTGGATCGCTATCAAGGAAAGTCCTGGATTCCGATCCTCGGCAAAGCGGAGGCAAGCCACTGGGAGACCGTCTTCGCCTCCCATACGTTTCACGAGATCCAAATGTATTATCCGATGCGTGCCATCCGGGATCAGGAATACAAGTTGATTTGGAATATCGCCCATGGCTTGCCCTATCCGTTCGCCTCCGATCTTTGGGCGGCCTCTACGTGGCAGGCGCAATGGGCGAAAGGCATGGACGCGCCTTACGGAAAGAAGACGGTGGGCGCCTATGTGAATCGGCCAGCCTTTGAACTTTACGATCTGGCGAAGGATCCCGAGGAGTCGGTCAATTTGGCCGCGAATCCCGAATATGCAGAAGTGCTGAAGAGATACCAGGGGAAGCTAAAGGCGTTTCAGCGGGAGATGGACGATCCCTGGATTCAGAAGTGGGATTACGAGTAAACGGAGCCTGCCTAGGAAGTTGCCAGGCGCCGCCTGATCGGTGGTAGCGGGTCTTGGGGGAACAAATCCGCTTGCCAAGTTTAAACGAGTGTTTAAGATGTGAGCTTAAACACTCGTTTAAGTCATGCCACCTCGCGGCGAAGCCCAAGAAACCCGGACCCGCCTTCTCGATGCCGCCGAGATCGTGGTGAGCAATCATGGGTTCGGTGGCGCATCGCTCCGGGAGATCACCGAGAAGGCAGGAGTGAACGTGGCCTTGGTAAAGTATCACTTCGGCTCTAAGGATGGCTTGGTGGAGGCGATGATGTTGCGCCGGATCCAACCGTTGGACGCGCGGCGGCTTGCCTTGCTGGACGCAGTGGAAGCGGCCACTCCACACGGGGCGTTGCGGCTGGAGGACGTTTTGGAGGCGTTGATCCGACCGCCAGTGGAAGTGGGGCTGAGTGGGACGGAGGAAGCAAAACGGTTTCTTCGTTTGATCGGACGGGTGTTTGCTGAGCCACCGGTGGTGATGAATCTCATGGGACGGCACTTGGCCCCGATGATGAAGCGTTTTGACACCGCGTTTGCCCGAGCCTTACCGGGGCGGGAGGATCACGATCAGGCCTGGCGAAAAGTGGCCTGCATGGGGGTGGTGCAGCACAGCCTACTGATGATGGCGATGATGCAGGATCTGCCGTTTCCGTTGGCGGCGTTGCGGGGGCCTGCGCCGAAACCAGAAACCGTGATTCGGCGGCTCATCGCCTTTTGCGCCGCCGGGATGCGAGCCGAAGTGGGGGAGGAGGGGGAGCTGGCATGACGGATGTTGCCCTCCAAATGCTGTATGGCGACCGCGCCAAGTATGCCCTGCTCATCAGCGGGGTCTGCTTTTCAGCCGTGCTAATGGCCCAAGGATTGGCCATGTTTTTCGGCATTCTTAGCTTCTCGTATGCCACGCTCGAAAACGTGCGCGCTCCGATCTGGGTGGTCGACCCCAAAATCGAACAGATCGCTGACAATCAGCCGCTCAAGGACACCGATGCGGACAGGGTTCGATCGGTCAGTGGGGTGGCCTGGGCGGTGCCGTTCTACAGCGGCCAAACGCAGGCGAGAGTCTTGAGCTCCGGGGAGTCGAAGCCGGTCACGTTGATTGGTCTGGACGCTGCCACCTTGGCGGGCGCTCCGGCCAGGGTGGTCGCTGGCGCTATGTTGGATTTGCGGCGTGCGCAGAGCGTGGTGGTGGATGAAGAGACCGCCGTCCGGTTGGGGCGAGACCGGGAACATTCGCTCCGGGTGGGAGACGTTTTCGAAATGAATGACCGGCGTGCCGAGATTGTCGGGATCGTCAAGGCGAAGCAGGGACAGGGGGGCGCTTCGTATGTGTTCACCACCTTTGACCGGGCCCGGGAATACGGATTTCCCCAGCGCAAGATGATCACCCATGTCCTGGCGGCGCCGCGGCAGGGGCTCTCCGTGGAGGAAGCGGCGGCCCGGATTTCCCGTGAGACTGGCTTGCGCGCCTACACCGAGGCCGAGTTCAAGAATGCGTCGAGCCAATGGATGCTGACGAACACGCCGATTCCGTTCGTCGTCGGGTTGATCGTCGGGATCGGATTTCTCGTTGGGGTCATCGTGGCGGGGCAGACATTTTATAACTTCGTGCTGGAGAACACCCGTTTTCTCGGTGCGCTCAAGGCGATGGGGGCCAGCAATGCCCGGATCGCCCGGATGACGGTGCTGCAGGCCGGGATCGTGGGGTTCACTGGCTATGGGATTGGGATGGGATTGTTGACGCTTTTCTTCCGGGGATTGCCGGAGGGCAGGGCACCGTTGCTGCTGCAATGGCCCGTGGCGGTGATTGTCTTCGCCGCAGTGATTTTGATCATCGCCTTCGCGAGCTTCCTGGGGATTCGGAGCGTGTTCCGGATTGAGCCCGCCATGGTATTCCGCACATGAAATCGCAGCTGGACATGGCCATTCGGGTCCGGAACGTCCGCAAGTCGTTTCGCAGTGGTGACGTGGTCACGCCCGTGCTCAAAGGGATCGATTTGGAGATCGCCGCGGGTGAGCTCTTCTTCATCGTTGGGCCCAGCGGATGTGGGAAAACCACGTTGATCTCGGTGCTCTGCGGGACCTTGGAGGCGGACGAAGGAGGAATCGAGGTCTTGGGGCATGATTTGCGTGCCTTGAAGCCAGCCCTGGTCACCGCCTTCCGTGCCCGGCACGTGGGCTTTGTGTTCCAACAGTTTCATCTCATTCCAACCCTCACCGTGGTGGAAAACGTCTCCGTGCCGCTCCGCCTGCAGGGCAAAGGACCAAAGGAAGCGCAACGCGCCGCCGCCGAGATGTTGGAACGCGTGGGACTCGGCGCAAAGATCGGGGAACGGCCCCACCGCCTGTCCGGTGGCCAACAGCAGCGGGTTGCGATCGCGCGCGCTTTGGTTCATCAACCGGCGCTCATCGTCTGCGACGAACCGACCTCCGCGTTGGATTCTGAGACCGGCCGCCAGGTGATGGAGTTGCTGACTCCTCAGGGGGGAGAGGCTGCCCGCACCGTGATCGTGGTGACCCACGATCCGCGGACCTACCATTTCGCGGACCGCATTGCGGAGATGGAGGACGGGGTGGTGCGACGGGTGATGGGCCGCGACGAGGCGGCGCTGGCGTTTGGCTTTTTTCCTCAAGTCTTCACTCCAACTTCATGAGCCTGCTTCTGCGCCGCTTCACCTTTTGGGCTGCCCTGCTCGGTTTGGGCAGTCTCTTCCTTTTCGTCAGAGCGAACAGCGAAGTTCCGCCCATCCCGCCCCCGTTGGTTGCCCCGCCTGAGAATCCGTTTGCCGCAGGCATCGGGGCCTCCGGATTGGTGGAAGCGTTGCGGGAGAATACGAACGTCGGTGTGCCTTTTTCTGGCCTGGTTTCGGAGGTGAATGCGGCGGTTTGGCAAAGGGTGCGGAAGGGCGACGTCCTGATGCGCCTTGATGATCGGGAGTTGCGGGCTCAACTGGTCACGCAGCGCGCGGACCTGGCGGTTCGCGAAGCAGAACTGCACCGGGCACGGCGCGTGCGGGATCGACTGGCCCGGATTCTGGCCAGCAATGCCGTGGCCGCCCAAGAGGCTGAAACCAGTGAGGACGACCACCGCGTCGCCGAAGCGCAACTCGCGAAAGCGAAGGCTGCGTTGGCGCAAACTGAGGAATTGCTCGATCGGTTCGTCGTGCGGTCGCCGATCGACGCCACCGTGCTGCAAGTGAACATCCGGGTCGGGGAGAACGCTTCTCCAGGAGCAGTGATGGCACCGGTCGTGCTCGGTTCGATCGATGAATTGCAGATCCGGACGGATGTGGACGAGCAAATCGCCTCCCGGGTGCGGGAGGGCGCTCCGGCAGTCGCCTACCGGAAGGGAGATACTGGCGCACCGATTCCGCTGACGTTTGTGCGGATTGAACCCTACATCGTCCCGAAGAGGAGCCTGACGGGATCAAGTCTGGAACGGGTGGACACCCGCGTGCTTCAGGTGATCTACCGCTTCAAAAATGAGGGTGACATCCGGACCTACGTTGGACAGCAGGTCGATGTCTTTATCGGAGATTCTTGACCGACGGCACCAGTTCCGGATCTTTGCGGACCGCTTCGAGGAAACTTGGGTAGCGCGGTGCCCAGCCGAGAGTCTTCAGTTTGGTGGTGACGATGCGTTTGTGGGTCCAACCGCGTTTGCGATTGAGGTCGCGAGGGCCGGCGGGTGGAACCGGAGAGCCGAAGTGGGCGGCGAGTTGTTCATAGCATTGCCGCTGGGTCAGGGCTTCGCCATCAGCGACGTTGTAGATCTGCCCGGCGGCTTCGGCGCGATGCGCGAGCAACGTGAGCAGAGCGGAGACGACGTCGTCGCGGTGGATCTGGTTGAGGAAGCGGCTTTCGCCTTCTTCAATTTGGGCGGAGCCGTCGAGGAATCGTTGCAGGAGTACGGAGCGGCCCGGACCGTAAAGGCCGGCTAGCCGGGCGACGATGCCTCGGTGCGCCGTGACGAAATCCTCGGTGCGCCGGAGAATTAAGCCCGTTTCGCGATCCGGTTCGGCGGGGGCAGTTTCATCGACCTCTTCCCCATGGATTTGCGGGTAAACGCTGGTGCTGGACGTAAAGAGAAGCGTGGCCTTGGGGGCAGCGTGGACGAGGTTGACGCAACCTTGGTAATAAACGGCCTCGTATTGATCGGCGCCGCCGCGACCGGAACTCGCGCAATGGACAATGGCGTCGGGAGCCGGGACGGAAGCGGCCAAAGCGGTCACGGCGGAAGCGGAACTGAGGTCGCAAGCTCGGACGGGGAAGGGGACTTCCGCGGTGAGGGAATCCGCGGAAGCCGGCGAATGCGTCAGCCCAAGCACGTGCACCCCGTGGGCGTGGAGTTCTTCCGCCAGTTTGCGGCCGATAAATCCGCAACCGGCGATCCAAGTGGCCGAGGGGAGAGTGATTCCATTCATGCGACCGGGTTACGGTTGGGCCGGGTTGGGGCGCTCCGCAAACTTTCGCGAGAAATCGAGGACGCTGCGGCTGAAGGTCCACTCCGCATTCTCCGGAACCGCCCTGGATGGGGCGCCGACCCAGCTTTCCACCACCTTAATGTCCGGCCGACCGCCCACCAGCAGGTAGTCGTGCGCTTGGCGCATCACGCCGAGGTACCATGTCGAGTCGTCGGCGAGGTTGTGCCGCTTGAGGTGCCCGTAATCCGCCGCCCAGTAGAGAAGGCTGAAGGGGAGTTTCCGGGCGCGGCAGGCTTCTTCCAGTTTGCGCACTTCCCTCCAGCCGCCGGGATGATCCATGACGAAGTGGACCCAATCGACATCGATCTGGAAAAAGTCCATGCCGCGCATGCCCATCTTTTTGAGGCGGGATTCGACGCCATCAATGAAAGCGATCAGGTCGGGCACGGAGGCAAAGGGATAGGCCTCGATGTCACCTACCCGCGCGCCGGGGTAGTGTTGACGCACCAGGGCAATGAATTTGGCGGTCTCCTCCATGGCGTAAGTTTCCTTCCATTCATCCGGGCGGGTGAAGAGTTCCCGGAGGCCGCGGCCGTCCGGGGAAGCGGGAGGAAACATCCAGATTTCTTCTCCTCGGCTCGGGAGAATAGTGATCAGAAACAGAATCGAGAGAATGCGGCACATGGGGAACTTCACTGGCGGCGGTGGTTGCGGAAATAAGCGATCACGCCATCCGCGACTCCCTTCGCATATTCCTCGTAAATGTTGACATACGTTTTACCGAGAATTTCGCGAGTGCCAGGGTATTCGCCGGCTTGCACCCGGGTGTAGGTGACCTCGTGGTTCATGACATAGGGCTCGAAGAAAATCACCGGGCACTCGTAAACGCGGGTGGCCAGTAGATTGCGGGACCAGACGTATTCACTGAGCGGGGTGCGCCGGGCGTTAAAGCCAGGGTAAAGGTAAGGAGGCAATCCGGTGGCTTCCGCCATGACTCCGGCCACGGTGTTCGAAATCGCCATTTCCTCTGGGTGCATCCGTTGCAGGAGGCGGAGGAGAAGTTCGAAACGCTGGTCGTCGAAGGCGATTTCGGCGTCGCTGTAGCAGCCGTTGATCAACATGTGGAAGTGGTTCGCGGCGACAAAATCGGGGTTCTCGGGATCGCCCCACGGCTCGGCGTTGACGTGGAGGCAGATCGCGAGATCCGGCTTGAGCTGTTCGTTGATCATCCGGGCGCGGGCGCGGATCTCATCGTTTAGGTAGAAAAGACGTTCCGCCGTGCTGGCGAGGTCGCGATTGTTTTCCGGGTTGGCTGCGGGAGGAAAATTCCCGGCCAGACGGGCTTCGGCCACGAAATCGTGCGGGCGTTTGGTCGTGACTGGCTCAAGTTTGCGGCGCACCAGGGAGACCTTCGCGCCCTTTTCCGTAAGCTTCGATTCGAGGAGTTCCGCGACCCGGAGGACGATTTCGCCTTCTTTGACCGGTTGCGAAGCGGTGGCGGGGGGCGAGCTGTCGGTTTCGCGAGGCGGGATGAAAAACCAACGCTGCTCCATGCGAGCCCACTCGCCGCCGATGTGACCGGGGTCGATCGCGATGCGCACTCCGTCGAGGGGCTTCTCCAGAGAGCTAGCTGGAGGTAGCTCCTGAACGGCCCGCCACGTCCGCGCCGGAGAGGGCGGGCTGGGGCAAGCCGCGAAGAGGAGATCGTAGACCTCGCCGGGGTGCTTGAAGTGCTTCACGATGCGCACGCGATCTTCCATCACCGTGACGAACGGGGACGGTGACGGGCCTTGTCCGGCATAGTAGTTCGACTGCCATTCATGGAGGAAGTCGGACTTCGTGATGGTGCGCTGGTACGGGTCGAGCCTGGACCAATCGGGAGCGATGCCCGACGGCGAGAGGTAGGAGAGGGGCGTTGTCCCGGCGCCGGGTTGGGCTTTGAGGGGCCAAAAAGGCGCCCAAAGCAACGAGAGGAGCAGAATGTGCTTCATTTTCGAAAGCCGTGGTTGTCGGCGTGGGCAGTCTCTCCACTATGATACGGAACGAGCTGACATGTTGAGGATTCTCTTTTTAGGCGATGTGGTGGGCGAGCCGGGCCGGAAGGCGATTTTGGCGCGATTGCCCGGATTGAAGAAGGAACGTGAGATCGATTTCGCGATTGTGAACGGGGAGAACTCGGCGGGCGGCCGGGGGATCACGCCAAAAATCACGATTGATCTTCTGCGCGCGGGCGCGGCGGTGGTGACCTCCGGTGATCATATCTGGGACCAGCCGGACATCATTCCGTTCATCGGGACCGAGCCTCGCTTGTTGCGGCCGTTGAACTATCCGGAAGGCGTTCCTGGGGCCGGGAGTGTGGTATTGGAGACGGCCAAAGGGGCGGTTGGCGTAATCAACGCACAGGGGCGGACCTTCATGCGGCAGGACTTGGAAAACCCGTTTTTGGCTCTTCGCGCCGAGGTGGAGCGGATTCGACTAGAAACGCGGGTGATCGTGGTCGACTTCCACGCGGAGGCGACCAGTGAGAAGCAGGCGCTCGGCCGGTTTCTCGATGGGCAAGTCTCGTTGGTGGTCGGGACGCATACCCATGTGCAGACAGCGGACGAGTGCATTTTTCCGGGCGGGACCGCATTTCTTTGCGACGCCGGGATGTGCGGGGTGTCGGAGTCGGTGATTGGCTCGGAAATTGCTGGGGTGGTAGAGAAGTTCACTCGGGCGATGCCGTCGCGATTTTATTTGGCGAAAGGGGATGTGGAGCTGCGAGGGGTCATGGTGGACGTAGATGAGGGGACGGGCAGGGCGCTGCGAGTGGAACGAGTGGTGGAGCGAATCCCTATGGACGGGGTTGGGGAAGCGGCGCGTTGACAAAAGATCACCTTTGTTTTTGACAGCGGTGAGCAACCGGCTACTGTCTCCGACGCTCCCGGGCCCACGGTGGTTTGGCGAGGGACTTTGGTTGAATTCGGTGATGGTGTTCAACCAGAGTTTATCCAAGTCTCGCCCGCTACAGCGGATTCGGGAAGCCGCAGGGGTGGCGCCAAACGTGGCCTCTGATTACAGCAAGGCTCTTGTAGCTCAGGGGTAGAGCGCTTCCTTGGTAAGGAAGAGGTCATGGGTTCAATTCCCATCAAGAGCTTTGAATTAGCAGTGGGGAGTCTTCCCTTCGGAGAGCGATCTGATTCCTCTGGATTGAAAGGAGAATCGTTCTCGGAAAGGGATGCTCCTGATCCCGTCTTCTCTTTGGCGAAATCCTTGGGGCAGGTTGGGAAATCTCTCAGAGGCTGCTGGAAACAGCATCGAATCGAACAACCGACAGACTTACAACATTTAGGGAACCAAAGGCAAATGGCTAAGGAATCATTTCAACGGAACAAACCGCACGTGAACGTCGGGACCATCGGCCACGTTGACCACGGCAAAACGACTCTCACGGCTGCGATCACCAACACCCTGGCTGACAAGGGATTGGCGCAAAAGAAGGCGTATGACGAAATCGACGCTGCTCCCGAGGAGCGCGAGCGTGGGATTACGATCTCGACGGCTCACGTCGAATACGAAACCGAAAATCGTCACTACGCTCACGTCGATTGCCCCGGCCACGCCGACTACGTGAAGAACATGATCACTGGTGCAGCTCAAATGGACGGCGCCATTCTGGTGGTCAGTGCCGCTGACGGCCCGATGCCTCAGACTCGGGAGCACATCCTGCTTGCTCGTCAGGTCGGCGTTCCCGCCATCGTCGTCTTCCTGAACAAGGTGGACCAAGTCGATGACGAAGAACTTCTTGAGCTCGTTGAGATCGAAGTTCGTGACCTCCTGAGCCAATACGAATTCCCTGGTGACGACATCCCCGTGGTAAAGGGCTCCGCCCTCAAGGCCATGGAAGGTGATGCGACCCACAAGGAGAACATCCTCAAGCTCATGAAGGCGGTCGATGATTACATCCCGCAGCCTGAGCGTCCGGTTGATCAGCCGTTCCTGCTTCCGATCGAAGACGTGTTCTCGATTGAAGGTCGTGGCACCGTGGCCACCGGACGGATCGAGCGCGGCATCGTCAAAAAGATGGAAGAAGTCGAGATCGTTGGGATCCGCGACACCGTCAAGACCACCGTTACGGACATCGAAATGTTCCGCAAGCTCCTCGACGAAGGTCGTGCAGGTGACAACGTCGGGCTTCTCCTTCGTGGCATTAAGAAGGAAAACATCGAGCGTGGCCAAGTTATCGCCAAGCCCGGTTCCATCAAGCCGCACAAGAAGTTCCGCGCGGAGATCTATGTTCTCAGCAAGGACGAAGGTGGTCGTCACACTCCGTTCTTCAGTAATTATCGTCCTCAGTTCTACTTCCGGACCACGGACGTGACCGGTAGCATCAAGCTTCCCGAAGGCGTGGAAATGGTTATGCCTGGAGACAACGTGAACATCGAGGTGGAGTTGATCACCCCGATCGCGATGGAGAAGACCATCCGCTTTGCTATCCGCGAAGGTGGCCGGACGGTGGGTGCTGGCCGGGTGGGCGAAATTCTCGCTTAATCAGGAGCCTGCTCCGGTCTGCAAACATTTGAGGCGCATTTGAGCGGCTCGTATTTGCAGTAAACAGGCGTTTCTCAGCGCGGTGAAGGAAACCTTCACCGCGCTTTTTGTTTCGAGGGGCTGTTCAGCGATGAAAAAAAGAAGTTGCCAGCAGAATCCTCAAAGAGAAATTTGTCAACTTGCGGAGTCGTGTTACGATACATGCCCTCCGAGTTTAGGGTAGTAGCTCAATCGGTAGAGTAGCGGTCTCCAAAACCGTTGGTTGTGGGTTCGAGTCCCGCCTACCCTGCCACTCGGCGGATCAGATCCGGCTTTCGGATGATCCGGCGGAGAGTCATCTGGAACGCGGAAAGGACTCCCCAGGGGCCCCTTCAAGGAACCAAGTTTTTTACAATACCATGGCATTTCATCCCGGAAAGTTCGCTCAAGAGGTGAAGACCGAGTTGCATAAGGCGACTTGGCCGTGGGACCCGCGTGAGAAGGGCGTCAAGCGTTACAAGGAGCTGATCGATTCGACGATCGTAGTGTTGATCGCGATGACCTTGCTGGGCGGATTTGTTGCCGTCTGGGACTTGGTGTTCATGAATCTAATGGACCTTATCAACGGTCTCTGAATTTACTTACTCTCCTTTTCCGATGCCCATCGTTCCTGCTGCTCGCGATCAATGGTATGTGGTCCAAGTTCTCTCCGGCCAGGAGCAGAAGGTCCACGACAACATGTTGCGGCGCATTGAGACCGAGGAAGTCTCCGATGTCATTTTCGAGGTGCTCCTCCCCATGGAGAACGTCTCCGAGGTGAAGCGTGGTGAGAAGAAGGAGACCAAGCGCAAATTCTTTCCCGGGTATGTGATCGTGAACATGCACCTCATGAATGAGGATAGCAGTCTGGTCGATCGTGCCTGGTACTTCATTCAAGAGACTCCGGGTGTCATCAACTTCGCCGGATCGAAGACCAAGCCGATGCCGATGCGCCCGTCGGAGATTCAGAGCCTGCTGGCTCAGATCAAGCAGGGGCAAGAAGGGACGAATTACGCGGTGCAGTTCGAGGTGGGTGAAACCATCAAGGTGGCGGATGGTCCGTTCGAAAGCCAAAACGGCATCGTGGAAGAAGTGGATCTCGCGAAGGGTAAGTTGCGAGTGACTGTGAACATGTTTGGAAGGCCGACTCCCGTAGACTTGGAGTTCTGGCAAGTTGAGCGGGCGTAAACCTAGAAATTTAGCGAGTAAAGAAGATGGCCAAGGAGATAATCAAACTCATCAAATTGCAGATCAAGGCGGGAGCGGCGAACCCCTCGCCTCCGGTTGGACCGGCCCTTGGTCAGGCGGGCGTCAACATCATGATGTTCTGTAAGGAGTTCAACGCCCAGACTCAGGCGCAGGCGGGGGACGTCTTGCCGGTGGTGATCACCGTCTACAAAGACAAGAGCTTCACCTTCGTCACCAAGCAGCCGCCCGCCGGCAACCTCTTGAAGAAGGCGGCCAACATCGCTTCTGGCTCCAATGAGCCGCACAAGAAGAAGGTGGGCAAGCTGACCAAGGCGCAATTGATGGATGTTGTGAAGATCAAGATGCGCGACATGAACACCACGGACGAAGAGGCGGCCGCGCGCACGCTGGCCGGCACGGCCCGTCAGATGGGGATCGAGATCGATTGGAACAGCTGATCTAAAGGAATTGATTCCAAACCGCAGGAGAGCCCAGAGCTCGTTTGCACTGCACCAAACACATGGCAAAAAAACGCAGTAAGCGATATATGGAAGCCGCCAAGATGGTGGACCGGTCCAAGGTCTATCCTCTGGAAGAAGCGGTGAAGGTGGTGAAGAAGTTTCCTTCACCCAAGTTTGACCAAACCGTGGCGGTATTCGTCCGGCTGGGTGTGGATCCGAAGCAGTCCGACCAAATGGTCCGGGGCACCTGCTCCCTCCCGCACGGAAGCGGTAAAGATGTCCGGGTTGCCGTGTTCGCTGAAGGCGAAGCCGCCGAAGCGGCGCGCAAGGCGGGCGCCGAGTTTGTCGGGATGGATGATCTCATCAAGCGGGTCCGGGACGAGAACTTTTTGGATTTCGACGTCGCCGTGGCCACTCCGGCCGCGATGACGGAATTGCGGAAGCTTGGCCGTGTTCTCGGTCCCCGTGGTTTGATGCCGAATCCCAAGACCGGCACGGTGACGGACGATACCGCCAAAGCAGTTTTGGAAGTCAAGGCTGGCCGGGTGGACTTCAAGCTCGACAAGAACGCGAATGTCTCGATGACGGTCGGGAAGGCTTCGTTCACGCCGGAGCAACTGATCGACAACACCAAGGCCGCCGTGGACGCGGTGCAGGGAGCCAAGCCAGCGTCGGCCCGGGGAGTCTACATTCGTTCCGTGACGATCGCGGGAACGATGACGCCGGGAGTCACCGTCGATGCGGGTCCGTTGATGCGGACGGTTGGTTGAAAGAACGGAAGAAACTAGAAGACGACGATGAACGCCGACAAACAATTAATCATTGATGGGATCTCGGAGCGACTGAACTCCTCCCCGTTCGTGATTGTGACTGAATATACCGGGATCACCGTGAAGCAGTTCTCCGAGCTGCGGAAGCGGCTTCGTGATACCGGAGCTCGCTGCGCGGTCGCGAAGAACAGTTTTGTAAAGAGAGCTCTTCATTCGATGAACGCTCCTGCGGAGATCGACGCAACTCTCAAGGGGCAGAACGCCATTGTGACGGGCCAGAGCGACATTTGCGCTGCGGCCAAGGTGCTTCGCGACTTCGTGAAGGAAGTCTCCAAAGGCGCAATCCGTTCTGGATTGCTGGACGGGGTTTACCTCAGTGCCGATGACGTGCGTGGTCTTGCGGATCTTCCTCCGCGTCCCGTGCTTTTGGCTCAGTTGCTCGGAGTGCTGCAAGCGCCCGGAAGCAAGCTGGTCCGCACTATCAACGAGCCCGGAGCGTCTCTGGCGCGAGTGCTCAAGGCCAAAGCGGACAAAGAGGCCGCCTGAGAGAGCACTCTTTCAGTGGGCAACAATTTGAACAGATAATGGTCCTTTGGGCCGTTTGAAGAAAAACACAAATGGTTCCTTGTCGGGCCCGCGGCGGCGGGTTTGAAACGGTGGGACGCTTCTTGCTACGACAATACCGCAACGAACATGGCAGACCTAAATAAAATCAAAGAGGAACTCAACAAGCTCACCATTCTTGAGGTTGCTGAGTTGGTAAAAGCACTTGAAGAAGAATGGGGCGTTAGCGCCGCCGCTCCGGTTGGAATGGCGATGGCGATGCCTGCGGCTGCTGCGGCTGAGCCGGTGGAAGAGAAGACTGAGTTCACCGTTGAGCTCACCTCCTTCGGTGACAACAAGATCGCCGTCATTAAGGAAGTCCGTGGCGTGGTTCCTGGTCTCGGCCTTGGCGATGCCAAGACCTTGGTCGAAGGCGCTCCGTCCGTGGTTCGCGAAGGCGTTCCGAAGGCAGAAGCCGAAGAAATCAAGAAGAAGCTGGAAGCCGCTGGCGCCAAGGTTACCCTCAAGTAGTCGTAGCTTTTTTCGACTTTTTTCGAGATTCCACCGTCCGGAGCCCCGGATGGTGGAATCTTTTTCTTGACAGAGGTTGTTTCGTGTGCGCTGTTGTCGGCCGGTCCTTCTCCGCCCCATCTTTCGGCCGGTCCCGCCTTCATGCGTCCCTTTACGTCTTTTGCGGTCTCAGTGTCCGCGTTTGAGAATTGCTTGAAAGGCCCTGTATCGGGAATGCTGAATTTTTACGTGACTCATCCGCGACTCATCTTGGAGTCGCCATTTATTGCCGCTCGTGCCACAGGGAACTCCACCTTGGCCGGGCTTTTGTGCGTCGAGACGGCCAGGGCGTGTGGCTCCTGGGGCGGGTCTCTGGCGCTGTTTTGATTTTGCGTGCTAACATACGGTTGACGCTCTCGGGCGACAAACCGGCCCTGCTCGAAACGCTCGTTACTGAGGTTTCGTTATGAAAACGGAAGGAGAGACCCTTCTTCCGTAACCGACATTTAGGACATTGCCCAATGCTTACTTTGGCTCTTCACCACGACGCACCAGGAACTGCGAATCTCGTGGCGGAGGGAGGTCAAGGCCGATTGGGCTCAATCATCGTCTGACGAAAGCCTGACTACACTCCGATCACCTTTTATGGAAAAACTGGAAAGACGCTACTTCGGCAAGATCAAGGAGCCCATCACGCCGCCCAACCTCATTGAGGTCCAGCTCGAATCTTACGAGGATTTCCTCCAAAAGGATATCCCACCTTCTAAGAGAAAGGTCACCGGGCTGCAAGCGGTTTTCCGTGAAGTCTTCCCAATTGACAGTTATGACGAGAAATTCACTCTCGACTTTGTTTCATATGAAGTTGGGGATCCCAAGCTGACGGCGTTGCAAGCACTCCGCGAGGGTGAGACTTTCAGCGCTCCGCTTTACGTCACGTTTTCTCTGAAGGACGAGAGCGGTACCAAGGAAGAACGCGTTTACATGGGCGAACTTCCGCTCATGACCCGTCGTGGAACGTTCGTGATCAACGGCGCCGAGCGGGTTGTCGTCAGCCAGCTGCACCGCTCCCCCGGCGTCTGTTTTGAGCGGAGCTACCACCTGAACGGCAAGGAGTTGCACGGCTTCCGGATTATTCCCGACCGCGGTTCCTGGCTGGAAGTTCAGTTCGACACCAACGATTTGCTCTATGTCTACCTGGATCGGCGCCGGCGTCGCCGGAAGTTCCTGGCCAGCACTTTCTTGCGCGCCATCGGTTACGGCACGGACGAGCAGATTATCCGCGAGTTCTACGATGTCGAAAACCTCGAGCTGCGTGCGGACATCGATGAAGAGGAGTTGAGCTCTCGCATCCCGTTCAGCGACTTGATGGATGGCGAGATCGTCCTCTGCAAGGCCTACGAACCGATGACCATCGGTGTCGTCAAGCAGCTGCTCGCGCTGGGGCACAAGACAGTTCCGGTGATCGATACCGCGCAGGACGACATCCTCATCAAATCGCTGAAGAAAGACCCGGCGCACGATGAGGAAGAAGCGCTCAAGGACATCTACCGCCGCTTGCGGCCTGGGGATCCTCCGACCATCCCGAACGCCAAGGCGCTATTGAAGCGGCTTTTCTTTGATCCGAAGAAATACGATCTTACCCGGGTCGGCCGATACAAGATCAATCAAAAACTGGGCATGAAGACGGACACCGATGTCCGTGTCATGACCAAGGAGGACTTCGTGGCCTCCCTAAAGTACCTTCTCAAACTGAAGCGCAACGAGGGCGTACTTGACGATATTGACCACCTTGGCAGCCGCCGGGTGCGTGCCGTGGGCGAACTTCTCGGCAACCAGTGCCGGGTCGGGTTGGCCCGGACCGAGCGCCTCGTGAAAGAGCGCATGACCCTCTACGATGTGAACATCGAGGCGATGACGCCGGGCAAGCTGATCAATCCGAAGGCCCTCTCCGCAGTCGTTCGCGATTTCTTCGGACGTTCCCAGCTGAGCCAGTTCATGGACCAGACGAACCCGCTTTCGGAGCTGACCCACAAGCGCCGTCTCTCGGCTCTTGGGCCAGGCGGCTTGAACCGGGATCGTGCCGGATTCGAGGTTCGCGACGTTCACCCGTCCCACTACGGCCGGATTTGTCCGATCGAGACGCCGGAAGGACCGAACATTGGTCTCATCAACTCGATGTCCACCTTCGCGGGGATCAACGAGTTTGGTTTCATCGAGACCCCGTACCGCCGGATCGTGAATGGCGTGGTGCAGGCTGAAATCGTCTACCTTACGGCGGACGAGGAAGAGCGGCATATGATCGCCCAGGCGAACAACGAGATCGACGCTCAGGGGAACTTCTTGTCGCCCAAGATTACGGTGCGGGACAAGGGCGACTTCAAGGACGTCGATCCGAAGCTAGCTGATTACATGGACGTTTCGCCCAAGCAGTTGGTATCCGTGGCCGCCAGTTTGATTCCGTTCCTGGAGCACGATGACGCCAACCGTGCCTTGATGGGATCCAACATGCAGCGACAAGGCGTGCCACTTCTGATCTCCGATTCGCCGTATATCGGCACTGGGATGGAAGAAAAGGTGGCCCGCGACTCCCGCGCCGTGGTGGTGGCGGAAGGCGATGGCATCGTGGCTGCGGCGACGGCGGAAATGATCGTCACGACCAAGGACGGGAAGCTTCCGGTCACCGATCGCGAATTCCTGGCCAACGTCGAGTGCGTCAAGCCGAACGCGAATAAGGGGATTTACGTGTATCCATTGCGCAAGTTCATGCGCTCCAACGCGGGCACGTGTTTGAATCAGAAGCCGATCGTCCGCCGAGGAGACGTCATTAAAGAAGGCGACATTCTGGCCGACGGTCCGAACACGGAGAACGGCGAGTTGGCGCTGGGCCGGAATGTGTTGGTGGCTTTCATGCCGTGGAATGGCTACAACTTCGAGGACGCCATTACCATCAACGAGCGGGTCGTAAAGGAGGACATCTACACCTCTATCCACGTCGACGAATTCGAGATCGGCGCCCGGGACACCAAGTTGGGGCCCGAGGAAATCACTCGCGACATCCCGAACGTCGGCGATGAGGCGCTCAAGCACCTCGGACCGGACGGAGTCATTCGCATCGGGGCCGAAGTGAAGCCGGGCGATATCCTCGTCGGCAAGATCACGCCGAAGAGCGAAACGGAACTGGCACCGGAAGAGCGTCTGTTGCGCGCCATCTTCGGGGAAAAAGCCGCCGACGTGAAGGACACCTCGTTGCGCGTTCCCTCGGGTTGCCGCGGGATCGTCATGGACGTGCGTGTCTCCTCGCGGAACACGCCAGTCCGTCAGAAGCTTTCCAAAGCGGAGAAGGAGAAGCAGCTCGCCGAAATCGAAGACGAGTGGAAGCGCAAGATCGAGGAGTTGACCGATCAGCTCACCGAAAAGCTCTCCGACGTTCTGCTCGGCGAGAAGATCCCGCTCGACGTGGTGGACGGCAGCACCGGAGAAATTCTCATCCCGGCGAACCGGAAAATCACGAAGACGTTGCTTCGCAAGCTGGCTGAGTCCTACGACTCCATCGAAATCGAGCACAGCCCGATCCGCGTAAAAATCGTCGAGATCGTTGGCCAGTTCGAACAGAAATTCTCGGACGTCAACGAAGAGCGGGAAAGCCGCCTCGATGCCCTGGAAACGGGCGATGAAGTCGATCCGGGCATCATTAAGCAGGTCAAGGTTTACGTGGCGAAGAAGCGCAAGCTGTCGGTCGGAGACAAGATGGCCGGCCGTCACGGAAACAAGGGGGTCGTGGCCAACATCGTTCCGGAGCAAGACATGCCGTTCCTTTCGGACGGGACGCCGGTCGATATCTGCTTGAACCCGCTGGGGGTTCCGAGCCGGATGAACGTCGGACAGGTTCTCGAAACTCACCTTGGCATCGCCGCGAAGGCGCTTGGTTTCAAGGTGGCGACGCCGGTGTTCGACGGGATTTCCGAGAAGGAAGTCATGAACTACATGAAGCAGGCCCGCGAAGTGGAAGGATTCTCGTGGGTGGGCGAAAACGGCAAATCGACTCTTTACGATGGCCGGACGGGGGATTCGTTCCACCAGCAGGTCGTGGTGGGCATCATCTACATGCTGAAGCTCGGCCACTTGGTGGAGGACAAGATCCACGCTCGTGCCGTGGGGCCCTACTCGCTGGTCACGCAGCAACCGCTCGGCGGCAAAGCCCAATACGGCGGACAACGTTTCGGGGAGATGGAGGTCTGGGCTCTCGAAGCCTATGGCGCTGCCTACACCCTGCAGGAACTCTTGACGGTGAAGTCGGACGACGTCCAAGGGCGGACGCGGATCTACGAAGCCATCGTCAAGGGCGATAACAACCTCGAAGCCGGCACGCCGGAGTCGTTTAACGTCTTGATCAAGGAAATGCAGAGCCTTGGGCTCAACGTCAAGGTCGGTCCTCGTGACCAGACCGATGCCGACGTCTTGGAAAGCATGACCGCCTGAACCTGAACCGCCAAACAGAACCACCAACCGTACCAACATTATGGAAAACAGCGTTGAATCCCATTTGAAGGAACTCTGGGGCGGCGAAGCCAAGGGCAAGGGCTTTGATCAGGTGAACATCACCGTAGCTTCTCCGGACGTGATCCGTTCCTGGAGCCAGGGGGAAGTCAAGAATCCTGAAACGATCAACTACCGGACGTTCAAGCCCGAGAAGGGCGGCCTTTTCTGCGAGCGGATCTTTGGTCCCACCAAGGACTGGGAGTGCGCCTGCGGCAAGTACAAGCGGATCAAGCACAAGGGCGTTGTCTGCGACCGGTGCGGCGTCGAGGTGACCTTGAGCCGGGTGCGCCGGGAGCGGATGGGCCACATTGAGTTGGCCGTGCCGGTCAGCCACATCTGGTTCTACAAGTGCATGCCTTCGCGGATCGGCCTCATGCTCGACATGAGTGCCCGTCAGCTGGAGCGCGTCATCTACTACGAAGATTGCATCGTCATCGATCCGGGCAACACTCCGCTCGAAGCCGGGCAGTTGCTGACCGAAGTGGAATGGCGTGAGGCCGAAGAGGAATACGGCGAGCGCAGCTTTCGCGTCGGCATGGGCGCCGAGGCAGTCAAGGAGCTCCTCGCCAGTCTCAACCTGCCGCAGATGGTGGTCGATCTTGAGGAAGCGATGGGTAAGACCCGCTCCAAGCAGGTCCGCAAGAAGCTGGCCAAGCGACTGAAGCTAGCCCAAGGCTTCATGACCTCGCGGACCCGTCCAGAGTGGATGGTACTTGAAGTGCTCCCGGTGATTCCTCCGGATTTGCGTCCTCTCGTGCCGTTGGAAGGCGGCCGTTTCGCGACTTCCGACCTCAACGACCTCTATCGTCGGGTCATCAACCGGAACAACCGGTTGAAGAACTTGCTTCAGTTGAAGACGCCGGACGTTATCATCCGCAACGAAAAGCGGATGCTGCAAGAGGCGGTCGATGCCCTTTTCGACAATGGCCGTCATGGCCGCGCTGTCACAGGGGCGGGCAACCGTGCGCTCAAGTCGCTGTCGGACATGCTCAAGGGCAAGAGCGGACGTTTCCGCCAAAACTTGCTCGGCAAGCGGGTCGACTACTCCGGCCGTTCGGTCATCGTTATCGGGCCTGAACTCAAGCTCGGACAATGCGGTCTTCCTAAGAAGATGGCGTTGGTGCTGTTCGAACCCTTTATCATCCGCCGCCTCAAGGAGCTTGGCTACGTGCACACCGTGCGCAGCGCCAAGAAGATGATCGAACGCCGTACGACGGAGGTTTGGGACATCTTGGAAGAAGTGACCAAGGGCCACCCGGTCCTCCTCAACCGTGCGCCGACGCTGCACCGTCTGTCGATTCAGGCGTTCGAGCCGGTGCTGATCGAAGGTTCGGCGATTCGTCTTCACCCGTTGACCTGCGGCGCTTACAACGCCGACTTCGACGGTGACCAGATGGCCGTTCACGTGCCGCTCTCGGTCGAGGCGCAGATGGAAGCCCGCATGCTCATGCTGGCGCCGAACAACATCTTCTCACCCTCCTCCGGCCGTCCCATCACGACGCCGTCTCAAGACATTACCTTGGGCTGCTATCACCTCACTTGGTCCAAGCAACTGCCGATTCGCGACAAGGAGAAGGTTCGCGATCTCTCGCTCTTCGCCGACATGGGTGAAGTCGAGTTCGCTTTGGCTGCCCGCAAGGTGCACATCCACGATGCGATCCGCCTCCGTAATCCCGACTTTGGAACCAGCACGGTTTACGGGGACAAGGAAAGCCGCGTCATCGTGACCACGCCAGGACGGGTCCGGTTCAACGAAATCTGGCCAGACCGCCTCGGCTTCATCAACGTTTTGGTGAACAAAAAGGTCCTCGGCGACATCATCTGGCGCTGTTACCAGGTATCGGGTCAATCGCAAACCGTGGAAGCTTTGGACCGCCTCAAGGACCTCGGTTTCCGCGAGGCGACTCGTTCCGGAGCATCGATCGGGATCAGCGACATGGTGATTCCCGACGAGAAGACCGTGGTGATCGAAGAAGCCTACGAAAAGCTTCGCGAAGTGACCGCCCACTACTCTCGTGGCGTTATCACCAACGGGGAGCGCTACAACAAGGTCATCGACATCTGGACGGAAGCCTCCGACCGGATTCAGAAGGCCCTGTTCCGCTCCATTGAGCACAACGAAGGTCGCGCTCATCCGAATCCGCTCTTCATGATGGTGGACTCCGGCGCCCGGGGGAACCGTCAGCAGATCAAGCAGCTCTCGGGGATGCGTGGTTTGATGGCCAAGCCGTCTGGTGAGATCATTGAGCGGCCGATTATTTCGAACTTCCGCGAGGGGTTGTCGGTGCTGGAATACTTCATCTCGACCCACGGCGCCCGGAAGGGCTTGGCGGACACCGCCTTGAAGACCGCCGACTCCGGTTACTTGACCCGGAAGCTGGTCGATGTGGCGCAAGACGTCATCATCACCCAGCTCGACTGCGGCACCGTCAACGGCATCACCGTGGCCCCGATCTACGAAGGCGACGAAGAGGTCGTGGACCTGAAGACCCGCGTTTATGGCCGGGTCAGCACCGAGCGCGTGACCGATCCGGTGACTAGCAAGGTGGTGATTGAAATCAACGATCTCATTGAGGAATCTCAAGCTGATGCTCTGGGCCGTCTCGGACGTGAGCAGCTCAAGATCCGTTCCGTGCTCACCTGTGAGTCCGAGCGTGGTTGTTGCGCCCGTTGCTACGGGATGAGCTTGGCCACTCAGAAGATGGCGCGCGAAGGCGATGCCGTCGGTATCGTGGCCGCTCAGTCCATTGGGGAACCGGGAACGCAGCTTACGATGCGGACCTTCCACGTCGGTGGGGTGGCCTCCACTTCCGCGAAGCAGCCGGTCATCAAGGTCAAGAACGCTGGTCGCATTCACTACAACTCCGTCCGGACGGTGGAAACCTCCGAAGGCCGTTGGGTCGTGCTCAGCAAGAGCGGCAGCATCAGCGTTCACGACGCGGATGGTCGCGAGCTGGAAAGCCATACCCTCGTGCTCGGTGCGGAAATCTTCAAGCCGGACAACGCCGAGGTGGCGCCGGGCGAAACCATCGTGAAGTGGGACCAACACAACATCCCGATTATCTCGGAGAAGGCGGGTGTGATTGGCTTCCGCGACATGATCTTGGGGATCACCATCGCCAAGAAAAAGGACGAAGCTTCGGGCGGCTCCAGCCTTGTCGTGGTGGAGCACAAGGAAGACTTGCACCCGCAGATCGTCATCACCGATCCCAAGACCAAGGACGTGCTGGCCACTTATTCCGTGCCGGCCGGGGCGTTCCTCAGCGTCCAGGAAGGCAAGAAGATTACGGCCGGGACCATGGTCGCCAAGACCCCGCGGAAGCAGGCCAAGACAAAGGACATTACCGGTGGTCTTCCCCGGGTGGCCGAACTCTTCGAAGCCCGCAAGCCGAAGGACTCCGCGGAAATCGCCAAGATCGATGGTCTCGTCGATATCGCCGGTATCGTCCGCGGCAAGCGCAAGCTGGTGATCACCGATCCCGAGTCCGGGGAAGAGGAAGAACACCTCATCCCGCTCAACAAGCACATCATCGTGATTAAGGGGGATGCGGTCGAGAAAGGCCAGCAGCTCACGGAAGGTCCGGTCGTGCCGCACGAGATTCTCGAGATCTGCGGACCGCAGAAGCTCCAGGAGCACCTCGTCAACGAAGTGCAGGAGGTTTATCGTCTCCAGGGCGTTGAGATCAACGACAAGCACATCGAGATCATCATCCGCCAGATGCTGCGCAAGGTGAAGGTCATCGATCCGGGCGATACCAGCTTCCTCTGGGGGGACCAGGTGGAGAAGGTCGAGTTCGACCAAGTGAACCGCCAGATCGAAGAGCAAGGGGGCAAGCCCGCCGAGGGCGAGCCCGTGTTGCTCGGGATCACCAAGGCGTCCTTGGAGACCGACAGCTTCATCTCTGCTGCTTCCTTCCAGGATACCACCCGCGTTCTGACCGACGCGGCCACCCTAGGCAAGGTCGATCAGCTGCGCGGCTTCAAGGAGAACGTGATCATGGGTCACCTCATTCCCGCCGGCACTGGCTTCAAGACGGCTCGCGATATCCGCATTCAGCCCACCGCTGAGGCGATCCCGGTCGAGCTGCCCGAAGAGTCGATGGAGGAAGGCGAGTTCGCCGACGCCGAGTAATCGAACGTTCTCAGCCTATTTGTTTCATTTCAACCCGCGGGGGTGGATCTGTTTCCGCTCCCGCGGTTTTCTTGTTTTCGTATTCCAATGTCGATGTCGATCAGCACCAAGCGAGGAGACGAGGGGCAAACCGATCTCATGTTCGGTCGGCGGGTCTCGAAGAGCGATCTCCGGGTCAGCACCTACGGCATACTCGATGAAGTCAACGCAATCCTTGGCTTGGCCCGCGTCGATGCCGTGGAGACGCTGGTACTCTCCAGCATCGCTAAGATCCAGAAGGATTTGGTGCTGGTCATGGGAGAGTTGGCCACCCACGAAGAAGATTGGGAAACCTATCGTGACAAAGGGGGCGGGCTGGTGGGAGACGCCATGCTCGGTGAACTCGACGAGTTGGTCCGCGTGCTGGAGAAGGAGCGCGGTATCAGCTTCCAACGTTGGGCGGTGCCAGGTGCGGCGGGAAGTCGAGCCGGCGCGGCGTTGGACATGGCTCGGACCGTGGTCCGGCATGCGGAGCGCGCCATCGTGGCACTCGATGAAGCGGGGAAATTGCCGAACCCTTTGTTGCTCCGATGGGTCAACCGGCTCTCGGACATGTTCTGGCTTTTGGCCCGGCTGGAGGAAGAGCATTCCGGCGCTCCGGCTCAGTGAAAACGGACGATTTCGGCTACGAACTCCCACCGGAACTGATCGCGAGTCATCCCCGAGAGCGGCGGGATGCCTCACGGATGCTGGTCGTCCATCGGGACTCGGGCAAGCTGGAGCACCGCACGTTCCGGGAATTCCAGTCATATCTCTCCGCGTCCGATCTCGTGGTGCTCAACAACACCCGGGTCGTGCCCGCCCGCTTCTTTTCTCCAGACAACCGGCTTGAAATTCTGCGTTTGGAGCCTGGTCCAGACGAAACGTGGCGGTGCATGGTGAAGCCGGGCAAGCGCTTCCGCCGAGGCGACCAGGTGACCATCGGACGCTCCTCGGCCACGGTCTGCGAAGTTTGCGAGGACGGAACGCGATGGCTGCGCTTCGATCCTCCGCTCGATCCCGAGAAGGACGGGCACTTGGCGTTGCCTCCCTACATGAACCGCGGCGACGAAGCCGAGGATCGCGAACGCTACCAAACCGTTTACGCCGCCAAAGAGGGGGCGATCGCGGCCCCTACCGCCGGTCTGCATTTCACGCCGGAGATCTTGGCCCAAGTGCCGCATCGTTTCGTCACCCTGCATGTCGGCGCCGGGACCTTTTTGCCGGTCAAAGCGGAGGAAATTGAAGAGCACAAGATGCATGTGGAGCGCTTCGAGGTTTCCGCGGATGACGCCAGCGCGATTGCCTCGGCTCAGCGGGTGGTGGCGATTGGGACGACGGTCGTTCGCGTGCTGGAGCACCTCGCGGCCACGGGCGGGATTCGCGGCGGAGCGGGGGAGACATCCATCTTCATCTACCCGCCGTATGCCTTCCGGCGGGTGAATGCGTTGCTGACGAACTTCCACCTCCCGAAGTCCACCCTGCTCATGCTCGTAAGCGCCTTCGCCGGGCGCGAATTGATGCTCCATGCCTACCACGAGGCGATTCGGGAGCAATACCGGTTTTACAGCTACGGGGACTGCATGCTGTTGGTCTAGCGGCTGGCCAGCTTTGCTCCGGCAAGGTGAATGACGTCAAACGCGGTCCGGGACTTTTGGAACATGGGGAACCCCGGAACACACTGAATACAAGGAACCGCAGCGGGAGGGAGCTTTCACCCTAAGAACCGTACTGGTTTGGCCACTGCGCCTCTGCGCGAGATGCTTCCATTTCCGTTTCTAGCTAGAATGAGGGGTGATTCCCGGCGGGACAATGCCGTCCCAGTCAAAACCAGGGGTGATTCCCGGCGGGACGGCGCCGTCCCAGTCAAAACCAGGGGTGATTCTCGGCGGGACGGGGGCGTCCCGGTCAAAACCAAGGGTGATTCTCGGCGGGACGGGGGCGTCCCGGTCAAAACCACGGGTGATTCTTGGCGGGACGGGGTTGTCGCGGTCAAATCCAGGGGTGATTCTTGGCGGGACGGGGGCGTCCCGGTCAAAACCAAGGGTGATTCTCGGCGGGACGGCGTCGTTCCGGTCAAAACCAAGGGTCCTTCCTCATCGTCGGCGTGCTTGCGCGTGGACGGGACTGGCGCCTACGAAGCGGCCCGGACGATCGCCGCCATTCGCGACAGCTTGATCGCCCGCCGGGAAGGCTTCATCACCGAAACCGTGATGTCGGATCCTGTGGGAGAAAAAGTCCGTGCCCGCGTGGACCCGTCGCTTCCTGCCGTGAAGGGGGCAAGAGGTGGTGCGCTTGGTGAACGAGATCTTGTACCTCGCTCAGCCCTACCGCAACGAGCCGAGAAACGCCAACAAGTCCGCCACTTCTTCCGGCGTGAGGCCTTGGAGCAGTTGCTCCGGCATGAGCGAAGTGGGAAGCGATTCTTCCTTGGCGATCTCGCGGGTCGCGATTCGGATGACTTGGCCAGTGGGAAGTTTGAGGTGCATCTCGTCGGTCGTCCGTTCCACCGGGAAGCCGGTTTGCACGGTGCCGCCTTGCGTTTCCACGATGGTCGCTCGGTAGCGGGGATCAACGGTTTCGGAGGGACGCAACAGGCTGGCGAGGATCTGCGATTTGTTGAGGCGACTGCCGACCGTGGAAAGATCGGGACCGAAGTCGCGGCCTTGGCCCTGGACGAAGTGGCAGGTGAGACAGGAGCCGAGTTTGCCGTCGGGCCGGAGGAGGGCTCGTCCGCGTTCCGCATCGCCGGGGAGAGCCAAAAGCGCCGATTCGGGGGTGGAGGCATCGATCAGTTTCGGCCGTTCGGAGGCGGGCCGGAAGCGCTCGGACAATTCGCGGACGTTCGGGTTGGCGGAGCGCAAACCGGCTGCCATGGCCGCCGCGTCTTGGTGGAGCGAGGCCTTCATCGCGGTGCTCACCTCGTTGGCGAGGGGCTCCGGGCGGGACGGGGGCATGGCGGCAATCCACGCGCGGAGCAACTCGATGCCCGCCGGATCCGGCTCGCGAGCGCCGATGGCGGGCATGTGACCGCTGCCCACCCGGAGCACCCGGTTGAGCAGGACGGAGCGCCACGGAGCACCGGGAGCCACGATCCGGGCGTCGGGAAGGCCCATGTCGCCGCGGAACGGCGGTTCGTCGAGGAGCCGGGTTTCACTTAACGGAAGCTCCACGTTGAGCATGATGGCCACGGAACCGCCGCCGTGGCGACGGTGGCAATGCGCGCAGTTCGCATGAAGCCAAGCCCGGGCGCGATCCTCCGTCTTCGCCGTGGGGCTGGGCGGAGTCAGCCTCCCCGTGCTTTGCTCGAAAAACGTGGGATCGGCCAGCCCTAGCGCGGTTGCTGCGGAGGCAGCCGGTTGCCCGAAGATGGCGGTCAGTTGCTGGGGCTGGAACCCGAGGGCGAAGCCGGACCAGTTGTTGTGGCAGCGGCCGCACTCGGCGCGGGCGGGAAAATGCCAATCGGGCGTGGCGAGCCCGTTCGCGCCCAAGAGCTCGGCGTCCCGACCGGCCTCGTCCCACCGATAGCTGTAGCCGTTCCAGGCCTCGCCATCGAAGTGCAGCAATTGCGTTTCCACCGGCCCTTTCGCCGTCAGGGTGCGGACCAGCACGCTATCCTTGGGCCAAGTGACCGTCGTGTTCGCGATGCTGCCGTCCTTGCGACGCCGGATCTCGGTTCGGATCGATTCCGTGCCGGGCAAGGCGACGAAGCGTTGGGCGGAGGCGCCATCTTGCCACATTCCTTCGGCGATTTCGTAGGGATACACGCCGGGCGCGGGTTCCTGGCGGGGCAGGTTCGTGAAGAGGCCGGTTTCGCTGAGTTTGCGGGGGAATTTGGCGCCCCGGGCGGAATCGGGTTGGCGGGCCAAGGCATGAATCGTGGCCGGCGTCCCCCAGTGAATCAGGTAAAGCTCTCCGGCGTTGTCCTGGCCGAAGGTGACGATCTTGAAGGGCGTGTCCGCGATTTCCTCGTGCCGTGTCACCGAGGTGCCATCGTGCCAGAGCGCCCAGACTTTGCCCGTCTCGTAGTCTCCGTAAACGTAGGCGCCTTTGAGCTCCGGAAAACGCGATCCGTGGTAGACATAGCCACCGGTGATCGAAGCGGCTTCGGTATGCGAGTGACTGACGACCGGAGGCGTGATGGGCGAGGGATTGGGCGGCGTGTCCGAGCGGACGATCTGGCTAGCTTCCTGAGCGCTCCAACCGTAGTTCCCGCCCTTGCGGATGAGGTGGATCATCTCCCATTGTTCCCAACCAACATCGCCACACCAGAGGCGGCCGGTGGCGGGATCGAAGCTCATTTTCCACGGATTGCGTAACCCATACGCCCAGTTCTCCGGCCGGGCGCCGGGGACGTTGAGGAACGGATTATCCGGGGGAATCCGGTAGCTGCGCCCGGAGTCGCGGAGATCGATATCGATCCGCAGAATGGAAGAGAGGAGGTCGCTGAGGTCCTGGCCGGTGTTGAGCGGATCGGGCGGAGCGGGGACTTCGGAGTCGCCGGTGGAAAGATAGAGATAGCCGTCCGGGCCGAACTGGATATTCGCTCCATTGTGGCCGCCGGAGCGCCAAGTCAGCAGGATTTCCTCACTGGCGGGATCGATCACCGGCGGTTCCAATGAGCTGAGTTTGAAGCGGGAGAGCTTGCTGCCGTCGTCGAGATTCGCCGCCAACACGTAGGTCAGAAAAATCTCCCGATTTTCCCGGTGCCGTGGATGAAACGCCACTCCGTAGGCGTGGGTGAGATCGGGGTGGAGCGCCTTTAAGTCGATCGCAACTGTCGGCTCAAGGGCGGCATCGTCCGGTCGATTGGGAAAGGTGACGACGCGGCCGGCTTTTTCGATGACGAGCATGCGGTCTTGGCCGGGGACCGCGATCATCTCCAGCGCCTCGCGGAACTCCAGGGAGGCGAAGGCGGGGACGGTGGTGAACGGTTTCGGCGGCTCCGGGGAGCCCTGGACGCGGGACGTGGTCCAGGGCGTGCGCGTCAGCGCGCTGGCGGGCGATTGTGCCTGGCCGTTGGGGGAAGCGAGGAGGAGGAGAGAGAGGAACGCAAGGGAGGCACGCATGGGACGATCAGCGCCGCGCCTGCCAAGCCACGACGCGGTTGTTTTCAAATTGCACCATGGCGGCCGGTTCCTGGGTGTAAATGACGTCGTGGAAAACGCCGGGGCCGAACCCGTAGTAGCCCATTCCATAGTAGGTCGGATAGCCCATCGCGAAGCCGCTGACGAACTGCGGTTGATATGCGGTGTAAGTCCAGGTCTCCACTGGGTTTCCCCGGTCAGTACCGGTCGTGACGGAGTCTGGATGTCCCCAGGCGAGGAACACGGCGTTTTTGCTCATCCCCTCGCGAATCCGGCCCTGGCGAATCATGAGCTGGTCATCCTGCTTCAGTGAGGAATACCAGTCGGGATTTTGCGCGATGCGCTGATCGGGCCCAGAAACCGTGGTGCAACCGGCTAGCAGAAAACCACAAGCCAGGGCGAGAAATGAGAAGTGCCGCATGGGAGAAAGAAGGACAATGACGGGCGAGTATGCCGTGTTTTGCGTCAGGGAGAAACGGAAAACTGCGCAGGAGTGGCCCACAATCGTTTGCTTGGCTTGCTAGGGGCGTCCTGCTGCCATCCCCAGGCCACCGAGCCAAGTCTCCGCGAGCGCGGGCCAGTGGGTAATCGGCTCCGCGGTGGGGCGCAGGCCGTAGCCGTGGCCGCCGGTGGGAAAGAGGTGGAGCTCCGCGGGCGCTTTTTTGCGCTTCAGTTCGGTGCAAAGCAGGAGGCTGCTCATGGGCGTGACGCCATCGTCAAATGCGTGGATGAAGAACGTTGGGGGCGCGTTGTCTGGGACGGTGACTTCGGGGTTGAGGGCGGTTTCCTCTTTGTTCGCCAGGTAGGCCGGGTAAATCAACATCGCGAAGTCCGGGCGTGAAGAGGCGGTGTCGGAGGCATCGGCCGGGGCATAGGTTTTGTTGTCCCCGTAAAGCGCGGCCAGGGCGGCGGTTTGGCCGCCAGCGGAGAAGCCGATGATGCCGATCTTCGCCGGATCGAGCTTCCATTCCGTCGCACGGGCCCGGGTCACCGCAATGGCACGCTGCGCGTCTTGGACGGCGTGTTTCCAGGGCATCGCGGGATCGCGACGGGGAACCCGGTACTTGAGGAGGATGCCGGTGACGCCCAGGCCGTTGAGCCACTCGCAAACTTCAGAGCCCTCGAGGTCGTAGGCGAGGACGCTGTGACCGCCGCCGGGGCAGACGATGACGCTAGCTCCGGTGCTTTTCTCCGCCGGAGCGGGGTAAACGGTGAGTTGCGGCGTGGTGACGTTGGTGCGCCGGATCAGGCGTTTGCCGCCGACGGGTTTGTCTTTATCCGTGGTTTTGTCGTATTCCGGTTCGAGCCGGAAACCGGCGGGTTCATCCGGCGCGGCTCCAGGCCACAGATTGATGGGAGGAAGCGGTTCGGCCAGGGAGAGGGCAGGCACGGCGAGGACGAGGGCGATCAGGCGGATGCGGGACATGGTGGGGGAGTTTCTGATACGAGATCACGCGACTCGGTCGGGCAATTCTTCACCCGCCAAGTAGGCCGCCAAATTGCGGCGCACGCCTTCCAAGAGGCGGCGGCGAGCTTCGGTGGTGGCCCAGGCGGTGTGGGGCGTGATGATGAGGTTCGGCAAGTTCGCCGTCAGCAAGGGATGATCCGGGGCGGGAGGTTCCACGCTGAGGACATCGAGCCCGGCGCCGCCGATTTGGCAGTTCCGGAGCGCTTCGAGCAGGGCGGCTTCATCGACGAGCGGTCCGCGGGCGGTGTTGATGAGACAAGCGGTCGGCTTCATGATCCGCAGCGTGTCCGCGTTGATGAGACGCTCCGTTTCCGGGGTGAGTGGGCAGTGCAGGGAGATGAAATCCGCGCGGCCGAAAAATTCTGTGGCCGGGAGGCGAGGGATGCCGTCGGGCGCACTGCTCGTTGAGCCGGTGCGTTGCAGCCCGATGATTTCCATGCCCAGGGCGCGGCCTAGATTGGCGACGCAGCTTCCGATCCCGCCAAGACCGACAATCCCGAGGGTCAGACCGGCGACTTCGCGCATGGGGTGATCGAGACGGGTGAAGTGGGGGCTCTTGGCCCAGGCTTCGGCCTCGTGGGCGAAGCGGTGGATGTTCGTGGCGAGATTGAGGAGGAGACAAAGCGCGTGCTGGGCCACGCTGGGGGTGGAATAACCGCGGACATTGGTGACGCGGATCCCGAGTTCTTTGGCGGCGGCGAGATCGACGTTGTTGGTGCCAGTGGCGGTGATGGCGACGAGCCGCAAGCCGGGACAAGCGGCCAAGGTTTCGCGCTTCAGAAGGGTTTTGTTGGTGAGGACGATCTCCGCGCCGTGGCAGCGTTGCAGGATCTGCTCGGCGGGCGTGAACGGATGAAGCACGAGTTCGCCCAGGGAGGCGAGGGCTTCGAAGGACACGTCACCGGCATCGACGGTGGAACTATCAAGGAACACAATGCGCGGGCGGCTCATGGTGGCGCAGTCTGATCTGCGCCGCCCGCGGATTCAAACTCTATTCGAGGCTGGCGGGATCGATGCCGAGTTCACGCAGTTTGGCGGCAAGGCGCTCGGCGCGTTCGGCCTCGGCTGCCGCCCGTTGCGCCTCGGTTTGAGCTCGTTGCGCTTCGGCTTGAGCTCGTTGCGCTTCGGCTTCGGCGCGGGCATAGGCTTCCTGCTCCGTTTCCATGAGTCTGCCATCGGGGCGCCGGACCCAGAGTCGGCCGTCCTGATTCAAGCCGAAGGTCATTCCGAGGAGCGGGCTTGACCAAGTGCCGTCGGCGGCGGGGTGAACTTGGGTCAGGCCGTGTCCGTTGCGGAAAAAGGCGCGGAAGGTGCCGCGCTGGTAGTCATACACGAAGAATTCGTCGCAACCCATGTCGGAGTAGAACTCCAACTTATCCAGGATGTCGGTGGCGGTGTTCGTTTTGGAAACGAATTCAAAGACCACATTGGGCGGCCGGCGGCTCTCCTCCCACTGCTTGTAGCTGCTGCGCGGACCAGCGGGGTGATTGAGAACCACCATGACGTCCGGGGCTTTCGAGATATCCGGCCTTCCTTCAATCGGATACCAGAGGAGATCACCGGCGACGAAGACATCGCCGCGCCCGGAAAACCAATTCTCCAGGCCGTTCTTCAGGAAGCTGATCCAACGGAAGTGCTCGGTATCGTTCGCCAATGGTTCGCCATTGTCGACCGGGTAGACGATCCGTCCAGCTTCGTCGGTTTCAAATCTCTTTGGCGGAAGCGGCAGGATCACGGGATCAGACTACGGCGCTTCCCGGGGGGCGTCAATCCCGACACCAAAGGGATGGGAACGGGAAGCCGTTCCGCCGCGGCAGTCGCGAAAGTCCTTGCCTGCGCAGGCGGGAGTGGGGCAGAAGGAGGGGATCGTCTGATGAAAACACTGCTCATACTTCTCTCCCTTTCGACCGCCGCGCTGGCTCTTGATTTGCAAGGCGATTTCAAGGGTCCGGCCGGGTTGCAGCTCTACAGCTTGCGCGAGACCTTCAAGACCAATCCGGTGGAAGCGCTGGATCGCACCAAGAACATGGGGTTTGCGACGGCGGAGCTTTACAGTTCGATCCCGGTGGAGATGGCGCAGCTGAAGACGATGCTGGCGGAGCGCGGCATCACGGCGGTGAGCGCTCACTTTGGCTATGATGCGCTCAAAAAGGATCTCGCGGCCAATGTGAAGATCGCCCAGGACATGGGCTTGAAGTTTGCCGGCGTGGCCTGGATTCCGCATGAAATCGGCAGGTTTGGCGAAGCCGATGTGCAGCGCGCTGCCGCCGATTTCCACGAGTTCGGCAAAGCGTTTCAGGCCGTGGGCATCCAGTTCTTTTATCACGTGCACGGATATGAGTTCCGGCCGGTGGAAAAAGGGAAGCCGGAGCGGTATTTCGATCTCTTGGCCAAGGCCACCGATCCAGCGTTGGTCGCGTTCGAAATGGATGTGTTCTGGGTGGTCCATCCGGGAGCGGATCCGGTGGAATATCTCGCCAAATACCCCGGGCGCTGGGCGTTGATGCACCTCAAGGATATCCGCAAAGGAGCGATGACGGGGATCTATCTCGGGAGCGCGCCGCTCACGGACGATGTCCCGCTCGGCACCGGACAGATCAACTGGAGTGCGGTGCTCAAGCAGGCGGAGGCTTCCGGCGTGAAGCACTATTTCATTGAGGACGAATCGCCGACGGTTTTGGACGCAATTCCCGTCTCGGCGAAGTTCCTGGAGACGATCAAATACTGAGTGTAAGCGGAGGCGCGCACCGGGCCCCCGCAGGCTCCCGGCGTCCGTATGGACGCCAGGAAGCTCGGAGCTTACTTCAGGCCGCGATCGAAGTGATCGTGGAGGTTCCGGTCGCTGGGCTGCCGGCCTTTGTGGCGTTCTCCAGTTTGGCCAGTTGCAGCTTCAGCTTCTCCATCCGCTCACGGGTCTTGGCGGCTTTCTCCTCAAGGCTTTGGGCGCGCTTGGTGGCTAGCTTCTGCGCTTTGGATTCGGCGCGCTGTTTCCGGTCAGGACGCAGGGCGCGTTCGGTGGCCGGGCTTTCCAGGCGATAGGTCTTCCAGCGGCTGTCGTCATCCGCCAGCTCGCGCTTCAATTCCTTGATGAAGCCGCGGATCCGGAAAGCCAGTTCTATCTTCGCGGCCTCGCGGCGTTCCGCCAGAACCGCGTGCTGGGAATCATGCAGATCCAGATTCAGGATCGCTTGGCTCAACGCCGTCCCGCGTTGCAGCACGATCGCGGCCGTGAAATTCTTTGCGGCGTTCTCATACTCAGGATGTTCCTCAAGGAAGCTGGCCAGCGTTACCAGCAATGTTTCTCGCTCCGCCCAAGTTCCAGGCGTCTGTGTCGACTTCACGAATCCAGCCTGGACCCAAACTGCATTTAACTTGGAACCTTCTTCGAAACGGACGACATCCTTGGCGGTCTCGATCGACGCCAACCCTTCTTCTTGGGCCAGGCGCAAAGCCGGCACCACCGTCTTGGCCCGCTTGGTGCGGGACGCTTGGAAACCCTTCTCCTGATTCCGGGCATTCTCGAGAGCCGCTCGGAGCATCTCTTCGGCCGATGCCGGAATCTTGACGTCGGACTTCAATACCTCATGACCAGAAGCAAGTGCCTGGCCCACTGAGATTATCTTCTTCAACTCATTACTTAGCTTCATGTGCAGCGTGTTCTTTCCAGTGAATTTACTTAGATGTATTAAGTGTATTTATTTGCAGAATAGCGGCAAACATTATTTACGTAAAATATACTTTATAAGGGTAGAAGAACGCCGCTGCCCGGAACATGCACTGGCGATCAGCATGCAAGCCATTTCGGCATCTTCGGTTCTGGAGCATGCGCAGTCCGGATTTCTGCCCGCCAATCTCTCCTTCCAGTAGCCGCACCGACTGCTTCCAAGCAACGCCGCTTCACGCATCCAGTGGTGGAGAGTGGGAGCATTTTAGGAGATGGGGAACCACCCGGTCAGTTGGCCAAGATTCTGCCGGTCCGAGCCGACCCTGTATGTGCTGACAACTCCCGGTAACTTCTACGAATCTGGCGGCTTTCGGGACCGAGGTGCAAACACCAAGTATTTCAAAGGCGACGTTCCACCATCTTTCGTCTTCAACGCCGGAGACCTCATCATTCCGATGACTGGGCAGGCGGCCGGTTTGCTTGGAAGCCCGGGGTTTATCCCAGAAGATGGGAAGACTTACCTTCACAATCAGCGTCTCGGCAAATTGGAGTTCTACTCGGGTGAAGTCGTGCCCGAATACGTATTTTGGTTCTTCAACAGCGCGTTCTTCAGAGGTGAATTGGCACGAACCTGCACGGGGATGAAGGTGAGGCACACGTCGCCCAAGCGAATTCTCAAAGTACCCTTTGCGCTTCCACCCCTCGCCGAACAACGCCGGATCGTGGCGAAAGTGGAGCAACTGATGGCCTTGGTCGAAGAGTTGGAAACTCAGCTCACTGCCTCCCGCGCCACCGCAGCTAAACTGCTAGATGCGGTGATGGCGGAACTCACTGCGGTGTCTTGAAAGACATGAGGTGGTCGAGACGAGCTTACGGCCTCGTAGGATAAACGAGCCGCAATGGATCATGGATCTGCTCGGGAAAAATATCCCCGAGCGTCAGTAGTTCGGGGTGACTCTTCAGGGAATTGATCAGATGTTCAGATTTCGCCTGCCACAGACAAAGGGAATCTACAGCCGTCCAGCCCGGTCCGAAGGAAAGTCCGTGCAACAAGCGAGACAATGTCCACGAAAGATATTGCTGAAGGTGATTTGCGAGCTGCGGTAGGCAGTCCGGCTCAATCCCCTGGTGGACCAGCAGGTTTCGAGCGCGATAGATTCGCCAAAGGTGCCATCCAAGCCGCCTCTTGGATTCGTTGAGATTCGTGCAGAGAGCCTTTGAATCGTGGAAAAGCTCCCAGGCCTTATTGATGCGATACAGTAGAAGTGGGTGGCCGCACACCGCTTTCAGCAATGACCTTATGCCTGGGGAGTTTTTCTCCTCCGTGAGCAGGGTAAGAATCCGGTCCGCGGCCACGACGCCGTGATCTCCCAAACCGAAGGGTAGGGCGCTTCGATCAATCTCCGGATTGCCTTTCAACCAAAAATGAAAACTAATGGTGAGATAACGGACAAGCTTCTCCGGTTTCCGCCACGCCAAGATCGGACAAACGAGACGTTCCACTCGTGCGATAATGGATTCCCCTTCGGTGAGGGAAGCGAGGCACTCGAGCGCGGACCAAAGATTGACCAATCGAAGTCGGTGATCCGCCATGGATAGAGCGAGATTATGAAGGTCCAACGCGGCTTGGATGGCTGCCTCGTCAGATCGATTACCTAGCGACTTCGCGGCATTGTTTGCCAGCTCCAGCGCACTCTTGCGTGGATGCAGATTGCGAAATGATGGCGTGGGTCTTGGAACGGGGTTGGCTCGGTTGTTCTCAACCATCCACCCGGTTTCGTGGATTGAAGCTGCCGAGGATTGCTTATAAAGCGCCAACAGATTCAAAGGCGCCCGCAGCTCTGATCTGAGCGCCTCGATAGCTTCAGAGGCTCGAAAGGCGGAAGCGCGACGCCTCAGAAACAGAAAATTCGGATCATTCGGAAGACCCGGAAATCGAACGCCGACCCGTGTGAACCCCAAGGCGTCAGTCACGCTGCGAATGGCAGACTGGGCATCCGGTTCGCGCGCCGCAACCGCTACGATACAGTCAAATTCTTGTTGATTGTTTGGAAGACAGTTGAGAATCCATTTTTGAACTGCATCGGTGCCGGCCGGCAGGACTTCGTCTACGTTACCGGTGTCATCCCTCGAACACCCTTTGCGAAAAGCGAACGTTGCGAGAGACGTCAGGAGTTCGTCAGCACGCTCCTTCTCGCGCTTTGCCCTCGTAATGTCGAATTCAGTGAACCTCAAGCGAATCCGTTCCTCAAGCGTACGGTGGAATTCCTCAAGGTGGAGAACCCGTCCAAGACGGAAGACTTGTCGGGCTGATTGGGATTTAGCCATCTCATCGAGCATCGTGATATGTCGCTTGGAGCACCCGGCGACCTCCACGCCACCCCGCAATGCCTCTGATAGCTCGGCCTGGACCTGTTTGAGGTGTTTGAACCAGGCATCGTGATCTTCGTGCAGTTGACCGATCATGGTCGCCTCCGCAGCGAGACTGGATAAACCGTAAAGCTTGGGGTGAAATGTGTCGGGCGTAAATTCGTCAAAGAGCTCGTGCCATCTGGACGCTACGAACGCTGCGCCGGGCTCTACTGCATCTAATACGCTCTTACTGGGGCACCACACGGAAAAACAAATGGCACACCCGAGTTAGGTGTGCCATTCGAAAATGCGGGCCTTGGGAAGTGGGGTCACTTGGATTGCTCCAAAGCTTACCATCCGGCGGCCCTATAGCTCGCGGCTTGAGCGTCACAACGCCCATTATTGCCTAGGTCCAACCTTGCCTGAATCGCGACGGGCTGCAAGTCGAAAATGCCGACCATCGTCCCGATGCAACAAGACGTAGTAGGGCCCAATCCGTCGGAACCTCGCTTACCGGGGCCAAGGACCGTTCCAATGGGGTATTGCCGCCCACCCGGCCATGCCGATGAATGCGAGAAGAAACAACCGCGGCAACACCACTTCAACCCCCATCATCCAATCCAGCCAATTCGTTTTTCGCCAGTTATGGTCTCGATCAATCGTGATGAACTTGTGGGCAAGATGCTTTTCCAGCTCAATCAGCTGATCAAACTTTCGGCCGGTCTGATGCGAGAACCACTTGTCCGTCGCCATCCAGGAGAGGTTCACCACAATCATTCCGATGCAGATCCACACCATCAAATACCACTTGTCGGGGTCCTTGACGAAAAAACCCAACGCCCCAGCGCCGACCAAGTTCAAGGACACGTTGAACTGAGTATGCTGATGCCGCATCGCCCTGAGCCGGGCAACCTCGTCGATCCAAATGCGGTAGAACTCGAAAGCTTCATTCATTTCGCCTGCGAAACGATTACAAATGTTCAACTGGTCAGGTCAGCATGGAACTGACGGATTTCAGCGGCACCAGAGCCGTAAACCTACTGAAGTTCAACCTATGAATTGCCTGGAGTCAGGGAACGCCGAGTCAAAGGAAAATCCTTAGCAGTCACTCATCAGGGATTGGTCCTGCGCTCCCAGGACTGCGCGTTCTTTTGCCAGACTGGTTCGAGGAACGCTGGGGACTACTGATTCTTTGGTCCGGGTGCTTCCCTGAGCTCCGGGGACCACCAGATCTTTTTTCCGGCTGCTCCGCTGAGCTCCGGGAACCACTGGATCTTTTTTCCGGCCGGTCCGCTGGGTTCCGGGAACCACCAGATCTTTGTTCCGGCTGCTTCCCTGAGCTCCGGGAAGCACTAGATCTTTTTTCCGGCTGCTCTGCTGAGCTCCGGGAAGCACTAGATCTTTTTTCCGGCTGCTTCCTTGAGCTCCGGGAAGCACTGGATCTTTTTTCTGGCTGCTTCCCTGAGCTCCGGGGACCACCAAATCGATTTGGCGGCGGATCTGAGAAGGCGGGGCAGGCTGGCACTCCGGCCGGAGTGCATGGGGGAGGGAAACGGAAATCTATCCGGTGGTGTCGCTTCGCTCAACCACTGGCTACTCGTTTCGATGCCTCCGGCATCCAGGGGAGGCGTATAGCGGGTCGCTGATCGTGCCCGTTGACGGTTTAGGATTGATGGTGAATCGGGCGGAAAATCGCTTCGCTCCATGAGGTCCTGCGCGCGCCGGGATGGTTGAGATTTGGGGACGTCATGCTTTGTCGCGGCATTGACGGTGCGCCTGGTTGAGGACTCCATCCTCCGTGCATTCCGTAGGCAATCATTCCCGGGTTTAGGTTAATCACCCCTCCGCTCGTTGCATCTCGCCCGCTTGTCCCGTAGTCTGCGTGGTGACCACTCTCACCCTTGAACTTCCGGATCGCGTGGCCGCCCTGTTGCAACGGACGTGGACTGACCTCTCCCGCGCCACCCTGGAAAGCCTCGCGGTCGAAGGCTACCGTACCGGCAAGCTCTCTTGCGCCGAAGTCGGTGAGATGCTAGGGCACGCCTCTCGCTGGGAGTCAGAAGCCTTTCTCGCGGAGCATGACGCGTGGCCCGGAACCACCTTGGAGGAGTTCCAGTCGGACTGCGCAACTCTGGAGCGATTGCGCGACGCATGATCGTCGTCAGCGACACCTCACCGCTCCGCTATCTGGCGATGATCGGGGGACTGAATTGGCTTCCGGAACTGTTCGGGGAAGTGATCTGTCCACCTGAAGTCATGGAAGAATGCCGACACCCTGGTGCTCCGGAGGAACTGCGTGAATGGGCGTCGCAACCGCCTGCCTGGCTGCGGAATCGATCCATCTCGGAAGGTGCCGCAATGCTGCCTGTAAACATTTACCTCGATGGTGGTGAGACAGCGACCTTATGTCTCGCTCGGGAAATTGGTGCGGAATTGGTGCTCCTAGATGAACGGCGAGGCCGTGCGGTGGCAGCGAATCTCGGATTGGCCGTGACCGGCACGCTTGGAGTGCTCGTGGAGGCCGCGCTCCGTGGACTCATAGGGTTTGACGAAGGGTTGGAGCGGTTGCTGACGCGTACCAATTACCGGGTCAACGAAGCCGTGATCGCTGCGGCTCGGGCAAAGTTTGTCGATGGCGGCGGCGGACTCTGAGAATCCCTCTGAGATGCTGGAAACCTTTTCCGAGGAGGTTGGGTTGTTCGCGGACGAGCCGGATACGGTGGCGAAGATGCGGGAATTGGTGCGTAAGCTCGCCGTACAGGGAAAGCTCGTCCCACAAGATTCGAGCGATGTACCGTCGAGCGTTCTCCTTCAGCGCGTGCGTGGCACCGCTGCCGGGATGCGTGGTGGCGAGAAACGGACATCCGGTGATGTCGCTTCGCTCAACCTCGGCTACTCGCTTTGATGCCTCCGGCATCCAGGTGAGGCGTCTTGCGCGTCGGTAATCGTGGCCCTCCATCCCTCCATCCCTCCATCACTCCATCACTCCATCACTCCATCACTCCATCACTCCATCACTCCATCACTCCATCACTCCATCACTCCCTCGCCAACGGATTCCCGCGCCCGGCCAGGGGCCACGTCACCCGCTTCCCGCCTTCCCGATGGGAGGCGAAAATGGCGCAGGCCATTTCCACGGTGAGGCGGCCTTGGCGGTCGTCGCAGATGGGAGCGCGATTTTCCTGAATGGCGGCGATCAGATCGAGCCCGGCGATTTCGTGGGAGCTGAGGCGCTTTGCCAAGTCGGGGAGCGGTTCGGGCTGGCCGATGCCGATGCTGGAGACGGGGACCCAAGGTTGCGCCGCCGCGTCCGGTTGGAACGGGTTGCCGGCGCGGAAGTGAGCGAGCGGTTCTCGATCGATCCGGAAATCCAGGACGCCTTTGGTGCCGATAACTTGCAGGCCGAATCCGGCTTCCTTGATGCCTTTGTTTTGGATGGAATCGAAGAAATAAGGGACGCCGGACGCGAGTTCGAAGCGGGCGTGGACTGCGTTTCCGGCTAGCGGTCCGAGACCTTCGTCGCCTTCGCGAATGTCTTCCGGGCCGCAAGGACGGCCGTCTTGATACAGCATGGCGGAGCAGGCCACGGGATCGCCGCCCAGTCCGGTGGCCAGATTGGAGACATGGGAGCCGAGAACCCAGAAGTCGAGCGCACCGCCCCGGGCGTCTTCCTTGCCGCGCCCGCGGTATTCCAGAATGGTCCCGAGCTCGCCGCTTTCGATGAGCCGCTTGGTGACCGGGAAGGCGGGATGGTAGCGGTTGCGATGGGCGATCGCGATTTTCGTGTTGGCCTTCGTAGCGGCGTCGATGATGGCGTCGGCCTCGGCTGGGGTGCGGCAGAAGGGCTTTTCAATGTAAATGCCGCGGGCACCGGCCTCAATGGCGGCGAGGCAGAAGTCGTGGTGTTGATCGACCTGCCGGGGGCCCACCGCGACGATGTCCGGTTTGGTTTCCGCGAGCATCTTGCGGTAATCGGCGAACGGCTGAGGAGAGCCGAGGCGGGTGAGGGCTCCAGCGAGGCCGGCCGGATCGGGATCGGCGACGGCGACGATTTTGGTTTGCGGGAGGCGCAGCCACATGATGTCGAGACCGTGGCCGTAGTTGCCCCGGCCGGTGTGGCCGATGACGGCGACGCGGAAGGGCTCGGAAGGAGAATTCGCGGCGCGCAGCGTGGAGGCGAAGAGGGCGGAGGCGCTGGAGGCGAGAAGTTGGCGTCGGTTCATCGGGCGGTTCTTGTTTGGATCACGGCGGGGAATCCATTGATTTTCCAGCGATTGAGCCCAAGCTACCCGTCCCATGTCTGCCACGTCCAAAAAAGCAGCCAAGCCGAGCCCCGCTCCGGAAGAACCGCAAGCCGCTGAAGCCGCCGCCACCGCAACGGCCGCCGTTTCGGAAGCGCACGGGGAGCACAAACTCGTGCAGGTCCGCCGCGAGAAATTGCAGAAGCTTCAGGCGATGGGGATTGATCCCTTTGGCGCGCGGTTTGCGACGACGCATGCACCCGGGGCCTTGCGGGCGGAGTTCGCGGAGAATCTCCAGGTTTCGGTCGCGGGGCGGATCGTGGCTTGGCGGGACATGGGGAACAGCCAGTTTTTCGAAATCGCGGACGTGGACGGGAAGATTCAGTGCTTTCTGAATCCGAAAAGCGTGGGGGAGGAGGCGTTTGCCGTCTTCAAGCTGCTCGACGTAGGCGATTGGATCGGGGTCAGCGGCGAAACGTTCACGACGCGGACGGGGGAACCGACGATCAAGGTGACAGCGCTGACGGTGCTTTCCAAGTCGTTGCGGCCCTTGCCGGACAAGTGGCATGGGATCGCGGACCGGGAGTTGCAATACCGGAAGCGGTATTTGGACCTCATCGCCAGCGAGCGGAGCCGGGACATTTTCAAGAAGCGCAGCCTGATGGTGGCGGAAATCCGGTCGTTCTTGCACGAGCGCGGCTTCTTGGAGGTGGAAACTCCGATGCTGCACGGGGTGGCGGGAGGCGCGGCGGCGCAACCATTCCGGACCAAGCACAACGCGCTCGGGATGGATTTGAACCTGCGGATCGCGCCGGAACTGCACCTCAAGCGATTGCTGGTGGGTGGCTTCCCCAAGGTGTTTGAGTTGAACCGGAACTTCCGCAACGAGGGCATCAGCCGCCGGCACAATCCGGAGTTCACGATGTTGGAAGCGTATTGGGCGTATTCCGACTTCGAGCAAATGGCGGAACTCGTGGAGGAGATGGTTTGTCACTTGGCGACGAAGTTCTGCGGCGGGTTGCAGATCGAGCACCGGAACGCCGAGGGCGAATTGCTGAAGACGATCGACCTGAGCCGTCCCTGGAAGCGGATGGATTACCGCGCGCTGATCGAGGGAGTGGATCCGCAGTGGTTCACCTACACGCCGGAGCGCCGCCGGCAACGGGCCGAGGAATTGGGCGTGCACATCGGGGAGGACCTGGTGGATCACGAAGTCACCCAGCAAATCTTCGAGAAGCTGGTGGAAGAGAAGACGGACAATCCCTGTTTTGTCACCCACGTGCCGACCGTCCTGGTGCCATTGGCGAAGCAAAACCGTGACGATGCCACGGTGGTGGACGTTTATGAATTGATCATCAACGGGCAGGAGATTTCGCCGGGCTATTCGGAGTTGAATGATCCCGTGGTGCAGCGGCAGCGCTTGGAGCACCAGGCCGGCGAGGAGGTGCAGAACATCGATGAAGACTTCTTGGAGGCGCTCGAATACGGCATGCCTCCGGCGGGCGGAATCGGAATCGGGATCGATCGGTTGGTGATGATGCTGACGGGCGCGGAGTCAATTCGCGACGTTGTGTTGTTCCCGCACATGAAACCGCTGCCGAAAGCAGGCGGAAGTTGAAATTCTGGCGTTGCTGGTCCAGGTTGGCGCGCTCCCATGATCGGCGAGGTCCAAGCAAGCATACCGTTGGCGGAACCGAAGAAGGCGGCGGCGCGTCCTGACGTCGAGCCGCTCTACCATGTGGTTCTTCACGATGACGAGGCGCACACCTACGATTACGTGATCGAGATGTTGCGGAAGATTTTCGGTTACGACCTGGACAAAGCGTATGCGATGACGAGCGAGGTGGACACGACCGGCCGGGTGATCGTGGCGACGGTCCACAAGGAGTTGGCCGAGCTGCGGGTGGAGCAGATCCTGGAGTACGGACCGGATCCACGGATGCGGCACAGCGATGGGTCGATGAAGGCGTCCATGGAGCCAGCGCAGTAAGCGGCCTGCGAACCTGAGCCTTACCCACACAAGTTGGCAACTATGGTTCGCTTGGGTAATCATTGAATCCACATAGGCCCAACGGGCCGGGACATGGTAGCCCAGGGCACAGCGAGGAACGAGCGAAGCCCTGGGTTCTCCACCCGATTTGGGCAAAGTCCTGCAAGGGCGAGACAACGGTTGTCCCGCACCTTATCCTCCGCTTCGCTCCGGCTCTCCCAGATTGCCTTCGGCCAATGTCATTGCTGCTGCCGCAGCAGGTAGTCAGCGCGGATGCAAAACTCCACCGCAACCCAGGCCTACGGGCGCCCGAGGCGCCCTCCGACCTGGGCTACCATGTCCCGGCCCGTTGGGCCTCAAATGCAAGCAAAACTTCTGGGTAAGGGGCAGATCCGAACCGCGAACTGAAGCAATTTGAGCTTTGGTCGTCCAAACGATTGCCGCGACCAGCTCAAGCGGCGATTCTGCTAGAATTCCGTCAGAGGTGTGATTGGGTCTCGAAACTCCGGATGCCAACGAAGCTGGACACCTTGCAGAGGATTGAGATCGCCGAAGGGGTGGAGATCCAATTGCGTTTGGCGGGCCCACTGCCGCGCGGGCTGGCATTCATGATCGACAGCCTGATCAAAGGGGGAATTCTGGTTGGCATTTCGATGATGATCGGGTTTCTCGCCGCGGCGTTGCAGTTTCCCTTTGGCTCCGAGATCAGTGAAGGGGTCTCCAATGGGTTGCTCCTCGTCGGGGGATTTTTGTTGGAGTTTGGCTACTCGATCGGCTTTGAGGTTTCGCCGTGGAGCGCAACGCCGGGGAAGCGGGCCATGGGGCTCCGGGTGGCGCGGACGTCGGGGGCACCGATCACGTGGCATCAGGCGGTAGTGCGCAACATGCTCCGGATGATCGATTTTTTGCCCTTTGGCGGGGTGACTGGGGTGATCACGTGCCTCTGCAACGACCGGTTTCAGCGCTTGGGGGATTTGGCGGCGGATACGGTGGTAATGCACGTGGAGGCGACTCGGGCCAAAGATTCTTCGGGGCGGCTCGAAGGGATTCCCCCGTTCCGGCCGGGAGCCTCGTTGACCCGGGAGGAGCAGGGGGCGATCCTTCAGTACGCGGACCGGGTTGGGGAATGGCCGGAGCAACGCGCGGAAGAGTTGGCGGGACACATCCGCGGATTGACCCGGGTAGCGGGTGTAGCGGGCGTGTCGCGGATTTTGGGGATGGCGCGGTGGATTCGCGGAGCTGGGTGAGTTGACACGAGATGAAACCGACCGCATTTGCGCAGCGCGGTGAGAGCCGTTGGAAGGAGGTGGAGCAGGCGCTGGCCGAGCTGGACAAGTCGCGTGGTCCGGTGCCGAGCGCTTCCCGGTTGCCGACTCTGTTCCGGCAGGTGTGTGGGGATCTCTCGTTGGCGCAGTACCGGATGTATGGCTTGGCGCTTTGTGATCGGATCAACCAATTGGTGATTCGAGGGTATCGCCACCTGCACCGGGATCGCTCGAATTTGCTGGAGGGCTTGTGGCGGGGGATTTGGCGGGATTTCCCGATCATGGTGCGTCAGGAGTGGCGTCTTTTCTGGCTCATCAATTTGTTTTTTTGGGGTCCGTTTTGGGGGATCTACATTTCCAGTTATCACGATATGCGCTGGACCGCCTCGCTGCTGGGGCCGGAGATCATGGAGAGTCTCCAGCGGGGCTATGGGGAAGGGGAAGGCTTTGCGGGCGTGCGGGACAACTTCGGATCGAACTTCCAGATGTTCGCCTTCTACATCGCGAACAACGTTGGGATCGATTTCCGGACCTTCGCGGGCGGCGTGCTCGGCGGAGTGGGGACCTTGTTTTTCGTGGTGTTCAACGGGCTGGTCCTCGGAGCTTCGGCGGGTTACATCCAGCAGGAAGCGGATATGGAGAAGTTCCGGGAGTGGACCTCGGGGCATTCGTGCCCAGAGTATTTGGGGATGTTGTTTGCCGCGATGGCGGGCATGCGCTTGGGGCTGGCCTTGATTCGTCCGGGCCGGCTTTCGCGAGGACGGGCGCTGGCGGTGGCGGCGAAGCGTGCGGTGCGCTTGCTTTACGGGGCGGCGTTGCTGACGTTGTTCGCGGCGGTGATCGAGGGGTTTTGGTCTCCGCTGCAGATTCCGGTGCAGATTAAGTACACCTTTGGGCTGACCCTGACGGGGCTCTTGCTGGCCTGGCTGCTGTTGGCGGGAAGGGGTAGCGGAAGGGAGGAACCGCGTGCGGCTTGACGCCATGATTGCCGAGGTCCGCCCTCGGAACCATTGGGAAGCGATGGACCTCGGGTGGGTCTTGGCGCGGAAGCATTATCCCGCGTTGCTCAAGGCCTGGGTCATCATGGTTTGGCCGGTGTGGGCGGTGATCTTGTTCGCCTGCCGGGCGGAACCGTTCTGGGGGCTGGTGTTGATATGGTGGCTGAAACCGTTGGCGGAGCGCGTGCCGCTCTTGGTTTTGAGCCGGGAGATGTTTGGAGAGAGCCTGACTGTTGGCCTTATGTGGCGGAAGTGGCCTCGGGTCTGGTTTCGCCATTTGTTCGCTGATCTGGTGATGACCCGGCTCTCCCCTTCGCGGCACGTGCTCTTGCCCGTCCGCCAATTGGAAGAACTCCGCGGGAAGGCCTTTGCGCAGCGGGCGGCTCGCCTCACCGGGCGGTGCGGGGCGGCACCGTGGCTGCTCCAGGCGTTGCACTTGGTCCTGCTGCACAGCTTGTCGTTGTCATTGTTTCTCTTCGTGGCGGCGATGATCCCGGAGCGCTATGCCCCGGATTGGGAGCTCTTTTTGTCGGGCGAATGGGAAGGCGAGACTTTCCCGATGCTGGTTCTCTGGGCTTGGATCGTCCTGTATGCGATTTCGCTGAGCTTGGTGACGCCGCTCTGCGTGGCCGCTGGGTTTGGGTTGTACCTCAACGCCCGCACCAAAATGGAAGGGTGGGACATCGAAATTGCGTTCCGTAAACTGGCGGCTCGGATTGGCGCCTCGGCGCTGGCGATCGCGTTGCTGATCGGGGCGGTTCAGCCCACGTGGGCGGCCGATGACGAGTGGGAGCCGCAAGCGGCCATGGAGGAGATCTTGGCCAAGCCGGAGTTCAAGATTCACACCCGGACCGAGTATCGTACCGTGCCGAAACTCGGCGCCCTGAAGTTGCCAGGTTGGTTTGATGGATTGGGTGGATTTGGTGGAATCCCCGCAGCGCCAATCGCGAATGGAATCACCTATCTTCTGATTGGTCTGGCGATCATCATGGTGGCCGTTTTGCTCGTGAAATGGATTTTGGCGATGCCCAAAGGCGGCAAGCCACAGGCGAAGCCATCGGTCGTTTCCACAGTGATGGGGATGAACGTGCAACAGGATTCGCTCCCCAAGGACATCGTGGCGGCCGCGCGCAAACTCCTTGGCGAAGGAGATTTCGACGGGGCGGTGGCCTTGCTCTATCGTGGGGCGCTGGTGTGGCTCATCCACCGGGGAGAGGTGCCGATTCAAGAGAGCGATACGGAAGCGGATTGCGTGGCGAGGGTCCGGCAACTGGAAGGTGTTTCGGCGGACTACTTTGAGCAGTTGACCCGGATCTGGAGTGCGGCGGCTTACGGCGCGCGGCGGGCGGGACCAGGGGAGATCGATCGGTTGCTGGAGGCTTGGCCGTATCACGCGAACCGAAAGGAGGCGGCGTGACGAGGCAGATCCGGCGGCTTGCGGCCCTTGTGTTCCTCTGTGCCGTAGGCGCCGGATGCGAGGGCGAGGTCGAGGAGATCGTTGTGGAGGAGGGATACCGGGGGAGAGCGCGCGTCAACCCATTCCTCGCGGCGTGGCGTTTGCTGGAGAGCCGTGATTGGCGTGTTGAGGAGCGGCATGGGCTCGCGGTGCTTCCGCCAAGCGACCATGTCGTGGTGCTGTCCGCCGGAAGTGACGAGAATGTCTTGGCGGCGGAGGAATTGGCGGCTTGGGTCCGGGAAGGAGGGCACGCCGTCTACCTGCTATCGGGCTTCGAGCGGTTTGCGGACGAGTTGGATTCGGACCCGGAAGGCCAGGAGACAAACCCGGCTTCAAAGGAAGACGAAGACGAAGACGAAGCCGAAGACGAAGAATCAGGGGAAGAAGAAGGGGCGGATGGACCTGTCTATCCTCTGCTAAAATCTTTGAATCTCCAGGTGGTGCCTCGGCCGCAGGCGACGCGCTTTTGCCAAATTGGGGACAAGCGATTAAAGATCGAAATGCCGCCGGGAGTTGGGATCGAGGGGCCCAAGGGCGTAGCTGGAGTGTCGAGTTTGCCGATCGAAAACGGGCGGCTGACAATTCTCGGGGATGCCCAGATCTGGCGCAACCGGCACATTGGCAAGCACCAGCATGCCACGCTTTTCTGGGAGGTCATGGAGCTCCACGGTCGGCCCATCGGCGCTTGGTTTTTGAGCGATACGGAGATTTCCTTCTTCGCTTTGCTGTGGAGTCACGGGTGGATGCCGCTGATGGGGCTGGCGCTGTTTGTGGTGACGTGGCTTTGGCGGAGCATCCCTCGTTTTGGGCCGCTGCTGCCGGATCCGGCGCCCGCGTCGCGAGATTTTTTGGGTCATCTTTCCCAGGCCGGGGCCTTTCTCTGGAGCCGCGGCGGACCGGACACGCTGATCGCTCCATTACGTCAGAGTATTCTGCAACGAGCTTTCCGCTCCCGCGCTCAGGATGATTCCGGCGGAGGCACCGAAGAGCAATGGGAAACCTTGTCGCGCTCCACCGGACTTCCCACGGAACGCCTCCGCGAGGCGCTGCTCGGAGAGGTGCCTCGGCATCGGCGGCGCTTCGTCGAACTGATTTCCACGCTGCAAACGATCTCTTCTTCCGTTTCATGAACTCCTCTTTTCCTCCCATCCCACCGTCGCCACCGCCGCCGCCAGGTCAGCCGCCGATTCCAATTCCCGGGGCACCGCTTTCGTATCCTTCGCCCGCCTTGGCGCCCGCGCAGGTCCCTATCCCGGGGCCGTTGCCGAGCGCGACCTCCACGGTGACGGCCACGGCAATGATGCTGGACCAGATCCGGGCCCAAGTGCGCCGGGTGTTTGCCGGACAGGACGAGGTCGTGGATCAGGTTTTGGCCACCCTCATCGCCGGGGGACACATTTTGCTGGAAGGCAAGCCGGGGTTGGGCAAGACCCACTTGGTGTTGGCTTTGGCGCACACCTTTGGTGGCCAGTTCGGACGGATCCAGTTCACGCCGGATCTGATGCCGTCCGACGTGACCGGGCACTCGCTTTACGACATGGCGAATCAGCGATTTCAGATTCGCAAAGGACCGGTCTTCGCGAACCTGCTTCTGGCCGATGAAATCAACCGGGCTCCGGCCAAGACGCAGTCCTCGTTGCTGGAGGTGATGCAGGAGGCGCAGGTGACGATCGATGGGCAATCCTTGCCTTTGGAATTACCGTTCATGACGATCGCCACCCAAAATCCGATCGAGCAAGATGGCACCTACCCGTTGCCGGAGGCGCAGCTCGACCGTTTCCTGATGAAGGTGACGTTGGATTATCCGCAAGCGGCTTATGAAGAGTGGATTGTCGCGGCCGTCGCGGCGGGGGAATCAGGACGCGGGCTTCGGCCGGATCGCGTGGAGCGGGTCTGCACACCGGCACACATCATCCAATCGCAGCGGGAAGTCGCGGCGGTGCAGGCGGTCCCGGAAGTCGTGGCCTATGCGGTGCGGATCGCCCGGGCCACCCGGACGGCGCAAGGAATCGCGCTGGGCGCCGGGACCCGGGGGGCGATCGGATTGGTCCGTGTGGCCAAAGCCTATGCCGTAATGCAGGGCCGCGACTACATCACGCCGCACGATATCAAACGAGCCGCGTTGCCGGTGCTGCGTCACCGCGTCCAATTGGCGCCGGAACTCGTCATCAGTGGGGATACGGTGGACGGCGTCTTGCAATCGATTCTCGACACCGTTGAAGCGCCACGTGGTTGAGCCCGAACAAGTGAGATGAGGCCCACCCGGATCATGCTTGGTTTGCTCCTCTCGTGGAGCGCGCTGGGGCTGGCGGCATCCTTTCACGAGCCGCTGCGCCAAGTTTGGGTGATCACTGGGTTGACCTTGGCGGGGATTTTCGCGCTCGATGCCTTGAGGGTGATGATCGCCCGGCCATTGCGGGTGGAGCGCGTCTTGCCATCGCGCTTTGCCTTGGGCGTGCCGCATGAGGTGACGTTGACGATTCACAATCCGGGCGGCGGTGCGGTTCGGGTTCAGGTGTTTGATGGAATTCCCGGCATCGCGACGACGGAGGCGTTTCCCTGGTGGGGACGGGTGCCGGCCAAGGGATGGCGCACATTGAAGTATCCGGTGCGGCTGTTGCGCCGGGGACGGGCCGAATTTGCGCCGACCCACCTGCTCCGGCTTTCGCCATTGGGATGCTGGATGCTGGCTTCGCGCTCGGGGGAAAATCAGGTCGTCCCGGTGTTTCCGGATTATGAGCCGGTATTGCAATACGCGTTATTGGCGTTGGCGAACCAGGAACAGCAGATGGGGATCCAGCAACGGCAGCGCAAGGGCGTGAGCCGCGAGTTCCATCAGTTGCGCGACTATCAAGAGGGGGATTTGCTCGCCCAGGTCGATTGGAAGGCGACCTCGCGCCGTCTCTCTCTGGTGAGCCGGGAGTTCCGCGAGCAACGGGATCAAAATGTCGTCTTCCTGATGGACGCGGGACGCCGGATGCGCGCGATGGATGGGGATTTGCCGCAGTTTGATCACTGTTTGAACGCCGTTCTCCTGCTTTGCTACATCGCGTTGAAGCAGGGCGATAACGTCGGTGTGTCCGCTTTCGGCGGAGTGGAAAAGTGGCTGCCGCCAGTGAAAGGGCCTCACGCGATGACCACGTTGCTGCACCACCTTTACGATTACGAGACGACGCCCAACCCGAGTGACTTTACGGAAGCCGCCGGGCTGATTTTGGCTCGCCAACGCAAACGAGCCCTTTTGGTGCTCCTCACGAACTTGCGCGGCGAGGATGCGGAGGACGTGCTCCTGGCGGTCCAGACGTTGCGGCAACGGCACGTGGTGATTCTCGCCACCTTGCGGGAGCGCTCCGTTGATCAGCTCCGGCAACGTCCCGTTGAAAGTTTTGACGATGCCGTGCTCTTCAGCGCCAGCCAGCTCTATCTCGAGGAACGCCGCGCGCTCTTGGAACGAATCCGTGGCGCCGGGGCCGTGGTGGTCGATACCGTGGCCCCCGAGCTGCCGGTCGCTTTGGCGAACGCCTACCTCCAGCTCAAGCAGTCCGGCCGGCTCTGATCAAATTTTCTGCAACTCGGTCCAGATGCCGGGGGTTAAGGCTTCAGGCAATCGCTATGAGGACTCTATGGAAGCTTGGCGCTGGATTTCTAGCCTCTCTCACGTTTGTGGCCGCGGAGCTCGAGCCGCAGGAAAGCGCCTTCTTTGAATCCAAGGTCCGGCCTTTGTTGAGTGAGCACTGCTACGAGTGTCACTCCGCTACGGCCGAGAAAGTGAAGGGCGGGCTCTTGCTCGACACCCAGGAAGGCTGGATGGCCGGCGGAGACAGCGGAGAGGTGATTGCACCCGGCCAACCCGGGGAGAGCCTCCTGATGACGACGGTGCGCTACGCCGATCCCGACTTGCAGATGCCGCCAAAATACAAGCTTTCGGACGACGAGATCGAAGTCCTGGAAGCATGGATCGCGATGGGCGCCCCGGATCCTCGCACCGGAGGCGTGGTGACCAAGAGCGGCGGGATTGACCGCGAGAAAGCGCGTTCGCATTGGGCGTTTCGTCCGGTGAGCACTCCTGAGGTGCCCGCTGTGAAAACTGCGGATTGGCCGCGTGGCGACGTGGACCGGTTTGTCCTCAGCCGCATTGAGGCTGCCGGATTGCAGCCTGTTGCCGACGCGGATCGCGCCAGTTTGCTGCGCCGGGTTTCGCTGGATCTCACGGGACTTCCTCCAGCGCCGGAACAGATCGACGAGTTTCTCAAGGATCCCGCCACGGACGACGAAGCGTTGGCGAAAGTGGTGGACCGGCTGCTCGATTCCCCGGCTTTTGGGGAACGCTGGGGGCGGCATTGGCTCGACGTGGCCCGGTATGCGGATTCCGTCGGCAAAACCCGCAACGTGCCGTTTCCCTTCGCTTGGCGCTACCGCAATCACGTGATCGATGCCTTCAACGAGGGGCAACCCTATGATCGATTTCTTATGGAACAGATCGCGGGGGATTTGCTGCCGTCGGAGGATCGGCAGGCGAGCCTGGTGGCCACCGGTCTCTTGGCTTTGGGATCGATGGATTTGAACGAACGGGATTCGGATCAATTTCTCTTGGACCGCATCGACGATCAGCTCGACACGCTCGGCCGGGCAACGATGGCGCTCACCTTGGGATGCGCCCGGTGTCACGATCACAAGTTCGATCCGATCGCCCAGACGGAGTATTATGCGTTGGCCGGGATCTTTGCCAGCACGCAAACGTTGAGTGGCCAGACCTACCGGAAGGGCGGCGCGAAGGAATACACCCAAGTGCGTTTGCTGGCGAGCTTGGACGGATCCAAGCCGCAAGCGAAGACCGGGCCAGCGGAGATCGAGAGCCGTCTGCGCGAGCTGCGTGAGGAGGCGAAACTCAAGGGAACTTCGGAGCAGCGGCGCCGCGAGCTCAGAGATGAGGCGAATCAGCTTCGCCAGGCTTTGGCCCAGATGGCGTCGAATCCGGGCAAGAAGAAGTCGAAAAAACAGCGAAGCGACGGCCCGATCGACTTGAAGGCACCGTTGGCCATGGCGGTTTGCGATGCCGAAGCCTGCGATTTGGCGCTCCGGGTGCGCGGCGAACCCGATCTCAAGGGCGAGGTCGTGCCACGTGGTTTTCCGGAGATGTTCAGGGGGGCGGGAACCCCGGCGATCCCGGCGGAAGGCAGCGGACGGTTGGAGTTGGCTCAATGGCTGACCTCGCCCGACCATCCCTTGACCGCCCGGGTCATGGTGAACCGGATTTGGAGTCATCTGTTCGGCCGGGGCATCGTGGAGACGGTGGACAACTTCGGGCTCTCCGGTGCCGCGCCGAGCCATCCGGAATTGCTCGATCACTTGGCCTCTCAATTCGTGGCCCAGGGCTGGTCGATCAAGGGGATGATTCGCACGTTGGTCTTGAGCCGGACCTATCGCCTGGGCATCGTGTATCCAGAGGCGAACGTGGCAGCTGACGAAGCCAATCAACTCTACTGGCGCGCCAATTTGCGGCGGCTCGAAGCGGAAGCGATCCGCGATTCGCTCCTGGCGTCGAGCGGGCTCCTCGATCCGAGTCGTCCCGAGGGGGCGCCGTTTGATCGCTCGGTGGGCGGCGACGTGGGCAAAGCGTCCAAGAAGGGCCCGGGGCCTTCTGATCCGATCCTGCGCCAGGAGCGCAGCGTGTATTTGCCGGTGTTTCGCTCCCGGTTGCCCGGGATGTTTACGGTGTTCGACTTCGCGGAGCCGGATCAGGTCAATGGCCAGCGCGATGTAACCACCGTGCCGACGCAGGCGCTCTTCTTTTTGAACAATCCCTTCGTCATCAAGGCCTCGGAAGCATGTGCCAAACAGTTGCTCGCCCTGAGCCACGCCGCGGATGAAGACCGGGTCGAGCAAGCCTACCTCCGAATCGTCGGACGCAGCCCCTCCTCCGCAGATACGGCCAGCGCGTTGGGCTTTGTCCACGAGAGCGAAGGCGCTCCGGAGAAAGCTTGGGCGTCGTTGATTCAGGCTCTCTATTCCTCCGCTGAATTCCGTTACGTCCCGTGAAGCAAAACCTCATGAACTCTTGTGGCCACACCTTTGCCCCCGTTTCCCGCCGGGGAATGTTGCAACACACCGCCGCCGGATTCGGCTGGCTCGCTCTTTCCGCGTTACTCTCCGAGGCCACCCAAGCCGCGACTTCGCCGCTCGCGCCCCGGTCCCCGCACTTTGCCCCGAAAGCGAAGCGGGTGATTTTCCTCTTCATGCAGGGCGGGCCGAGTCATGTCGATACCTTCGATTGGAAGCCGGAGCTCAAGGCCAAGGCGGGAAAAAGCTTCGGCTCTGGCGATGGCAAGTCCCGTCCTGGCGTTCTTCTGGCGCCGCAATTCGAGTTCCAACCGCATGGAAAGAGCGGTTTGCCCATCAGCTCGCTGTTTCCCGAAGTGGCCAAGCACGCCGACGATATTTGTCTGCTCAACGGCATGCACACCAGCAACGCCGCGCACCCGCAGGCCAGCATCGCTCTGCACACCGGAAGCGTGAATTTCGTCCGGCCTTCGCTCGGATCCTGGGTCGTCTACGGGTTGGGCAGTGAAAGCGCGGATCTGCCCGGATTTGTCACCATCAATCCCACCCAGGGCCAGGGCGGGGCGCAGAACTACGGTTCATCGTTCTTGCCAGCCTCGTATCAGGGCACGCGGGTGGATTTGGATCAGGGCGGGATTCCCGATATCGCCAATAAGAATCTCTCCGCGTCGCGGCAGCGCAGCCAGATCGATCTCATCCAGGAGATGAACCGCAAGCTCTTGGTCGAGAATCCGGGGCATCGCGAGCTGGAGGGCGTCATCCAGTCTTATGAGATGGCGTACCAGATGCAGTCCTCCATCCCCAAAGTCCTGGATTTGGCCGGGGAAAGCGCCGCCACCCGGGAACGTTACGGGATCGGTCAAAACGCCACGAATTCCTTCGGGACCCAATGCTTGGCCGCCCGTCGTCTCGCGGAAGCCGGTGTCCGCTTCATCCAAATCAGCAAGGGCGGCTGGGATCAGCACAAATCCCTCAAATCCGCGCTCACGGAAAACTGCACCGCCACGGATCGGCCGATCGCCGCATTGCTCCAAGATCTCAAGGAACGAGACATGCTCAAGGACACGCTTGTCGTTTGGGGCGGTGAATTCGGCCGCAGTCCGCAGGATCAGGCAAATTCCGGCGATGGCCGCCGCCACAACAACCGCGGTTACACGATGTGGATGGCCGGGGGCGGAGTCAAAGGCGGCCTGCGGTATGGGTCCACGGACGAAGTCGGCGACACGGCGGTGGAAGGAAAAATCGGCACGCATGATCTCCATGCCACGATCCTGCATCTGCTCGGGATGGATCACACCAAGCTGACCTACCGCTACTCCGGGCGGGACTTCCGGCTCACCGATGTTTATGGCGAGGTGGTCCGTGAGATCATGAGTTGACGGGCAGACCGTCGCCGGTTGAGCCGGTTTGGCCCGCCCGGTCAGGCGAGGATTTCCTTAATGACCCGGCAGGGCTCCACCCCGGTGAGCTTAAAGTCGAGCCCGGCGCGGCGGAAGGTGAGGCGCTCGTGATCCAGGCCCAGGCAGTGGAGGATCGTGGCTTGGAGGTCGGGGACGTGAACTTCGTCCTCAACGACGTTGAAGCCCATTTCGTCCGTGGCCCCCAGGGTGACGCCGCCCCGGATGCCGCCGCCGGCCAGCCACGTGGTGAAGGCTTGGGGATGGTGATCCCGGCCCATGCTGCGGCCCAGGGAGACGCTGGCTTCGACCATCGGCGTGCGGCCGAATTCCCCGCCCCAAACCACCAGGGTGCTGTCCAAAAGGCCGCGCAGTTTGAGATCCTTGACGAGGGCCGCGCTGGCTTGATCCGTGGCGGCGCAGTTCTTCTTCACGTTCCCGGCGACATCGCTGTGGGCGTCCCACCCTTCGTGGTAAATGTTGATGAAGCGGACGCCTCGCTCAACCATGCGGCGGGCCAGGAGGCAGGCGCGGGCAAAGGATGGCTGAGCCGGATCGCAACCATACAGGGCGATGGTTTCGGGCGTCTCCTGTCCCAGGTCCATAAGTTCCGGAGCGGAGGTCTGGAGCCGGTAGGCCATCTCGTAGTTCGCGATCCGTGTCGAGGTATCGGCATCGCCATCGACTTGGAGGCGGCGCTGATTCATCGCGTTGATGAGATCGATGGTATCCCGTTGGGTGCTCGGGGTGATTTCCGGGGGCGTGCTGACGTTGAGAATGGGATCTCCGGTGTTGCGGAAGCGGGTGCCGGAGTAGACGCCCGGGAGGAAACCGCTGCTCCAACAGGCCGCGCCGCCGCTGATGCCGCTGCCGGTGCTCATGACGACAAACGATGGCAGATCGCTGGTTTCGGAGCCCAAACCATAGGTGACCCAGGAGCCCATGCTGGGACGTCCGGGCTGGGAGAATCCGGTGTTGAGGTAAATCTGGCCGGGGGCGTGGTTGAACTGCGTGGTGCGGCAGGACTTCACGATGGCGAGGTCATCCACCACCGTGGCCAAGTGGGGGAGCATCTCGGAGAGTTCGGCGCCGCATTGCCCATGTTTCGCGAACTTGTATTGCGGTCCAAGGACGGCGGCGTCCGGTCGGATGAAGGCGTAGCGTTGCCCGCCGATGATCGAGGGCGGGAGCGGCTTGCCCTCGTACCGGGTGAGCATCGGCTTGTGATCGAACAGCTCCAACTGCGACGGCGCGCCGGCCATGAAGAGGTGGATTACAGCTTTCGCTTTGGGCGAGTGGTGCGGGGCAGCGGCGGCGAATCCGTTTTCGCGAGCCAGCAACGAAGCCAGCGCCATCTTCCCAGTGCCGATGGCGCAATCCTGGAAGAAGTGGCGGCGGGTGAGGTTGGGGTTGGGGGCGGTCATGGGGGAAGGGCGTGGAACCACAAGACTTCCACGGGCTTTACGGCCGGGGTATTTCGCCGGATGGGGGGATTGCGTCTGGCCAAGAATGCCCATCTTGCGGGATGGGGCTCCTCATCACGGATGGGTAATCGCCTCGTCCAAGTTGAGCACGGCGCGCGAAACCGCGGTCCAAAGCGCTTCGCCTTCGAGGCCCGTGGTGCGTTGTTTGGCGACGAAGCCGGCAAGGAGAGCCAACTCATCTGGCGCGGCGGGGCGGGTCAGGCAACGGCGGATGATGTTCTGCATGCGGGCGGGGTCGTCCGGTGATTCCGCCATCACCTGTTTGGCCATGCCTTGAGCGGCTTCGAGGAACATGCTGTCGTTCAGCAGGGTCAAGGCTTGGAGGGGACTGTTGGAGATTTCGCGCCGCGCCAGGCAGGCTTCGCCCGTGGGGGCATCGAAGGTGGTGGCCATCGCAAACGGGGCGGTGCGTTTGATGAAGGTGTAGAGGCTGCGGCGGTAGCGGTCCTCGCCTTCGCTGGTCTTCCAATCGACCTTTCCGTAGGTTCCCTCCGAGGTGACGCTGGCGGGTTGGGGCGGGTAGACGCCCGGACCGCCCATTTTCGTAGAGAGCAGCCCGGCGGCTTGCAGGGCGGAATCGCGGATGATCTCGGCATCGAGCCGGAAGCGGGAGGCGCGGGCCAAGAGGACGTTTTCGCGATCGCGCTCCGCGAGTGCCGGCGTGATGCGCGAGCTTTGTTTGTAGGTGGCGCTGGTGACGATGAGGCGGTGCAGCTTCTTCATCGACCAGCCTTGGTTGCGGAATTCCACGGCCAGCCAGTCGAGGAGTTCCGGGTGGGATGGGGCTTCGCTTTGGTAACCGAAGTCCTCCAAGGTGCGCACCAAGCCGCGGCCGAAAAACGCCTGCCACTGGCGGTTCACGGTAACCCGGGCGGTGAGCGGGTTTTCCGGGGCGAAGAGCCAGTGAGCAAAGGTGAGCCGATTCGCCGGGGCGCCATCCGGAAGCGGCGGGAGGAACGCGGGGACGGCTGGGGTGACTTCTTCCTTGGGCGAAAGGTATTCGCCGCGGTGGTAACGGCGAGTACTGCGCGGGTTCGTCGCGGGCCGTTCCCGTAGGACCAAGGTTGGCTGACCACGAGGCAGCGTTTTGCGGGCGGTGAGCAGGGGCGCGGCGGCTTTCTCCATTTCCGGCGCGGTTTCGAGGAACCGGAGCAGGAGGAGGTCGCGCTGGCTGAGGTCGCCAGCGGCGAGGGCGGCTTCGACCTCGGCGGGGTGGCCGGTGGCGGTCGCGTGATCGCTCGTGTTTACGGAGATCCGGAAGTGCCCGAGTGGACAGGCGAAGTGTTTTTCGAAGAGCAGCTTCAAGTCGAGACCGGCGCCAAGATCCACCGGTTCGGCAAAGTGAAACACGGCGCTATGGGCCACCGCGTAACCGCCGAGGACTTGCCAGCCGGAGGACATCTCACCGTCAAGCGCGGCGCTGGCGTTGTTGGTCTTGCCCGGCTTTGGCTTGGCGGGGGCTTTGGCGGCATCGCTGATGCGGTCCGGCTCGGCGTCGTTGGTGGCCTCGGCGTGGGAGAATGCGATCGGCTCGCCGTTTTGCCTGCCCTGAAGTTCGCTGAGGAAAAATCCGCCGATGGGACCTTCGTAGTTGGTCAGTCCAGGGCCATCGTTGGGCAGGCTGGGGTGGGAGGCAACCTCAATGCGGAGGGCGCGGACGTTCTGGATCGGCGCCTGCAATCTGAGGTCGTAGACGTCGCTCTTGGAGATATCGCCGCTGCCGAGGATGAAGCCATCCGGCTGAAGTTCCAATCGCGGCAGGGTCGTCTGCATCTCCGAGGGGCGGACGATTTCCCAATGCGAGGCGCGGGCACGTTCGCTGGTGAGCCATTCTTGGTAGCGTGGTTCCATCGCGTCCGGGCCGCCGGGAAATTTGGTGGGGAGTTCAGCCTCGAGGCGGGCGATCCGTTCGCGATGCGCTTGTTGCTGGGCTTCGATTTGCGGAGTCGGGATGGCGTAAGTGGGTTCGTCCGCGTTGTTCAGCAGCGCCATGACGCTGTAGTAGTCCGTGTGCAGAATGGGGTCATACTTGTGGGTATGACATTGGGCGCAGTTCAGCGTGAGTCCCATCCAGGCGGTGCCGGTGACGGCGACCCGGTCGACCATGGAGTAGAAGCGGTATTCGTTGGGATCGATCCCGCCCTCCTCGTTGAGCATGGTGTTGCGGTGAAACCCGGTGGCGATGAGATCGTCCGGCGTGGGGTTGGGCAACATGTCTCCGGCCAGCTGGCGGATGCTGAATTGGTCGAACGGCAGGTCGGCGTTCAATGCGCGGACCACCCAATCCCGGTAAGGCCAAATGGTGCGAGGGCGATCTTTTTCGAAGCCGTTGGTGTCGGCGTAACGGGCCAGATCGAGCCAACGGCGGGCCCAACGTTCCCCGTAGTGCGGCGAGGCGAGTAGGGAATCGACGAGGGTTTCGTAGGCATGGGGCGAGGTGTCGTGGACGAAGGCATCGGCTTGCGCGGGCGTGGGGAGCAGGCCGATGAGATCGAGGTAGACGCGACGAACAAGCTCGTAGCGATCGGCTTCCGGGGAAGGCTTCAATCCTTCCCGTTCGAGCCGGGCTTGGACGAAGGCGTCGATTGGGTGGAGGTTCGGTTTCGGAAGCGGGGTTTGGCGGGGCGGGGAGTAGGCCCAGTGCGGTTCGTATTGGGCGCCGGAGGCGATCCAGGTCTTGAGAATGGCCCTCTCGGCCTCCGGCATGACCTTCTTGGTGTGCGGCGGAGGCATGAGCTCCTCTTCGTCCGCACTGAAGAGGCGGTGGATGAGCTCGCTTTTCTCCGGAGCGCCGGGAACGATCGCGGTCGCGCCCGATTTGCCGGAGCCGTAAGCGGTTTCGCTGAGGTCGAGCCGGAGTTTGCCTTTCCTCGAGTGTTCGTCCATGCCATGGCAGGCGAAGCAGTACTGGGCGAGCACCGGGCGGACGTCGCGATTGAAATCGACGGTTTGGGCGCTGGGGGCGCCGGTGGAGAGCGCAAGGGCGAGAAGCAACATCGTCCCCTTGAGCACGGCCCGCGGGAGATCAATCCTTCAAGTAAGCAACGCGGCGCCGCCCACGCCCTGGGGCACTTATTGCTCCAAGATGCGGAAAAAGGAGCGCTCCGTGAGGTTCACCGGATCGGCTTCAAAGGTCTGGAGGGTGCCCAAGCCCGCGGCCGAGCCTAGGTTCTCCCAGTCCGTCAGATTCTGACTGCGCTGGACCAGATAGGTTTTCCCCGATTTCGTCTGTAGGCTGATCTGCAGTTTGCCGCCACTCGCGGTCACGTCGGCCAGCTCAAGCACCGGCGGTTCGGGCACGGTGAAGTTCACCAGGTTCGAGACGTTGGTGTAGGAATCGTTGGTGAACAGTCCCACATAATAGTTCCCCGGGGCGGGAATGTTCTGGAAGGTGACGCTCCCCGCCGTCCGGCCGCCGACATAGAGATAATCCACCAAGGTGCCGTCCGCGCCTACGCCAGGAGTTGAGCCCTCACGGAAGATGCCGATGTAGTCTTTGGGGATTCCCGGACCGTCGCTGAAGTTCACTGTAAAGGTGGAACCATAGCTCCATTCAGATGGGCAGGAGACTGCCGAAATTTCCGACCCGACCGAGAAATAAATCCGGTCGCAAATTTCGAAGTAGGCGTCATTGACCATGTAAACCGCATAGTAATATCCCTTGGGGAAGCCCGTGAAGTTGAGTGTTCCCGACGCGGTGGTGACATAGCTCCACTTGGTGGAAGTCACGCCTCCAACCCCGGGTGATTGTCCCACCCGGTAGGTTCCGATCCAGTCCAGGTTGCGCCCGGTTGCGGTGGTCGCCGGAGCATTCGAGAACGTAATCTGCACGGTCTCGCCCTCGTTATACGCTGCTTTGTTCGCAGCAATCACCGGTGTGCTGCCAACGAAGAAGGGCACGCGGGAGGCTACTTCGGTATAGCCATCGTTGGCAAAGAAAGCTGCATACCACTCGCCGACCGCGAAGTTCGTCGTGAAGAGCAAACTGCCGCTCAGAACCGGGGTGGACGGGGCGGTGCGGCTCCGGTTGAGATAGAACCAATCGGTCGAGGCCACTGGGCCCGGCGTTTGACCTTTCTTGTAGATACCGATCCAGTCCCTCGTGCCCCCGGGGCCGTATTCAAAAGTCACGCTAAAGTCTTCGTTCAAGGCAAAGACTTTCTTGGTCAGGCTGATGCCCGGCGTTCCGGTGGTGCTGCCTTGGATGGTGAATTGCTTGGTGGCGGACCAAGCAGACCACACGGCATTGGTATCGCGGTGCCGCACCCGGACATAGTAATCGCCATTCGCCAAGCCTCCCGCCGCGATCGTCCAATTGGTGATATCCACGGCGGCGTTCAGATTTACCGGCTCGTAATTCGGCGCTCCGGTGTCTCCATAAATATCTTCGATGTCGCGGATGCTATCGACCTTGAGGCTGGTAAACGCGGAGTCCTTGGCGATTTGATATTGCACGCTGTTTAGCGTCTCCGCCGTGGTGGTGGAGAAGGCGGAGCTTTGCAGTACCAAGGGAAGCGTCACGGTGCCCGTCAAGGTGTTCGTGATCGAAGGGGTCGCTGGAGCGGGCAAGCCGAGTTGACGGTGGAAGCGATCGATCAAGCGGCTGTTGTAGGCTTTGGTGGTCCAGCGCTCCGCTTGCGAGAAGCGCACGTTGGCCTCCGCGTAGCACTCGACATCCAGGCGCCGGTTCGCGAGATCGAAATCGAGGGTTTGCCAAGCCCAATTCGCGATGGTCTTTTGGACGTCGTCGTAGTTTGCCTCCGTCGATTGTCCCCAATACTGATCCCAGGCCGAAGCGCCGGAGATGATATGATACACGGGCCAGTCACGGGTTTGTCCCCGTGCGTAGAGATGGTGGTGGGCGCCGATCGTGAGGACGTGCTTCTCGGTTTGCGCCAAGATCGGCATCACGGTGGTGCGGAACCAGGACGAGATATCACCGATATATTGCTCCGCTTGATACGGGCGGTGACAGAGGCTGATGATGAAGTCGACGCTGGTGTCGGTCTTCGCGGCGTTGACGATGCTTTGTGCCCAGCTGGCCTGCGTGGTGCCGGTATGTTCGCTGCTGAGGTGGATGAAAAGGATGTTGGCGAGCTGGTGGGCGTAGTAGACCTCAGGGAGCGGGCTGGAGATCCCCTGGTAGATCAACGCATCGTAGTAGAACAGGTTCTTATACAACGTCAGGTTGCTGTCGGAGTAGGTCTCATGATTTCCAATCGTGGTCATGAACCCGAGGTTGGGGGACACGGACTTACTGTATGCAAAGTGCAGCCAGCGGTAATGCTCCAAGGTGCCCACGTCCACCTGGTCTCCCACATTCAGGACGAGATCGAAGGCTTCCTCGATCGGGGCGGCATATTTGGCTTCGATTTTGGCCTTGGCCCGTTCGATCATTTTGGCCCAGCGCTGTTCGCTGGAAAGAATCTGATTGTCTCCCAGGACGAGAACCCGGAAGCGGCCTGTTTTGGTGCCGGCTGGAGGGGGCGTGCGGAAACGGAAGACCGCGGAGGTCTGTTGTTCCGTGCGGACCTGGTAATAGTAGTAGGTGCCAGGAGTGAGCCCGGTGATTTGCGCCGAATGGTAGCGGTAGTTGGTGCCCAGATTTTGCATTCCGCCCGTGACGGTATTTGTCAAGGCGGCCGCGCTGGTGCCCCAATCGACAAAGCTGTTGGACGCAGTGTCCGACCACCAGGATACCCACACAGAGTTGGGACGGATGGTTTGCAGGTAGGGCCGCAAACTGCTGGCTTGGCCTTGCGCCGAAGCGGTCGTGCGATCGAGGAGCCAGAGGCCGAGCACTCCATGAGAGGCGAGGCCGGCACCGGTGAGCCTGATGAATTCGGAGCGTTTCATGGGAGACTCGCTGGAAGTAGAAAGCATGTGCTCGCATCAAACGAATCGCCGTTCCACCGCGCTAACGTGACGTTTTCGAAAGGTTTCGCCTAGATTCGGGAATGACTTGGCCGCGCGCAGAGACGCAGAACGGGACTGGAGTTACGAGATACGATTGACGATTTTTGATTTCCGCACTGTGAAGGGCGAAGAGCGATCTTGCGCTCAGCTGGAAAGACTCCGGTTCTTCGATTCTGGAGCGAAGCGGATGGTAACCCAACCCAATGTCCGCTATGATTCTCCGCGCTCTCTGCGGCTCTGGTGCGAGGCCTCCATCTTCGTATTTAGCAGGCAATCCACGGGGCGCGGATGTGGAACGGAGAGTAACTTTTCGGCTCCCGGGCCCGCAAGTTAGCCTGGAGGCTCAACGGTGTTTCGATTACGAGCACGAGCACGAGCACGAGCACGAGGGAAGATACGAAGGGCCGATGGAAGGAGACGAAGTTCGTTTTCAATCTCGTGCTCGTGCTCGTGCTCGTAATCGAGTTTGAATCGGTTCATCAAAACTCCCACTCCACCAAGCTCGGTCCCCTCGCTCCCGCCCAGTAAA
>CAMCXS010000032.1 GCA_945883495.1 Akkermansia muciniphila
TTTGATTCCCTGCGATGCCGACGCATTCCACCACGAACGCCCCGATTTCCGCGTTTCGGCAAGAGCTGCGGGACGCAGAAGCGGAGCACCCTGTCGCTGCGGGCAGTCTGCACAATATCAAGCTCCTCGTGGCGGTCGATGACTCGACGGGTCCGGCCGAGCAACCGAAGGCGAATCTGAGCGGAGACGTGAAGGCTGGTAGCGATCTGGAATAACAGGTCAGGCGGTTCACGGAACGCTAGCGGACAGTCCCGATGGGCCTTGGGAAATGGAGGATGGGGAAAGCGCCGCCTTCCGTGCAACCGATTGTCCCGCGACAGACTCAATGCACCCGCTGCCCCGGCGCGGCTCCACTGTCCGGTGAAAGGACGAAGACGTCCTTACCCCCTGGACCGGCCGCCACCACCATCCCTTCGCTCAGGCCGAATTTCATTTTGCGCGGCGCGAGGTTGGCGACGATGACGACGAGTTTGCCGACCAATGACTCCGGCGCATAGGCCGCCTTGATCCCCGCGAAGATGTTCCGCGTCCCAGTCCCGCCGAGGCTCACGGTCAGCTGGAGCAACTTGTCCGCACCGGGCACCTCTTTGGCTTCGAGAACCCGGGCGACCCGCAGATCGACCTTACCGAATTCCTCAATTCCGATCTGCTCGGCCAAGGGCTCTTTCTCCAGCCACTCGCCACTATCTTGCGGGGCGGCGGCGTTGGTGGACAGGTCTGGGGCGGATTCTTCGCGACTGGACTCAATCATGGCTTCAATACTGGCACGTTCGACTCGCTGCATCATGTGTTTGAATGGGGCCACCGGCGTGCCAAGAAGATGCTTCTTGGCCTGCTTCCAATTGAGGATCGGATCGCCCAAGAGCTCTTCGCATTGGACCGCCAGCTTGGGAAGGACAGGCGCCAGATAAATACAAAGCTGGCGAAACAGATTCAGCGCCACCGTGCAAACATCTTGTAACTGTTGCGCCTTGGCCGGATCTTTGCGCAACTCCCACGGAGCGGCTTGTTCTACATATGGATTGGCGCGATCCGCCAGTTCCATGATGCGCCGCATCGCCCGGCTGTAGTCGCCGTTGGCATAATCCTTGGCGATCTGGGTTCCGGCGCTGGCGAAATCCGCGAACAAACCTCCATCGTCAGGATACTTCTTCGAGAGTCCCGTGGCGGCGACGAACTTGGCGCTGCGCGACGCCAGGTTCACGACTTTACCCACAAGATCACCGTTCACTTTGGCGACGAACTCATCTAGGCTGAGGTCAAGATCCTCAACCTTGCTGGTCAATTTGCTGGCGTAGAAATAGCGGAGATAAGCGGGATCTAGATGCTGCAAATAGGTCGAGGCCCGCACGAACGTTCCGCGGGACTTTGACATCTTTTCCCCATCCACCGTGAGGAATCCGTGGATATGCACCTGGGTTGGCAATTGGAAGCCGCCCACCTTGAGCATCGCCGGCCAGAATAGGGTATGGAAATACTGGATATCCTTACCGATGAAGTGGTGGATCTCCGTCTTCTCGCTGCGCCACCAATCATCCACCCTCTCGCCATGCTTCTCGCACCAATCAGCGGTTGAACCGATATAACCGATCGGCGCATCGAACCAGACATACCAGTAGTTCCCCGGGCTGTCGGGAATCTCAAATCCAAAATAGGGCGCGGGGCGAGAGACGTCCCAATCTTGGAGCGGCTTGGGCCGGAGTTCGCCGTTCTCGTTCTTCTCGTTGAAGAAGTAGTTCTTCAGATAGTTCGCGCTTTCGGATGGCAGTGGGCCGGACTGGGTCCATTCCTCAAGGAAAGCACGCTCTTTGTCCAGGGTGACGAAGAGGTGAGTGGCGGTCCGCACTTCGGGCGTGGTGCCGGAAAGCACGCTCACGGGATCCGCCAAGTCCGCCGGGGAATACGTCGCGCCGCAATGGCCACAGTTGTCACCCGGCTGATTCTTGCTCCCGCAGCGGGGACACGTGCCGCGCACCTGGCGGTCCGAGAGGAACATCCCCTTCGCGGTATCGAACAGTTGCTCCACCTCGTGTTCGGCGACGAGGCCGGCGGCCCGCAGCGATTTCCAAATCTCGTGGCAGTAGCGCCGGGTCGACTCACTGTTCGTGCTGCCGTAGTGATCAAACGCGATGCCAAAGGCGGCGAAATCCCGCTGATGGGCATCGCTCATTTCCGCGATGACGGCTTCTTCGGACCGGCCCTCGGCTTGGGCGCGCAGACTGATGGCGGTGCCATGGGTGTCATCCGCGCAGATGTAGACGCAGTGATGCCCCATGAGCTTCTGGAAGCGAACCCAGATATCGGTCTGCAAATACTCCACCAAGTGGCCGATGTGGATGTGGCCGTTGGCGTAAGGAAGGGCGGAAGTGACGAGGATGCGGCGCTTGGCGGCCATTCGGATCAGATCGGATGCGGGTGAAAAGGATTTAAGGGGGCGGGCGCTTGAAAACGCCCCTTACCTTTCCACCATCAATCCTCAACTCTCAACCAATCTTGCCCCCTAGACCGAGGACGGCGGCGTTGCGCTTGGCTTCCTCCGCTTCGGCGATCTTGCCGTCCGCCACATACATTTGAGACAGCGCAGTCCAAACGAGTTGGTCGTTGGGATTGATCGTGGTGGCTTGGAGGGCGGCACCGATAGCCGGACGGATTTGGCCCGACTTGAGCAGCGCCATGCCCAGGGCATGCCAACCATCGAAAAAGTTCGGGTCGAGCTCGATGCAACGACGATACTTCTCAATGGCCTGTTCCAGATCGCCTACGGCCAAATCACCATTGGCGTCATCGAACAGGTCGTCCCGCTCAGCTTCCATCTTCAGCGGCGAGGCGCAAAGGCTTCGATGCTCAGTGGCACCGAGTTGCCGTCGCGATCCTTGACCATGGGGCGCTTAACTTCGGTGTCAGCCCGTCGCGCCGCGAACCAAGCCTCAAATCCGCGCGAGGCGGCGGCGGTAGCCAACTCGTCGGAAAGACGCTTGCGATCCTCAGGCTCGGAGTCCCGTTTGGGGACTTCGCGGGCGGAGAGATAAACGAGGAGCGCGCCGTCCGGTTGCATGCTGGGCTCGCTGAGTTGGCCAGGAACGAGCTCGAGGGCTTGGGTCTTGACCGTTCCCCCATTGTTGCTGCCTTCAGGACTAGCCCCGCGATCGAACGGCTTTAGGGCTTTTGCTTCCACGCCTGCGGATTTCGCGGCTTCGTCGATCGGCTTTCCTTGGGCCAGCACATCGGCGATCTGCTTGCGGACCTTGGCGGCGGCCTCCGTCAGTTTGGCATCTTTTTCCTGAGCTTCCAGACGAGTGCGAACTTGCTCCTTGGCTTCTTCGAACGAGAGCTGCGCCGGGGCCACTGGGGCTTCCTTCAACCAATAGAGATAAATCGCCGTGTCCGTGGCCACGGTATCGAAGGCATTGGGATCCTTGTCGTCCAAATTGAAGATTCGATCGACGAACTGCGATCCGCCCTCCAAATCAGCAGGCGGTGCGGAGGAGGGAAACGCAGCGGTCTCGGAGGGCTTTAGCTCTTTGAAGCCCTCGGTCGATTGCAAAAGCGCGATGGCGTCCGCAAGTGATTTGCCGTTTTCCTCGATGGTTCCGCGGACGATTTTGAAGGCCTGCTTGAATCGATTGGCCTCCACATTGCGGCGGGCTTGCCACTGATCGTCTGCCTCTTTCTCCCCTTTAGGAGGAATCGGGAACTTCAGGTAGCGGATGGAGCGGCGCGGCTCAGATTGGAAACTCGCCTTATTCTCTTCGTAGTAGGTCTTGATCTGCTCGTCCGTGACTTTGAGATCCTTGGCGAGGTCATCGGCTTTCAGGAAGATCTCATGGGCGGTAAAGCTCTCGTAGCGCTCCTCGTATTGACGGTTCACTTCCCAGGCAGTGACGCCCAAGCCGGCCCCGGTAAGCGTCTTGATCGTCTCGTAGTTGACGAAGTCCGCGATCAACTCCCGCAGATCGAATTCATAAAGAGCAAAGCGGCTCAGGCCGTTCCGCAGGTAGTTCCGGTAGCGCACAGGGTCATATTTTCCGGAGTCATCATGGAACAGCGAAATTCCCTCAATCGCTTTTTGGATCTGTTCTTCGGTGGCAGCGACCCCGAGACGCTTGGCTGCGTTGCGGAACTCCAAGAGATTGATGACAAAGTCGGTGCGATCGAGGTTCGGGTTGAACATCGCCATCCCGCTTTGATCTCCGAGGATATCAAGGGCGAAACGGCCGAGCGGCTGAATGCTGAACGGCGGCGAGATGCCCAAGTCCCGAAGAGCAACATGGAACAGATTGGCCATGCGATACGCCTCGGTTCCATGGTAGGCACGCCCTTCCATGGTGAAGGCCACACTCGACGGGCCTTGCTCCGCGCCGGTGTCGTAGCGGTTGTAAAGGTAAGCAAACGCGATGCAGATGACCGCTGTAAGGACGATCAGGACCGATTTCTGAACTTTGCGAAGATGACCGAGCATAAAGGGGGCGGCCCCAGGGCGGGCGAAGCCCAAAAAGCCGGGTCGTCACCGTAGAAGGAGGTGCCCCATTGAGCAACCAGAAACTGCGGGGTGGTTCATCGAATGCCTGGGCTCATGGGGTGAACGGCTTTTCCGCTCCCCATCGACCTCTATCCGAAGGCCCCAAGCCCTTCACTACGAGTTGATGAATTGCTCGATCGCGGAATCGCGGTCCGCACCGTTCTTGCGAGCCCGTTGGTAGTATTCCCGGGCCTTGTCCTTCGAAGGCGGTTTGGCCGTGGAATAAAGCACCGCCAGGTTGAAACAAGCCTCGGAATGGTTGACGTCGATCCCCAGAGCCCGCTTGAACTCGGATTCAGCTCGGGTGGTCCAGCCCTTGCGGCTCGCGATCAGTCCCAGGTAGTTGTGGGCATCCGCATTCTTGGGGTCCAGTTGCACGGCTTGGCCGAAAGCCTCCAGAGCGCCGTCGTAATTTGCTTTGCGATACAGGACGACGCCCTGATGAAAATGCGCCGGCGCGTAGGCCGGATTCTTGGCCTTGGCGCGCTGTAGGTAGCCTTCTGCTTCGTCGAGATTTCCCAGACGGAGGGCGATCACCGCCAAATTGCATAGGGCATATTCGTTGGTCCGGTCCCAGCGCAGAACCTCCTCGTAGCCACGCGCCGCCGCGACGAAATCCCCCCGGCGGAACTTGCCGTTCGCATCGCTAGCCAATCCGGCCAAGTCGATCTCAGGACTCGCCAAAATCACCACGTCCGCATACGCTGCCAGGGAGGGCACATTCTTCATGAGGTCCTCAGACGCGGATGGCGCTGGCTTCGCGGACACTCCCGGGCTCGCGAAGACCTTGGGCTCCGATGGAGCCGGGGCGACTGGCAAGGTCGAGAACGGCACCTTGGGCTCGGTCTCGGCCATGGCAATCAGCTTGAGATCCTCGGGCTCCTTGAACATCGCCTTTTCATTCTCGGAAAGCTCGACCACGGGTTTGGACATTTCATCCAAGCTGGACAGCAACTGGCTGGAGTGGACATCCACGTTGCGCAATTCCGCTAAAACGAGGTCACGGGCTTCCAAAAGACGGGCTTGGCGAACCAACTGCTTGCGGATCAGGCTGCGGAGCAAATCGTTTTCCTCCTTGGAACTCGCCAGGGCGGCGGCTTCGGCTTTGGATTCTTGAAGCTGCCCGCTGATGCGAGCCAACAGACCGTCTTTTTGGTCGAGTAACCCTTTCAACCCGTCCCTCTCCCGGGTCAGCGAGGCAACTTCCTCGTTGCGCTCATCGAGCTGGGTGAGCATTTCCTTGAGGCGGCCGTTGAGATCGTCCACCGTCTGCTGGTAACGCGCGTTGGCTTCTTGCAGCGATTGCCGCTCTTTCTGGATGGTTGTGAGTTGGCCTTTAAGAGACGCGATTTCGTTGAGATAACCTCCCTCCCTCTGAGTTAAATTTGCAATCTCGGAGCGTGCCTCGTCCAAAGCATGGCGCCACTTCTGATTCGCGGCGAGAATGTCCTTGATGTCGCCACTGACCCGGTCCGTGGCGTTGAGGAGGATGGCCATTTGGTCCAAATCCTTTTGCAGCTGATCCCGTTGAGCCACCAGGGAGTCCCGTTCCTTGCTCAAAAGCTGGTTGTCCCGCTCCAAACGGGAGCGATCCATTTCAAGTTGTTCCACTTGCTGATTGAGCTGCTGGATGGAAGCCTGAGATTTTTCCAGCTCCGCGAGCAATTTTGCATTCTGGCCAGTGATCTCTCCGCTGCCGGCCAATTCCGCTTTGAGCGTTTTGATGAGGTCATCCCTCTGCTTCAACTCGGTCGCGTTGCGCTCCGCGTTTTGCTCCATTTGTGCCACTTTGGACTTCAACTCAGCCACCTCACCTTGCGCCATCTCCAGGGCCTTCTCAGCCTCAGGCGAACCAGCCGGCATTTGCTCCAACTTCGCCAACTCCGCTTGCGCGGCCTCAAGCGCCTTGCGGGCCTCGTCCCGCTCCGCCTTGGCCTTATCCCGGTCTGTCCGGGCAACATCCCGGTCCGTGGCAGCTTGGTTGGCCTCCGCCATGACCTTGGCCACCTCTTCCATCGTGCCCTGACGATCCCGAAGCAGGTCATCCTTCTGGGCGGTCAACTCCGCGATCTGCTTGCGCGCCTCATCGAGCGCTTTGAGGATGCCCGCGCTGTCCGCATTGGCCTTTTTGAGTTCCTCCACCGCCACGGCGAGCTGCGATTCCAGTTTGGCCACCTCATCGCCGCCGGTGGCCTTGGCTTGCTTCAGCTCTTCCACGGTGCGAGCCAACTGGGCTTGCAATCGTTGTTCGGCATCGCGCGCTTGCGCCAACTGGGTTTGCAATCCGGTGGCTTGATCTTTGTGCTGACGCAACGTCTGCTCCAGCCGCTGATTCGCCCCAGTGAGCAAATCAATCCGGGCCTGCTGCTGCTGGAACTCAGTGGACAAGTCCTGGATGGCTCCAGCTTGCCCCGCACCCACTTGAGGCACCTGCAGAGGCGTCATGCTTTGAGGACTCGGGCCGGTTTGCACCGAGGCGCTCCCCGCCGTAGATGGCACTTCCAATGAGATGGCCTCGCGGGGCTGCATCGCGATTACCGGCGCGTGCGCGCCCGGGGGCGCGGCTTCGGGCTGGCCATTGCCCCGGTTCTGCTCCTGCCATGCTTTCATGCCCGCCGCATCGGTCGTCTGCAATCGTGTTTGCACTCCCTCAATGGCGTCGAGAATCGCCCGCCGACGGTGATTGACCATCTGGGGACGCCAAGCCGGGTGGGTCCGTGCGATGTAATCGAAGAGCCTCTGCGATTCGCGGTACTTACTCAGCGCCTGGAGGTCGGACTTCGCCTTTTCCGCGTCCTCGGCCTGTTGGTAGAGCATGAAGCCCCGTAGCCAGACATCGGAGGGATCCCCTTCAGCAGTTTGCGCCGGGGCGGATTGCCCGAAGGCAACGGGCGAGCCGCTCAGGGTCACGGCGATTGTGACGAAAAAGACGCAAAGGCTAAATTTCCAAAACTTCATTCTCTGTGCGCGAGAGTTTTTTAGGATCGACCGGATCATTCTCCGGCAAACCCTAGGGTTATTCACGGGGTTTTCGCAGGGCGACGAAGATTTGTAACAGTTTTTTCACCGCTCGTCTGCTGCAAAATTTAGCATTCTTCTAGTATCCCCGCGCCAGGGCGGGCCCGAAAGACCTTGCCGGATCGCGGGATAAAAATAAAGTGAGCGAGCAAAGCAGCATCCCGTAGCCGTGATCTTGTCATTGAACAATCCTGTGCTCGTGCTGAACCGGCATTGGCAACCGATACACATCTGCACTGCCCGAAGGGCTTTCTCGCTCGTCTGCCTGGGACACGCCCAAGTGGTCCACGCCGACGATGAGGCCAACTTTTCCACCCACGACCTCGAGTCATGGATCACTTCGAGCCGCAACAACCCTGATTTAGAGCCTGTTCGGACGGTCAATGCGACATTTGGAGTGCCCCAGATCATCGTGCTTTCGCTCTTTGACCGATTGCCAAAAAAAGAAATCAAATTTACCCGCCAAAACGTCTTTGAGAGGGACAATCACACCTGCCAGTACTGTCAAAAGCGGTTTGACCCCCGGGAATTGAATCTCGATCACGTCATTCCCCGAGACAAAGGCGGGAAGAGTTCGTGGGAGAACATCGTCACCAGCTGCATCCGCTGCAACACCCGCAAGGCCAACAAGCTCCCGACCGAGGCCAACATGTTCCCCATGAAGGAACCCAAGGCGCCTGTTTGGCGCCCGTTCATGTGCCTGGCGGAACGCAGCTCCCGCCGCCGGGCCTATCCAAGTTGGCGTTTTTTCCTCGATCTCGAACCTTCCATGGTCGAGATGAGCCGGTAGGAAGCGTTCATTCAGCGCGACGTAAATTCGATTCCTGCGGAGAAGCAACCTGTAAAGGGAGCGGTCCGTATTGTGGACCGAACCAACGTGGACTATCAGACAGATTCCATGCCAGGCGGCCACCGCCGCAGCCCCATCATTCACCAGCAACTCGCCAGCTCTCCGGCTGGGCAAGTCACGGCTGCCCCATGTGTCATGCCTCCGGAGGCACCGCCGCGAGCTGGGGATGACTGGAAGCTTTCGCTCGTAGCCAAACACACCACCAATGCGGTCGTCATCGCGGATGCGCACTTCAACATTGCTTGGGTCAATCGCCCTTTCGAAATGCTGAGCGGATACTCGTTGGAGGATTGTCTTGGACGTCCGCCATGGGATCTATTGTCCGGTCCGGAAACCGACGTCGCGACGGTTGCGCAGCTCCGGGAGAGCCTCTCTTCCGGGGCGGGCTTTAACGGCGAAATCCTCAACTATCGCCGCGATGGATCCGCCTTTTGGGTCCGGGCGGCCATCGACCCCGTGATGGATGCCGAAGGGCGCTTGGCGGGTTTCATCAGCGTTTCGACGGATATCTCCGAAAGCAAACGCATGGAGCAGGAACTCCGCGAGCGGGAGAAGGAGCTGGAACGGCTCATCCGGGAAAAGGAGTTATCGGCTGAATCCGCGATGCAGGAAGAAGCGAGGAGGTTTCAGAAGCTCTCGTCGCATCTCCCGGGAATGGTCTACCAATTCCTTCGTGCGGCCGACGGCGCCTTCTCGATGCCCTTTTGCAGCGAGAGTCTCGTCACCGTTCTTGGATTGGATCCCGATGCCGTCCGGTTCGACGTCACTCCCCTCTTCGACCGGATCGTCGCGGAAGACTTGCCCTTGGTGATGGACACAATTGAAGCGTCGGCACGCTCGATGGAACCGTGGGCCTGCCAGTTCAGAGGGCGCTCCGCGTCGGGCGAGGTCCGCTGGTTCTCGGGAAGATCGATCCCGGAGCCCTGCTCAGACGGTTCGATTCTCTGGAACGGCCTGATCATGGACATCACCGAGCACAAACGGACCGTGGAAGAGTTGCTCCGGGAGACTCTGCACCATAAAATGCTCGTTGATACGGCCACCAGCTTCATCAATTTGCCCTTGGATGAAGCAGAGAGCGCCATCCAGAGGAGTCTGCGCGAACTTGGGGTCTTTGTTGAGGCGGATCGTTCCTACATTATCCGGTACGATTTTGAACGGGAGCTCAGCTCCAACACCCACGAATGGTGCGCGGACGGGATCATCCCATTCATCAGCCACCTCCAAGATATCCCGATCGATTCCATTCCCGAGTGGACGGAAGCCCACATCTGCGGGGAGACGATCTTGATCAACGATGTGGATGCGCTCCCGGAAGGTTACCTGCGGGAACTGCTCCAGCTTCAGGGGATCAAGAGCCTCATCGCAATTCCGATGCTGCACGAACACGAGTGCCTCGGCTTCGTCGGATTCGATGCGGTGCGGCGCCACCACGAGTTCTCCGAAAAGGAGCGTCAACTCCTCACCATCTTCGCCCGGATGCTCGCCAGCGTGCACCTCCGCGAGGCGGCCGGTCTGGCCATTGCCCGCAGCGAGCGCCGATTCCAGGATATCACCGCTGCCGCGGGAGGATTTGTCTGGGAGGTAAATGCCGATCTCCGCTACACCTACCTGAGCGAACGCGCCGAGGAGATCATGGGACGTCCGGTGAAAGAAATCCTCGACAGCACGCCCTGCAGCTTTGTGCCCGAGTCAGACATTGAGGCGGTCAGCGGAACCATCCGGAAGGCAGCCGCCGAGCGTCGTCCTGTGTTCAATATGCGTCACCGCGTCCAGCTTCCGGGCGGGGAGATGGCATTCCACACGCTCAATGCGATTCCCACGTTTGATGACCACAAAGCCTTCAGCGGTTTTGTCGGAATGACCATGGACGTGACCAAGGAAACGCGGACGGGACTCGATCTTCAGGCCGCCCGGAGTGAAATTGAGGTATTCTTCGACGTATCTTTGAATCTGATGTGCGTTGCCGATACAGAGGGACGGATTGTCCGGATGAGCCGTGCCTGGCACGACCTGCTCGGGATCAAGGGAACTGACCTGAAGGGACGCCCCTTCCGGGACTTCATTCACCCCGACGATGTTGAGCGGACCATGCAAGTCTACGCGGAGCTATTGGCGGGCCAGAAGATCTCTGGGTTCGTCAACCGCTACCAAGCGGCCGATGGAAGTTGGCGGGAGATCGAGTGGCAGGCGCGGATGGTGAAGGGTTTTGTCTACAGCGCGGCGCGCGATGTCACCAACGACAAGGCTTCGGAGCGGGCATTGGCCAGTGCCCTCCAAGAAGAGCGGCGCACCGCGGAGATCCAGTCCCAGTTGGTGGCGGTGACCTCTCACGAATTCCGAACGCCGCTCGCCTCCGTGCGCCTTGCCGCGGAAAGCCTTGAGCGTCACTGGGCTCGAATGGATGAATCCATGAGGAGTAGCCGGATCCGCACGATCATGGACACCACTGACTACCTCACCAGTCTGGTCAATGATGTCCTTGAACTCGGGGCCGCCACCGCCACGAATGACCCGGAAGAAGCGATCCAAGTCGAAGTGTGTGGATTATTAAAAGACATCAGCCGATCACTCCTGGCGTCCCGCTCCGAAAGCCCCCATCGGGTCAAGTTGGAGTTACCCGGAAGTGCGATCCTGTGGAAGACCCGCGTCCGGCTGCTCAGGAGGGCCTATGCGAACCTACTCGAAAACGCTCTCAAATATTCCTCCAGCGAGTCCACGGTTCTGGTGCGTTTGGAAGCTCTTGATTCAGGGCTTGTCATCTCGGTGATCGATGCAGGGTGGGGCGTTCCAGAAGGCAGCGAAGAGTTCCTATTCCGGTCCTTCTTCCGGGCGGCCAACGTGACTGGCACGCCGGGGACGGGACTCGGACTTGCGATTGTTGCCGAAGCCATGAAACATCTAGGCGGCCAAGTCGAGTATTGTCGCCGTGTCGAAGGAGGTAGCATCTTTTCCATCCAACTGAACCGTGAACTTTGAAGGCCAGACTGCGGCGGCCACCGCCAAAGTCCTCCTTGTGGAGGATCAGGACGATCTGCGTGAGAACCTCGCTGAGTATCTCCGCCTGGAAGGCTATGACGTGGTCACCGCTGCCAACGGACGACTGGCATTTGACCACGCCATTGCCTTTCTCCCTGAGGTCATTGTTTCAGACCTCGCCATGCCGGAAATGGATGGACGGCAACTTTTCCGCGCACTCCGTGAACATGTGTCTACGGCCGATATCCCCGTCATCTTTCTGAGCGCCTGGGCCGACCGCCAGAATGTGCGCGATGGCATGCAACTAGGTGCCTCGGACTACATCACGAAGCCATTCCGGGTGGAGGAGGTGACGGCGGCGATTGAAACGCAAGTGAAAGCGGCCCGACGCCGACGAGAGGCTCTGGAGGCGAATCGCGATGACGTCGGCCTCAGGCTCGTGCGTCGGCTCCCGCACGAGTTGTTGACCCACTTGAATGGGATTCTCCAATCCTCGCAAAAGCTTGCCACCATCGACTCCGGCCTCCGCCAGGAAGATGCCGCAGAGCTCGGGCGTTCGATTTATGTGAACGCGCGACGCCTGCAGCGAGCCATGGAGAATCTTCTGATGCACATCAGTTTCCTTAGCCGGAACGGCTCCTCGTGCACTCCAGTCTCACTTTGCGGAGCTTCACAGCTGCTACTGGCAGTCACGTCAGGGGTATTGGAGATTTGTTCGATGCTTGACATGCCCGCCGAACGAGTGCGCATTTCCGGTGAAGCCAAGGATGCGCCAATCCGGCCGGAAGACCTGCAGAAACTGGTGATGGAACTGGTGGAAAACGCTCTCAGGTTTTCTCCGCGTGAATCAATCGTGGATGTTCAACTGGGCGGCGCGGAGGAGGGCTTCGTCCTTTGCGTGACTGACCAGGGGTGCGGAATCCCGGCCTCCGAGATTGCCGCCCTATCCTCTCTCCGCCGTTTTGAGCCGGAGCGGACGGATCAACACGGCTTGGGGCTCGGCTTGACCATCTGCCACTCGATCATGGAATCCTGCGGTGGTTCCCTTTTGATTGAAAGCCGGGAGGGCGGACCGACGTCCGTGACCTGCCGTTTCCCACGTGCTGAATAGGGACCCGCACTTCGGTTCATTTCCGCATCCCGACACCCGGAGACGGCTTCCGTTTGGATCCGGCCGCATCCTTGGTCTCGTGCTCTTTTCCGTGAAACAAGCCACGGATGCCGGTGCGGGACTTCTCTGGCGCAGGCACGGTAGCGGGAGTAGGTGCTGAGGGCGGTGGATTTTGCCCACGCGCTACGGCCACCGGATTCTCATCGCGCCGCACGAAACGCCGGAGCAGCCAATGCCGTTGCAGCGCCTCGGCGGCAATTTCGTATTCCCGGGCCGTCTCCTGAAGCGTGTCGGCCACCTCACCGTAACTCTGGATGGCATCGTCCGCCTGATCCACTGTGGCCGGTAGCGTGCCCGCCGCCTTCGTCAGCGCCAGTGCGGCTTCGTTGGCAGACTTCGAGGCGCGGGAGACATTGTCCAAGGTCTGCTTGATCTGCTGCTGCGCTTCCTGGTCGTTTAGCAGAATGCCGGCTGCGCCCTCCCCTTTCTCAATCTGCGTCATGATCGAAGCAAACGAGCTCGATGCTTCATTGAACTTGGCCAATGCCTCGCGGACTTCCTTGCCCGTCTCCTCGTCCCGCAACAAAACGCCGGCCACGCTTTCTCCCTTCTTCACTTCATCCAGCAGTTCACGAATTCCAGCGATGGCGACTTGGAAATCTTTCTGCGGGTTGTTGAGAGTTTCCGCCAGAATTTCGATCTGCCGCGACGTCTTTTCGAGCTGCTTGATCGCCGGAACCATGGCGTCGTTCAGCTCGGAAACCATATCGGTCATCTCCTTCTGGCCACCACCGGATGCGTCGGCCAACGGCAAAACAGTCAGGTCCGGAGCCGGAGTGTCCCCCCGGCTTACTTCAATGTAAGTAGCCCCCAATCCCCCGAGCCCCGTCTTCAAAGACGCCTTCGATTCTTCGCCAACAAACACGGTGTAATCCCCGCGCAGCTCCAACACGGCCACGAGTTGCAATCGGGTCGGGTCCATGTCGCGCTTCACCGGAGGCTTCCCCGTGCGTTTGTCCCGCAGTTCCACGGAGCGCACCGATCCGGCCCGGGCGCCCAGGATGCGCACTTCAGCACCCGGTCGAATCCCGAACGTGCCGGTCTCTGGAAGCACGACATCATAGAGCCGCTTGCCCTCAAACCAGCCTTGCAGGTGACCACTCACAAAGATCAGGCCCGTTAGCAGGATGGCCACCGTCAACGCAAACGCCCCGGCGATCTCGTTGACGTGACGAAACTTGAACGGTTTGGCGGGCATGGGATCTGGGCGGTTGGAATGCGTCTTCGGATCTTAGAGGCGGCGGCCCACCGCCTGTGGTACTCCATCATACCTCAAGGTTTCATCGAGGCCAGCGGCGGCACCAAGATCAATCCAAATCACCGCCGCTCCCGCCCCCCGCGCCCGGCGCACTTGCTCGCGCAACCGGCCGGACGATTCCGCCTTCGCGCCCCAGTCGGGAGCCTCCAAGACCAGCAAACGCAGCGGTTCCGGCAAAAAGGCGCGGACCCACTGCGCCCGCATCAGGATGTCAGAGGAGGTCGCCGCCGGACGCGTGGTGGGCAAGGCGTCCAAGCCGAAGAGATGACAATAGTTTTGCGCACGCTGCCGCAACGCCGCATGACTCACTCCCGCCTCGAATTGGCGAGCCAAATAAACGTTCTCCTCGACGTCCAGGTTTTGCAGCCAAGCCGCCCGGCCTGGTGCCGCCACTACTCGCCCGATCTGGCGGCGGCAATGCTCAGCCTCCCGAGGGTCCATGGTTTGCCAATCCCCTCCGCCAAACGCCACTCGCCCCCGAGCCGGTGTGTGCAATCCGAGGAACAAATCGCCCAAGTGATGCACACTGTCCGCCTCCACGCCCGCAAAGACAATGCACTCTCCCGGCCGCACCTTCAGGTCAAAAGACCCGGCACCGGGATCCAAACTCGTGGAAAGTCCCTCGCAGGTTAAGACCGTGGCCGTTGCCGCCTTCATCGAATATAAGTGATCGCCATCACCAACGCCGTGATTCCTACCGCCACGCTGATGGATCGCAAAATGGCCCGGCTCACCGCCTGGGGCACCTCGGTGGAAGCGCCCCGCACCCGCAGTCCTTCATAACAGCAAATCGCGCCCATCACCAATCCGGGCAAAATCGTCTGCACGGAAATTGAGAGCAAATCGACTCCCGTCAGCGAGCCCAAGAGCGACCGGAAAAACGGGCCCGCATCCACCGTGCTGCCACTCACCAGAATAAAGCCCATCGCCGCCGCCAGCATCGCCACCACCACGCAGATGAGGCTCAATCCAAAGACGCAGACCGCCAAGCCGATCATCCGGGGGACGACCATGTAGTGAAAAATATCGATCCCCTGCGATTCCAGGAGCGCCACCTCTCCAGTCGTCTTCATGGTCGCCATCTCGGTGGTAATCGCCGACGCACTGGCTCCAATCACAATAAACGTGGAGAGAGACGGCGCCGCGAGCTGCACCAGCAAGGTCGCCACCATCTTCCCCGAGAGATCCACCTGCCCCGTGTATTCCAACCAGAGCAGACACTGCAGATAGACCGTCGTCCCCATCAATGCCGCCACCACCGTCGTGAACGGGATCGCTTCCACACCAGCAAAGAGGATTTGCTTGGCCAGCCGGTCCCGCACCGGAAACACCCAAGTCCCCGGGCGCACCGCCATCGACAACGCCACGCAAAGCATCGTCGAGAGATAGATCACCGCCCGGAAGAAATCTAAAATCCTCCCGCCAAAACGGTGTAACCAAGTGAGCAGCGGCATCGAATCCCGAAACCGTTCGCTCCAGAGACGGCGTTTTTCAACCGTCAACCCTAGTCCTCTGAATCAACGACTCTCTACGGCGGCCACTTTGGCCTTGGGGGCCAGATTGAAGAGCGGCTGCGGGGCGACGCCGAAGTAGAAGACTGCGATCACCAATCCAGTCAGGACCACCCGCATCACGGGGCTGACCTCGATCTTGCTGGCACTCGCCTCCACCGGAGCCTGCATGTAGGCAGAGCGGAGCACTTTAAAGTAATAGTAAAAGCCGGCAGCCCCAGAAATGACCGCCACTCCGAGAAGGAACCAAGCGTGCGCCTTCACCGCAAACCAGAACACGAAAGCCTTGGAAATAAACCCGGCGGTCAACGGCACCCCGGCCAAACTGGCCATCGATACCAACACCACAAAAGCGAGGAATGGAGAACGCTGATGCAACCCCTGGAACGAGGCCAACTCCTCGCCACCAGTCTGCACCCGCACCAAAGTCACCGCCGCAAAACTGAGGGTGGCCATGAGCAAGTAGCTACCCAAACCAAAAGCGACGACGTGAGCCGCGCCAACCGAGCCCGCCGCCATCGGCATCAATGGGGCACAAGCAATAGCTAAGAGCAGGAACCCCGCCTGGGACACTCCGGAGTAGGCCAAGAGCCGCTTGAAATTCGTTTGCGAAATCGCCGCCAAACTGCCGAACAGGACGGTCGCCCCGGCGAGAATCATGACAATCTGAGTCACCTGCCGGCTCAGGTCCGCCATCTGCTCCCCAGGTTGCAGGAACGGAGCCAACACGCGGAGAAGAACAATGAAGCCAGCCGCCTTCGAACCAGTCGCCAGATAGGCTGTCACCGGAGTGGGCGCCCCTTGATAGACATCCGGAATCCAGACGCTGAACGGGAAGGCTCCGACTTTAAAGCCAATCGCCACCAAGAGCAGAACCAAGCCGAACAACGCGGCAGTCCCGTTCACTTCGCCGGAGGCCAAGCGTTGAGTGATCACTTCGAGGCTCGTAGATCCCGTGGCTCCGAAAATCCAGGTGATCCCATACACCATGAAGCCAGTGGAAAGCGCCCCGAGGACCAAATACTTCACGCCGGCTTCCAAGGAGCCTACGTTGCGGCGCAGAAACGCCACCATCACATAGAGGGAAATCGTCACCAACTCGATCGAAACGAAAATCGTGGTCAGATCAATCGCCGAAGCCGCCCACATCACCCCGGCGCAAGTAAACAGCGGAAGCACGAAAAACTCACCGGCACCATACTTCGGCGCCGTGTAACTCTTCACCACGCCTACGTATTCCAGGCCCAACAGCATGAAGAACATTGTGCCCAGCAATGCAAGCCCCTTGTAAAACCCGGCGAAACTTCCGGGAGCATAGGTATAAAACTCCCAAAATTGCCCCTCTCCACCTTTGGCGGAAAAATTCAGGACGAAAACGCCCAACAGGCCGATGAGAGCGATCCAGCCAATCCAACGCTTGTCAGGCCCTGGACGGAACGCATCCGCGAGCAGAAGCGCCAACCCGAGGACAACCAGGGAGATTTCCAAATAGTAGGCGGGAACGAGCGGCATTGAGGGGTAAGCAGAAGTTATCGTTGGCCCAGAATGACCTGCACCGAGCCTGGCAAAACATCGAGAAGCAGCGACGGATAAATACCGGCCACCAAGAGAACCAAGACGAGCATTCCCGCAGCCAAACGGCCGGTCACACCCACATCAGAGACTTTGCGATTGGACACCGCTTCTCCCTGGAAAATATGGCGGAAGGCACGCAGCATATACACCGCCGAGATCACCACGCCCCAGAGCGCAAGCACCGTCGTAATCTGGAGAGCACCCAGCGGGCCCCCGTGATAGTCTTTGAAGCCCCCGAAGAAAACCATCACCTCAGACGCGAAATTGGCGAAGCCCGGAAGGCCGATCGAGGCAAAAGAGGCAAACGCGAACAGAAAGCAGAGCACCGGCGCACTCTTTCCAAGTCCGCCCATCGTGGTCATATCCAACGTCGGAACATCTTTGCGAAGTTCTCCCGCCAGTGCAAAAAGCAGCGCGATCGAGACGCCGTGGGCGAACATCAGCAGCACCGCCCCATTCAAACCGATCGGGTTGGCCGCGGCAATCCCCAGGAAAACATACCCCATGTGCATGACGCTGGAGAAACCCAACATCTTATCCAGCCGGTCCTGGACGATTGTGATCAAGCCGACGTAAAGAATGTTCCCCAAGAGCAAAACCAAAATCCAGTTCGCCCAGGCTTGGTGCCCCAAAGGCAGCAGAGGCATCGCGACCCGCAACAAACCGTAGAGACCGAACTTCTTGAGCACCCCGGCATGCATCATCGCCACGGGCGTGGGCGCCGCCGCGTAGGCCGGAGCGGCCCAGGAATGAAATGGGAAGAGCGCGATGAGCACCCCGAAACCAATCAGCAAGGTGAGGTAGATCCACTTCTGCGTCTCCGCGCCAAAGACGCCCTTTGCCGCCGCCGCCTCCAAATCCGCCATGCCGAAGCTGTTTACCCCGGAGGCTTCCACCAGCGCGAGGAGGCCAGCCAAAAGCACCAAGCTCCCCAAGCTCAGGTAAATCGTAATCTTCCAGGCGGCCCCGATCCGGTCCTCACCATGCCCCATCATTCCAATCATCAAGAACGTCGGGATCAACGCCAACTCGTGGAACGCGAAGAAGAAAAAGAGATCCGTGGAGAGAAACGCCCCCAAGGCACCCGCACCGATCAGCAACGGGCTCGCATAGTAAAGTCTCGCCTGCGCTCCCGTCAGAGAACGCCCCGGGGTCATCCAAACCGCCGCCAACGTCACAATCACGGTGAGCAAGGCCAACACCAAACTCATCCCGTCCAGCCCAAGCGAAAGCGCGATCTTCGGGTCCGCGAAGATGATCCGCTCCGGATTCGGCATTTGCGGCGCCAAGCCCTTCGGCTGGGTGGCGTCAAAATTCATCCAGACGAACACGCCCCAAAGGAGATTCGCCAGAGCCGCCACGATCGCCACCGGACGCGCTTGGAGCCCAAGGAGAATCCCCACTGCGGCCAGCAGCGGAATCAAGATCAAAATTTCAAGGTAACCTAGCACCATGGTCGCAATAATTCGTCAGGCTCGCTCAATTTCCCATCAGGATCATCGCGACGAGCACCAACACTCCCGCGCCCATCACGAAGCCGTAGGTTTGCAGACTCCCCGACTGCACCCGGCGGAAGAGGTTGCCGATTCCCTCCACGAACTTCGCTCCTCCCGTGACCAGGGCGCCGCCCAAGATCAACTGATCGATCGCATAGAGCACGTGCCCGGTGAGATCCTGCCCCCCCTTGACGATCACGGTGTAGATTTCATCGATCCAGAACTTGTGCTTCAGCACGGGAATCTTCAGCGGATCACGCTCCTTGTTCCAGTAAAGAGCCGCTCCCGCCAAGACTCCACCGGCCAAGGCCAGCAAGGAAATCATCCCCACGGGCGACGCGTGCCCGTCCTCACCATGTCCATGCCCCTCTCCGTGATGCGGGACTTGCGCCATCAGCGCTTGCGAGACGAACGGAAGGTGCGAAACCCACGCAAAACCGGCCAACACCAGAAGCGGAAGGAGCATCCCGATCCCCACCTCATGAGCATGGCCCGCGTCTTCGGACCTATTTTTCCCGAGGAAGGCCACGACCACCAAACGGGTCATGTAAAACGGAGTCAGAAACGCCACCGCCGCCGCGATCCAGAACAGCGTCTGGTTGTGCTGATACGCAGCCTCCAAAATCGCCTCTTTACTCGCAAATCCACTCGTGCCCGGCACCGCGATCAAAGCCGCCGTCCCCGCCAAAACAAAGGTCGCGAAAGTAACCGTCATGCGCCGCGCCAGACCACCCATCCGCCAGATATCCTGCTCGTGGTGGCAAGCATGGATCACGGCCCCAGCCCCGAGGAAGAGCAGCGCCTTGAAGAACGCGTGGGTGTATAGGTGGAACATCGCCTCATCGAAGGCGTGCAGCCCCACCGCCATCACCATGTAACCCAATTGCGAGAGCGTCGAATACGCTAGGATCCGCTTGATATCGTCCTGCTGCACCGCCACCAACGCCGCAAACGCTGCGGTGATCCCGCCGATCCAGGCAATCACCTGTCCGGCATCCGAAAGCGCAATCAGCACCTCGCTGCGCACCAGCATGTAAACCCCAGCCGCCACCATCGTCGCCGCATGGATCAACGCAGATACCGGCGTCGGACCTTCCATGGCGTCCGGCAACCAGACGTGCAGCGGCACTTGAGCGGATTTGCCCACCGCTCCGCAGAAAACTAGCAAGGCTGCCACGGTCAGAAACCCGCGCGCGCCCGGGTCGAGCCCCTTCACCGCTTCCTCAAGCGGACCGAAAGCGATCGTCCCGGTCAATCCCCACACCATGAGGATGCCAATCATGAAACCAAAGTCCCCAATCCGGTTCGTGAGAAATGCCTTCTTCGATGCCTCCGCGGCGCTGTCCTTAAAGAAGTAATGCCCGATGAGAATGTAGGAGCTGACGCCCACCAACTCCCAGAAGATGAACATCATCGCGAAATTGTCCGCCAACACGATCCCCGTCATCGAGAACATGAAGAGCGACAGCCCCGCAAAATAGCGGCCCTTGGCATCGTCGCCGACCATGTAGCCCAAAGAGAAAAAATGCACCAACGATCCAACGAGCGTCACCACGAACATCATCCCGACGCTTAGTTGATCGAGGACCAATCCAAATTGCAGCTTCAACCCCGGCACGTCGATCCAGGTCACCGGAGCGGGCGCCGCCGGGATGCCGCGAAGCATCTGCACCGAGATCCCGAGTGTCGCGAAAACGGAGGCCACCGAGATGAGCCCCACCAAACTGCCCCAACGACGCAAAAACACGCCGCCCAGGATGGCGGAAGCCAGAGGAAGCAAAAGAAGGAACCAAGCCAGATCGATCATGTGCGCGCGCGTTCTTCCTCGTTCTCGTTCAGTTCTTCATGGTGACCATGTCGCCCACATCCGTGGTGCGACGCGCCCGATACATCGCGACGATGATCGCAAGCCCCACCGCCACCTCGGCGGCCGCCACAGTGATAATAAAGAAGACCAGGACTTGGGCGGAATAGATAGGCACGCCATCGATCGCGCCGAAACGGGAGAACGCGACCAGCGAAATGTTCGCCGCGCTCAACATCAGCTCCAGGCACATGAAGATCACAATCACGTTGCTGCGCACCATGACTCCGGTGAGTCCGATGGCGAAGAGCAATGCGCTCAGGAAAAGATATTCGTTCAGCGTAACCATGGCCGTCCTGAATCAGTGCAGTTCCTTTTTGCAAAGCACCACCACTCCGACCGTGGCGGACACCAAAAGCACCGCGATGATCTGCAGCGGAAAATTGAAGTCGGTGAAGATAACGCGGCCCAACTCATGCACGTCGCTCCCCGCAATCGGCGCTAGGTCCGGCATCTCGCGCTTGCCCTCGGGGAACCTGGCAATTACCCCGCCAGCCATCGCCAAGAAGGTCAAGCCCGCAATTACCCCGGCCACCGCCGCCCCCGCGTTCACCGGACGCCGTTGCTCTGCCCGCAGGTCGAGCAGCATGATGATGAAGAGGAACAACACCATGATCGCCCCTGTGTAGACCAGCACCTGGATCGTCCCGATGAAATAGGCGTTCATCCCGACGAAGAGCGCCGCGATGGAAATGAAACAGGCGATCAACGAGAACGCGCTGGAGACCGGGTTCCGGTTGATAATCACCCCGAGCGCCCCAAGGACGGCAAACGTGGCAAAAAGATAAAAGAGCAGCGCGGGCATCGACCGATTTCCTTACCTCAAATCACTTCACTTTAGTTCATTCCACTTGTTCACCAGGCCGGTGCGCACGCCGCCAATCTCGTAGAGCTTGCGCTTGTCATGCACCATCTCGGCCCGGCTCTCGCCAGTAATCGCGTAATCCTTGCGGAGGAAGATCGCCTGTTCCGGACAAACCTCCTCGCACATGCCACAATAGATGCAGCGAATCATGTCGATCTCAAATGCCTTGGGCCGTTTCTCCACCTTGGCCCAAGGATCATTGTTCGGAATCTCCTCCGGGGTGATCGTGATCGCGCGGGGCGGGCAGATGAATTCGCACAGCTGGCAAGCGACACAACGCTCACGCCCATGCTCATCTGTAACCAGCGCCGGGGCGCCGCGGTAATATTCCGGCAGATTGCTATCCCACTTCTCTTCCGGATACTGCATCACCACCTTGGTCTTGCCGCGGAACAAGCGGACAATGTGCCCGAAGGTCAGCGCCAATCCATGGAGGATCGATGAGAGATAGATCTTCTCGAAAAAGTTTAGCTTGGGACGCTCGACGAGTTTGGTGGCCATATTTCCAATTACGTTAGCGGAACGCGATCAGCAGCCCGGCGGTAAGAATAATGTTCACCAAGGCGATCTCAAAAAGCCAGACCCAGCCCAACCTCATCAATTGGTCGTAGCGGAAACGGGGCAGCGTCCAGCGCACCCAGATGAAGAAAAGGACGAAGAGGAAAACCTTGATGAACAGCGTAAGAAACTGAAACAGCGCGATCCCGGGCCCGACCGCTCCAAGCTGCTGCGCTGAAAGCCCAAACGGCAGCGTCCAACCGCCGAAAAACAACGTCACCGCGAAGCACGAGCCCACAATCATGGCCGCATACTCTCCGAGGAAGAAGAGAGCGAACTTCATCGACGAATACTCGGTGTGATACCCGCCCACCAGCTCCGTTTCACACTCCGCAAGGTCGAACGGCACGCGGTTCGTTTCCGCGAAGATCGCGGTCATGAAGACGATGAAGGAAATACCCACCGGCACCGCCAAGGCGATCTTCTTGAGATCAAAAGCGAACGCATGTCCCTCCGTCCAGAACGGCAGCAACGACCAGCCCTCCTTGGCCTGAGCCGCCACGATCTTACCAAGGTGCAGATCCCCGTAGATCATGAGCAGCGGGACAATCGATAACCCAAGGGCAATTTCGTAGGAAATCATCTGGCTGCTCGAGCGCACGCCGCCGAGGAACGGATACTTCGAGTTCGAAGCCCATCCCGCGAGGACGATCCCGTAAACGCCCAACGATGAAATGGCGAAAATGAAGAGCGGGCCGGTATCGAGGTCCGCAATCACCATCGGTATGTTGGCCTTGGTCCCAATCAGGTCCTGCAGCCACAGAGGCAACTGCATTTCCGACCCAAACGGCAACACCGCGCACGTCACCAACGCCGGTACCAGCACCAAGGCGGGCGCCAGCCAGAAGTAAAACTTGTTCACGTGACCGGGCGTGACGTCCTCCTTCAAAAGGAACTTCAATCCGTCCGCGATTGGTTGAAGCAATCCCAGAGGCCCCACTCGGTTGGGCCCAAGCCGGTCCTGAATCCAGGCACTCACCCGGCGCTCGAAATAGACCGAGTAGGCCACGGAAGGCAAGATCGCCAGAAAAACGACAACGACGATCTTAATCAGGGTAGTGATGATCAAAAACCAGTCCATGATCTCCTTACCCGTTAATCATCCCCTTGGCGCGGCGCTCGCGCTCCCGTTCCAGCAATGGAATCCTCACGCCGGTTTCCAGCAACGCGATCCCTTGATTGCCAATCTTCTGCAAACTCAAGCCATTGAACGCTGGGATTGCAGCGGCCATGAGGCGGAAAACATCATCGACGCCATGCACGCCATTCGAACCTGTCAACCCGAGCGTCAAATCCCGCAAAATCTCCCAATCGTCCCGCGCTTGGCCAGGAACCGGAATCGCGGCGCTGAGCCGTTGCAGACGTCCCGTGACATTGATCATGCTGCCTCGCTTTTCCGCCCAAGCGGCCGAAGGCAGAACGACATCGGCGGCGGCCGCCGTCGGGTTCGCATGCGTGTGCACGGCGAGGAGGAACTTCAGCTTCTTCAAGCTCTCTTCGGGCCAACCGGCGGCTTCCGTGAGATCTTCCCCGAAGACCAGCAACGCCTTGATCGATCCCGCTTCCACGCCCGCCCGAATACTGGCCAGCTGCGAGCCGGGCTGCTGCACGCCCAAAACCAACTGAGCACCGGTAGTATTTGGGTTGCGATCCGCGGCAATCAGGTAGCCATCGCTCTCGCCCATCCGTGGCACCACGTCCAACGCAGCCACCTTGAGCAACCCGGCAAGCCGCTTCACAGAAAACAATTCCTCGTTCGTCATCCGCGCCGAGGCCACGATCGCGATTTGCGAAGCGTCCAGCTTGCTCAGGGCCTCCGGAATCTGCGCGTAAGCGTCTTTCCAGCGGGCCTGCCGATGCGTCGCCCCCACTCGGACCATCGGATCCGTCAAGCGATCTGGGCTTTCGATACTGTGGAACGAGAGGCGGTGCGAATCCGGCATCCAGCAGGAGTTCACCTCGTTGTTCTCCCGCGGCGTCACCCGGTACACTTTGCCTTCGCGGCTGTGGATCGTGACGTTGATCCCCGTGCCGCAATCGACGTTGATCGATTCCGTTTCCTTGAGGAACCACACCCGCATTTGGAAGCGGAAATCGTTCGAGGTCAGAGCGCCGACCGGACAGATGTCGGCCGTGTTGAGAGAGTAGTTGTTCTCTAGCCGCTTGCCTGGATGAACGGCCAGGGTCGTGTGGCTGCCGCGTTCCGTGAAACCGAGGACCTTGTCATCGACGATCTCCTCGCAAAAGCGAATGCACCGGCTGCACATGATGCAGCGCTCGTCGTCGAGGCGGATGCGTGGGCCGATATCGACGTTCTTCGGCTTTTTGACCTTCTCTTCCCGGAAGCGGGACATCCCGGAGCCGTGCTCCACGCTGAATTCCTGGAGACGGCACTCGCCCGCTTGGTCGCAAATCGGACAATCCAAGGGGTGATTGATGAGGAGAAATTCCATGACCCCTTCCCGGCAAAGGCGGGTCAGGTTGCTGTCCGTGCGGATCCCCATGTTGTCCGCGACCGTGTTGGCGCAGGCGATCACCGGCCGGGGCATCCATTGGATCACGGGTTTGCCCTCGGCATCCAGCGGAGCCTCTTCCCCCGGTTTCGGACGAGGGGGCATCCCCATCTCCACCAGGCACATGCGGCAGTTTCCAGGGGAGGTCAGTTTGGGGTGATAACAATAATGAGGAACCTCGCGGCCCACCTGCTTGCAGGCCTCGATCATCCTCGTTCCCTTGGGGAACTGGTACCACTCCCCGTCAATCTGGACGTTGAGCAGGGGAACTGCCGGTTTGTTTGGATCCGTATCCGCCATGTGTGCTGCCCGGGGCGCAAGAACAGTGTGACAAGCGAATCGCTGGGCAAGGTGAATTTGTGAAATTTTTCACAAGCGGGGTTTGGGCCTGGGCGCTCGCTCGCCGTTGGGAGTTGAGGAGTGACGGGCGGAAGGCGTTCGCGGAACTCACGCCAGCACCAGCTTGGCCATTCCCGCCAGCGACGAGGGCACTTTGATCCGCTTGCCTTCCACCCTGAAGCGCACCAACTCCTGCAACCAGGCCCGGGACACGGTCACCCCAGTAAGCCGAACGTAGAGGTTCTCCCCTTCCATCTCCGGCTCGAAATGGTCGATCCCGATGTCGATCGAGGACGTCTCACCATGAAGCATCAGCTGCATCCGCAAGGAACGCTGCTTCCCATCGAATTCCAAAGCCGTCACCTCACCGTAACCGCTTTTCAAATACATGTTCAACCCCTGCCGGATCGCCGTCGATTTCATGTTGTCCCACATGAGGCGCATGATCGGCCACCGCGTCGCAAGGAGCAAGACCTGCCCTGCCCTAGCCCAGCGTCGGATGATTGGTGTAGCCCGCCCCCCATTTTTCAGGCGAACGCCACGAAGTCCCCCGCGAACTCGACGCAAACCACGCTGTCTTCGATGATCGACACCTGGAGCGACAGCGCGGCCTTGCCCGTCCTGGCGAACTGCGCGGAAAACGCGGCCCAGTCCGCCTGATCCGGCCGGCGGCAAATCGCATGCAACTCCCCGCGGACCGGGCGCCGGTAGCGCATCGAGCTCCCCCGGATCACGATGTGCGCATCCCTATGCCCCAGGAGCAACCAAACCAGGCTGTAACCGGCCAGGGTCGCCAAGGCGCTCAGACTGCCTCCGAACGCCGTCCCCAAGTGGTTGTGGTTCGGCTCAAGCGGCGCCGTCAAATGGAGCTCATCGCCATCCCAACTCGCCACCCGGACAGCCATCGCCCGGGTCAAGGGAATTTGCTCGTGGAGGAAGGCTTCGGTTTCCCGGAGAAAGGCTTGATTCATCGGTTTCAGGGATGTTGCCGCCACTTCCAAAGCCCGTAGCACCCGCCCGCCGCCCACAATTCCCGCGTCTTGGGGTGTACCCGGAGGGCGAAACATTCGCGAGCGCCGTCTTTACCCGGGTTTGCGGATCCCGTCCGGAGATTGCGAGTGAGGATTTCCCAAGTCTGCCCTCCATCCGCGGAGCGCACCACGGAGGCGTCCGTGGCATACAAATCCCGGGGACCACCCACGTAGACAATCCGAGGATCCACCGGATCCACGGCCACCGTCTGCACGCTCACTTGGCCGTACTGATCGGCGGGAAGCCGTCGCGTGATCTCTTCCAGCTTCCCGCTGGCAAAGACAAAGAGCCTCCGCTCCTCCACCGCGATGTAGAAGATCTGCCGCTGGGGATCCACCGCTACATCCACCACCTCTGCCGGCAGGGAGACGATCTTGGTCCAAGTCAGCCCCAAGTCGGCTGATTCCACCACGTCGCGTCCGTTTCCTCCGTAGACGTTCCGGACGCCTTCCAGGGCGGCGCTGAAGACGCCTTGGCAGCCTTCCATGGCCTTCCACGTTTTCCCCAGGTCCGGGCTACGCCAGTTGCTGAAGTAAATCACCTTCGGGTCCTTGGGATCCCCAGAGGCCACCTCGTGTCCGGTGCAGGTCAGCCGGGTCCGGCGAAAGCTTTTCCCGCCATCCCGGCTCACGGTGAGGATGCCTGGGCCGTGCCACTCTTCCGCCACTTGCGTCACCAGGATCTCCCGACTGGCGGCATACGCGCCGTAAGTGAAGCCCCCCCAACCGCGGCCGCTGGCGTTGCAGTAATTCCAAGTCTTACCCCCATCCGACGTCACTGCGCCATTGTAATCCTGGGACGCCACGTAGAGCAGATCTGGATCCTGCAAATTGAAGATGAACAACCCGCCCACCAGGACCCCGTTGAACCCGTTCGCGTCCCAATGAAACACCGCGCCGCCGTCCCGGCTGCTGGAGATCCAGTCTCCGCCCAATCCCCAAACCCGCTCCGGATCCACCGGGTGCCAGGCGAATTTCTGTGGACGCCCGTTGAACGGCATGAACGCGTGCTGGTTTTCCCAGTGCCCCTTCTTCCAGTTCGCCCCACCATCCCGGGAACGATGGATTGTGAAGTCGTAAGGCCCGTTCTGCTGACAGGCCACGAGGTGTTGGTCATTGGCCGGACTGACTGCCAGTGCCGTGACGTTGCCGGGATACCAATTTGCTTTCGTCTCCGTGAACGTCGCCCCCTCGTCCAGGGAAACCAGCAGGTTCCCCGGGGTGGCCAGCCAAATCTTGCCCGGACGGCCCGCTCCCACGGCGAGGCTGCTCACCTTCCCCGTCCACGTCTGTTCCACAGTCTCGCCTCCGTCCCGGCTCCGGAAAAAGCCCCGGTCCGTCCCCAAGTAGACCACCCCGTGCTCCGGACTGACCTGAACGGTGCTCCCTCCAAAGTCCTCGCGGATCCGTTTCCAGCTGGTGCCGCCGTCACCGGAGCGATACAGACCTCCCCCGGGATCCGGATGGGACCAGTAGGCGATCCGTGAAGCCTTCCGCTCCGGATCGTAACTGCCGCGGTCAAACGCGACTTTGTCCAGATACGACCGGTAGCCACTGTAATCGGCGGCCGGTAACACGTGCGTCCAGGTCGAGCCGCGGTCCGTGGTGAGATAAAGACCATGGCTCTGGTGGTTCGTGCTGTTCGCGCCCACCGCCAAGGCCCGGCTGCTGTTGTTTGGATCGATCGCGAACCCGCAATTCCCCCGCGGATGATACCCCACGTTGCACGGCTCCCAGAGTTTGCCGCCGTCCAGGCTGCGGTAAATTCCGCCCACATCCGTTCCCATGAGAAGAAACATGCCGTCCTTGGCATCGATGGAAATCGCCTGGACGAACTGACACCCCTCGCCGCCAGAATGCCCCGCTTCCTGGATCGCGCGGGAGACCAACGGAACAGGCTCCCATTCTCCCGCGTAGCCAGAGATCGCTAAGGACCATAGATGCCAGCTCACCAACCGCGCCCGCGTCATGGCATTTTCCATAGCCGCCATCCCCCGCGGAGCCAAGCGAGAAACTCCCGTAGCTCCCTCCACCAGAAATCCGGAAAGAGAATCATCTCTCATCCTTCCGACTAACTCGATCCAGTTTACTGGGCGGGAGCGAGGGGACCGAGCTTGGTGGAGTGGGAGTTTTGATGAACCGATTCAAACTCGATTACGAGCACGAGCACGAGCACGAGCACCGCTTCGCTGAGCACGAGGGAAGATACGAAGGGCCGATGGAAGGAGACGAAGTTCGTTTTCAATCTTGTGCTCGTGCTCGTGCTCGTGCTCGTAATCGAAACACCGTTGAACCTCCAGGCTAACTTGCGGGCCCGGGAGCCGAAACCCGGCGGAACATCGCCGTCCCAGTCAAAACCAAGGGTGATTCCCGGCGGGACAACGCCGTCCCAGTCAAAACCAAGGGTGATTCCCGGCGGGACGGCGTCGTTCCAGTCAAAATCGAGGGTGATTCTCCCTGGGACGGCGTCGTCCCGGGACGCGACGTTTCATCCTGAAAAGGGGGAATGGTTTGGCCTCGCGACTCTGCGCGAGATGATTCCATTTCCGTTTCAAGGCTCATGGGTCCCATGAGTCTCATAGGCCCCATTGGTCTCAAGAGCCTCCCGCCCGCAAACGAAAAACCCCCGCGGCCCAGAAGGACCACGGGGGCTGTTGAATTCAAAGGGTTCTCCTCAGCTCGATCCCTCCCAGCCGGAGCCGGGAGGGAGAGAGAGAAGTTCCAGCCGAGCGGACGATCAGTTCGTGCTCAGCGTCACCGGGATGGTTTGGAAGTCTTGGTTCAAACCGGCAGCGACCGGGATACGAACCTGACCACGTCCATTGACGGTGCCGAAGCTGTCGTCCTGAAGGAAGACACCTTCCACGGTGCCCTTCAGGCCGGCGTTGTTGAGCAACACGCTGGCGGAGAAGGTTCCGGACAGTCCCATGACCGTGCCGGAGACGCGCGTGGCGACTGCACCACCCTTGGCCAGCTCACTGACGGTGACGCCAGCGGTCGTGGTCATCATGGCGAGCTGATCGGACTTGCCGAGCGCACCTTGGAGGGTGACGTTGAACAACTGCGTGGTGCCGTCAAGGCCCGCGGAAGTCACGGCCACGTTTGAAGCCAGTCCAATACTGGTGAGCGCCTGGAGGGCGTTCTGGATATTGGTGACCGTCGTCGCCTGCGTCTCGCTACGGGTGATAGCAGCCGTCGTGAACCCCTTGAAGGATAGAGCGAAGGTGCTGACCGTAGAAGCCACTGCTACACGTTGCACTTCGTCCACCGTGATGGACGTCAGCGCATTGCCCGTTCCCTTGACCAGCTCGGAAACCCCGAACGTTGGCAGTCCGGTGCCGCCTCCAGCTTTGGCGAACATAAGCGGAGCGATGTCTTGGTAACCCCTGGCCCCGATGAACGTGATCCGGAAGATGTTGGCGGTGTCAGCCGTGACGGTGACGTTGCCAACTCCGACCGCTCCAATATTTTCCAGAGCCGTTTGAATCCGGCCAGCGAGCGTAGACGCACTCGGGCTGTATGAGAACGAAGCCGACGTCGTGGCACCGAACTTGACGGTCATGTCGTAGCCAGTTCCAACGGAACCCGTGATGGTGACAACCTGGACCTCGTTCTGGAACCGGCCAGTGATGGACGGGTCGTTGAACGTGATCGGAGACACTCCCATGAGGTAGGTGTCGGGCAGAGCCTCGTTCTCGTTGTCGAGAAGCGCGTCCGGATTCGCGGCGGAGGAGTCCGCCGGAGTCGTTCCCGCGTTCGCGTAGGTCGCCACAAACGTGTTGCCCTTCGCGCCGAGTTGAGCCGCCAGCCTGTCGCCAGGGGCCTTGATACCGGCCGGAACGGGAGTGAAGCTGCTAACCGCACCCGCCACATCGAGAGGTCCGAAACCAGCATCGTAGGAGGAACCCGCGATGGCGGTCTTGCGCCACTTGAGCCCAGCCGCCGGACGGTTGGTTTGCGACAAGCCGAAGGAAGCCGCGCCAGTGCTGGTGCGTTGACCCAAGTTCGGGAGGTTGATGATCCCGCCGAAGAAGGAGTTCACCACATCGCTGCTGTAGGGCTGAACGTAAACGACCGCTTGGTCCGTGAGGGACGCGTTGAACGAGGTCGTGAACTTCTGACCGTCACCCAAGGTGCCGGCGAAGGTCGCTGAACCCGTCATTCCCAAGCTGCCAGTAGCGTAACCGAAACCAGCCGGAACGCTGGTGCGGTCGCCGCCCGTGGTCGCAAGCGACGCGGTAAGGGCACGCGAGGCAGCCGGGCCGGAAGCGGCGCGGAAACCTGAGAGCGTGTCGACGTTGGTCTGGCCTGCTTCGGTCAGAGTCCCGGTCACCACGTTGGACGTGGAGCTCAGGTTGACGACGGCGGAAATGCCGTTGGAGAACGCCAAGGTCAACTGCACGGTCGTGGAGGTGGCCGTCGGGGTGAAGGTCCCCGTAAGCGCCACCGCGGTGGTGCTGCCCTTCTTCACGGCGGAAGCCGAGAACGTGCCTGGCTTCGTGATGGTGAAGCGAATCCGCCCTTCTGGAAGACCAGCAGGCGTGCTGTCACCATCCTGAACCAGGACGTCATAGCTGCCCAGGAACGGATACTGAGCCACGTTCAAGCGGAAGTTCTCCAGGGTGGCCAACGTGGTGGTGCCGGACTTCACCGTCACCAATCCCGTGGTAGCCGGGAGACCGGTGATGGTTCCACTGACGAGACCAGTCGTCGCGTTGTAGGTAACCCCCAACGGAAGACCGCCAGCGATGGTCAAACCAGCACCGACGTTCACGTTCACGCTGTCTCCGACGTAGTATTGGGTCGCCAGAAGGTCCGCAATCGCCTTGGCGGCGGTGAAGACGCTGGGGGTGTTGGACACGATCACGTCTCCACTGCGGGTGATCCCGACAGTGGCTTCACGAGTCACGCCGGAAGCAGTCAAGCGCTGGATATCAACCAACGGCGTGGCGTTGCTGGCCTTGCCGAAGTTGTTCTGGATCCCACCGGTGAAGATGGCGAAGGCGGCACCCGGTGTCGGGTTCCACTTCGACCAGCTGTTAAACCACGGGGTCGGGTTGGCGGTCTGGGTCATGGTGATCACGCCCTTGCCACGAGTGACGAGCGTCGCCGCTGCGCCCACGAGGGACTGGATGTTGTTTCCGGAGCTTCCCAATGCGTTGGAGGTATATCCGGAGAACAGGATGGAGGCGCCAGGAGAACCGGCGGCACGGGAGACGTAAACCACCCGGTTGGCATCGCCATTCACCTCGGAAGGTGTGGACAATGCGCTCCGGTTACCGGCCACGCCGAACCAAAGATCCGTACGGGAGAACCAGTTCGCCCCGAAGGCCGCGCTGAGTTCCGCCGCGATGTTGACGACCGAACCTTGCTCCGCGTTTTCGCGGATCTGGAAGGCGGGTCCCAAATTGACGAACACGTTTGAGGTGCTCCCGGTGCCAGCGGTGGCCTGGACCCCAAGGACCAGGTCTCCGTTGACGGGCGGCCATGCCGCAGCCTCCACCGAACCGGCCAGGGCAAGGCCCAGGGCGGCGGGATAGAGGGACTTCATTAGAGATTTCATGTGATCTGAATTGCTATCGATAAACTCTTTCTTTCAGTTTTCACCCCAGAACCAGCCACGAAAGCCGGAACCAGGGCCCACTCCTGCTGGCTTGCGATCCCCTGAACCGGTGACCGCCCGCCGCGCTGGGAGCGAGTTTGCGTTCCCAGATTAGGGAAGAACGATCCCGCCGTCACCACCGAAACGGGTGACATTCATTTCCGAGATCTTGATCCCGGTGGAGAGGGGGTTCAGCTGGTCCGGGATTTCCGTGGTGAAGGCGTTAAAGAACGTTTGCTCACCACCGGTGATGTCCGCGGAGCCGTAGAACTGCTGGTAGCCCCAAAGGGTGTAAGCACCGTTCTTGACGTTGTTTTCGGTGTAAGGAACGCCGTTGTAGGTGAGGTCGATCGCGTAGGCGGAGGGTCCGCCGGCGGCCACCGAGGCGGCAGTCGGAGTCCCAACCACGTCCGAGATCGCTGCTGCGTCAGAGAGCGTAAGGTAGCTGATGATGGTGATCGGAGCAGCAGCGGCGCTGCTGACGGAAACATTGGCGCTGCTGCGGGCCAACACGGCGCGAACGCCGGAGTTGGAGCTATATCCGCCGTTGTTGGGAGCGCCGATCGCGGTCACGGTGCCCGTTCCCTCACTACCGCCAGAGGTGGCAGTGGTCCACTGGACGACGTTGGTGAAGGTGCCGTAGCGGGTTTCCGAAAGGATCGTGGCCCGGGTGCCCGAACCGTTGTTCCGGCCGGTGTTGTAAACGATGCTGGTGTCAGCGGCGTTCCCCGTGTACATGGACTTCGGAAGTTCACCAAGGCTCCACTGCGCGTTGTGCAGTTGGTCGGTGATGTTGGTGATCCCGGTGGTGCCAACGTTCGCCAAGAAGACGAAGGGCACGACGCCAACCGGAGCGCCCGGAAGGGCGGGAGATGGCGTTTCCGACTGGGACTGGTCCACGTCCGAGAACGAGAACCGAGCGATGGCGGAAGCCGTTTTGCCGGTGGCGCTGATGTTCGCGCCGCCCACCGCGCGGTCAGTGGCGGTTGCAGTCACGTCGAGATAGTTGGTCAACGTGTTTTGTTGCACCACGTCCTTGACCCCTTGAGTCGAACCAGACTGGCTGGTGCGGATGATGTAGGGCTGGCCGCTGATGGTGCCTTCGAAGATGGCGACGTTGGCTCCGCTGAGTCCCTGGGTGCCAGTGAAGGCATACTTACAGGTGCCGGAACCACCGAGGATCTCGATGATGGAGTCGTTCATCGCGGCACGGAACGCGGTGGCGCCCGTGATGTTGATGACGGTGGGGGATTGCGCGGACGCCGAGGCGCCGAGGCCCAGAAGAGCCGCAAGCATTACACTTTTCAGTTTCATTGCAGTTGGTTACCGTTCAGGTAGTTTTAGTTTGTCAGTTCAGTTTGGTTGTCTGGGCCTCGGCCGTCTCCGGAGAGAACTGGAAATCTCCTTTTCTCTCTGGAAGCACACCCGATTCCTTGCCCGCCGGATGCTAGCGATGTGCCCAGCCCTCGGCAAAAGATTGCGAGTGACAAACTTGTCACATGGAGGCGTTTGCGGGCATCCATCACTCATTTCACGGGCTGCGGCGCCTCCTCTTCAGGGGGCAGAATCGGCCTTGGAATGTGAATCGGCATCACCCGCTTGTCACGGAGCCTCTTGTGGACCCGGTCCATTTGCTCGTCCGTCAAGCCTTGGGCGAACCCCGGAAGGAAGTTCCGGGCGGTGACCTCGCCCTTGAAGGCACTCCACTGCAGCCAAAAATAGGCTTCCTCCGGATCCCGTGAAATGCCGATCCCGCCCGCGTAGAGGCGGCCCAGCGCACTCATCGCCTTGGCATTCCCCTGCTCCGCCGCCAGCCGGTACCAGTGCTGCGCCGCCTTGCGGTCCAATGCCACGCCCTGGCCGTGTTCCCACATGGTCCCAAAGACATTCTGCGCCCAGGCATCCCCCGACTCCGCCGCCGGTTGGACCCAGGTCAACGCCTTCGCATAATCCCGCGTCACGCCATCGCCTCCGAAGTAGTAGAGATCCACGAGACGCTTCAAGGCCTCCAGGTTCCGTTGCTCCGCCGCCTTTCCCAGCCAATCGCCCCCTTTCACCGGGTCCTTGTCCACCCCATGGGTTCCCTTCAGGTGGAGGATCCCCAAATTTAACTGAGCGGAGGCTTCTCCGGCTTCCGCCGCCAGCCGCGTCCACCGTACGCCGTCTCCTTCATCTTTCAGAGGCCCCTTGCTATTGATGAGGAGATAACCCAGCAAGGATTGCGCCCGGGGGAAGCCCCCCTCCGCTACGGGCTTGAGCAACTCCATCGCCTTGGCCTCGTCCCTCGCCACCCCTTGGCCAGCAATATGCAAGCGCGCTAACCCGCAGATGGCGTCCCGGTCTCCTGCTGCGGCCTTGGATTCCAGCGCCGCCACATCGGGAACCGCTTCCGCCGCCGTTCCCGCCGCCCCGCAAAGCAGGAGCAGCCCACAACTCAGAAGGTGTCTCAAGGATTTCATGGGGCCCATGTTGCGCCAAAAATTTCGGGTTGCTTGTGAAAATTTCGCCTCACATCGCGGGCATCCGCGCCCCGCGCAGCGTGGGATCCAACCGCTCCGCTTCCTCCTGCTTCCCGGCGGCTTCAGCCCCACGCCCCAGCGCTCCCAGAGCCTGGGCAAGATAAAATTTCGTAGACGCTCCTCTGGGGTCCAGCCGTTCACTCCGTTCCAAAAACGCCAGGGCTTCCGCCGGTTTCCCCGCGAGCAACAGGCTGGCGCCTGCCGCCGAATTCAAAAGCAGGTTCTCAGGAAATCGCTCCGCCGCGCTCCCAAGCACCCGCAAGCCTGCCTCGCTCTGGCCAAGCTGCAGATGCGTGCGGGCCAGGTTCACGAAAGCTGGCGGGTGACTCCCATCGGCAGCGGCATCGGCGGCTTTCTGAAACCAAGGCAAGGCCTCCGGCAAGCGGCCGCGATCCGCAAAGGTCAGTCCCAGATTCGTCAAGGCATGGGCGTCCCCGGGCTGCAAGCGGACGGCCTCGCGGAAATGCCCTTCGGCGGCCGGGAAATCCCCCTTGGCGGCGGCAATACTGCCGAGGATATTATGCGGCTGAGCGATCGACCGGTTCTTGGCCAAGGCGTCCTTCCAGAGTGCTTCGTGGGAGGCATGGAGCGCGGCCCGCTGCCAGGTCAATCCGCAAAACAGCACCCCGAAACCAATCACAAGCGTCTGGGACAGGCGCTTCCAGACCAGAGATCGCCCCGGAAGCAGAGCAGCTCCGCCGCAAACCAGCGTGGCCCCAACCGCCGGGAGAGCCAGGTGTTGAAAGTGATCCGCCACCAATCCGTAGCGCATGAAGCTCATCTTGATCAATCCGAGCGCAGGAGCGAGCAGCAGGGAAAACACCGTCAACCCAAAGGCAACGCTCCGGAACACGCGCGAAGGCCCTCTCCAAAGAACTCCCAGCCCAACGGCGATGACCAGGGCCGCAAACAAGTGGAGGGCTTGGGGCGGATCAATGCTCCAGCGCGGGTAGAGAGTCGCCAGGGGCATGGGCCAGAGGATCTTGCCGAGATAAAACCACCAGGCGGACGAGGCACCGCCGATCCGGGCAAGCAGCCCCGGCATTTCAATACTCCAAGCCCCCATCGCCCGGTGGTGCTGGAAATGGATGACCAGCAGACCGAACAGGAGCGAGGCCAGAAGAAAGGGTGCCAAGCCCAGCAGCTCCCGCCTGCCAGACTTCGCGCCGCGCCAGAAGAGAAAGGCCGCGAAGGCCAGCGGCAGACCCACCACACTCGCCTTGGCCGCCAATGCCGCCACGTGACAGCCCAAGGAGATCCGGTAATCCCGAGCCCCACCATCCCGGTGCCAGCGCACAAAATACTGAAACGCCGGGAGCGCGAAGATCAGGCAGAGGAGGTTCTTCTGTTCCGCGATCCAGGCCACGGATTCCACGTTCACGGGATGCACCGCGACCAAGGCCGCCGCCAGCCAAGCGCCCGGAAGCCTCAGCTCCCGCAGCAGCCGGAACAACAGCACGGCACAACCGGCATGAAGCAGGACGCTGACCAAGCGGTAGCCCACCGGATTCAATCCCCAGAGCCGCCACTGAAGCCAAAACGCCGTCGTGGTCAGCGGAAAGTAATCCGGATGAGACCGCGGAGGAGCCACCCAAGCCTTCCACCAGCCACCCGGGTCATGAACGATCTCACTCTCCGTGACGCTGGAGTTATCATCCCAAAGGAATTCTCCGCCCAGGGACGGCAGGTAAACCGCGATGGCCAGCAGAGCCAGCGCGATCCAGGACCTGTCTGACCTGTCTGACCTGTCTGACCTGTCTGACCTGTCTGACCTGTCAGCCCCGACTGACCTGTCTGACCTCTTCTGTTTGCGGCGGCTCATGAGCGGGACGGAGCTGCCTCCGGAACCGGCAGCCTGGCCGCGACGGCGGCGTAGACGCTTTGCACGGAGATGGCGCTCATGCAACGATTCTCCCGGCACTTGCTCTGGCGGCTGTTCTGGGCGCTGACGCACGGACTGCAAGCCAGGGATGCGGTGAGGGCGACCGCACCGTCCCCGATCGGCCCAAAAAGCGCGGGAGTTTCTGGCCCAAAGAGCGCCACCGTCTTGATGTGCGTCAGCGAGGCGAAATGCACCGGCCCGCTATCGTTCGTCACCAGGACCGCCGCCAGGTCATAGACGGCGAGCAATTCCGTCAAGGTGGTCCGTCCCGCGATGGAAGCACACCGAGGGGACGGAATCCGCGCCGCCAGTGCATTCGTCTCCTCCGCTTCGGAGGGCCCGCCGGTGAAAAGAATGTAGAGTTCCGGGTGGCGCTCCAGCAGCAGGTGAGCCAGCTCCACGTAACGCTCTGGCACCCACTTGCGCAGCGGCATCAGATCGCTGCAATTCGCGTTCAGCAGGACCACCACCGGAATCGCGGAAAGTCCAAAGCGGCTCAAAATCAATTCTTCCGCGGAACGCCGCGCCGCTTCGGGCAATCGCGGTCTCGGCGGACGCAGCGCGCCCTCGTCGTCCCCGACCACCGGCCAGGTGGGAAAGTCCTCCGGAGCTTGGTCGAGCGCCCGGACCAGGGCCAGAAAGAACTTGGCGGTGTGCCAATGCGGATTGTAGCGGCACCGGTGCGTCAGGAGATCCCCGCGGTAAGGGCCTTCGCCAAAATAGGCATGCAAGCCGACTCTCCGGGGCGCGCCGGTCGCCCAAGTGAGCAGAGCGGAAGCTCGGGTAAAAAAATCTAAATCGATGGCGGCCTGTGGACGAAGCCGTCGGAAGTGAAGGATGAGCTGAAGGACTCCGCGGAGGAAGGCAAGAACGGAGCCACTCGCCAACTCGATGACATTTTCCCGAGGAATGACGTCCATCAGATCCAGAATCTCGCGATTCCCCGTGAAGGTCACGAAGTAGACCTGCTCGCGCCCCGCCCGGCGCACCGCTTCCCGTAAAGCGGCCCCCGCCAGCACCGTGGCCCCTTGCTCGCTGAGCTTGATGAAGACGATCGAGCGCGGCGGTCCCTGGGGAGAACGCTCCGGCGCGAGATACCGCAAGCACGTCGCCAAAAAACAGAGAATGGGCCCGAGCAGACCGTCCACCCGTTGCATTTGGGTGACCACGGAGGCCTTCAAACCGGCCGACGCGGAAGGCTCCAAAGCACGCTGGACCGCGCGATTGGACTCCGAGGCGGTGGGCTCCGAGGGTGCTTGCATGCCCCCTCCCCTTCAGGGAAGAGGCCGCCTTCGTCAAGGAAGCGGAAACCGAAAAACCGGCACTCGCCAAAAAACGCCCCCGGGAGAGTCGCTCCCCGGGGGCTCCGTCATTTCAACAAATCAACGCAATGGCTGATTTCGGCCCAACTTCACGCCACCTCAATCCGGCGTGGCTTGGCCTCGTCCGCTTTGGGCAGGGTGAGGCGCAGCACGCCATCGGTGACTTGGGCCGAGATGGCCGAGTCGTTGACCCGGACATTCAGCTCAAGCCGGAGCCGGTAGTCATCCCAGTTCAGCTCCGTGAGCACGGGGCGCCAGGATTCCTGAGGCCGATCGCGGCGGGTGCCTTCGATCTCAAGATTACGGCCATGCAGGGCGATCTGGACACCGTCTTTGGCCACGCCGGGCATGAAGACGCTGATTTGGTATCCATCCGCGTTGGCGTCCACTTCGTACACGGGACGGCGGAAGCGGCGTTGTTCACCGCCATTGGCGACTTTCGAGGGTAGATCTGCTGTCGTTGTCATAGAATGAATGTTCTTTGGATTCTGTTTTTGAGCGAAGTATTGTGTTTAGCCGATCTGAATACTACGCGGTTTGCGTTCTTCATGCTTGGGTAAGCGCAAGTGCAGGATGCCATCACGCAACTCCGCGCTCACACCGGCTCCATCGACGCCATCTGGCAACGCCAGGGAACGGCTGAATTCAACAACGCGGTTCGCTTCATCCCCGGGACGTGGATTGTATTTTCCGCTGACCCGGAGAACGGAGTTTTCCAGGGTGACGTCCAGGTTCTCCTTGGCAACGCCGGGAAGCTCCAAGAGAGCATGGAACGCATCCCCGTCCTCGTAGAAGTCCGCGGGCAACGCGGGAAGACGTCCCGCCAAGCCGCCACGGGGAGGGAAGAAGGGGTCATCGAAGGAGAAGTATTCCCGGAGCCAATCTTCCAGGTTTCCACTCCGTGACATATCGGGACGTAGCAAGCTAATCATAATCAGTAGTTTGTTTAAGGTTTTCAGGTGAGCGGATCATCCGCTGATGAAACCTTAAATAGCATTAGCCATGCCGTTTTCTTTTTCGGGAAAAACGGGACAATCATCGCCATTCCGGGCCACTTTGGCTCGAACGTTGTGACAGTTCGGCGCAACCGCTCCAAAACGTCACACATGGGAACCGGCATTCACCACCGGCGTGACCTCGGATTCCCCGCAGAGCACGACAAGAAGATTGCTCACCAAGGTGGCTTTACGGGCGGCATCCAGCTCCACGATCTGGCGTTCCCGTAAGCCTTCGATCGCCATATCCACGATATCCACGGCGCCTTTCACGATGGTGCGGCGTGCGCTGATCACGGCTTCGGCCTGCTGGCGGCGGAGCATCGCTTGGGCGATTTCCGGTGCATACGCCAAGTGCGTGAACCGGGCTTCCTCCACGAAGATCCCAGCCGGGGCGAGACGGGCTTGAAGTTCCTTCTGCAGCGCCTCGGCCACCTCGTCGCCACCATCGCGCAGGGTGATTTCTTCGTGGTCGTCGGCCGCGTGGTCGTAAGAATAGCTGGTGGCGACGCGACGCACGGCGGATTCGCTTTGAATGTTGACGTAGTACTCGTAGTTCTCGACGGCGTATCGGGCCTTGGCGGTATCTTCAATGCGCCAGACAATGGCGGCGGCGATCTCAACGGGATTCCCCCGTTTATCATTCACCTTGAGCGTCGGGGTGTTGAAGTTCCGCGAACGGAGCGACAGGGTGTGCCGACCGAAAAACGGGATCGTCCAGCACAGACCTTGGCCCCGGACGGAGCCGGCGTAAGCCCCAAAGAAGGAAGTGATCACGGCCTGATTCGGCTGCAAGGTGAAGAGCCCGCTCATGCAAAGCAATCCGAGGATGGCGCCCAAAACTCCAGGGCCCGGGATGCTGCTTTCCCCCCGGACAGCCATGAAGATTTGTGAGCCGGCAAAGCCCAGAAGGGCGATAACGATGATGAGAAAGGCCCAGCCGCTGCAAGCGAAACCAGAACGCTCCTCAATGCTTCGAGAATGACCTGAAGGATCAACGGGTTTTGTCATGGGCCATTGATCGCACGTATGGGCTTTGCGGTGCTCTACAATCCGGCTGTCCGTTTACAACGCTCGAACTTCCCTCCCGGAGCCGGCCAGAGGGTCCAACTGTCAAGCAGGTTGACTGTCTGCTGTTTCATTCTCGCCGTTCTGCACTAGGTTGGGGACCAGCGCGTGTCCGGTATTCTTCCATTCTACGTCGTGGGCCCCACTGGCAGTGGAAAGAGCGACTTCGCGGAAGCTCTGGCCCGAGTGACTGAGGGCGAGATCGTCAACGCGGATGCGTATCAAATTTACCGGGGCTTGCCGATCCTCACGGCTTGTCCTTCCCTTCCGGCCCGGGAGGAAATCCCGCATCATCTCTACGAAGTCCTGCCTCCGGACCAGCCGTGCGACGCCGGGCGCTATCTGGATCTTGCCTTGCCGATCCTTTCTGGAATCGCGGCCCGGGGGAAGCTCCCGATTGTTACCGGAGGAAGCGGATTGTACATCAAGGCGCTGACGCACGGCTTGAACGAGGCGCCCGCTTCCGATCCAGCCTTGCGCCGACAGCTCGATCAACTCAGCCGGGGAGAACTGGCCCAACTGCTGGGGCGATTTGATCCAGCTTCCGCCGCGTCCATCGAGCCGAGAAATCGCCGTTACATTCAGCGCGCGGTCGAAATTTCTTTGCTCGTCGGCAAGCCAGCCTCGTCCTTGCGTCAGGCCTGGACCGCCGATCCCCCGGAGCTGCGTGGCGTCTGCTTGGTGCGCCCGCGGGAGGAACTGCACGAGCGGATCCGCCGGCGAACCTTAGCGATGCTGCGGCTCGGGGCCATTGATGAAGTGCGATCCGTGACCTCGTGGTCGGCCACGAGTGCCAAGGCGATCGGCGTCGCGGAGATCCAACGACTTCTGGCCGACGAGATTAGCGAGTCGGAATGCGTCGAGGCGATGGCCATGGCGACCCGGCGCTACGCCAAACGGCAAATGACTTGGTTCCGCCGGGAAAAGTGGCTCACGCCGGTCACCGGCGAAACCAGCGCAATCGAGATTGCGACCGCCGCCAATCTCTTGTAAGCAGGGTCGAGACCCTGATGAAAACCACTCCCCTCCGGCTCGCTACGGGCCTTGCGCTCGTTGCCCTTTCGTTCTCTCTTTCACGCGTTCCAGAAGCCCAAGCGGTGGATCCCGCCAAGACTAAGATCGTCTTCATCGCCGGCAAGCCGAGCCATCCCTCGGGACAGCATGAATTCAACGCCGGAGCGATTCTCCTGGCCCGCGCCCTGAATGACCAGAGTGGCTTGCCTCTGCAGGTCGATGTCCACCATAACGGCTGGCCGGCGGACGAAAAAGCGTTTGAAGGTGCCAAGGCCGTGGTGATCTACTCAGATGGCAATGCAAGTCATCCGGTGAACGGTCACGAGGAATTCATGGACCAGCTCGTTGCCAAGGGCGTTGGCCTGATGTGCATGCATTACGGGGTCGAAGTTCCCCCGGGACCGCTCGGCGAGTATTTCAAAAAGTGGATCGGCGGCCATTACGAAGGCGGCTTCTCCTGCAATCCCCATTGGACCGCGCCGCTCGAAGCCAAGTCCGGCCACCCAATCGCCAACGGCGTGCCCGCCTTTTCCGCCAACGACGAGTGGTACTATAACATGCGGTTCGCGGATCCGAAGACCGCCCAGGACATCCTCACGGCCACCCCGACCCGAGAGCGAATCAATCGCTACGTCCATTGGACTCCGGATGGCGAGCGCAATCTCGGCAGCAAGCAAACCCTGATGTGGGCGGTCGAACGGTCCGACGGCGGACGTGGCATCGGCTTCACCGGCGGTCACTGGCATCGCAATTGGGCGATCGACGATTTCCGCCGTGCCGTGCTCAACGCGATCGTCTGGGTAGCCGGGATGGAAGTGCCGGCCGGCGGTGTGGCTTCAGAGCCGATCACGGAAGCGCAACTCAACGAGAACCTTGATCCGAAAAAGGAGATGCTCCACGTGCCGCTCCCCGCCCCTACCGACCTCACGCAACCAGCGGCCGAAGCGGTCGAGTTCCGGTGGCCGAGCAAGAAGTAAGGACTACTCAAGCAGCCGGATCGCGCCTGCGGGGCTCTTCTCAAACGCGTGGAGGAGCTTTCGATTCACATCGTAGTGCCGGACAATGAACCGCCCGGGCTCAATCCGCCATTCCGAGAACCCGTGAATCTCGCCTCGGCTGAAGGGGCCTCGCTCGCTTTGCTTCAGTTCCCGAGCCTTGGCGCCACCGGCGCCGGAAATCACGAAGCTGGTGGGATGGCCCTTGAATTCGAGATGCTGCAAATCGTGGTCGTGCCCGCAAAAGTAGAAATGCACGCCATGCTGCCGCAACAGCGGTTCCCAGTTTTTCACGAGTCCCCGGGTGTCGCCATGAGAACCGTTAGAATAGACCGGGTGATGGGCCACGACGGCAAGAAACGGAGCGATCCGTGGCTTGGCTAATTCCGCCTGAAACCAAGCCATCTGCGCAGCTTCTTCCGCCTGCGTTAGCGACGCTTGGAAGCGCCCACTTCGCAGGTCCGGATATCCGGAGACGGAGCGCAGGTTGCTATCGAGACACAGGAAGGTCACCAGCGGAGCTTCCGGAGCCGGATAATCGACCCGATACCACTTGGCCGGCAAGGTCCAGCGCGTGCCGGGATGCGCTGCGGCGTATGCAAGCTGGACGGTCTCCCCGTTGGGGCTGTCGTGATAATCGTGATTTCCCAAAACGGCCCGGCACGGCCCCGGGAAATGGCTGGCCGGATACATCTCCTCGAACCCGGATTGCCAACGTTTGGAGCTCAGCCCGCCCTCCATTTTGGAGTAAAAGTTGTCTCCGAGGAGCCACAAGCCGTCTGGCGGCGAACCGGCGTCCTCCACGAATCGTTTCATGGCCGACGCCACGGCTTCTTGGTTTTCGTCGCCGAAGCCGAAATCGCCAATGGCCAGAAAGTAACGGCCAGCCGTCTCCTCAGCCGACGCCAAGCTCCCAGAACCACCTCCCAGTGCGGCGGCGCTGAAGCAAAAGGTCTCTTGGAGAAAACGGCGACGATTCATGGAGACGGCTAGAACGCTGCGGGAGCGGGAAAATTCACCGCACCGGTGGCGGCCCATTCAGTTCCGCGCTTCAGCGTTTCCTGAAATCCGGTGCTGCCCATGGATACGGCGCTGTGGCCGAGCGCGGTATGAAAAACGCGTCCTTTGCCGTAAGGAATCGCCATGAGCAACGGTTCCCATTCCCCAGAACCACCGGTCTCCGTGCTGGAGAGCGCGGCGCCGAGTACGGTCACGCCTTTGGCCGGTCCGCGGAGGCGATCGTAGAGCTCGTCCTGAGCGTGGGTCCACTGCGCCGGAAGCCCTTTCATGATCGGATGCTCAGGGGCCTGAGTTTCCACGACAAACTCGTGCTGCTTGCCATGAGAACCGCCGCGGCCCGGCGTGGGATCAAGGGTCCACTGACCATCGCGCTTGCGGAGGTAGGGCCCGGAAAGCTCGCTCCGGCCTCCCCAACCGCCCACGCCGATCATCTCGTTGTAAGCGGGCCACTCTGGGAAGGAATTGTTCGCCGCATGGACGGAGACAAACCCGCCCCCGTTCTGGACAAACGCCTCAAACGCGGAGCGCACCGCTTCGGGCCAGAGCTCCCCGTTGTAATTGGAGACGACCACGTCATGAGCGGCAAAGTCCGGTTTCCAGGCGTCCCAGGCAGCGGCGCTCTGCTGCTTGTGAGCGGCCACCATGGCTTCCCAATCCTTCAGTTCGGCCGCAAACTTCGCTTGAGCCGCTTCGTCACTCTTGTTTTGCGGGGCACGCGGAGCTTTTGGCGCCGATCCCGGAGCCGTGGACACGGTCACCTCAAAACGCCCGGAATCCTTGAGAATCGCGACCAGCAAGGGCGTGGTCTCCTGCCAAGCGTGGTTGTTCTGTCCATCAATGAGGAGGACTTTTACCTTCTCCTCCGCCCAACCGGGAGCGAGCGCGGAGAGCAAAAAGCAGAAGATCGAGGCGAGTTGCCGGCGAGCGAACAGGGTCATAGAGTAAGCCTAGGAGAACCCGGGCTTTTTTGCAAAAGCGCAATTTGCACGAAGAAGAGGCGGGTTGATCCCCGGCGTTCCTCTTGCTAGCCTCTCCGCATGAAATCCCTGCTCGCCGCCCTTTTGCTGCTCACCGCCATTTCCGTCCAGGCCGCCGATGCGGATCCGATGGCGTTCCCTGGGGACGAAGCGCTTTATTTCTATCGCGCGGAGTTGGTCCGTGTCGTCGATGGGCAAAACGTGATGCTCGATGTCGATCTCGGATTTTTCACCTGGCACCGCAAAACCACGGTGCGCTTGGCGGGCATTGACGCTCCGGAAATCAACACGCCGGAAGGCAAGGCGGCGTTCGATTGGCTGAAGTCTCGATTGGAAGAAGCTTCGGAAGCGGGCGATCTTCGCATTCGCACCGTCAAAGGCGACGATACCCGGGACCTGAATGGCACCTGGGGCCGGTGGTTCGGCGTCCTTTTCGCCGATGGCGTGTGCGTGAACCAGGAAATGATCGAGAAAGGACTGGCCAAAGCACAGGCGAAGAAGGAATGAATGGTGTCCGCCGCCTCAGATGGGTCATCGTCTTCATGGGCCTCGGCGCGGCGTTGGCCCTAGGCACGGAAGCGATCTGGGATCGGAGCCTTTTTGCTCGGCGGCCGGATCGGGCTTGCGCGAACTTGAATGCCACGGCTGCCCGGGCGTGGTTGCGGTATCATCCAGAAACCCAGGTGCTCGACGTCCGCTCCGCACGGGAAGTCGCGGGCGGAACGTTGCCGGGCGCGGTGAACATTTCCATCGGCGATGCCGAGTTCCAAACCAAAGTGGCCAGGCTCGACCGGAATAAGCCAGTGCTGGTCTACTGCGAAGGAGGGTTCCGCAGCCGCAAAGCAGTAGGGCGGCTCAAATCGCTGGGCTTTACGAACATCCAGCACCTCCATCGCGGTTACCTTTCGTGGAGGTTCACTCAAGCCCCGGCGCCCGAAGCTCCCGCAAAACCCGGCCGCTCAGGGGAAGCTTCGGGTGCAGGCCCATGACACGATCGCTTTCCGGACCGGCGCCGGGCTCGCGGAAGACGGCTTGCCAGTTGATGGCGAACTCGGGGAAATCCTTCTTCATCCGCGCGGCGATTTCCCAGTTTGCCAAGACCTTGGCCTTGGCCTCGGTATCTTGGTTCTTGCTGGCTTCGAAGCGTTGCATCCAGGTTCGGGTATCGACCACCAGCGTGGTGTAGTCGAGGCCGCATTGGATGAACTGGAGACGGCGGCGGTATCTTTCATCCGCGCCGGCCAGGCGTTGCTCGGCGGCGTCGAGGTGGGCGTGAGCTTTGCTGAGGAGTTCTGGAGTGTATTTTTTCGGCAGGTCAAAGGCGCGGTGGCGGCTCGGTTCCTCGGCCACGAATTCCATGCGGGTGCGCTCCAAAAGTTGCCAATACGCCTTCACCTCGGCGGCGGCGGGCCCGAAGCCACGCAGATAGTAATCGTCCATCAAGGCGGCGATGTCCGTTCCTGGATTCCAAGCAAGGTGCGCGAGGGCATAGTAGTGCGGCCCCTGGGTAGCCCAATGCAGCCAGAAGAGGTCGAAGTGGAGCCCCAAACAGTGATGCTTCGCGGCAAACTGAAAATCATCTCCCGCTTGCGTCATCGCCACGTCCGGCATGCCCCAGGACAAACCGGCGGGGCTCCCAAGATTGGGTCGCCACATGAGATGCTTCGACTTCGCTCCCCACCCGGTGTGCTGCTGCATCGCCAGCGTCCGGTCCGCCGGAGAACGGAGGTGAAAATTGGCCACGCTGGAGATGATCACATTGTCGTCCGGCGCGATCCCGAGGGGCGGATTGCGGGCCAAGCCATAGGCGTTGAGCTGGACGTAAAGCTCGCGTTCTGGAAATTCTTGTTTGAGGAGGCGCGCCAAGGTGTTCGCGAAGCGCACATCGCGGTCGGATTGGGAAACGCCTTGGAATTTCACCTTTCCGAAGCCCCACTCCACCGGCGCGCCATCGGGATGATCCCAAGCGAGGCATTTCGCGCAGGTGCAATGGCCGGAGGTGAAGCCGTCGTTCGGAGAGACGTTGATGACACGCAACAGTGGATCCGCCCGCACCCGGTCCGCCGTGTCCGCGATCCATTGCCTCCAGACGTCTGGATTGGAGGCACAGAGCTTGGTGTTGTGGGGGTTCCCCGCGATCGCTTGGCGCCTGCCATCGGGCGCTGCGGCGAAGTATTCCGGGTGAGCCTGGCCGTATGTCTCCCACCAATCTCCAAACCCATGCCCGCCGCTGATGTCCATGGAATCGAGCTGCACCCGTTGCCAGCGCGCCCAGAGTTCATCGGCCCCCTCTTTGTTGTCCCCGAGGGAGAGCTTGACGAACAACCCGGACCGGGCACGGATCGTCGGGTGATAACGGATTTCGCAAGGCGCGATGACGAGGGAGTCGCGCCGCTCCCACTCCTCTTCCCCGGGCCAAAGCCAGCGGATGCCGAGCTGATCTTGCAGGAACGAGTAAACGGCGTTCGCGGTGCCATATTCCTGTTGAAGGCCGGTCTTCGTCGCCAGCCGCCCCTTGGCCTCCATGTGCGCCGGGTCCCAACGGTCCCGCCCCGCCAGCACGAGATGGCCGTCCTTGGCGAGAATGAGCGTCTCCTCGGGATGCGCAAACTCGAAGTCCGTCCCAGGGAAGAGTTGTTTCACGGCGGGTTGCACACCTACCCAAATGGCCCGGTCCGGCAACGAAGCCGGAGGGCCGTCGAGAACCTCTGGCGGGGCACCGCAGAGCTTGCCAAGGTACTCCGCCAAGGTCGCCGCCGCTTCCCGCGTCCGCAGCGGTGCTCCCGGCGCGACGATCACTGGAGCCGGGGCAACACCGGCCGATGGGTCCGCCAAAACGATGCCGGCGGCCTCGAGATCGCAGGCGAGTAGGAGAAGAGCAAAGAGGGCGCGCAAGCTCATGGGAAGCCAGTTCAGCAGAAGAAAGCCCTGGAAGTCCATCCCTGCTTTTCTGCTTTCCGAGTTCCGCCCGGTTCAGTGTCGCCACGTCCAAGGAAAGCAAAGTTTGACAAAGTTTGGCAGATTCCGTAGCGTCTAATTCATGAACGTTTCGCTCACGCCGGAACTGGAACGAGCCGTGAAAGCCAAGGTTGACTCTGGTCTCTACAACAATGCCAGTGAGGTCATCCGTGAGGCCCTGCGGTTGACGCTCCGGATGGAAGCCGAGAACGAGTGGCTCAAGCGGGAAGCCGCGATTGGCTACGCTCAGCTTGAAGCCGGGGAGACGGTCCGGGTAGACTCCAAGGAGGAATTTTTCAGGCTGGCTCGTCAGAAAGGATGACCCTGGAGTTCACCCAAGCAGCCCTCAGCGACCTTCGAGCGATCCGCGATTACACCTTGGCCCGCTGGGGCGAAGATCAAGAGCAGGCCTATCTTGGGGAGCTTTGGACCAAGTTCGAACAGATTCTCTCCGATCCTGGGCGCTGGCGATTCCGGCCCGACCTGTTTCCCGAATGCCAAATTGCCGCCCACAAAAAGCACGTGGTTCTGTTTCGGATTCGAGGGACTACGTTGCAAGTGGTGCGCATTCTTCATGGAGCAATGGATCTGCCCCGGCATGTTCCTGATGATCTGGACTGATCGGCAGCGCCTCTTCTCCAGTCGAGGAGGAGGGTTGACAGGTCCGCCGGATCGGAGTGAGGATCGCTGGATGAGATTGGCCGCCCTTTGCTTCCCCGCTTTGCTCCTCTTCAGTGCGTCGCTTCCCGCCCAGGAGGCCAGCGTGAAGCCCGGGATCAACGAGAAGTTCCTCGATCCGGCCCTCAAGGTGGAGGAATGGACCGAGCGTTTCGAGACCGAGAGCCGGGAAATCTTCCATCAGCGGCAGGAGATCGTCGCCGCGGTGGGGCTCAAACCGGGCATGGCGGTGGCGGATGTCGGAGCGGGCACGGGGCTCTTCACCTTGCCGTTTGCCGAGGCGGTGGGAACGGAAGGGAAGGTCTATGCCGTGGAGATCGCCAAAACCTTTCTGCTCCATATCTCGACTCGCGCCGCGGCGGCCAAGTTGACCAACGTCCATCCGGTGCATGCGACGGAACGAAGCGTGGAACTCCCCGAAGCAAGCATCGACGCCGCGTTCATCTGCGATGTGTATCACCACTTTGAATACCCGCAATCCAGTCTCGCGAGCCTGCACAAGGCGCTCAAACCGGGAGGTGAGTTGATCTTGATCGACTTCAAACGGATTCCCGGCGTGACGAGCGACTTCATCATGGGCCACGTCAGAGCCGGTCAAGAGGTGTTCGAAGCGGAAGTCACCGCCGCCGGGTTCGAAAAGACGGGTGAAGTGCCGGACCTTTTGAAGGAGAACTATTTCGTAAAATTTCGAAAGCCCTGATGCGGATGAAACCTGCCCTGATTGTCATCGCCCTTGTCACCCTCCCCTGGAGCCATTCCAGCGCCGAACCGGAGGTCATCCCGATTCAGGTCCGGGAGAATCTGCGGATCGTGTATCAGGTCACGGAAGACAGTCTCCACGAAGGGGTCAACAAGGGGCTCTTTTACGCCCGGAAACTGATCAACACCTACCAGCAGCAAGGCATCTCCGCGGAGCAAATTCACCTCCATCTGGTCTACCACGGCACGGGGATCGCCGCCGTCGTCAACGACGAAGCCCGGAGCCGCCTGGGCGCCTCCGAAAGCAACCCGAACGGGGAGATCCTCGCCGAACTGATTGAGCGCGGCGTTCACATCGAACTTTGCGAAAACACGATGCAGCAAAAGGGCGTCAAGCCGGCCGAACTCCTGCCCGGCGTCAAGCTGGTCGTGGGCGCCTTCCCGAGGCTGATTGATCTCCAGTTGCAGGGCTACGCCTACATCAAGTTCGAGTGAGGCTCGCGTTTGCGACCAAATCAGCCACGCCCGAACCCGCGAGGGCGGACCGGAAAAACGAACCGATCGCCATTTGCTCGCGATTCGCCAGTTCCCCGACATCGATCTGTTTGCGCCTGCTCCGTAAGGTCGGGGGAGCCCAAGGCTCAGCCAAATTCGGAAATTGGGATCTCCCAAGGTGGCGTGCCTTCTCTCGCCGATTGCGCCAATGCTTGGGCCTCCTCCAGCAACTGCGTCAACAGCAACTGCACATCTTGGCAGCGCATCAGCGCCAGGCGCTCCCGGACGTGACCGTAGATTCGTTCCAAAGGTCTCAGGTAAGGAGGAGGCGAAAGCAAGTGCATCAGCGCGGTATGCGTCCTCAGATGCCCGATGACGCGTTGTGCGTGACCCGGGATCGTGGACTGAATCGCATTTCCATGGCCGCCCTGGTTCTTGCGGAAGACGACCATCAGATTTCCGCCGTCGCCTGACGTAAACACGTCCACCGCCCGCAATCCCGCTTTTTGCCCAGCCAAGGCAAGCGTGCTGCTGCTGAAGTGATGCAAGTGGCCGATGTGATGGCGACTGTGCGGCCACTGGCAACGAGACATCACGTGCGGCACTTCGATGAGCAGCAGCCCGTCGGGCTTCATCCAGCGTGCCATGGCAGTCAGGGCATCCACCGGGTGCGGCAGGTGCTCCAATACATGGAAGCAGGTGACCATGTCACAGCTTTCCAACTCTACCTGGGCTTCCTGATAGGTGGTTACCTGAACTGGAAGCCCGAGCACATCCCTCGCCACCTCGCCGTAGCCGATGTTGGGTTCAATCCCTTGAACCTCAAACCCAAGACCGCGCAGCATGAAGAGCAGTTCCCCGCCCCCCGCGCCGAGATCCATGACTGCCCCGCCTTGGTGCAATAAAGGGATCAAGTAGGTAAGGCGGTCGAGGGCAACTCGCCCGGCACGGTACACGTGCTTCAGTTTCGGCTGAAGGGTTTGCTTGTAAGACTTGCGATACTCATCGCGGTAGAATTGATCGATATCTTCGTCCGAGGGACGCGGATTCACCGAGACCAATCCGCAAGCGTGACAAACGACCGTTTGGAGCGGATTGCCCAAACGATCCCGGTCAGCAACAATCACAAAGAGTGAGTGACCACAAAGTTCACACGGAGAAAAATTCGAGCGTTCGGAGCGACGCAGGGCAGCAAAAGCAGGCACAACAGGATGATTGATGGAATATTGAAAGACTCATAACAATGACTCCGCCCAGAGGCGGCTCTACCTACAAAGGCAGTCCTTCAACACCGCATCACCCGGCCAGACGGAGGAGCAGCTAGGCGCCGCCCTTGCCGAATCGACTCAAATTTTCCACTCCTGGAAAGCCTGGGACACTGATACTTCACCTGGTGGCCGGAGAAGACGGTCGCCGGAGCCGGTGTCTCAATCGTGCGACCTTCACCGCGCAGCCCTTCATCGACCGAATAAAATCTGAACTCGTGATCTTGCTCCGGGCTGGTCGAAGCCCCCCCCAAGACCAGCAAGGTTTGGAGTAGAATGCCATGGGGCATCTGGCACTCTGCTTCATTCTCATGAGTGAAGCGAATGACGACCTCTCCATTCGCTTCCCCCGCCACGGCAATCTCATGGACAGGATCCAACTCAGCCAGCAGGGTAATCACAGAGGGAATGGATCCTTCCACAGAAAACTGCCAAGCGCCCAGGCACAAGAGACTCAACCAAGGGCAATGCCGACGAAGCCACCGCAACACGGGGAATCGGCCTGCGGATGAGGAGCGGTTCGTCACAACTGGCTGCTACACAACGCAAACCTGATGTTGGATTCAAGAAATTTCTTTCACCCTTTGATTCAACCCCGCGAGGTCCGCAGCGCCTCCAGCATCACCGAAACGCTCGATCGCCCTTTGTAGACATTGCGGCTGATCCGGTAGGCGATGTCCCAGGGGCCCGGGGGAAGGTCGAGGTGGGCGGCGTTGAACCACATGACGTCGATCCGGGCGCCGTTCTGCTGCAACGTCAGTTTGAGGTGCTTCTCTTTGAGCACCCGGGGCTCTTCCGCCAGCCGCACCGCCCGGCTCATGAACAGTGGAGCCGGGTTGCCCATGCCCATGGGATGGACCAGCTCATAGCTGTCCAGAAGATTGAGATTGATCTCATCCAGCGTGGCCACCAGGTCGATATCGAGACGCGGCGTGAAGAGCTCGGGCGGCGTGTTCGCGTCGAGGTAAGCTGCGAACCGCTCCCGGAAGGCATCGAGGTTTTCGCGTCGCAAAGTCAATCCGGCCGCCATGTCGTGCCCGCCGCCAGCTTCCAACAAATCTCGGCAGGCGTTGAGTGCTTGGACCAAGGACACGCCGGGGATGCTGCGCCCGCTGCCTTTGCCCATCCCTGCTTCATCGAAGGCAATCACGAAACTGGGCCGGTGAAATTCTCGAACGACCCGGGAGGCCACGATCCCGACCACGCCGGCGTGCCAATCCTCGCTCCCGAGAACGATCCCTTTGCCCAAATTCCCATCGAGCCGATGAAGCATTTCGACAGCCTCGTCACGGATGCGTTGTTCGAGATTTTGGCGGCTGCGATTTTGGGAATCCAGATCCTCGGCGAGGCGGCGGGCTTTGGAGGCGTCCGTGCTCATGAGGAGATCGAGCGAAACTTGAGCGGTATCGAGCCGGCCAGCGGCGTTGAGGCGGGGCCCCAGTTTGAATCCGATGTCATACGCTTCCGGAGTGGCGTTGACGCCTGCGACTTCCTTCAGGGCGGACACGCCGGCATGCCGGCTTTGGGCCAGCTGTTGCAAGCCTTTGCGCACCAAAATGCGGTTCTCGTCCACGAGCGGCACCAGGTCCGCCACCGTTCCCATGGCGACGACATCGAGCCATTCCTTCAAGTCGAGCCGGTCGGTGCGTCGGCGCTTGAGCAAGGCGTGCCCGAGTTTGAAAATCAGTCCGGCGGTACAGAAGTAGTGGTAATCATCGCCCAGCTTGGGATTGACCACGGCCACGGCGGGCGGCAGCTGGCCGGTGTTGCTCTCGTGGTGATCGATGATGACGACGTCGATCCCCCGTTGCTTCAGCATTTCCACTTGGGAAATCGAGGAGGTTCCGCAGTCGACCGCGATGATCAGCGACGGCGTATACTCGGACAAACAACGCTCCAATCCGTGATCGTTGAGCCCGTAGCCATCGTCCATGCGGTGCGGGAGGAAGGGCTGGGCATCGAGCCCGTAAGCCCGTAGGAAAGCGTGCAACAAGGTGAGCGAGGTCACCCCATCCACGTCGTAATCCCCATAGAGCACCACCGCTTCGTTGCGATCGACGGCCTGCAATATGCGCTCCACGGCCGCTTCCATGTTGGGGAGCAGGAAGGGATCGCTCAGGTCTTGAAGGCGGGGATGGAGGAAACGCGCGATCTCCTCGGACTCTGCAAAGCCCCGGTGCACCAGCAGTTCCGCGACGAGCGGCCGGATTCCAAATTCTTGGGCAATGGCCCCCACTTTGCGGGCACAGGGTTTTTCCCGGACAATCCAGTTCGCTTCCAACATAGGCGGTTTGATGAGACGCGACCCTAGCACGCGTCCCTTCGATTGGAATCGCAGTTTTCAATTCGCGCCCAATCGTGCCAGAATCTCCCGTCATGACCTCGCCGCTCCGCATGCCCCTCATCGCCCTTTTGATCGCCACGGGCCTGTTCAACGCCGTCGCCCAACAAACCCGGCCCGCTTTGCATGAGCAGGTGGCGTCGGAATACGCGGACGCCGAAGCGCGGCTACAAACGGCGGAAGCACGCCTCATGGCGTCGCTGGACGACGCGCAAAAAGCGGAGTTCGCCGCCGCGCAACAGAAGTGGGTGACTTACCGGGACGCCGCCGTGGCCTTGGCGCTGGCGGTGCTCAAGCCGAAGCCGGAGCAAGCCGAATACTTCCGGTTCCTGGAACTCAACAAACTGACCCGCGACCGGATCAGCAGCTTGGAACGGCTCTCCGCCGCCACGAAGTGAGCCAGGAAGCCGACTTATCGGCGCTTCCAGAACACGAGATGCGACGCCAGGAAGTGAAACGTCTTGAGGAAGCCGCTGACCTTGTCCAGCTCGGCGGCCCGGAGCATCTGCTCCAGTTGAGATAACTCCGGACCCGCGGGAAGAACGCGGAATCTGCGGATCAAATCAAGGACGCGCGCAGTGGCGTTGTGCTCCACCGGCAGCGTCATCAGACTGTTCGCGCGGATGAACATCCAACAGGACCCGAGCATGAAGAGCCCCAATTGCCGGGCCACAAGAACGGGCAGCACGGCGACCAGAAACGAGCCGAAGCTCCCGTAATACGCCAAGCGAATCACCGTCTGCCGCCAGGGAAGCGGATGGTAGGCGACGGCCTCCTGAAGGGCGTGGCCGACCTCGTGCGCGGCGATGCCAACGGCCGCCAGGTTCGCACCATAATAGTTCTGGGGCGCCAAGCGCAGAATCTTGGCGCCAGTCACATAATGATCCGTCACCAAGTGGCGGCTTTCGATCACCTTGACGTCGTTGCAGTCCGCTAGCCGGAGCAAGAGGCGCGCGAATTCCGCCCCGGTCAGCCCTTGGGAGAAGGGAATTTTGCGCAAGGCCACATCCCGCCGGATCCGAATCTGGCGCAGCACTTCCCCGATGATCACCGAGACGATGATCAGCAGCATGCCAACTTTCAGGAGCATCGCGCCACGATGCACGCCTTCTGGCCTCGTGTCATTCTTGATTGAGCCGCTCCTGGCAATCTGTCTATGCTCCCGGCATGAACCCCAACCGCCGCCGTTTTCTGCAATCCGCCGCGCCACTTCTGCTCTCCGGACCGCTTGTCGCGGCGGAACCGTCCGTTCCGGGCCTCCAGGGGCACATCTACCGCACCTTGAAAATCGGCATGGTCAAGGAGGGCGCCACCCTCGCGGACAAGTTCCGGATCGCCAAAGAAGCTGGCTTTCAGGGAATCGAGCTCAATCCGCCCGGCCTCGACATCGAGGAAACCCTCGCCGCCATCAAGGCAACGGGCTTGCCGGTCGATGGCACCGTCTGCAACTCGCACTGGAAAATCCGCCACACCAGCCCCGATCCGGCGGTCCGGGCTCAGGCGCTCGAAGATCTCAAGGGTGCACTGCGCGAGACCAAAGCCATCGGCGGACACACCGTCCTCCTGGTCGTGGGGCACGGTGACGACGGTCCGGAAGAGGAAATTTGGCCGCGGTCCGTGGCGAACATCGCCCAAGCCGTCCCTCTCGCGGCGGAACTCGGCGTCGCCATCGCCATCGAAAACGTCTGGAACCACTTCCTCTACAACCACAACGCCGGTCCGGACCAAAACGCGGAGAAGTTCGTCCGTTACGTGGATGAGTTTCAATCCCCCTGGGTCGGGATGCAATTCGACATCGGCAACCACTGGAAATTCGGTCAACCGGGAGCCTGGATCCGCGCCCTGGGGAAACGGATCATCAAGCTCGACATCAAAGGCTTCTCGCGCGCGGCGGACAAGTTCACGCCCATCGGAGAGGCACCGGATGATCTTCCATGGGAGGACGTGCGGGCCGCTCTCCAGGAGATCAACTACCACGGTTGGTGCGCCGCTGAAGTCAGCGGCGGCAACCTAGGCGAGCTCAAGAAAGTGGCGGATGGAATCAACCGGGTCCTGGGGCTGATGTAACCGCCCCGCCGGTTTAGGGCCGGACCATGAGGAGCTCCTCCAAACGCCGGTCCGTGGTCACGCCCACCAGGATGTGACCATTCGTGCCTACCACCTGTCCCTGGCCACGAGCTCCAATGCCGGTGCGCTCGGTGGCGGGGCGGAGGGTGATCGCGCGGATCACGTCTTGCGGCGTGCGCTCGCTGCTGTAGACATCCCCCTTACGGAGCCGCAGGGACGGCAAGCGACGGAAGCGATTGTCGTTGGCATTACCGTCCGAAGTGCGACCGGCCCAAAGCACCTGGTTGCTGGTAGAGGGAACGCCTCTCAGGCTGCCGACGATCGCGTAATAGCCATTCACCGGGTTCACGTCCACGGATTGGATGGAGGCAACCTTGGCCGTGCTGAGGCCAACTCCGGGCGCCACATCATCCGTGCGCAGCAAGGACAGGAAGGTATTGTTCTCTTGCAGCAGCAGCAACGCGGTATTGTTGAGCCGGGTCACGCCGGTGCCACCGAGGACGACGTGAAAAATGGCTTGGTTGGTGCCCACTGGCCAAACCCGGATGATCCGCGTCACCGTAAAGCCATCCTTGGCCACTCCTTTCTGCAGCACCAGCTTGTTCCCATCCGCGGAAAAAATCCCTTCATTGGTCGTCTTGGCCAATCCGGTTAACGTCGCACGGAAAAAGGCCCGGTTGTTCAACTCACCGACGGCTGGGAAACTCGCAAAGTCCACCGAGGAAGAGGAAAGCCCCCAGGCGTCATCCCCTTGCAAGGCGGAGAGCCCTTTCGTGTTGCCAGCCGCGTCGGTGAAGAACACAGCCTGCTTGGCCGCGCCGCCACCAGCGGGCAACATCGCCGCAGTGAACTGAATCGAGCCACCACGGGCCGCCGACGCCACCCCGCCGAATTGGCCAAACTTGTCACCGCTGGCGCCTCCGAAGGCATCCCCGCCTTCTCGCACCACCGAGAAGAGAGTGCCATCACCACCAAGCGGCAGAATTCCGCTATCCGTCGTCGCGGTGACCGCCGGACTTCCCGAACCGGTCCGCAAGCGATGGGAAACCGTGATCAGATCGGAATCCATGCTCTGCAAAACCTCAACGAAGGAATTCGCTTCCGCTCCGCCCAGCTCCGTGATCCCCCGGCCCGTCCGGCGCAGGAGGCGCAGAAAGAAGCCATCGTCCCGCAACAGGACGCGGTTATTGGCGGACGTGATTCCCGTTCCGGTCACCAGCCCTTGGAAAATCCCCCCCTGAACACTTTGGTGCACGATCGGTTCTGACACCGCTGAAACCCGGCTCCCAACTGGCAATCCATCCCCAAAGCCAGAAAGATCGTCGCCAAGCTGCACGAGCAACTCAGAAGCCCCCGTCGCTCCCAGAGTGGAGAACATGGCAGCGCCCCGTTTGTTGGAGGCCCCAGCTCCAGTCAACGAATGCGCATGCAGGATGACCGACTCGGAGTCACTGGCCGCGGTGGCCGTGGTTCGGGAGTAAGAGATGTCGTTGGCTCCAGGAGCCGACAGGCCGCTCTTCGCAAACGACGGATAAAACGGCCAGGCGCCGGTGAAGACATAGGCGGCCCCAGAGTCTTGGAGGTCGCTCGCGGGAGTTGGGTTGCCATTGATTCCCGTCGTTGCCTTGTCCTCCAACGGAGCCCCGGCGATCACCGAATCTCCAGAGGCGGCGACCGCGGCACCAAACTGCGGAGTCACGCTGGAGACCACCACCGGGGTGAGCGCGGCATCCGTCCCCCAGGTCGAACCGGGACGAGTGAAGACATACACCACTCCTTGCTGTCCGGCTTCCAAGGGGGCGCCCACCGCAACCGTAAGCCCAGAAATGGCTACGGATTGCCCAAAGCGTGCGTCCGGCTGCGGCGTGGGTGCTTTCAAAAAGCCGTCTTGCACCCACTTCGATCCTTTACGAGCAAACACATACGCGGCGCCGGATAGATTCTCCACCCCATCCTGGAAAGGAGCCCCCGCCACCACCAAGTCACCCGAAATCGATACCGCGACACCAAGCTCATCGTCCTGGGCACTGTTGTCCGCCTTGAGGAATGCTTCCTTAATCCAAGTCGTGCCCTCACGCCGAAACACATAGGCTGCGCCAGCACCAGCCGCCGAATTGTCGTCCTCGCCAGTGTCCACCAGATTGGAATCGCTCGATTCCCCGGGCGCACCAATCACGGCGCGGTCTCCCGAGACCGACACCGAGGCTCCAAACCTGTCGCTCGCTTGCGCATTGCTCGCTTTCAGGTAAGCCTGCTGGATCCAAACTTTCCCGGACCGGATAAACACGTAGGCCGCACCGGCATCTGAAGCAGAGTTGTCTCCAATTCCGCCGTTCGCGTTGCTCGCCTCGCCTACGGCCCCCACGAGAATTGTGTTCCCCGAAATTGACACAGAGCATCCGAATTGGTCACTAGCGTCAGCATTGGCGGCCTTGAGCATCGCTTTTTGCGACCAAATCCATCCCGTCCGTTCGAACACATAGACCGCTCCCGATCCGCCCTGTTGCGGGGCACCGATCACTACCGTGTTTCCTGAAGCCGCCACGGCCGAGCCGAAGAGATCCCCGGCAACGGTGTTGGCTCCCTTCAGGTAGGCCTGTTGGGTCCAGAGTTTTCCGGTGCGCGCAAAGACATAGGCGGCGCCCGAGTCTGCCAACGCGTCCGCAGCGCCATCTTCCTTCGGCGCTCCGACCACAGCCACATTGCCCTGAATCGCCACCGCTCGGCCAAACTCGTCCTGCGCCCCCGTGTTGGAAGCCTTCAGGTAAGCCTGCTGCGCGATCGGATCGATCGTGATCGGATACTTCGCGTTCCGCTCGTCGATCTCCACCGCAAATCCCTCCCCACTGGAGACAAATCGAGACGCCAAGACGGTTCCGGCCGCATCCCACGCCTTCAAACCTGAGTAAGTGACCCGAGCCACTCCGGTCTTGTCGGTAAACTGAACGTCGCCACCAGAAATCACCGGCACCAAACTGCCCCGGACGCCCAGTTCCAAACGGAGCGACGCCGCCCCATCCGCTCCTGATGGACGGGACTGCAAGGTCCACCCTTGCTCCAGCCCGCGCCCGTCGTTCACGAACCACTCTTCGAGCGCGTCGCCTCTTTGATAAGACAGCCTTCCGGCATCGGCACGGCCCCGCACCGCCTTCACCCCAGACTCAGAACCTGAAAACCCAAACCGACGCAACTCCAGCCCCCACTGCCAATCCCCTTCTCTCGGAGTGGCCACAAATCCACGTTCGTCAAAGCTCGCATCCCAACGCTGCGAAAGGCTCCGCGCAGTGTGCTCCCCGGATTCCAGGGGGACAAAATCGTGCTGTGCCGCGACATAAGCCTCACGGAGGGTGGGCCATCCAGCGACGGAGGAAGTGGATTCCGGCGCGGCCAGACAGCTTGCGGCGGCGAACAGCCACAACGGCGCGAACGGGGTGAAGAGGGGGGGCGCGACAAGTTTCATCGGGTTCAGATGATCCATTCAACCGACTGTGTGCGGCCAAGTCAAGGATTACGGAGAAGTGTGAACGATTCTGATCCGTGCTAGAACGGATTTCTTGGGATTCCGCCTCCATTGCTTTTCCTTCGAGCGCCCAAACTCCGCTCTCGACGCCTTCGATCACGTCGTTGTATGCCAATAGGTTGGTCCCATGAACCGCTACGATCTCTGCGCCCTTTTCCTTCTTCTCCTCTCGCCAGCGGCCCGAAGCTCTGAGGTCCGGGTAGCTCCGGACGGCGATGCCCTGCATCTCACCATCGGCGGCCAAGCGATTTGTGATTACCAAATGGCACCCGGGGATGTCCCTGAAGGGTTGTCCACAGCGTTTCGTCACGGCGCCCATCTGCATCCCATCTTCACCCCTAGTGGCCGGATGGTAACAGGCAATCATCCGCCAGATCATCCTTGGCAACGCGGCGTCTGGCTGGCGTGGACTAAAACCGCGTTCGGGGAGGCGCATCCCGATTTCTGGAACCAGGGCAAAGGAGAGACGATCACGGCGGAAGTGCGCTTCGATTCCCTCGTGAAAACCTGGAACGGCCCAACCGGTGGCTTCGTCAGCAAACACCGGTTCCTCTCTGGAAATCACGACGTACTTGCCGAAACCTGGGAAGTGACGGTCGCGCAACGCGAACTCGCCGGCCGCCTCGTCAATCTCATCGATCTCACCAGCACCCAAACCTGCGCCGGCCCGAAACCGCTCAAACTGCCAAAGTATCACTACGGCGGCCTCGGCGTCCGGGGCAACCGGGCTTGGGACCCGGTCGAGGAGGTCACGATGCTCACCAGCGAGGGCTTGGACCGGGCCAAGGGCGATGCCACCAAGGCCAAGTGGGTAGCGATGAGCGGTTTGGTCGATGGCGCGCCGGCCGGAATCGCCGTGTTGATTCATCCGGAAAACTTCCGTTTCCCCCAACCGCTCCGTCTCAACCCCAAGAATCCGCAATTCTGCGTGGCCCCGTCCCAAGATGGCGATTGGAGCATTGAACCGGGGCAACCGTACGTTTCCCGTTACCGGCTGCTAGCCTTCGATGGGGAGCTGGACCCGAAGTGGCTGGCGGCGGCTTGGTCAGATTATGCCGCACGGCCCTGAGACGCTGCCGCCTTTCAACCAGCGTCACCACTGTCCAAAACGACCCGGAAGCCGTGCCGGTCGACCCGGACCGTACGCCCGCTGTAGCCACGGCGCGAGGACCGGAACCCGTCTTCCAGCCGGTCGCTATATCCACCGCCACGCAGCACGCGCCAGACACGCGATGCATCGCTCCAATCTTCGCACCACTCCCAGGCGTTTCCGGCCAGATCGAACAATCCCAAGCTGTTGGCGGGGAAACTCCCGGCAGGGGACGTCCCCTCATAAGAATCATTCACCCGCCCGTTAAACACTCCGGCTGACGGTGGAAACTCCATGCCCCAGGGATATCCAGGCAGTTTCGTATCCTTCTCGCGGGGCGACAGCGATGCATCCTCGTCTTTTCCAATCCCGACGGCACAGCTCCACTCGTGATCCGTGGGCAACCGGTAGACGTCCTTCATCCCGATCTTGCCATTCTCCCGCTCCCTCGGCGTCAACCAGGCACAAAAGGCGGTGGCATCCTCCCAACTCACCATCACCGCCGGGTGATCCGGCCCCTGCGCAAACCCCGGCTTCGGCCATTCCCTCTTCGAGTCGTTGACGAACGCTTCGTAATCCCGCACCCGGGTCTCCCACACGCAAAACCGGATCTTCTTCCCCGCGCTCGGCCCGCCCACAATCTCCACGGGGACAAACTTCATGCCCAAGCTGTTCTCAAACGGCTTGCCTGAGGCGGCCGCGTGACCGGCGAGTTTCTTGTAGATCCCGGAAGCGATGTATTCCTTGACCGCCAGCGCCTCTTCCAGCTTTCCCGCTTGGGTCAGCTCGTTTTGCAAGGAGACCAATGCCATCCCAAATTGCTGCACGATGGGATTTCCTGACTTTTCCCGTTCCACCACGAGCCGCGCCAACTGATCACGATAGGTTTTCCGGAAAGTCGCCACCACCGGAGACACGTCCTCGTCCGTCTCGGGCAAAGCGATTTTGTCGGTGACCCGCTGGATTTCCTTTTTCAGAGCCAAAGCGTCCTCCAGGCGCCCAGCCTTAGACGCTTCCTGCATCGCCCGATCCAACGCCCCGGCGTATTTGCCCTCCAGCTCCGAGACGGCGGAGGCATGCTTGGCGACAACGCTCAACTCCCAGGCGGAGCGATACTGAGCTTCGATCTCCTCCAGTCCGGCCCCCGCACCGGCCAGACACAGCAGCAGACTAAGGAACGCGGCAGCGAGCGATTTCATGGCCCAGGAGCCTAGCGAGCAGGTGCAAGCTTGGCAAGGGCGGAAGCTGGGGCGAAAACTGCGCAATCCGGCAAGTGACGTGTCCCTTACGGCTTCCTCCACAAGTAGACAATCACATCCGCCACATCCCGCGGAGCCAAGACGGTTTCCAAGCCCTCCGGCATGAGAGATTTTCCGGAAGCAGTTTGCGAGGCGATGTCGCTCCGCAACACCGGGAGATCGGCGCCGCCGGGGAGACGGAGGACAACGTTGTTCGCCGTTTCCGCCGCCAGGATACCTTGGAGTTCCGCGCCGGTTTTCAGCTTCACCGTCCAGGTTTTGAAGCGCTCTTCCACGGCGGCGTTGGGATCGAGAATGGCGGTGAGGAGCCAGTCGACCGGTTTATCCGCCACCAT
>CAMCXS010000033.1 GCA_945883495.1 Akkermansia muciniphila
TCTGTCGACCGTCAGCTCGCATCTTTGCGAAGTCAGCCTGGATTCGACGGCGGCGCGACGCCGTTTTGGCTCAGGAAGATCGCATGGGTGCGCAGCTTTCTCAGGCTGAGCGGCGGGAGCCAGGGGACAAGCTTGGTGGAGTGGGGGCTCATGGGCCCCATTTGTCCGATGGGACCGATCCGATCCGATCGTATCTCGTAGCTCCCGCGTTTGATGAAGAAGCAGGCGTCGTTATTCCAGCTCCAAAATCAACCGTCCCGCACTCTGGCGGAGGCGCACGGGATGCCCGTAGGCTTCGCTTAGAAGCGGCGCTTTGAGGACGGTGGCGCGCGGACCGGCGGCGAGCACTTGGCCTTGGCGCAGCAGCAGGACGTGGTCGAAGCCGGGCGTGATTTCCTCGACGTGATGAGTCACCAGGAAGAGCGAAGGCGCGCCGGGACGCCGGGCGATCCCGTCCATGAATTCCAGGAAGCGATGACGCGCCACGGGATCGAGACCGGCGCACGGTTCATCCAGGATGAGAATGCGGTAGGCGGCCATGATGGCCCGGGCGATGAGGACGCGCTGACGCTCGCCTTGGGAAAGCTGGTGCCACGTCCGGTTCTCCGCCGCGGCCAAGCCGAACTCCGCGAGCGTTTCCCGGGCCCGGGCGGCGTCGGCTTTCGTGATCCGGCCCCAGTAGTTGATTTGGGAATGAATGCCTCCGATTACGATTTCCAAGGCCGTCTCGCCGTCCTGAATCCAGTCCGCCACGGTGTGGTTGATGACGCCGATGACTTTGCGCAGCTCGTTCCAGTTCGACTGGCCGAAGCGTTGGCCGAAAACCTCGATCCCGCCGGACGTGGGCTGAAGAAAACCGGATAGCGTGTTCAGCAACGACGTCTTCCCGGAACCATTGGCGCCGAGCACGGCCCATTGTTCCCCCGGTTTGACGGTCCAATTCACGCCATCGAGCAAGAGCGTGTCCCCACGCCGCACCGTGACTCCCTGCACCCGGACGATCTCAAGATCCTTCATCGCATTCTGTTTCCCTGCTACTCCGTGCCGGTGGATTCCAACAGCCGAAAAACATGGCCACCCCCGCCAAAACCCACTGGATCCGGGAGACGGCCGGTGCGGGCCGCAGTTCCCGCCAACCCTCTTGCTGGCCGATCGACTGAAGCGCCGGACGCGGATGGACCAAGACGCCGCGTTGCGCACAGCGTAAAAGCGGCAGGTCCGCGCTGCTATCGGTGTAAGTCCAGGCTCCCGGAAGCGGCAAAGGCCCCCCCGGGCCGATCAAGCCGCGTTCCCGCATGGCATCGATCTTGGCCTGCCGTTTGTTGTTGGGCCCGAGAAACCCCGGCGGCCAGGGAAAACGCTCCCCTCCCCCAGTCTCCACTTGAGTGGATACGCAATGATCAAAGCCAAGTCGGCGCGCGATCGGCTCCGCATACAGCTGGGGACTGGCGGTATTGAGGACGAGGAGGCAACCCTCACGGCGCCGGTCCTCAATTTCGGCAAGCATCTCCGGCCACATCGCGGGCAGGGCAGCGCGATCGACGAATGCGTCCAGCAAGGCTTCGAGCTGACGGCGCGAGAATCCGGCGAGGAACCCGAGGAAGAGCCGCTTCACACATCGCGTGCTCACCAGTCCCAGGAGTTTCAGAGGCAACACCAGGAGGACCGGCAGCAAGAAGAGCCGGCGCCAGGGCTCGCGTTGGAAGACGAAATTCGCGAGCAGGAGTTGGGTGTCCCAAGGCAGCAGGGTGCCGTCGAGATCAAAAAACGCAACCGGGTGCGCGCCCACTGGCCGATCCATCTGTTCCGTTCCCTTGCCTTGCCTTGCCGTGCCTCACATGCGGGTGTTGCGGAACATGCGCACCGCCTGGGAGTGGAGCTTGCGCTTGGCGGCCAAGGTCGGCCGGCTCACCGTCACGCCGACCAGGCCAGCGCAGCGGCGGACCAGGTCCGGATCGAGCTTGGCCCAGCTCAGGAGGAACTCCTCCAACGTCATCTGGCCCCAGAGCAAAAGGGCATCGGTGGCGCCGCGATCCTCCACGTGGACGCCTTCAGCCGGTTCCAAAGCCCGCGACGTCTCCGTAAGGGCGAGAACCCGCACCGGATCCCGCAGACGATCGAGCACTTCCACGAGAACATGAAGGCGCCAGCTCAAATCGCTTTCGTCCGCGACGTGGTGAGGCAGACGGCCGAGCACCTCCTCGCAGCGCCGCTCCATTTCCCCGGGCGCCTGCTGCCAAGCGCGCAGCCAAGCCGCGCGGCACTCGCGGAACATAACCTCGGAGACGCGATGCAGCTTCGGCTCCAGGTGGAGGAACTCGCGGAAACGTTGCACCAACGCGGTCGCCTCTCGTTCAAAGGCGATCGGCTCATAAAGCGCCTGATTGCTCTCCAAGGTGTCGGCGAGTTTGCGCAATCCCTCGGCCAGCGGAGCGACCTTGGCCCGGCGTTCGGGAGCGGGTCCGGAGCTTGCGGATTTCCCGTTAGACATGGCGCCGGAATGTGTTCACGAGATCGTGGGCGACCCGGATAAAATCGCGCCGCACCGCCGTCGCCTCGCAATCGACAAGCGCTTGCTGTTCGTTATTCGCCTTGGTCACGGCGGTGGCTTCCCGGATGAACGGCCGGAAGAGGTGAATGCGCTCGCCCGTCTGTTGCGCGAGTTGGTCGAGGACGACGCGAAGTTCGGCGAGAGCGGCATCGCTCGCCTTGAATCCAGCGCGGTAGCGATTCACGATGACGCCTCCGATCTTGGCCACGGCGTTGGGATCCGCGTAGCCTTTGGCGAAGCGATCCCGGAGCTGCTTGATCCACTTGATTCCCTCCAGCGCCAGATAGTCCGCGGTGTAGGGCACGATGACGTGTTGCGCGGCTCGCAGGGCGTTCCGGGTGAAGATGGAATAGCCGGGCGGGCAGTCGATCAGGATGTAGTCATAGGCATTGCGGACCGGCTCGATGGCGCGCTGAATGACCGTGGCCGCCTTCGCGGGCTCTCCGCCCAAACTGGGATCTTCCTCCTGCTCCAGCATATCAAAGGAAGCGCCCACCAAGTCAATGCATCCGCCGGACTCTGGATCGCGAAACACTGGTGTAATCACATCCTGGATCGGCACCTGGGAACCTCGCATCTGCGCCTCGTAGAGATGATACGCGCTCTTGTTCCGCTCGGTGGCGATGTGATAACGCTCCCTTGTCAGAAACCAGAGGGTGGCGTTGCACTGCGGATCTTGGTCGATGACGAGCACCCGGGTCCCGCGAAAATCCGGATGCTTGGCGAGGATGGCGGCGATGTTGACCGTGTCGGTGGTCTTGCCAACCCCGCCCTTGAAATTGAGAAACGCCCAGATCTTTGCCGCCATGCCCTTCAGTCCCCGGAGAAATTCGCCTAGCTGAGATTTCAACCCCTAGCGGCAAAAGTCAACCGGAGTGTTGGGGTCCAAGCCCGAAGCAAAGCCCGTACGCGGATTACTCGTGTTTTGAAGCGATCCACCAGGTCACCCCCGCGGGATGCCGGACACCTCCACGAAGGTCGTCATCGCCATTCCGCATCGGTTCCTGAACGGCACTCGCGCCCGCCGCCAATGCCCTTCGATACACCTCCTCGACGTCGCGTACATAGACATGGATGTGACACGGAACGGGCGGCCAATCGTCGGTGCAATCCGCGAGCATGAGCACGGTATCGTCGAGACGGACCTCGGCATGGCGGAGATGCCCGGATTCATCCGCGAATCGGCGCAATTCTTTGGCCCCAAAGACCGTCTTTAAAAAGTCGATGACGAGGTCCGCTCCATCCACCAGCAGGTAGGGGGACACCGAGTTGTAACCTTCTGGTTTGAAATTCATGGATTGATTAGCATAATGGTTGGTTGCGCATCCTGTCAAGACAGTGACTTCCCTCGGCCGTGAAGCGAAGCGCCAGGACCACTCTTTGACTTCCCCACCCTGCCCCGCTAAGATCCCCACGCCGTCGTATCATGGGCTCTTCCCCCCTACGTTTTGCCCTGGTCTGGGTTTGGTTCCTCTCGGGGACGTCTCCCCTCACGCTCTTTTCTCTCCGGGCGGATGTGGTCAAACCGGGAACCGCACCGGTCAACACCGATTCCCGTCCCCGCATCCGGGAGCGCCGTGAACCCGAGCAGCCCACCCAGCCCAACCGGGAAGACCGCATCCCGGTGATCGAGGCCAAGCGGTTCAAGCTTCTCCGGGGCGAGTCGCTGCCAATCGCGCTCGACTCCGTCGAGGATCCAGTCTCGCAACGTGTTCGCTTCTTTATCCGGGACGAGCCCACCGCCGGCTTCCTATCCGAACTCAGCGAGCCCGCCGACGATCGTTCCACCGCAACCGTAACGTATCATTCTGATCCCGCGTCCAAGGCTACCTCGGATCAGTTCACCTACGCCGCACAGTATCCCTTCGGCCGGGTCTGCGCGGCGGTGCCGGTAGTCATTGAGATCGTCGATCCGGCTCCGGTGATCAGCTGCGTGCCAACGCTCGCGTTTGGACAGACCGTCCTGGGAGCCGAGTCCGTCCGCTCCATCGTCCTTTCCAACAAAGGCACGTCCATGTTTGAACTGACCCCAGAGCTGCCCCCCCCTTGGAAGTGGCTCCCTGACGGCGGACAAACCGCACTGCGCATCCCGCCGGGGGAATCCGTGCCGGCCACCTTTGGGTTTGCCCCTGTCGAACTAGGCGATGCCGTGTTCCGTTTCCCTCTGCCGACAGGGCTGCCGGAGCAACCGGGCGTTCTGTTCTCGGGCAAGGGCGTGGTTCCTTTTCGCTTGGATTCCGAAACCTTTGTGCTGACCTACGACCCGCAAACCCGGCAACGGACGGCAAAGATCGCCCTCACCAACCCTGGCTCCGCCGGGCTCGCCGTGAAGCTGCGCTTGGATCCCCGCCTGCAGTCGCCCAATGGTGACAGCGTTTGGCTCGAACGGGAGCAACGCAAAGAACTGATCGTCCTCTTGCCACCTGGGGATTCCTCGTCATTCGCGGGAAGCGTTCACTTTCAATCCGGAGATTTTGAGCGCGTGGTCCAAGTTACCGGGGAACCAGCTCCCGGGTTTCTGTCGTTGTCCGGGGTTCCCAGCGACGCATCGTTAGATTTCGGCCAAGTCATGGCCGGGAAGGAGTCGGCCATGACCGTAAGAATCCAGAATCCCGGCGGTCAAGCGCTCTCCGCCACGCTCGCCCCGCCAAAGGCACCCTTTCTTCTCAGCGGTCCAGATGCGTCCGGACCAAGCCTCCAGTGGACTCTTCCACCTGGCGGCGCGGCCGAACTCCAGTTCGTCTTCGCCCCGAAAGAGCCCGGCGTGTTCCGGGATCGACTGATTCTTGCCTCGCCCGACCAGCAAAGGGTGATCTCCCTGCGAGGCGAATCGATGATCGTGCCGTCGTCCGTGGAGGTGACCGCAGCAGCCAACCTCACTGGCACGCTAGACATGGTGAGTGGAACGAAACCATCAGAGAACGCGGCGAGCCAGGGGATCGCAACCGGCACCACGACGAATCCCGGTCCGGCGGGCAATGGCGACTATCGCGAATTATTCGCAAAAGCACCGTCCACTCCGGCAAGCGTGGCGACACCGGCCGGACGCGAACTCGTCGCTGCGGAAGTCTCCAAACCAGCCCGAGGGCGCAACGGCGAAATCCCTCTTCCACCCATGATTTCCCTGGATGGAATGCTCGCACTAAGTCCCTACAAACTAAAAACCGACGTCAAACTGCCCACTGTCCCACGTTTCTTGGTGGATGAAACCACGGATCGCACCGCGCGCCTCGTTTGGCCACCGCCGCAAGGCTCACCGCCCGTCTACGAAGTGGAGACGCGGATCACGGCGTTCGATACCGTCAAGAAGCGTCTCGAATGCGTCTGGGTGCCGGTAAAGCGGGTGAAATTCTCGATCGTCGATCAGCGCGTCGTGGCCGAGATCTCCGGTTTGCAGCCGGAATCCTATTACCTCTTCCGCATCTTTACGCTGGGGGCCAACGGCACCAATAGCCTCCCCTCACGGGAGCTGGGCGCGAGAACCAAACGCTCCACGATGACCGTCGGCACCGTGATCAATCTCGGTGTCAGTGGCCTAGTGCTGGGTGGCGGGTTCGCGATCTTTTCTATGCTACGCCGCGAGCAACTGCTCTGATCCCCCATGAACCGGCCCCGCTTCGGCATGGCGCAGAGCCTTTTCACCCGCGGCCTCGCTCTGGTTTACCTCATTGCGTTCGTCAGTTGGTGGGTCCAGGTGGACGGCTTGGCCGGCAGCCAGGGCATCGCCCCCATGGAGCCTTGGATCGCGGAAGTAAAACGCCAACTGGGCGGCGCGGCGGCCTTCCAGGTCCCCTCCCTTTTCCTCGTGTACGCCAGCGACGCCGCGCTCCACGCCGTCTGCGCCTTGGGAACACTCATCGCGTGTTTGGTGTTCGCCGGCATCGCCCAAGGGCTGGGACTCATTCTCCTTTGGATTTTTTACCTTTCGCTCGTCACCACCGGAAATGTCTTCATGAACTTCCAGTGGGACGCGCTCTTGCTCGAAGCGGGCCTCATCGCCCCCTTTTTCGCTTCTTGGCGCTGGTGGACCGGCTTCCGGCGACTCGATCCCCACGCCCCGCGCCTTCCCGTTTGGCTCCTCTGGCTGCTCCTGGGCAAACTCATGTTTCTCTCCGGCTTGGTCAAGCTCACCAGCGGCGATCCCGCTTGGCGCGACGGCTCCGCCCTGGCGTTCCACTTCGAAACACAGCCGATTCCCCATGCCATCGCCTGGTACGCCCACAAACTTCCCGCCTGGCTCCTTTCCACCTCGGTGTGGATCATGTTCCTGATCGAGCTCGGGCTTCCCTGGCTCATTCTCTTGGGGCGCCGCGCCCGGTTCGTGGCCTTCGTTGGATTCACCAGCCTGATGCTGCTGATCGCCGCCACGGGAAACTTCACTTACTTCAACCTGCTTACCGCCGTCCTCTGCCTGCCGCTGCTTGATGATGCGCTATTCCCATCGCGCTGGCTCTCCGAGCCGCCACCGGCTCCCGTGTTCCCTATGAGGTCCCGCGTCCAGGCCGCGATGCTCTTCCCCATCGCCGTGCTCAGCGTGGCCGCTTGCTTCCCCACGGGGTTTTTGCGTCCCGTGCAAGCCGCCATCGCCCCTTTCCGCTCCATCAACAGCTATGGCCTCTTCCGGGTGATGACGCAGCAACGCCCCGAAATCATCATCGAAGGCAGCGACGATGGCATCACCTGGTCCGCTTACGAACATCGCTGGAAACCGGATCGCCTCGGAGACATGCCCCGCCTCGTGGCCCCTCATCAACCGCGGCTCGATTGGCAACTGTGGTTCGCGGCCCTCGGCGGCCCCTACCAGCGGTCCCCCTACACCGTCTGGATGGAAGGCCTCGTCCTCCGTCTCATGGAAGGCGAACCCGCCGTGCTCCGCCTCTTCGCGGAAAATCCCTTCCCGGATCGCCCCCCGCGCTACCTGCGCGCCCGGCTCTTCCGCTACGAATTCACCACCTTCGCCGAACGAAAGGCCACCGGGGATTGGTGGAAGAGGGTGGAACTCGGCTTGTATTTTCCAGTGGTGGAAAGACGATCACCGTGATTCCACCGTCCATGAAGTCCCCTTTCCCGCTCGTCGCCCTCCTCTGCCTGCCGCTCCTCCCGATCGATCGCGCCTCCGCCGATCTCGAACGCCTCCCCTACAACCACCCAGGGCTTACCGTCGATCTCGGCGTCGGGCTTTGGGCTTGGCCGATGCCCATGGACTATGATGGCGATGGCGACTTCGACCTCCTCGTCGCCTGCCCAGACAATCCCTCCAATGGCGTCTATTTCTTTGAGAACGCCACGCAAGATCCCAAGACCAAACTTCCGGTCTTCAAACCCGGCGTGCGGCTCGGCCCCGCCACCCAGAATATGCAGGTGAGCTATGTGGGTGATCAACCGCACATTCTCGCCCCCGGAGTTGAGCATCTCGATTTCCGTGCCAAGGGCTTTGAGAATCCCGCCAAAATCTATCCAAAGACCAACATCCATGAGAACGCAGTCCGGGCCAATATGTGGCGCTATGTCGATTACGATGGCGATGCCGACCACGATCTCAGCGTCGGCGTAGGCGATTGGAGCGACTACGGGTGGGACCAAGCCTATGACGCCAGCGGCCGATGGCGCAACGGACCGCTTCATGGGTATGTTTATTGGATTGAGAACCGCGGTAGCGATGCCACGCCCAACTATGCGGACCAAGCGGTGAAGATTCAGGCCGGCGGTGGTATCATCGACGGCTATGGCTGGCCTTCGCCGAGCTTCGCGGACTTCGACCGGGACGGCGATCTCGATCTCCTCTGCGGGGAATTTCTCGACGGGTTTACGTATTACGAGAACATCGGGACTCGCCAGAAACCGAGTTATGCCAGCGGACGCCGCCTTGGCGTGACCATGGATCTGCAAATGATCACCCCCACCGCGTTCGATTGGGATCGGGATGGCGACTTCGACCTCATTTGCGGAGACGAAGATGGCCGCGTCGCCTTCATTGAGAACACCGGCTTATTCACTGCGGGCGTTCCGTTGTTTCGTGCTCCTTTTTACTTCCGCCAGGAAGCAGACACCCTGAAATTCGGCGCCCTCTCCACGCCCGAGGCATTCGACTGGGATGGCGATGGAGACGAGGACATTCTCTGCGGAAACACCGCTGGTCATCTGGGTTGGTTCGAAAATCTCGGGATGGCGGAGAATGGGTTACCGAAGTGGGCCGAGGCACGGCTTCTCCAGCTCAACGGGAAGCCCTACCGCGTCCTCGCGGGACCCAATGGTTCCGTGCAGGGGCCATGCGAAGCGAAGTGGGGCTACACCTCGGTCCGCGCCGCGGATTGGGACACGGACCGCAAGCCGGATCTCTTCGTGAACACCATCTGGGGCCGCCTCCTCCGCCTGGAAGCCCAGGACACCCTCCATCTCACCGACGAACCTTGGGACATCACCACCGGCGCCGCTCCAGAATGGAGTTGGTGGCAAGCTCATCCAGGGGAGCCTGTCACCCAGTGGCGCACCACCCCCGTGGTTTTCGATTGGGACAAAGACGGAGCCCTCGATCTTATCGCCTTGGATCGTCAAGGCTATCTGGCGCTTTATCACAAGACCGCCGCCCCGGAACGCATCTTCCTGAATGAAGATCTTTCCCCCCTCCGCCTCAATCACAAGAGCAGCGGAGGCTCTGGACGTTCGAATCTTTGCCTCGCGGATTGGGATCAAGACGGCCGCGTCGATCTCATTACGAACTCAGAGAACGCCGCCTGGTATCGCAACTGTGCCGATCACGAAGGCAAGCCCGTCTTCAAGCGCGTCGGAAACATGGCCAAACGCAACGTCTCCGGACACAATTCCAGCCCCGCCACTTGTGACTTCGATAAGGACGGCAAGTTGGACCTCATCGTCGGCGCCGAGGATGGCCGCATCTATTATGCAAAGCACGCGGACACCATCCCCTATAGCGGCGAGCAACTCGCGCCCCGCCCGCCCGCGACCAAGCCGGAACCGAAGTTTCCCGGGTTTGTCAGCGAGGAGTTTATTTTCACCAAAGCACCGTTCCCCCAATGTCACGCCTCCACCATCTGCGAGACCAGTCGCGGCCTGGTGGCGGCTTGGTTCGGCGGCACGAAGGAAAGCGATCCAGATGTGGGGATTTGGGTCAGTTATCACGACGGCGCGAGTTGGTCCGCGCCCAAGCAATGGGCCACCGGCGTGCAACACGCGGACAAACGTTATCCCTGCTGGAATCCCGTGCTCTATCAGCCGCCAGGCGACGCGCCCACCCTGCTCTTCTTGAAAACCGGCCCCAGCCCCAGCACCTGGTGGGGAGAAATGATGGTCAGTTATGATCGCGGCCGCACCTTCCGCGAACGGCGGCGCTTGCCCGAAGGCATCGACGGACCGGTCCGCTGCAAACCCATCCTTTTACCAGATGGCGAAACCCTCCTCTCCGGTTCCTCGACGGAGAATGATGGCTGGCGGGTTCACTTCGAAGAGTGCCGTTTGGTCAACGGCGCACCGGCCGACACCTGGAAGAGGATCGGCCCCATCAACGCCAAGGGCGAGTTCAGCGCCATCCAACCCACTTTCCTGCAACATCGCGATGGCCGCCTCCAAATCCTCTGCCGCACGAAGGAATCCGTCATCACCACCAGCTTCTCCGCGGATCAGGGGAAAACGTGGTCCAAGCTCGAACCACTCGACCTGCCGAATCCCAACTCCGGCATCGAATCCGTCACCTTGGCCGATGGCCGCCACGTCTTGCTGTACAACCACCTCGGCAGCGGAGAGACCGGCTGGGGCCGCCGTGGCATGCTAAACCTCGCGATTTCCGATGACGGCAAGAAGTGGCGCAAGCTGGCAATCGTCGAGCAGAAAGAGAAAGGCGAGTTCAGCTACCCAGCCATGATCCAAAGCAGGGATGGACTTCTCCACCTGACCTATACGTGGAATCGGGGACGCATCAAACACGTCATCGTCGATCCGGCGAAGCTCGTTCCCGGCGATGTCCTCAGCGTCGCGCCTTGGTGACCGGATGGCGCCAGCCCGGAGATTTTCGGCATTTTGGTCGCAAATCTCCGGACACCGGCCTATCTGAGAGCCAATCGTCCATGCTTGCGCCTGCTTTCAGATTTGCGTTGACCGCGCTGTTGCTGTTGTCGCCAGCCCTCGCGCAGACGCCCGCGACAGCGGATGCGGCGATCGTCGCCCGGTTGGAAGAACAATTTGCGGCCATTGAGCGCATCCTCCCATCTTTGCGCCACGTCTCGGTGACCACGGAGGAAGCCGGCACGCGCTTGATGAGCGAAGCCTGGTTTGTGCCCGGAGATTCCGTGGAAACCCCAGTCAAGGTGATCCTCTCCGAAGCCAAAGGCGAAGAACAGCGCGAAATGACGTTCTGGCTCGACCAAGGGCACCTCTTCTTGGTCCAGGAACAAATTGCCATCGGTTCCGAACGAACAGAATTCCGGCGGCTCTACGACGGATCGCGGCTTGCGCAACTGCAGACCCGCGTCACGACCGCTTCTTCCGATCCGCCAAGCGGTAGCGTCGCCTTCACCCCCGCCGAACTTCCGCCCGATGCCGAGCACGAGGGGCTGACTCTCGAAGAAATCGCCCTGGAGACGGCATCGCAGTTATCCCCGGTCACGGTCACGAACCGGCCGGTGCGGTGATTTTAAGAGCGTGAGAGCGTGAGAGCGTGAGAAAGGAGAGCTTGAGCAGGGCCTGACCGGCCTCACCCTCGCCAGTTCCAAGCTCCTTATGATAGCATCCAGCTCCGATGCCACTGATTGCGGAACGCCGGGACATCACCTACACCATCGTAATCGGCGTGTGGGGCATGGTGGCGATGTATGCGATCTTGCATGACCAATACATCGTCCGCATCGCCCCAGAACACTTCACGAAGTACCATCCTCCGCTCTGGGACATCGGAAATCCCGCTCTCCTCGCGCTGATATACGCGGCGCGCTCGTCGTTGGCGCCCGGGCTGCTCTGGGGACTTGTGTTGGCGCGGGCCGCGCGACACGGCGACCTTGCAAAGGTGCCGGTGAAAGTCGTCCTGAAGGGCAGCGCGATCGTGATCCTTCTGACAGAACTCCTGGCAGCCGTCGCTGGGCTGCTGGCATGAAAAACCGGCGATTCGCTTCTCCCTCAGTTTTTGTATCCGGACGACAGCTTGCCGATGCGGGTCACCACAACGATTCAATGGGTCTGCTATCTGGCGGGAGCGCTTCTGGCAGGCGCTTGGACAGCGCAGGTCACGGCGCGACGGCGAAGGAAGGAGAACGCTCCGCCTTTGTAGCTCCACACTCCGCACCGGCCCATCCCGTGGCTGCAGCCGCTCCTGGCCCTCTTCGATGAGAGGTCGCTGTGCGCAACGGATCCTTTGCATCGTACGCCTGCGACCTGACTCGCAGCGATGACCGCCCGCGATCGTTCCATGCGCCTCCGTGCCTTTGCGCCCCGTTTCGCTTGGTGGCAATTGACAACGAAAGTTCTGAACTTCACGTTCGAGGAATGCCCCGAAGACGCCTCAATCTAGTGGGCATGTCCGCCCTTTTCGGCTGCGCCATTGGGGTGATCTGGCTGTTCCTAGAGGGGTGGCACTTGATCTCCATTCCAAAATACTTCTCCCTCGCCCGCGACGTCGCGGCGTTCGCAAACACTCATGAGCGACTCCCCGCCAACTGGACCGAGTTCTTCGACCGGCCTCGCGCCAGCGGACACCCCTTTTCCCAATCAGCCCAGAATGCGATTCAGGGCGAGATATCCCTGGCGTGGGCCATGCCGGTCGCAGACTTACGCAACGCAACCGAGCCCATTCTCAGAGTCCGTGGTCAACCCACATTCAGCGCGACATTGTCAGAGTTCCTGATTTGCCGACTAAACGACCCTAAGAAAAGCAAGCAACAGCGACGGTGACGCCGTCAAGCCGCAGCTCGGAAGCTGCTTGGTCCGGAGCCGTGTGACCACAAAACAACATTGCTCCAATTCCCCTCAGGATTGTAATCTCCGTTATGCCCGAGCTACGCCGAAAAGCGCACGTTTGGTTCGCCTTCTTCTCAGCCGCGCTCATGGCGCAGCTCTACTCGAATGATCACGCCATTCATCTGGCGCAATTCCGGCCCATCTCCTTGATCGAACAGCTCAAAGCAACGACCGGCTGGATCCCCGTGAAGGAATCCGGTCCCTGGGTCACCGCCGAAGATCTCCGGGCGCTGATCCCGCTTTTGGATTCGACGGAGCCGTGCGCCGCCGTAGCGCTGGAAGCCTCCTCGCGGTTTGATGCCTCTGGATCGACCGTTGGCCATGAGGCGGCTTTCATGATTCTGGGCTTTAGGGATGGAAAGTATCCACCTCGGCATCACAGTCTCCAGAGTGGCGATCATCGCCAGGAGGCGTGGCGATTTTTGAATGCGATGTTCCGGGACTATCGCAAGTCGATCAAGGTCGCGGCGGCTCATCCGCGGATTTACATCGGAGAACCTTTCGCTGAGGCCTTAGCCGACCTAGTGGCGAGCGGAGCGATCGCAATCTCACACGAGCTCGTGCAGGCTTCCCCTGAGGAGAGGGGCGATGCCTTCAAGCTTCGTGATGGCCAAATTCTGATCCTGACCTCCTCCGCCGGCAAGGTCGGGCAGGCGTACACAGTGACATCAATTTCGGTGGCCAGCCCCGGCGATCAGCTGGAGTTCGAAGCGCTACCCAGCCTGCTTCTCCCTCCCCATTCCGATGCGGAACCCTGATGCGAAATCGAAGCTGGTGGACTCAAGGTGACCCGGCGAGTAAGGCTTTACCAAGTGATCACAACCATCGCTGAAATCATCGGGGGCGCCCTGTTTGCACTGGGAGGACTGGTCGCAATGGCTTGCTGGGCCGCCTTGCGGTTGAAGGCGATGGAAAACCGAAAGACGTCCTACTTTCCGTTCGCCTCTACCGAGGTTCGCGCCACCTTCGACGAAGACCCTTCGCTCGGACGCATTTGCAAGCGTGGGTTCTTGGTAGCACTTGTCGGCTTTGGCGTCTTGGTGCTTGCGCAACAATAAGGGCGTGAGGTTGTCCTCAACCGGCCGTTCCCGTCGATGCCGCTCCGAATCGGCGCTTGGAGGGATCGCTCCGCGCAGACCGCGAGGACCGAATTTCACGACGAAATCGCTCCGCACAGACTGCGGGGACGAAGGCTTGGCTCTCCCGGTCCCGAGCACGAGCACGACGCGCCGTTCAAGCGCCTGCTTTCCCGCCGCTCAACCCTCAACCGGCGCGCAGCGCGAAAGCCGCACGTCACGCCAGAGCATCTCCTCGGCGGCAAAGATGAAGTTCGCCTCAAAATGCTGGCCGTCGAGCATCTCGCGGAGCCAGTAGCGGTCGTCCGCCCACATTTCCTCGAAGGGAATCTCGTCGAAGGAGAACCAAAGTGGCGCGGCTTCGCGGGTTTCCGTGGGCGTTCCTTGGTAAGCGAATGCGCGGAAGACGACAACGTGCATGGCCAAGCCATCGACGAATTGGAACCGGAGGACGCCCATCTCCTCGCAATCCGCCGGGTCCAGGGTGAGATGCAATTCCTCGTGGATCTCGCGCACGGCGGATTGGAGGGCGGTTTCCCCGGGATCGAGCTTGCCCCCGGGCCCATTGATCTTCCCCTGCCCGAGGCCGGTTTTCTTGCGGATCAAGAGGACTTTGCCGTCATCGATCACAAAGACCAGATTGGCGCGGATCGTCGGCTCCCACCTGGTCCAGTCGATCTCGGGAATGGCTGGGCTAGTGTGCATGGGCATCGCCTCAGGGAATCAGGACGCGATAATAACGTCGCGGTTTGTTGGTGGCGTTGAGGTCGATCCACGTGGTGCTCGTTCCCGTGGCCGTAATCGTGCCTGGATAACGCGTCCAGCTCACGAGATCATCGCTATACTCAATCCGATAATCATTGCCCGCCACGGTGGGAAAAGTTAAGGAAGTGGTGTTCCCGGAGCGGGTGATGCGGACGTTGGGCACCAGCGTGGGCGCTTGGTCCGAAGTTCCAAACCAAGCCTCCAGGTCCTCGTGGATTCCGTCCCCGTCGAGGTCGCGGTAGACTCCCAACCGGTCAACGAAGCCAGCGTCCAATCCGGCGGCGGTGAGTTGATCCTTTTGATAGCTCCATTTCAAGGCATGGGTCCCGGCTGGAATCAAAAAGCCATGGCGCCGCCATCCAGAGTCGCCGCTGATCGATTCTTTCAGCGTCTCGTCGACATAAAAGCGCAAGAAATCACAGCTGGTCTCTGAGGAGACGGCCCAATAGAAAACCACCTTGCACGGCCCCGTCACCTCCGTGTTCATGACGCTCTCGCCTTCATCGGCGATGGCGCCACTGCGAGCGGCATCCTTGCCATCCGTAGTGTAGAAGTCTTGCGGGGCCCAAGGAACATTACCAGACGTAGTGACCACCAGTTGCGGAGCATCGATGGCATCCGCCAGCCCCAATTCCGTGGTCCCCACCTGCACGGTCACGGTTTTGGAAGCAGTTCCAGCGCTGTTGGTGGCCTGGACCGTCACGGGAAACGTACCCGTTGTGTTGACCGTTCCGTAAATCAACCCCGTCGGGGCATGCAGACTGAGTCCCTGCGGCAATCCGGTGGCGGCATAGCTCGACGGAGCGTGGGTCGCTTCCAAGGATTCGCGCAAATAGACCCCCTGATACGCTTGGATCGTATCCGTGGTAATCTGCGGAACGGCGGACGTGGGAGTGATGACCAGTTGATCAATCCACCCTTTGTCTTGCCCCTTGGAGACACTGGGATCCTTGGTGTAGTAGATATTGATATTGTGCGGCCCGGGACCTACATAAGCGGATACCGCGGTCCAATCCTTTTCACCGCTGGTGAACGCCTCCACCTCTTCGTCGATGGTAAACACGAGGTAGTCGGCATTCTTTTCTGAGGATACCTTCCATTGAAACTCCAGTTTGGCGGGCCCGTTCGCGGTGAACTCAATGGCGGAATATTCTTCATTCTCCACGGCGGCCGTCTCAATGGCGTCCACCCCGTCTTTGGTGATCGCGGTTTGCCGGATCGGGTTGCCGTATCCGAACGGGAATATCTTGAGTGTCGTGGGTTGTTCGACAGCGGTGGATAAGTCCGGTGTGGATTCGAGCATGTAGAAGAGGGATTCGAGGTAGCCAAAATCCGCACCTTTCTGTGCAAATTGATAGCCTTCCTCAATCCCAGATCCGAGCGGCGTACCTGAGATAAGCCCTGTGGTTGAATTGATACTAAGGCCGGCGGGCAAGCCGACCGCATAACTGCGGACCGCATCGTAGCTCGTCGGGAACCCTGAAGCAGTGATTTGATGCTTGAGTGCCCATTGCTCTCGGCCCACGATGATCCAATTTGACGTGATCTTAGGAACCCCAAGGGGTGCACTGGTTGTCGTCCCGTAGAACGTCACGGTAAATTCATCAAGCGTGCCGGTATGATCCGCGGCGCGATCAAACACTTCGAGCTTCCAATTCCCCTGAGATTGCTCGCCCCAGAAATGCGTGCTCATGAAGGTCCAATCGAGGTTTGCGTAGTAGTCACTGGAACGGTCGCGCGCCAGGGTGGACGTGACTCCGCTGGGTGAGGTCAAGCGCCACTCCAAGTTCCCAACATAGGGATGGGTTGCCTTCACCTTCACGGTGACATGTTCCAACCGCAGATTGTCACTCAACGGCACCGTCAGCGTCCGGGAGATCCCATTGTCATCGGCGTCTGGTATCGGCACCGCCAAATTGGTTTGCGAAAGCACGCGGGTTTGCAGCGGAGCCACGTTCGTCCAGGTCGCCGCCATGGTACAGGCCGCCGCGGCATCGACCATACCAGCGCCGTAGCGATGATGGAAGTGAAGCTCCTCCGGAGCTCCATTCTCGACCCAACCTCCACTAAATTCGTCATTTTGCACGGCCGTGCGGACAAGGATTTCCTGGACGTCCCGGTAGGTGAGGTTGGGATTCGCCTGAAGCATGAGGGCGATCACGCCAGCGACCGTGGGCGTCGCCGAAGAAGTCCCGCCAAAGGTATTGGTATAACTCGTATCCGCGAAGTCCGGATACTCCACGAGCCCGCCGTCTTCATTGTATCCGTCGTCGCCCACAAGATCGGTCGTGGTGATGCCCTGGCTCCCGCCATTGGAAGGAGCGCAAACCAAGATATTCGCGCCCGGCTCACTGTACCACGCTGGACGGCCGCGATCATTGATGGCGGAGACGGCGATCACTTGGGGTTGATTGGCCCAACCATCGTAATTGGAATCATCACCGCTCCGGTTCCCGTTGCCAGCCGCCCAAAGCAAAATGGTGCCTTTGCCTCCGCGTCCGTTCGTGGCCGCGTTTTGCAGGGCGGCCAAGGCGAGCGGCCCCGGCCCACCCGTCCCGTAACCGCTATCGAACGGCCCCCAGCTATTGCTCTTGATGGCGACCACGTCTTGTTTGAAGGAAATCGCGTCCGCTTCCTGAGCATCCGTAGAAGGCTCCGCAATGAGGCGAAGTCCGGATACCAGCGCCTGCGGAGCACTGCCCGTGCCGCCCTGACCATTGTTTCCCCGCGCCGCGGCCACGCCCGCACAGGCGGTCCCGTGGTAATCCTCCTCGCCCGGGGACGGGTCCGCGTCGTCATCGTTGAAATCATAGCTGTTGGCCAGGTCCGCATTCGCCGTCAGGTCCGGATGGTTCAGGGCAACGCCGTCATCGACGATCCCGATGCGCACGCCCGTCCCTTTGTAGGTGTCCCAGGCGGTGACCACGTTGATATCGATCCCCGGCTCGGCTCCGTTCTGGCCGGTGTTGCGGAGGTGCCACTGGTAGCCAGCATTGCCGGGGCTATGCGGGAAAAGCGGATCGTTGGGAACCCAGCGACGCGCCCACTGCCGGGCCAAGAGCGGTTCCGCGCCGCGCACACCGGGGAGTTGGCGAAGCTGCGCGGAGCCGGCCAACGCGGCATCGGCGGGACCAGCGAACTCGACCACGGCATATTTCCCGCGTTGGGTCGCCTTGACTACGCCAGGGACGGCACGCAATGCCTTCATCCCCGCGGCGCCCGCCGCCAGATCGACGAGGACTTGGCGGCTAAGCCAACGGCGGCTGGCTTCATTGCGAGGCGCGCCCTTTTCGTAAAACACCAAAGACCCGCCCGGACCGGTTTCGGCGGGGGCCCGTTCATAGGCTTTGCCACCCACGGCGATCTGCGCTTGCGCTTGCGCGGCGGCCGGAGCCAAAGCGGCGCTGACCATCAGGAGGATGGAGAGGAGGAACTGGGGAGACACTCGCATGTGCGCGGGTTCGGGCCACCTTGGCAAGGGGGCTCACGCACCGCAAGCAGAATCGGCAGGACGGGAGCCAGAGCGTGAGAGCCCGAGAGCCCGAGAGCCCGAGAGCCCGAGAGCCCGAGAGCCCGAGAGCCCGAGAGCCCGAGAGCCCGAGAGCCCGAGAGCGTGAGAGCGTGAGAGCGTGAGAGCGTGAGAGCGTGAGAGCGTGAGCATGGCCTGATCGGCCTTGTGGACCGTTGCGGAGGGTTGCGCATTCTGGCAACCGGAACGGCTTCCATCGGTAGGGCTGGTTGTCCTCAACCAGCCGTTCCGGAGGGGGGGGCGTCCGCGAGTCCGGAAACCGCCTGGACCAAGCGCCAGGCCTGGATCAACGGATGATGCCGCGCGAACTGGAATCGACGAAGGCGATGATCTCCGCCAGCAGTCCGTCCACGTCCTCCATGCCCCGCAACTCGCCCAAGGCTTGCTGAACATTGAGATCCTTCCGGTAGAGCAAACGGTGCGCTTCCTTGACCACGCGAACAGCGGCCTCGGAATATCCGTGCCGCTGCATTCCCACCACATTCACGCTCCGCACGGCCGCGGGATTGCCGTCCGCGATCATGTGCGGCGGCAAGTCCTGGACGATCTTGGTGCAGCCCCCAGTCATCGCGCCATCGCCCACCCGGCAAAACTGATGAACCGCCGAGAGCCCGCCCAGGATGACGTGATCCCCCACGATGACATGCCCGGCGAGGGTGCCGTTGTTCGAAAAGATGCAGTGATTCCCCACATAGCAGTCGTGCGCGATATGGGCGTAGGAGAGAAAATTGTTGTGGCTGCCGATGACCGTTTTGCCATCGGCGCTGGTGCCGCGGTGGATGGTGACAAACTCGCGGAAGGTATTGTCGTCACCGATCTCGCAAAAGGTTGGCTCGCCTTTGTATTTCAGGTCCTGGGTTTGTTGGCCGATGGAGCCGAAGGCAAAAAAGCGGTTCCCCTTCCCCACGGTGAGCGGTCCGGCCAGGGTGACGTGGTTTTGCAACCAGCAGCCATCGCCCAAGCGCACCCCGGCGTGGATCACGCAATAGGGGCCGATCTCGACGTCCTCCCCGATTTCCGCGGAGGGATCGATGACGGCTGTGGGATGAATCCGCGAACCCATGAATTCTTTATCTGTCCATTAGCGCGAACTTCAACTCCGCGCTTGAGGCGATCTCGCCGTTGACGGTGCACTTGCAAGCGGCGTGGCCGATGTTGCGCTTCACTTTGAGGAATTGCGCCTCGATCACCAAGGTATCACCCGGAACCACGAGACGGCGGAACTTAATATCGTCCGCGCTGACGAAATACCCGATCTTGCCCTGATGCTCCGGCTTGCGGAGCATGATGATGCTGGCGACCTGGGCCATGGCCTCCAACTGCAAGACGCCAGGCATGATGGGATGACCGGGGAAATGGCCTTGGAAAAACGGCTCATTCACGGTGACCTGCTTCACGCCGGTGCACTTCGCATCCCCTTCGAAGTCAACAATCCGGTCCACCATGAGGAACGGGTAGCGATGCGGGAGGATGTGCATGATGTCCTCCACGTTGAGGATGCCCTTGCCGGTGGGGACGAAGACCGGTTTCGGGATGGCGGCCTCGATCGCGCTGTAGGCTTCCCAGACTTTGCGGGCCATCTCCGTGTTCGGCCGGTGGCCCGGCTTGACGGCGATGACGTGGCCCATGATGCGGCGGCCGCCGAGCATGAGATCGCCGATGATATCGAGGATCTTGTGGCGCACGAACTCGTCCTTGAAGCGGAGCGGCTCCTTGGTCATGACCTCCTGGTCCCGGATGACGACGGCGTTTTCGAGACTGCCGCCCTTGATGAGCCCCTTCTTCATGAGCGGCTCGACATCTTCGTAGTACACAAACGTCCGGGCCGGGGCGATCTCCTTCTCGTAGGTCTCCGGATTGATCTCGAAGCTCTGGTATTGCGTGAAGCGCCCTTGCGGGCCCATCTGGGTGCAGCTGACACGGAAGTTCTTGTCCGGAACGATCGTCACCAAGGAACCGCCCGGCGTCTCCAGGTGGATCGGCTCGCGGACCTCGAAGACTTTGCGGAGCTGATCTTGCTTCTGCGACCCGGCCTTCTTGATCAATTCCACGAACGGGAGCGAAGAGCCGTCGGCGATCGGCGGCTCGTTGGCGTCCATTTCGACGATGGCGTTGTCGATCCCCATCCCGGTGAGGGCGGAGATGACGTGCTCCACGGTGTGCACCTTGACGCTGCCTTCGGCGATCGTGGTGGCACGTTCCACTTCCTGGACCCGGTCGATCGTGGCGGGGATGAATGGCGCGTCCTCGAGATCGACCCGGCGGAACTTGATCCCGTGATTGGCCGGAGCCGGCCGGAGGGTTAAGGAGACTTTTTCCCCGGTGTGAAGGGAGGTCCCCGCCAGCGTCGCGGCCTTGGCGAGGGTATGTTGGTGGTCGATCGGGCCTGCCATAGCCCGCTCTAGTTAGGGAGGGGCGGGCCGGATTCAAGCGGCAAGTCGAATTTTCGTGCGGGGGAGCTGGAAATCCACTCAGGTGCCGGGCGGCGGAAATTCGACCTTTTCGTAGAGATCGCCCACGCGAAACGTAATGCCGATTGACTCCAGAACAATCGCTTGGTCCGGCTCGGTGTAGGTGTCGCAGGTCCAGCGGCCTTCGCCATCTTTGCGGTGCAATTCCGCCTCCATCCGATCTGGTTCGATCAGAAGATATTCCGAGAAGGTGTCGATCAGCCGGTACTCGGCGAACTTCTCATGCCGGTCGAGGGATCGGGTGGAGGGGGAGAGAACTTCGCAGATGAGTTGCGGGTTCCCGTAGGCATCTTCGACCTCGTCAAAGAAGTCGATCGGCCCACAGACAGCGGAGACGTCGGGATACCGGAAAACATTGGCTTTTTCGATCCGGACCTTCATGTCGGAGCCGAAGGCGACGCACGGCCGGTCACGCAAGGCGGAGTGAATCTCGCTAAAGGTGTTGCCCGCCACGAGATTGTGCCGGTACCGCGCCCCGGCCATCGCCTCGACGACAATGCCATTCAAGTAGTCGCTTTTAAACGCCGCCTCGCGCTCGGCACGAAGATACTCGTGGGGAGTCAAGCAGCTGGGGCGTCGGAGGGCGCTCATGGGTTTAGACTACTCGGGTGAAAGGCGCTTTCCAGCAATGACTTTCAAACCGCTGGAACCCGGGCCCGCTTGGCGACGCAACATGCGGGCCCTGCTTCACGCCCGGATCGCATACAGCAGGGCGAGGGCGCCGATCACCACCACAAGGACCATGGCGGCATCGGGCTCGACGAAGCGAATGCGCTTTTCCACATGATAGAGCTGGCCGAGGACGGCGATCCCGGTGGCCAAGATCACAGCCAAGCCGGTGAGAACATGAACCGGAGAAACCGCCGCCAGCAGCGGCCCGGGATAGCCCAGGTCCAGGGGCACGAAGAGGATCATGTTGAACGCGTTGCTCCCAAAAATGTTCCCGAGCGCCAGGTCGAACGCCCCCAAACGGACGGCCGCCAGGGTGGCCACGAGTTCGGGAAGCGAGGTGCTCAAGGCGACCAGGGTAGTGCCGACAAACGTGCTGCCGAGACCGCTCAATTCCGCGATTTTGGACGCCGACTCCGCCACGTGAGGCGCGGCGAAAAAGATCACCACGGCCGCGCCCAGAAAACCACCAACCGCCACGGGCAGTTTCATCCCCGGTTCCTTAGTGCCCTCCTGGACCTCTTGTGCCGAAAGCCGCTGATCAAAATAGACCATCCGCACAATCAACAAGTAGGCCCCGAGCACGGCCCAACTCCAGATGCCGACTCCGCCCACGGTCGTGGGGGGCACCTGGGCCCCGGAAGCAATTCCCGCCACGACGATCGCCGTCAACACGATGCTCGTCGTCGCGGAAAGCGCATGCGCGGCCGAAGCCCGCGAGAGCATGCGACCACGCGACTGGGTGAAGAGATCCGCCACGGCCAGGATCGCCAGATTGAATAGGCTACTGCCGAGCAGATCCCCCGCCGCCAAGTCCGGCAATCCCAGCTTTAGGGCATGAAGATCCACGGTCAGTTCCGGAAGCGAGGTTGCCAGGGCGAGGAAAATGCTCCCAACCACCAGCCGGCCCAGTTTGGTGATTTGGGCGATGGCATCGGCACATTTGGTCAGCAGGCTCGCGGCGATGACCACCACTGCTGCACCGGCGAGGAAGTGAAGAATCGCGGTTCCCAGCATCTCGACATCATGACGCCTCGCCGCCACTCGGGTCAACCAGGGTTTGGAGTCGCAGGAAACGCTCCCCGGCTTGTCATTCGGCGAACTTGGTCGAGGGTGACGGCGGACCAGCTACGGAATGGATGAGGGCATGGCATATGGCGTGATGCTGGCGGCGGGGGACGGGATGCCGCCGCTCTTTGCCCTCCTCGCGGTGATGCTGGTCTCGGTGGTGCTGGTTTCTTTGCTGCTGCTCCGCTTCCAGCAATCGCTGCTCGTCGCCTACTTCTGCTGTGGAATTCTCATCGCGAACACCGGCATCATGGGTTGGTTCGGCGGCGGGGAATCGCGCGAGGCGGTGCAGCAAATGGCGGACTTTGGGGTGGTGCTCTTGATGTTTGTCATCGGTCTGGAATTCTCCGTGAGCGAGTTGCGCTTCTTGCGGCGCTATGCGGTGAACGGGGGCGGGTTGCAGATGGGGATTTGCCTGTTGGTGACCATCGCCCTGGGTCGGCTCGGAGGACTGCCGTGGAATGCCTCGATCGTGCTGGCGGTGACCTTGGCCATGAGCTCAACCGCCATCAGCCTGAAGACGCTCCAGGACATGGAGCTCTCGAACAGCCGGGGCGCCCGCTTCGCCCTGGGCGTGGCGATCTTGCAGGATTTGTTCATCATCGCCTTCCTCGTCTTGCTGCCGCTCATTTTGGGGAATGGCGCGAAGGACGCGCCCTGGACGTCGGAGATCGGATGGCTGGCGTTGCGCGGCACCGGATTCGTCGCCTTGGCGGCGGTGAGCGCCAAGTGGATCATCCCCGCCGTGCTTCAGGCCGTGGCCCGGACGCGCTCCCGGGAACTGTTCACCCTGGCGATGATGGGTTGCTGCCTCGGTTTAGCCTTCGTGGCGGGCTTGCTGGAACTGAGCTTGGCGCTCGGCGCGTTTGTCGCCGGTTTGGCCGTGAGCGAAACCGTCTACAAACACCGCATCCTTGCGGACATTCTCCCCATCAAGGATGTCTTCCTCACCCTCTTTTTCGTTTCCGTGGGGCTGCTCATCGATCTCCGGGTCGCGCTCGACAACATCTGGTTGATTCTCGGCCTCACTCTGGCGCTGACCACCGGGAAGACCGCGATCATCACGGGAATCGCCTGGCACCTCGGCCTGAGCAACCGGCAGGCACTCCTCGGCGCTCTGTCCCTCGCCAGTGCGGGGGAGTTCTCGCTGCTGCTGCTGCAATACCCGGGCGTGGGCCAGCTCTGGTCACCGGACTTGCAGCAATCCTTGGTGGCGTCGTCCGCCCTTTCGATGGGCTTGGTGCCTTTCTTGGTGCGGCTCGCCGACCCGCTCGCGCTTTGGCTCAATTCACGGCGCATCGGCCCATCCCAGTCCCCGAAACGCGGGGAACAGCTGCCGATCCGGCAACGGGTCAAGGAGCTGAAGGGGCACGCCATCATCTGCGGGCACGGCGTGGTCGGCGCGGAGCTGAACCGGACTCTCCGCGACGCCGGGGTTCCCACGCTGATTATCGAGATGAACGTCGACACCGTCCGCCAGTTGATGCGGGAAGAACAAGCCGTGCTCTTCGCCGATGCGGCACACGAGGAAACTTGGCACTTGGCCCGGCTGCGGGATGCCTCGTTGGTCGCCTTCACGTTCCCAGATGCCGCCGCCGCCGCCGCCGCGCTCCACCACGTGCATGAAATCAATCGCGAGGTGGGCGTGATCGCCCGGGCGCGCTTTGCCCCGGACCGGACCCGGCTGGAACGCCTCGGCGTCAGCGTGGTGATCCACGATGAACGGGAAGCCGCCGCCGCCGCCGTGACCCAAACCTTGCGCTTGCTCGGGGAGCGCTCCCGCAAGAAAGGCTCTCGCTGAGGAAAGGCGGTCTTCACTTGCAAGCCGTCCATTTTTCCGTATTCGAATGCGGCAAACCGGAGATTTCCCGGCCATGACTCCCGAAGCACCCCGTGACCAACCCAAACCGAGCGGGCTAAACTTCTCCCTGCCCGAGCTCCCGCGTTCCTCCAAAGGGACGCTGCTTCCATCCACGCAGCAGCTGCTCATTGGCATCGCGGTCGTGGTCCTGTTGAACTTTGTCCTGTCCCTACTTCCGCGGCGTTCCGCGGAAAGTCCGGCCGCAAGCGCCACCACTGGGGCTCAACTGGCGGCGGACGACCTCAAGAAGCTCGCCCTGAAAATGGAACAGCAAGGTCTCACCCAAGCCGCCGCGGGCGCCTGGATGGAGTACCTCACCGCCGCACAACCCGAAGCCAAGGAGGCCGCCGGAATTTGGTATCGCGTCGGCAAGCTGCACCAAGACGCCCACGATTACGAACCAGCGCTCAACGCCTTCTACCGGGCGGAAGCTCTCCAATCCGGCGATGCGGAGCTCTCCACGGATCTCGGAAGGCGCATCGAAGAATCCTTGTCCGCCATCGGCCGCTTCGCCGCGCTCCGCCACGAATTGGCCGGACGAGTCGCCCTGGACCAAGACGCCGCCAAGTCCGGCAGCGCCGTGGTCGCGGAAATCGGCAACGAGAAGATCACCGAAGCGGATCTCGACCGGAAGATCGAAGACCGGATCGAAAGCGAACTCGCCCGTCTCGGCAACCGCATCCCCGAACCGGAGCGCTCCAAGCAGAAGGAAGCGATGCTCTCGCAATTCGCCGCCAAGGAAGCCCGGCTCCAGTTTCTCCAACAACTCGTAGCTGAGGAAGTGCTTTACCGGAAAGCGGTGCAAATCGAACTCCCGGAGAAGCCGGAAGTGCGCCGGCAGCTGGAGGAAACCCGGCGCGGCATGCTGGCCGGACTCGTCATGCAACGGCGGATCGAGGATTACGCCCGGGTCAGCGAGGACGAGGTCAAAGCCCGCTACGAGGCGAACAAGGAGAGCCTGCGCCTCCCAGAATCCCTCCGCGTCAGCCGCGTCAGCCTTCCCACCGCCGAGGCCGCCCAGAAACGGATCGCCGAAGGCAGCGGCGGGACCGATTGGCAAGAAGTCGCCGAACCGCTCGCGAAAGGCCAGCCTGTCCCCGGATTGAAGGCGGAAGCGAAACTCGACGCCCTCTGGTCCAGCCGAGCCAAGGAAATCGTGCCCGAAGCCTTCGCGGCCGAGGATGGGACGTTCCACGTTTTCCTGGTGCGCGAGCGGACCGAGTCACGCATTCCCGCCTTCGAGGAAGTCGCGGACCGCTTGGCCCAAGAAACGCAGCGGGAAAAGGAACAACGCGTCCAAGGGGAACTCCTGGACCAGTTGCGCCGCGAGTTCGACGTGGTGCTCCACCTGGACCGCTTCGGAAAGCCTGAGCCGGAGGCCAAGCAACCGTGAGGATGCGCGGAATCGGATTCATCGTGTTGGCCGCGTGGGCCCTGGTGCTCGCCGGTTGTGGCGGAGGGAAAAAGGACGAACAACCCGCGCCCTCACCCGCTGGTCTGGAAAAAACCTTCGAGCGTGGCCCCGTCAAAGTCACCGTCCGGCTGGACAAAAAAGAACCCACCATCGCCGACCGGCTCCAGCTCGAACTCGAAGTCGTCAGCGACGAAGATGTGAAGGTCACCATGCCGCCGGCGGGGGCCGAACTGAGTTCCTTCGGCGTGGTCGATTACACCACGTCCCAACCGGAGCTCACCCGGGAAGGCAAGGTGCGCCAAACCCGGACGTATGTGCTGGAGCCGTTCCTCTCGGGGAAATACGAAATTCCGCCGCTCGCCTTCACTTTCGTCCGCAAGGGCGAGCCGGAGCACACATTGGAGACGGAAGCGATCGGGATCGAGGTGAAGTCGTTGCTTCCCGAGGACGCCAAGAATCTCGACATCCACGACATCGCCGGGCCGGTGGACCTTCCGAAGCCTCCGAGCAAAGCGCCCGCGATCGTGCTTTCGATTCTTCTCGCGCTTGGTTTGGCCGCGGGAGCTTGGTGGTATTGGCGCAACCATTGGCGGCCCCGGCAGTTCGTCCCGCCTCCGCGACCGGCTCACGAGATCGCTTTTGACGAATTGCGCGATCTCATCGCCGAGGACCTGCCCGGCTCGGGCCAGATCAAGGCGTTTTATCAGCGGCTCTCCGCCATTTTGCGGCGTTACATTGAGAACCGGTTTGGCGTCCATGCCCCCGGCCAAACCACCGAGGAGTTCCTCTCCTGGCAATCCCGGCACGCCGACAGCGCCTTGGAAAGCCGACACCAAGCCCTGCTCACCCAGTTCCTCAAGCATTGCGATTTGGTGAAATTCGCCGAGCTGCAACCTTCCGAAGCGGAGATCCAAAAGACCTTCGACGCCTGCAAAGCCTTCATCCTGGAAACGCGGGTCCAGGATCCGCAGGAAGCCCCCGCGCAACCCTCCACCTCAACCCCCACCGTGGCCACCTCCGATGCGGTTTGAATCGCCCTGGATGCTGCTGCTGTTGTTCGGCTTGCCCGCCCTCCTCTGGTGGCGGCAACGTCGCATGGGCCCCGGCGCGGCCATTCGCTTTTCGTGGACCCGCAACGCCGCCAAAGCCGGCGCTTCCCTGCGCCAACGGCTCAGCTTCATCCCGCCCGTGCTGCGCCTCGTCGCGCTCGGGCTGCTCGTGATCGCCCTGGCGCGCCCGCAACAAGGCATGGAGCGCGTCCGCGAGGCCAACGAAGGGATCGCGATCGAGATGGTTCTGGACCGGTCCAGCAGCATGGCCGCGGAGATGAACTTCGAAGGCCGCCGCCTCAACCGGCTGGAGGTCGTGAAAGAAGTCTTCGAAATGTTCAGCCTCGGGAATAACAAGGATCTCAAGGGCCGCGGCAATGACCTGATCGGGATGATCTCGTTCGCCCAATTTCCGGAAACGGTTTGCCCCCTCACGCTCGGTCACGGCGCCTTGCCGCAATTCTTGGAGACCATCCGCCTGGCCCAACCTCGCAGCCAGGAAGACGGCACGGCGATTGGCGATGCCATCGCCTTGGCCGCCGCACGCCTCAAAACCGCCGAGGAAACCATGGCCCGGCAGGTGGCCGGTGAAGCCAACCGTTTCCTCATCAAGAGCAAGGTGATGATTCTCCTCACCGATGGTCAGCAAACCGCCGGGAAGCGTCGCCCGCTCGACTCCGCCAAGCTCGCCAAGGAATGGGGCATCAAGATTTACTCCATCGCCGTCGGCGGCCAGGAACAGATGCAGTCTCAGGACACGTTCTTCGGCCGCTTTCTCCAGTTCGGCGCCGCGCCCCAGCTCGATACCCGCGATCTCCAGGCCGTGGCCAAGGAAACTGGCGGCAAGTTCTTCCTGGCGGAGGACGCGAAGTCGTTGAGCAACATTTACAAGGAAATCGATACCCTCGAACGTAGCGAGATTGAGTCCGTGCGGTTCATGGATTACCGGGAACTCTTCGCGCCCTTCGCCATCCTGGCGTTGTTGTTGGTGGCCATTGAGACCGGTCTGAACTGCACGATCTTCCGGAAGATCCCATGAACGCGATTCGCTTCCAGAGTGTGGCCATGCTCAACTGGCTGTGGCTGTTGCCGGTCTTGGTGGGCCTGATCATCTTTGCCGCTCGCCGACGCCAGGTGGCCTTGCAGTCGCTGATCGATGCCGGACTGCTCGACCGCATCCGGATTTCCGTGAGCCCGGCCCGCCGACGTGCGAAGGCCATTCTGATCCTGGTGGGGCTTGTGTTTCTCGTGATCGGCTTGGCCCGGCCAGGTTGGAATCCCAAAGCGGAGACCGTGGAACGCCGGGGCCGCGACGTCGTCTTCCTCGTCGATGTCTCCAAAAGCATGCTCGCGGAAGATTTGGCGCCGAACCGGATGGAACGGGCCAAACTGGCCATCCAAGACGCGGTCGATCGCCTGTCCGGGGACCGGGTCGGCCTGGTGGTGTTCGCCGGCACCTCCGTGGTGAAGTGCCCGCTCACGCTCGACTACGGCTTCTTCCGCCTCATGCTTGAGGACGTTTCCACCGACAGCATCTCCCGAGGCGGCACCCTGATCGGCGATGGGATTCGCAAGGTGCTCGACGACGTGTTCGACGACCAGGAAAAGCAATACAAGGACATCGTCCTCATCACCGACGGAGAGGACCACGACAGCTTTCCGGAGGAAGCCGCCGAAGCGGCGGGCAAACGCGGGGTCCGGCTCATCGCGATCGGTTTAGGCGACGAAGACGAGGGCCGCCGCATCCCGATCACGGATGAGCAAGGGCGCAAAACCTTCCTTACCCACGAAGGTCAGGAGGTCTGGACCAAGCTCGATGCCCACACGCTGCGCAAAATGGTCAACGCCACCCCGGGCGGCAAATACCTGAACGTCTCCACCGGCACGATCGACCTCGGCCAAGTCTACCTGGAGCTCATCGCTACCGCCGAGAAGAAGGATCTCGAGTCCGCCACCATCAAGCGCTACGACGAGAAGTTCCAAATCTTCCTGGCGTTCGCGCTGATCCTGCTCGGCGTCGATGCCGGGCTCTCCGAGCGTCGGCGGGCGGCCCCGGCGGCCGCGGCCTTGCTGCTCTGTTTCTTCGGGGTGCCGACAGAGTCTCACGCGGTGGCCACCGACAAGCTGGTGCGCCAAGGGAACGAAGCCTTCTCCAAAGGCGACTGGAAGACGGCTCAGGAGCGCTACGAAGAAGCCTCCGTGGCCGAACCGGAATCCGCGAGAATCGCCTTCAATCTCGGCGCGGTCTTCTACCGGCAAGACGATTACGCCAAGGCACTCGAACGATTCTCCGATGCCGCCGTGCGCGCCAAGGAACCAGCCTTCGCGGCCCAGGCTCAATACAATATGGGGAACTGCGCGTTCCGGCAGGCGAAGCGACAGAAGGACAGCGACCTGAAGCAGGCGATCAAGGAGTGCCAGGACAGCGTCAAGCACTACCAGGATGCCCTGAGGCTCGATCCGAAGAACAAATCGGCCTCCGAAAACATCGAAGTCGTCCGGCTCTTCCTCAAGAACCTGCTCGACGAACAAAAGCGCCAACAAGAAGAGCAGCAGCAGCAGGACGAAATCGGCCAGAAGCTGAAGGAGCTCATCGAGCGCCAGCAAGGCGCCGTAAACGAAAATGGCCGCCTAGAAAAAGCCCGGGGTTCCGAAGCTGATCCCGCCCCGGCCGAGTGGGAAGAAGGCGTCACCAAGCTGACCAAGGACCAGGAGACCCTGCAAACCGACACGGCGGACCTCCTGACCAAAATGCAGCAACAACTCCAAGCTGCTCCACCGCCTCCAAGTGCATCTCAAAGCCAAGCTCCCGCGCCCGATCCCACCGCCAAACTCACCGCCGCCTCCCAACACGTAGGCGCCGCCGTAAACGCCCAAGGCGCCGCCCTGGAACCCCTACGCCAAAAAAACCTGCCGCAAGCCCAGCCAAACCAGGCCAAAGCCCTTGAAGAACTAGTCTTAGCGCTTCAGGAGCTCAGCGACCAGTCCGACCAGTCCGACCAGTCCGACCAGTCCGACCAGTCCGACAAGTCCGACAAGTCCGACCAAAAGGAAGGCCAAGACCAAAAGCCGCAAGATCCGCAGGACGGAAAGGAAGCACCCCAAGAGTCCCAAGATCCCCAAGACTCAAAAGCACCCCAGCAAGCCCAAGCCGCCCCCATGAACGAACAAGCGCGGGACATCCTTGATGAGGAGAAGGAAAATCAACAACGCCGCGTCCCTGTTACTCGAGGAGGACGGGCAGTCGATAAGGATTGGTAACCGCCATGACCAGATTTCCCCTGTACTGGTTCTTCTGCTTCGCCCTGCTCGCGTTCCTGCCCACGGGCGACGCGACCGCCCAGGACCTGAACGTTAACGCCGCCGTCAGCAGCAACTCGGTCACTGAAGGCGAGCCGTTCCAATACCAGCTTCAGGTCTCCGGCTCCGAAACGCCCGAGCCTCCCGATCTCTCCCCGATCACCGACTTCACGGTCACACCGTTGGGCAACGGTTCGAACTCGAGCAGCTCCGTCACCATCATCAACGGCAGGGTCTCCCAAGACGTCCGCAAGGGCTACATCTTCAACTACCAGCTGGTCGCCAAGAAAACCGGCACGCTGACGATCCCGCCCATCACGGTCAAGGACGGCGCTCAAAGCGCGATCACCCAACCCATCGCGATCGCCGTCAGCCAGGCCCAGGAGAGCGACGACTTCAAACTCCGCGTTGCCCTCTCCAAAACCGACGCATGGGCAGGCGAACCCATCACCTTGGACCTAACCTTTTATTACAAGTCCAGCCTGGAACAACCTCAGCTCAACCTTCCCGCTGCCAGCGATCCCAACTTCACCGTTCACGATGTCGAGGTCCAGGCCACCAACGAAACCGCGGTGCTCGACGGCCAACAGTACCAGACCATGAAGGCCCGCCGCATCCTTATCCCCAACAAGGCCGGGACCTACCATCTCGAACCCGCCACCCTCTCCTTCCGCGGCGTCTCTGGCTATCGAGTCCAGCAGGATCTCTTCTTCGGACGCCAGCAGGTCCCTCAGTTCCGCCACTTCGTTGTCCCCTCGAACGCTCTCGACCTCACGGTGCGCGAACTGCCCGCCGCCGGCAAACCGGCCAACTTCGCCGGCCACGTCGGCACCTATCGCATCGATTCCCGCGCCACCCCGCAAAAAGTCAACGTCGGCGACCCGATCACGCTCACCGTGACGATTTCCGGCCCGGCGTTTCTCAAAGGCATCGACCTCCCTCCCCTGCAACGCCAAACGGATCTCGCGAAGAACTTCCGTCTCCCGGCGGAACGTTCCCCCGGCCAAGTTCAAGGAAACTCCGTCCTCTTCACCCAAACGATCCGCGCTGCCCGTGAAGATGTCACGGAGATCCCGGGGATTGAACTTCCCTACTTCGATCCCGACACCGGCACCTACCAGATCGCCCGTTCCGCACCGATCCCTCTCGACGTCTCGGAAACCCGCGTCGTCACCGCCCAGGACGCCGAAGGAACCGAACCGGTGAAACCCGTGACCACCGAAGTGGAAGCTTGGTCCCGCGGCATCGCCCACAATTACGAAGACGTCGGCGCCCTCCGCTCCCAGCGCTTCTCCCCGGGCGCTTGGTTGCGCTCCGGTTCGTTCTGGTCGCTGCTGCTGCTTCCAACTTTGCTCTATGGAGCGCTCTGGTTCTTCGTCCGCAAATACCGCGCCCTCCAATCAGATCCCGACGGCGTGCGCCAAGTCCAGGCCGCGAGAAAGTTCCAGGAGAAGATCGCGCTGGCCACCACGTCGGACCAGGTGCTCGATGCCCTCCGCGGCTACATCGGGGACCGCTTGCGCCTCGCCGCTGGCGCTCTCACCGCCAAGGATCTCCGGGATCCACTGAAACGCTTCGGCGTGTCCGAGGAAACCATCGCCGCCGCCGAAGAGTTCTTCCGCCGCTGCGAAGCCAGCCGCTACTCTGGCGGCCATTCCGGCAACGCCCAAGAACTGGCCGACGCCAGCCGCCAAGTCGTTGCCGGGATCGAGGCCAGAGTCCAATCCACTGGCTTGGCTTGGCTCGACATCGAGACGCTGCGTCGCCTGCCGGTCGTGAGCCGATTCTTCCCGCTCCTCATTCTGTTCATGTCGCTCTCTGGCGTCGCCGGTGCCGCTCTGGATCCCGCGAGCCGACAGGAGATTTTTGCAGAAGCAAACTCTCTCTTCCGGCAGGCGAACGAGCAGTCGGCCACCGATCCCGACGCCGCCCGCGAAACCTACGCCAAGGCGATCCTCCGCTTCGAGCGCCTCATCCGCGAAGGCGGGATCGAGAACGGCAAGCTTTATTATAACATCGGCAACGCCCACTTCCGCGCCCGCGACATCGGCCGCGCGATCGTCAACTACCGCCGCGCCTACGACCTGATGCCGCACGACGCCAACCTCGTGCAAAACCTGGAATTCGCCCGCTCCCGCCGCGTGGACCGCATCGAGGTCCCCGCGAAACGCAAAGTCGCGGAAACGCTCTTCTTTTGGCATTACGATCTTCCGCCCGCGGTCAAAGCCAACCTCTTCGGCTGGGCTGTGCTCCTCGCTTGGGGCGCCGCCACCGCCCTCCTCTTCCGCCGGGAGAATTGGCTCCCTTGGCTTACCGGAGGCAGCGCCGCCGTGGCCGTGCTCATGCTCATCTCCCTCAACCTGGACGCGCAGGCCGCAGCGAATATCCGGGAAGGCGTGATCGTAGCCGGGGATGTCGTGGCCCGGAAAGGCGATAGCGACACCTACGAACCCAGCTTTAAGGAACCGCTCCACGCCGGAACCGAGTTCCGCATCCTTGAAGAACGCGCCGGTTGGATTCACGCGGAGCTCGGCGACGGCCGTTCTTGTTGGCTCCCGGCGAAAGCTGTGGAACGGGTTTGGTGAACGCTGCACCAATTCGATCCATGCCTGATTTCCTTATCCCCTTCCTTGTCATCGGCGGCATCGCCCTGCTCTGGTGGATGGCCACCTACAACGGCTTCATTGCCAAACGCAACCAAGCTCGCAGCGCGCTCTCCGGGATCGATGTCCAGTTCAAGAAACGTCACGACCTCGTCCCCAACCTCATCGAGACGGTCAAGGGGATCATGCAACACGAGCGCGATCTCCTCACCAAACTGACGGAACTCCGCGAAAGCGCCGCCCACACCTCCATCGATTCCGCCACTCGTGCCCAGGCCGAAGGCGCGTTGGGCACCGCGTTGCGCACCGTGTCCGCCCGGGCGGAGGCTTACCCGGAATTGCGCTCGAGCCAGAACTTCCTCCACCTGCAACAATCCCTGACCGAGATCGAGGAACAAATCTCCGCTGCCCGCCGGGCCTACAACGGAGCTGCGGAGACATTCAACAACGCCTTGGAAATGTTCCCGTCCAGCATCGTCGGCCAGTCGATGAACCTCCAGCGCCTCGAGTTTTTCACCGCCGAGGAAGCGGAACGCGCCCCGGTTAAGGTCAGCTTCCAGTAACCTGGGAGATCGGGGATGGACCCACTGGAGAACATCCTGGACCGCCTCGCCCCAGAGTTGGCGGTGCTTGAGGAACGTCGCCGTCACGCCCTGGAGCAGCGGGGCCATGCCTGGACCGCCTGCGTCGCCGCCGCGGTCGTGGCTTTCATCGTGGCGCTCGTCGCCGGACAGGACTTTTTCCCGGTCTCGCTCATCTTTGCGGCCGTTGCCAGCGTGATCCTCGGTGCCATTCTCCATTCCGCGATGGCCGGGCCCGCCATTCGGGAATTCTCTAACGGCTTCAAATCCACGCTCGTCCGTGAACTGGTGCGCGCCCTGGCGCCCGGCCTCGACTACTTTCCCGCTCAGGGCATTTCCTCGGAAGAATTCCTCCGCACGCAGCTCTTCACCACTCGTCCGGATCTTTACCGCACCGAGGATCTTCTGACTGGCCGGATTGGCGAATGTCCCGTCGCCATCGCCGAAATCCACGCGCAGGAGCGCCGCACCCGCCAGGACAGCAAGGGCAATAGCGAGACCTACTACGTCACCATCTTCCAGGGTCTCCTCATGAGCGCGGATTTCCCCAAACAGTTCCACGGCGTCACCCGGATTCTCCCAGACAACGAGAAAAGCCTTTTCGCCGGGATCGGCAAGGCCATGGAAGGTTTCTTCCCCTTCGGCAGCAAAGACCTCGTCCGGCTGGAAGACCCGGAGTTCGAAACGCATTTTCAGGTCTACTCGTCAGACCAAATCGAAGCTCGCTACCTCCTCAGCACCTCGCTCATGCGCCGCATTCTCGATCTCCGCCAAGCTTGGGGCGGCTGCGCCTTGCGCATTTCCTTCGTCGATTCCTCCATCCACGTCGCGATCCCCCACAAAGCGAATTTCTTCGAGCCCAATCTCCAAGAGAGCCTCCTGGAACCAAGCGGCGAGTTCCAACGCATTGCCTCTGAAGTTCGCTCCTGTCTGGAATTGGTCGAGCAACTCAACCTCGAAACCCGCATCTGGAGCCGCTCCGGATCTTAGTCCATCCGCGCCCTCCCCCACCGGACTCGTGAACGGCCCGCTCCTTTTCAATCCTCGTTTTACCGTCATCGCGGAGTCCGAGGACTGGATTGTCGTGGACAAGCCCGCGCACCTCCTCTGTCATCCCACGAATCTGGACAATCCACCCACTCTCCTCGACGGACTGCGTGGCCTGCTGGCCTTCGACTTGGCAAACGGCGCCACCCTTTCGATCATCACCCGCCTGGACCGCGACACCAGCGGATTGGTCCTCATCGCCAAAAACGCCCACACCGCCCGGCACTTTGGCAAGACGATGGAACGCGGGGAGTTCCGCAAAACCTACCTTGCCCTGGTCCACGGCTGGCCATCCGAAGATTCCTGGACGGTCGATGCCCCGATCCTGCGAAAAGGCGAAATCACGGCTTCGCCGATTTGGGTCAAACAAATGGTCCACCCGGCCGGCAAACCTTGCCGCACGCGCTTCAAGGTGGCCGATCGCCGGACCCGACAGGAAGGCCCGTTCGCCTTGGTGCACTGTTACCCGGAAACGGGCCGGATGCATCAAATCCGCGTGCACCTCTCCTATTCCGGTCACCCCATTGTCGGCGACAAAATCTACGGGTCCGACGAAACCTGTTACCTCGACTTCATCGAAACGGGCTGGACCGCGGCACTCGAAGCGCGGCTTCTTCTGGACCGGCACGCGCTGCATGCGCATTGCCTAGAGGTGGACGAGCAGATCTGGATCAGTCCACTTCCGGAGGATCTGGCGGGCTTTCTCTGATGCGAACAACCAGGTACGGGAACTCTCCCATCTGGAAGAATGTGAGAAACCCGAGTTTACAAATAGTCAGGAATCATTAATGGTTCATTCGTATGAACGTTCGTGAATCCGCCAAGCTTCGCATGTACCAAGCCGTGGCCGCCCTTTGTGAGCAGCCAGAACATGCGGACGCCGTCGCTAAGATTCCAGATTTCGATGCCGCGCTGCAAGCGTTCCTCGCCCTTCCGCTTCCTTTGGATGAAACCGGGCAGCCAATCGATTCGAATCAATTGGAGGACATCCTGGCCGAAGGCGATCTCTGCCTGGAGCGGATGGACGATCTCAGCACCGACCTGATGGTCGAGTTCCCGGCCTTCGTGCGCGCCTACGACGTCGCTCGCCTCATCGGTTTGGCCGCGGCCCGGATGCAGTCGCCCGCCGACCTGACCCCGGCCCCCAAGGCACGGCCCCAGAAGCGCGGTTCCGCCCGTGGCAAAGCGCTGGGACGCCATCGATTGCCCTCCGGCAGCGCCCCCGTGCCTGCGACGCCCGCCGCCGCTGTGGCCGCCGCCGGGGAAGGTCTGAATGCGTAAACCGGAGGTGAATCTCCGGACTTTCGCACGACGCCTCGTCATTGCATTTGGCGTTGTTTCGGTCGTCTTTCTTGGCGTGCTGGCGGTTTTTCAAAAGAATTTCATTTACTACCCGTCGCGCGCCTCGGAGGCATCGCTGCTCGGCTTGGCGACACAACGCGGATTGATGCCGTGGAGGGCGCCGGAGGGGCATTTGATCGGTTGGAAGACTCCACTCCCCAACGGGAACAAACCGGCGCGGCGGCTTCTGGTGTTTCACGGAAACGGCGGCCAAGCCGTGGATCGCGCCTACATCGCCGCGTCGCTTCCGGCAGACTGGGAGGTTTTCTGCCTGGAGTATCCGGGCTACGGCGCCCGGGCAGGTTCACCAAGCGAGCTCGCCATCCGCGAGGCCGCCCTCCAGGGGTGCGACTTGCTGCGCGAGAGCAGCCCTTTGCCCCTCTTCCTCGCAGGAGAATCCCTGGGCACTGGCGTTGCCAGTTGGGTAGCAGCTCAGCGCCCGGACTCGCTAGCCGGCGTGGTTCTGATTACGCCAATGACCAGCTTGGTGGACGTGGCGGCGTATCACTGTCCCTTTCTTCCCGTCCACCTCATGATGACGGAGCGATACGACTCCGTGACAGCGTTGCGCCGTTACCAGGGACCGGTCGCCTTTGTGCTAGCAGGCCGGGATGAAATCATTCCCGTGGACTTGGGCCGACGACTGTATCAGGGCTATTCCGGCCCCAAGCGGATCTGGGAACAGCGCGACGCCAGCCACAACACGTTGGACTTTGCCCCCCAACATTGGGCGCCGGTGTTCCAATTCGTCCTCGACCACGCCCATTGATCCAGGGGACGCTGCTTCGGCGGAATGCCCCGCCTCCAGAACCATCGCCCTGTGCGGTGGCGGAGTGTCCGATTGACCGGCCTTCGGTCACATGCTAGGAAGGACCATGGCTTCTGGTCTGATTGCCCTGCTCGATGACATTGCCGCCTTGACCAAGGTGGCGGCGGCTTCCTTGGACGACGCCGCGGCTCAGGCCACCAAGGCGGGAAGCAAAGCGGCGGGCATTGTCATTGATGACGCAGCGGTCACTCCGCGTTACGTCGTCGGGTTCACTGCGGATCGTGAGCTTCCGGTCATTGGCAAAATCGCGATTGGCTCCCTGCGGAACAAATTCTTCTTTATCCTTCCCGCCGCATTGCTGCTGAGCTTCGCCGCTCCCTGGCTCATCACGCCGTTGCTCATGATGGGCGGCGCCTATCTCTGCCTGGAGGGTTACCACAAAGTTCACGACTTGCTGCACCCGCACGCCCACGAGCCCTCGGAAAAGAACGGACCGGCGCCGGTGGAATCGGAAAGCGCGAAAGTCGCCAGCGCGATCCGCACCGATTTCATCCTCTCCGCGGAGATCATGGCCATTACCCTGGCCAGCGTTTCGGGCTCCCCCGTCTGGCTGCAAGCCGTTGTCCTCGCCGTCGTCGGGTTTTTCATGACCGTTTTGGTGTATGGAACGGTAGCGGTGATCGTGAAGGCCGATGACTTCGGGGCTCATCTCGCGCTCTCCGGGGGACCCGCGCAAGCGATCGGCCGCGCCATCGTGAACGGCATGCCGCCCTTCCTCAAGACGCTCAGCTTTATCGGGATGCTCGCCATGCTCTGGGTGGGCGGCGGCATTCTCGTGCATGGCCTTCACGAACTCGGGGTGCATGGCCCCGAGGAATTCATCAAGCACCTCGCCCATGATTTGGGTCCGATCCTCGAATGGCTCGTCACCGCTGCGATCTACGCCGTGATCGGCCTGGTCACTGGGGCAGCCTGCGATCTGGTCGCGGCTCGCCTGAAGCACCTCTCTCCCGGCCGAACCAAACCTTCCTGAACCGAGGGTTACCGCAGCGCCAAGTGACTGAAACTCCCCGGAAACTCAGGCGAGGGCGGGAATCGCATTGCTCGCCTTTGAAGTGCTGATTTTCAGGGAGTTATGACGACCGTTCCGGCGCTTTGTGTCCCACCTGCGTGTCCCTGCGTCCCTGGTGCAGTCATCGCGATGGTCCCCCCACAAACGAGCACTCGCTGTTGCCTTCAGGGCGTCTAAGCGGTAGGATCATTCCGTGGCAACAATCCACATCGAGATTCCAGAAGAAGCGGCTCAGATTGAAGGGCTTGGCGAGCGGATCGCTTGGTTTGTGGAGGAACAGATCAAGATCGCCCGCTGGCGCAAGGATCGTTACAGCGCCGATGTGAACAATTTGGTGGCCGCAGCCTATGCTGAGGCTGACCGCCTCCGCGCCGATGGAGTGTCGCCCCAGCAGGCAAGACAGGAATTTTCCGCCCGGTGGCAAACGCTGGGTGGCGAATGACCTTCCGGGCGGTCATTGACACCAACGTCGTCATCGCCGGATTGCGTTCGACCTCGGAGGAGAGCCCTAACCGCGAACTTCAGGCGCGCTGGGACCGGGGAAGCTACATCTGGCTGCACTCGCGAGACATCCTCAGCGAGTATGCGGAGAAGCTTCTCGAACTCGGGATTTCTCCGGAACGAATTCAGCCATTTCTCGCCCGATTGATCGTTGCCGGGGAAAATGTCTTCATCGCGTTCTTTCACGAGCGGTTCTATCCTGATGATCCTGATGACATCGCGTTCTTGCTCTGTGCGACCAACGGGAATGCAACTCATCTGGTCACCTACGACGCCCACCTCACCACGCTGGACGGGCTTTTCGAGTTCCAGATCTTGGGGCCCCGGAAATTTCTCGAAGCACTGGACAAATCGGCCGAGACTACACCTGATGTCCCAGAAAACGAGTAACTCCCTCATAATGAAGGAGTTACGAATGCTCAGGCGAGGGCGGGAATCGACTTCCTCGCCTTTGCAGTGCTGATTTTCAGGGACTTACGACGCCGCAAACGACCCAATGTGTCCCACCCTTGTGCCTCGTGTCCCAAGGCACAGACGAGAAGACCATTGCTGTTCACCAAGTGATGTTGACGATCCGTTCAACAAACTCTCCCCCAACGCCCTTGCACTGAGGACACGGAGCACCGCTCACGAACTTTGCGCCACGGCAGAAACTGCACCTCGACGTGACCTGAGGAACGGTGACCGTCCACGTTTTGCCAGCCTTGAGCCGCTCCAAGAATTGGTCCTTCGTCAGCTGTTGAAGGTCTGCACTCGTTCCGGCTAAGCGAAAAACCTTCACAGTCGCGTTTGCTCCGAGAGCCGTCGTGTATTCGAAGAGTTGCCCTGTGTCTTCGACGGACTTAAGCATCTTCTCTCCGTCGGCGAGTCGGCTGGAACCCGGCGGGAGATCAAGCCGGACGGTGGACCACTCCCCGGCAGGGACGAACGTTGTTCCCATGGCCCGGGCGACAGATCCAGCCAATTGCTGGGGCGTCCTCATCATTGCCAAATAGCTTGTTCCCTCGATGAACTGAACGATCTCGATGGTCTTCTCGTCGCCCGACTCAGCGGCTGCGGCTGCCCGGTTGGCCGTTTGCTCGTTGACGAGTGCAAGGATTCTGCCCCATCGGGGATCGTCCACCGGAACGGTGCTCATCTGGTAGTCCTCAGCAATCGCCGTAGAACAGGAAGCGACCGCAAAAAGCAAGACACTGATTGAACTTAGGTGCAATGGCATCTAGACAGATGGCGCCGTGACCGGGATTCTCTAGCAAAATGTGAAGCTAGGTTCCTGGCGTTTCTGTCCCACGCGTCCGCGACGCCTCCCCTTTTTTCGGGCTGACTTGCGCAGCGGCCGATTTCTGGAAGCCTTGACTTGGGAAGGGAACTTTGCGTAACTGCGACACCTCGCCGCGAAATCCGCCTTTTCACCTGGCATACCCATACTTACGAAGTGAAGATCGCTGCTCTTGTCATCACCTTCGCCCTTGTCGTCGTCCCAACAATCGGCCATGGGGAAGTGTTCGTAACCTCCTTCGAAAAACCGAAGGATTGCATCGCCATCCCCGCCAAATATGGACTTCAACCCATCTCCGGTTCAGTTCCGGCATGGAAGAATCTTGGCTTGGGATGGTTCAGCCAATCCTCGATCCTCACCTTCAAAGGCAACAAGCAGCGGGTCGGAGATATGGACAACGAAATCACGTGTCTCTTTCACTCGTCGGTGGAAAACCGGGTCGAATTCATGAGGCTCACGGCAGATTGCTTCAACTCTGGCGGCGTCAATCCGACTGTCACCAAGTTCCGCGAGGTGGGCACCGGAATTCTCGGAGATCTCGGAGTGCCAGAGCCGGGTGAGATTTTCAAGCATGCCGATCCGCTGAAGGGTAAGGAGATCTCCACCGACGCTTACACAATAAGTCTGAAAAGGGAAGCTTACAGGATCGGATACGGATGGATTCTGACCCTCACAGCAAAGTAATCCTCGCGAGAAATCAGCCGGAAGCCGACTCACAAGATACTGATATCGTCGTTACTGAAAGGGCGGTTGATCCCGTTCGCCTCGACGGGGTGCTCGCTTGCCGTCAATACCGTGTCGTAGAAGTCAGGATCGAACTTGTCGCTAAGGAAGCAATAACGCAGCACTTGAATAAGCTCCACCCGCTTCGCCCGCCCTCCAAACTCCCCCTCTAATTGATAAAAGGTTGGAACCGCTTTTTCCAGCCACTTCTTGTCCAGATGAGTCACGAGTTGATCAACGAACTCTTTACCAACCCGATAGCAGTCAGAAAAGGGGTCTTGCTCGCCAACGCACCAACTCTCGTCAAAGATGGGGTAAATTCCTGCTGCGACCGAATAAAGGAAGCCCTCCGGGAGTTTGAGATCTCCGGAAGGGTCCTGGCAATTGAGTAAGATCTGCATCCGGTGGGATTCAAAAACTGCTTTCAGTTCGTTGCTCATTGATAGTAGTTCGGTTAATTTTCTTCTGGGTCGTTGGCTGTAAAGCCCCCGCTGACGTTAGGAATTGTATTGCTTCGAAGGGGAAGGTCAAAGGGAATGCGTTGAGGATGTTTCTTTCGAGAACCCTTCACCCCATTTAGAACGCTGGGTGCGCGGGACATTGCTCGCTTCATGGCCTTTCGGGATGGGACAGACCGCCACAGAATTAAAAATCAACCCGGATCGGGCCAAAGGCCCCCGCCCAGATTAGTGCTTCATAAACCGACTTCATTGCCTGACCCGTTTTCTGATTCACGAAAAGCGAGGAACTTTTGCCACACGGGCGTCCTAGCATATAGGTCCTCATCGTCTCCCACGTTTCAGCCACTTCCGCACGCTTCCAGCCCCGAAGCTCTTCTTCTACCATTAGTGCCACTGCCGCACGCTGAGAGATAGTGCCATCTGACTGAGGATGCAGCAGCCATTCGCAGGTGATCAGGATAGGGAGAGCGCTCGAATGATACAACTTCACATCCAACAGTTCGCATTTCACGCTTACACAAGAGGGAAACTCAAGCTTTTTGACTGACTCTAGGACGGTGTCGCTACCTTCGTATGGGCAGGTCAGAATAGCATTGCGGAAGTAGACGGTGTGATCAAGCCCTTGGTAGCCACACGAATCGTCAGGACGTGTCCTTGGGTTGGAATCAAGCCTCTCCCCGGCTGTGACAAGAGGGTGCCAACAGGGGTAGCTATCGACCACTGGCCCCCACCTCCTTACGAGTTCCTCCAGTAATACCCGTCCTGCTTTGATTTCCTCCCTGCTCAGGTTTTTTGGCGAAAGAAGGAACTCTTCTGCCCGCTCGAACAGCTCGGTTTCTGACTCGTTTGCTCTAAATGCCATGACGCATAGTCACCGAGGCGCACGCAAAGTCAAGATTTTCTGCGCACGAAATCTCATTTTCATGCACAGCAATCTGACCTCATGCGCAAAGGCGGCGCAAGCTTTCCGAGCCCAAGACCGCCTTGACCCGCTGCACCGTTGACATCCCCTTGCCGGTGATTTTCGCTGTGTTCCGGACGGACTGACCCGCCTTCAGTTGCTTCACGATGTCGCGATGACGCTCAATTAGTTCCCTCGGTGTCGTGGTCGTTCCCTTGGGCCGTCCGAGCTTCACTCCCTTCCTCCGAGCTTCAGCCAGTCCCGAGTTGATCCGCTCAACCATCGTTTCCCGTTCCGCCCTCGCCATCTCCGAAAGGAGCGAAAACATGATCGAAGCGGCGGGATTCCGCTTTCCGTTCGGGAGAAGGGTCTCGATCCCTTGGGAGTGCCAGTAGAGGGAAACCGAGTGAGATTCAAGGAACTCCAGGAACTCATGGGCGACGGAGTTCCTCCGGGCGATCCGGGAGACTTCGTGAACAAGCACTTTCTTGACTCTCCCCGCCTCAACCAGTTCGCGGACACGGTTGAGACCAGTGCGAGCAGAAGCGTCCTTGGTGCCGCCGATCTGTTCTTCCGCAATCTCGACCACATCCCAACCCTTGGAAGCGGCGACAGCTTTGAGTTCGGTGACCTGCCTGTCAGTCTCCTGTTTCTTGGTGGAGACCCGGACGAGAATGACGGCGGGAAGAGGCTTGCTCATGGTGAACACTATGTCATCTGTATTCAGAAAATCAATAGATTTCTAGAATACGATAAATCGACCTTCACGAAGGCCGGTTCAGTGGGGGAACAACAGGCCGAATTGAGGCAGGGATTTTTTGAATACATCAATCAGCTCGATTGCAACGGAAGCCATTCTTGCCCCCCCCCTTTCTCCGATTCGGTTTAATTCTCCCCCAAGGCAGTGCTCGGACGCACAGCGTCCGCAGGTTCTACCATGTTTCCTTCTACCATCTCCATTCTATCATCTTTAATCTGCAAATTAGCAGAGCCCCCCCTCCGTTTTTGCAGAGGCCCCCCTCTGCATTTTCGGAGGGGGATCGAGTCCTCCTAATTCTGGATGCTCCTTCTGGACGCTTGTTCAAACAGACGCTAACAAACATTTTGTCCTCGGTATCAGTTCCGTGGATTTCGACCAACCCTTTCTTGACCAAGGATTGGAACGCCCTATTGCACGTTCTCCACTCTGCTACACGGGGAGCAACCAAGCATTGGCGCTTTCGATCCTTGATTCCAATGCTCATTTGCCGAACAGAAACCGCCTCGATCTTCTTGCCCCAACCGTATGTGCGATCGAAGATCCAGTGCAGGATTGCCTGTTCCGCCAAACTCAACCCACCGAGGGCAATCCGCATCTGCCGGGAGGCAGCAAAGTAATCGGATAGCTTTTGATCCTCTACGGAATGAGGTTCGCTTTTCTCGTTCCATTCGCCTGAGTGAGGGTTTGTCTTCTCTTCGTTCTTCATGTTTTGTCGTTGAGTGGATTTTGGTCTTAGATGATCCCGATCACACTAGAAGGGACGGGCGCCTTAGAGGATAGAGCGCTCCGAAGACCGCGTCTGCCCGGTCGGGCGACTGGCAGCCTCGCCGTCTCATCTGTTCCTTTGTTTCAAGCACGACAACCCCCGTGCTTCCTAGGGACACCCGGCGCGTTGTGAGTTGGCCGATTAGTGCTTCATCGTTCGGAAGGATCACCTCCCGCTTTTCGATCATTCGGGCGCCTGCCGCCCACATCTCAATCCCAAGGTTGGCGTAGAGCCTACGGTTCTTCGGTTTGGCCCCGTTATTGATCCCGGTAATCGGCCATCCGAGTTCTGCCATGCGATCACAGATGGGTCTGCCCAAACCGGAGCCGTCGCCAAAAATGCGGTCTTTGGGGAGTTGATGACGCTCAAACAGACGGATGAACCGCCCGACCGCTTGCATGGTGTTTGAATCCCTCCAGGCATCCGCGATCTCAACGCGGTTTCCCCGACGAATCGCCAAGACGTTCTCGTCTCCGCCAGCGGCGAAGTCGCAGAACGCTTGGATCTCACCATCTGCAAAGACCGGAGGATTGGCGATGCAGTCTTCAACGGCGCGGAGGGAGATCGAAGCACGTTCATCGGCGGTCTCGTCAAAATCCGCGTGGATCATCGAACGGACGAGGGGCGAATCCGCACCGTGCTTCTCGATCTGCGCGGCGATCCAGGACCTCTCGATATGGGGACAGTCGTAGGCAGTAACCGAGAATCGCCGGTAGAACCTCGCGTCCTTCGTGAAGGCTCGGTAGAAGGCCCCCGAGGCTGGACCCGGTGACGAAATCAGGAGCAACCTGGACGGTTGGCATCTCTCCACCGCGTTGAAGATCTCGTCAGGAACGGACTTCGCCTCGTCAATGATGATCAACAGGTTCTCGTTGTGCCAGCCTTCAAATCGCTGCGCGTCATCAGTCGAGAAGCCGATGATCCGCGATCCGGTATGGGTCGTCACCTCGGCATTGTTCCAAGTCCATGAACCTGGGAGCTTAGGGGCAAAGCTTCGGATCGCCGGAAAGAAGGCATCCCGGACCTGCCGGTAGACGCCCGCTGTCACGATGGTCAAGGAACCGGGATAGACCGAGGCATGCCATAGCGCCAACGGGGCGCCAAGCCCGGTCGTCTTTCCCGATCCGTTCGCCGCCTTTACAGCCACAGATCCGGGACGGTCCAGAGCGGCCATGATTTCGACTTGCCACGGGTAGAGATCGAGCCCCAAAACGCCCATCGCAAAGCCGTAGGGCAGGCTGAGAAGTTTGAGCCTTTCCCGTTCCGAGTATGAGCATCTACTCATTCCGGAAGAGCGTGAGGCGTGACACCTTCGCCGGGAGTCTCCGTTTGTGCAGTCCGGGCGGCTGCGATCCGGTCGAGGGTATCCTGAGCAAGACCGAGCGTCACTCCCACTTCTCCCGAGATCTTCACCTCGTGATCAAGAACTGTCTTTGCAAACCCTGCCACGGTCTTCTCCGCCCACCATCTTGCGCACTGTGTATCGCCCTTGGCGATGGCATCAATGATCACCTTCATCCTCGCCTTGATTCCTTGCGCCTTGGCTTGCTCTAGAAGCAAAGAAAACTCAGGGCGTTCCTTACGCCATTGGAGCAGCGTCTCATAGGTGATGCCGCCCAAGGCAGCAGCATGATTCAGCGGAAGCCCATCTGTGACCGCTGCGCAGATGGCCGCTACATTTTCAGGAGTATACTTGCTCGGCCTTCCAGCGCATCCCTCCAGGTTCGCGGGCTCGGCTTGTCCTTGCACGACGGAGGGCGCTCTTGTGATCGTTGCCATTACGGCCTCGAACCGCGCCCGATAAACAGGGTCGGTCTTCAGCCAAACGTAATGGGTGGTCCTGGCGATACCTATCGCCTTAGCCGCTTCAGGTATGCTCCCGCACGTTCGCGGAAGAGAAGCCAAGAACTGCGCCTGTCGCCTCTCACGCCCATGATTGCGACGGTGAACAGTGGATTTTACCTGGGATGCCACAGCTCCCCACTGTGACATATAGTCGAAATATCGACAAGCGCTTCTGCGGACTTTTTCTACCTTCCTTGGTAAGCTTTTATTATTAACTCAGTCTTTCACTGACACCATTGACCCTGCGAACCATCCAGATCCTCCGACCTCATTGCCAACAAGATCGACTAGCTTGATGTGGGCTTTGTCGAGATCATTGGGCGAGTAGATCTGTGCCCACGCCTGCCACAAAACTTGGGCGAACTGAAGGCGCACCTGCTTCGGCTCGTAATGCCAGCTATTCGCAACGGTGAGGGTGGCGACCTGCCCGTTCACAGAGACATGCTTGATGAAGTTGCCTGAGCCTGAAACTTCCAGAACCTTGATGAGCGTGTCGAGTTGCTCCTGTGCGACACGCTTCGAAGCGGCAGCGTGGTTCGCTTTCGCCATTTGCTGCTCAGCTTGCGCCCGTGCCGCCTCGGCAGCGATACGTTTCGACTCTGACGGAGTCACTCGATAGGGAAACCGAGCCCCAAGCTCTTCAGGAAGACTTCCCCTGGTGATCTTCAAGAAACCCGCCGCACTCTTAAGGGTCAGCACGTCCGACTCGATGCGATGAATGGAGACGTTCTCATAGCGTTTGCCACCTAGTGTGGTGAACGCTATGCCCTGCCCAAGAAATTCCCGGTCCGCTTGGGAGAGTTTGTCCATTGTCAGCTTAAATGGCTTCTCATCTTTGAGGATCGTCACTTCATCGCTAGAGAACTCTTCCACCCTTCCGAAGAACTTTCGCTGTCCGTCAGCGCTGGTCCATTCTCGCGGAGCATAAACTCCGTCACTGGACACTTCTTGTGCCTTATTCTTGGGATCGCTTTCTGTGCGACTCACTCCCATGGCCTGCGCCCACGCCTCGTCGAGAAAGCGACTGGCTTCCGTGTCTGCGCCTTTGTTGGTCCTCCACTCGTTGGCCAAAATGACTAGATCGCCAACAGCTACCCCTTTGGCAATAAAGGCGGAATCACCTTTCGTTTCTGCTTGAAGGGTCTGCGACCGCTCAAACCATGACCTGAATCTCGAACCTTCAGCAAAGCCTTCTTGGTGGAATTCCGGAGCAGCTCTCATCTCAAGCAGTTCCAAATAGAGCGCTTTAGCTCGTCCCATGTGATCAGTCGGCGCCGGGCCTCGCTCCTGAGTTTGGCTTTCTGCCGGTGCTGGGGACGGCATCGCCTGGGGAGGCGTCGCCTCTTGGCTGGCGATTTCCGGAACGACAGGGTTGACGTCCGGTTTGTTGGCTTGTTCCCCGGGGCTTGGCCGTCGATCATTCGCAGACCCTTGCGCACCATTATCGACCAACGACACAGCCCATAGAAAGAAGAGGAACGCAACGGTTCCCACCAGACTGAGGCTCGCAAATGTCACGGGATTGACTCGCCTAGTCGGGATCGGCGGAGGTGACGAGGCCGCTCCCTGCCCACCCTGGCGCTTCGCCCCCTTCTGAGCGTTGTAGTCTAGCACGACGTAAATCGCGTGGATGATGGCCGGAATCCAGAACAGCAGACACAGGAGTAGGTTCAGAAGGAACGCTCCGATTCTCCGAGTCGATAATACGGCAAGCGGAGGGAAGATGATCGCAATTATCACTCTCATTGGGAAACAATCGTTGCGTTGGTTGTCAGGAATGCAAGCGGGAAAGGCCACACTAAGGCTGAGGAGCCAGAGCTAGGAATTCCCCTGGCGCCCACCCATTGGGAGACCATAAATGCTACTTTCTGTATGTCGATATCAAAGTAGCTAGGTCTTAACAGGACTGGTGGGTTCCCATCAGTCAGGCCAACGGGAGATCAGCCGCAAGCTCGGCTGCGTCATCCGGTCTCGGCGAGAAGCGATGGGCGTGAGCCAGGAAGAGTTCGCGGATCTTTCCGGCCACCATCGAACCTATATCGGGTTTCTCGAACGTGGCGAACGGTGCCCGAACATTGCCACTCTTGAGCGGATTGCGGGAGCGTTGGGCACCAAGGTCTCGGAACTGCTTGCTCAGGCTGGCTACTGAACCAGCGCCGATTTCGAAGAGAGCGGAGAAAGATCGAGTCCATCGAACTCAACCTGATCTATCACCTCCTTCAGCTTCGAAAGCGGATAGCCATCGCCGTAGTCCCAACCCGAGTTCTTCCTCATGCCTTTGGACCATCCGCAAAGCGCATATCGAATCTCGTCCGACGTCGTGACACGGCGGATCGCATCGGCAACCGAGTGACGCAAAGAATGGAGTGTTTTCCCGTGTCTGCTCGACACAAAACCAAGAATGTCCACCTTGTTGCGTAGCCACCACTGCGTCACCTTGTCGCCCGGTTTTTTGGTGCCGTGTAACTCGGGGAACAGCATTCCCCTGCCGTTTCGCTCTCGTTGACGAGCGACAAACTCCATGAAGCCTAGCTCGATGACCTTCCGGTGAATCGGAATCCGCCTCCGGCTGGCGGAAGTTTTCAGGCTTTGCCCTTCTCCCTCAATGATGTCGAGGAACGCGATACCTTCGGACTCCTTCACGTCTTCGATTCGGAGCTGAGCCACCTCGTTCAAGCGGGTTCCATGGAAGGTGCAGAGCAGAACCGTCCAAAAACGCCCTTGTCCGGCAGGTCTTGAGCGTTCCGCAAGGAAGAACGGATGGGCAAAGAGATGATTGAGGTCTTCGACTGTGAGTCCGTTTTCAGCCTTGGCGGGTATCTCCGGGAGAAGGTTTTTCAGCGCCTTAGCCGCAAACGGATTTGAAGAGATCCAGCCGATGTCGAGGGCGTGAGCGAAAAGGGCGACAGCGTCTCCGAAGTAATCGGCTTGGGACTTGGGAGCGAGCCGTTCGGGATTGGCGTCTCGATCCGCCTTCTCAATCGCGTCCGGGAGGCTCATTCCCTTGTAACGTTTGACCGCATGGGCAGGAATTCTGGAAAGGAATGCTGCGAATCCTTTCGCCTTTTCGTAGTCCACGGATTCCACCGGAAGCTCGGGACCGAGAAACGCCTCAAGGGCGTCAAAGTGGGCCCGATAACTCTTCATTGTCGCCGGTTTCACTCGGCCTTTGTGCGCGATGAAATGCACCCGCAGCTCCCTGACCGTCTTGGAAGCTTTCGACCTCGCTGGGCTTGGCTCCGGGGTTGAGAAGGTGATCCCCGCAAACAGGGTATCGGCTTGGAAGGCGGGGTCACCTTTTCGGGCGGCCATCGTCCTCTGTTCGACCTCGATCCGGGCTCGCTTGAAGGTCATGAGCATCTCCGGGAGAACATCCCTCCGGCAGGCATCGTCGAGCCAAATGCCGGTAGCGTTCAGCTCCCGTTCCAGATCGAACTCCCATTCAACCTTGGGATAGCCTTGGGCTTGCCCAGTGAGAACGGCAAGCTCCAAGTCTGCAACTTCATCACCGCCGCCTTCCAGCCTGCCGCACGCCAAACGAACTGACGTGGCATCCCGCTCGTGCCGGATGAACCAACGGGTGATCCAATCCCTTCGCTCCTCCGAGGTCAATACGCTCAATGGACGTTCCAGAAGCAGAAGGCGATTGACTTCCTCTTTCCAACGCTTGGTCTCCCTTGGCGACAGTTCCTCGTTTGCACGAACGTTCAATTTGCTGGCGATCTCACGGAGCCTTCGTAGTTCCCTCTCCGGAAGATGCGAGAACCTCTCGATGGTGGTTTCCATCGGCTCGTTCGCCGGAACGGGCGCTTTGAGCCTGAGCCGGTGAGCGGCGAACTCTTCTTGGACCTCAACAAGGCGGGACGCCTTCAACCTCTCCGCAGTCCGTCGGTCAGTCGTTTCGAGGGAATGCTTAATAAACTCACTGTTCCCGTAGACGCCAGCGGCGCGAAGGTCACACGGAATCCGCATTTTGAAGTAGAACGTCGCGCCGCGTATAGCGAGGTATTTGGACATGACGAAAACCGAGTCTGTGTCCCATCATTGTGTCCCACTTGCTCGATGTCAAGCCCTCAGAATCAGCGACTTCCCTCGGGATGAACGAGTTATGAGGGAAGCTCAGGCGAGGGCGGGAATCGAACCCGCGATAGAGGTTTTGCAGACCTCGGCCTTACCACTTGGCGACCTCGCCGAATCCATGTTCCTGGCGGCAGGAGTCCGCAGGCACTGGGAGGGGAACCTAAAGGCCGTTGTGGGCAATTGTCAATTGTGATCGCGCTCGTGGCGATTTTCGCGCCTTGGGATCCGTAGAATTCACCTGCCAGTCCCCAACCGCGGAGCGGCTTCTTGCTTCTTGAATCATTGACAGGTTACCGGGGCAGGTCTCTGGTGCCCTGACGCTATTCTATTCCCACCTTTCCCACGACCTTCGAATGACGCGGATTCTCTTCTTTCAGTTCGGCGACTTTGCCGATGCGTTCCACCGGTTCGAACGGGGCGAAGCGGAGACCTACCGGGACCAGAGGACGAGCGTGGCCAAGGTGGTTTCGCTGAGCGAACGGTATGCCGTGGACGTGGTGGTCTGCGGCCACCGGGAGCACCAGGAGCAACTATTGCCCAACCTCCGCTGCTGGGTTTCCCCCGAGAGCCGCTTCTGGCAACGGCAAGCGGTCCGGGACCTCATGCAATCCATCCCCGAACCCGATCTCTTTGTTTGCCGCACCCCGAACCGCGTCATGCTGGACTGGGCCGCCTCGCGGCAAATTCGCACGTTGGGAATGTTTGCGGACACTTTTGAGCCCGTTAGCCCTCGCGTCCATCTGGCGAATTGGAGACTCGCCAGCGTCCTGAAACGGCTCCCCTACCCCGCCATCGCCAACCACGGCCGGCCCGCGGCCGAGTCGTTGCAGTTTCTCGGCATCCCGCCAGAGAAACGCATTGCCTGGGATTTTAATCCGCTCAGCCCCCAGAAGCCACCCGCGGGAAAGATGGCCGCGAACACGCCCTTCCGCCTTTTCTACGCCGGCGCGCTCCTCGAGAGCAAAGGGGTGGGCGACATCATTCAAGCGGTGGCGGAGTTGCGCAAATCCGGAGTCGATGTCCAGGCAAACCTCGCGGGCAAGGGGGAGAACGAACGGTTTCAGCGGCTCATTGACGAGCTCCAAGTGAGCGACGCCGTCCGGCTTTTGGGCTTGATCCCGCTGACCGAGATCGTCCCGCAAATGCGAGCCCATGACGCCACCGTGGTCGGAACGCACCATTGCTATGCGGAGGGCCTTCCCAACACGATTTTCGAAGCGCTCTCGGCGGCCACGCCCTTGATTGTCTCGGATCACCCCGTTTTCACCAAGGTCCTCAAGCCAAATCACGACGCGTTGTTCTTCCCCGAGAAAAACGTCGCGTCTCTGGCCTCGGCGGTGCGCAGTTTGATCAGCGACCCGAGCCTTTACCGGACCTTGATGGAAGCCGGAGAAAAGACCCTGGCGACCCTCTACAACGGGGTCACTTTTGACAATTTGCTCGATTCGTTCCTCGAAGATCCGGCGGGTTCCAATGGTTGGCCCGCCCGGTTTGCCCTGAAGCCCGTGCCGTGATCCGGCGTCGCCGGGCGTCCGGGAGAAATCGGAGAAAAATCTGGAGACTTGTCGATTCACCCAGGGCTGGGCCGACATCTTCGTGCCGGCCAGTGAGCCGTAACAACCAACCAACCAACCGAATCCAATCGATGCAATACATGCTCCTTTTCACCGAAACCGAAGCTGACTTCGCCAAGCGGGAAGATCCAGCGGAAGCTCCCGCCTACTGGGCAGCTTGGAACGCTTACTGCAAACTGGCCGGCGAATCCGGCGCCATGGTCAGCGGCGCCGCCCTCCAGCCTGCCTCCACCGCGACGACGGTCCGGATCCGGGATGGAAAGCAAACGGTCCATGACGGCCCTTTCGCCGAATCCAAAGAATTGGCCGCGGGTTTCTTCATTCTTGACCTTCCCGACCTCGACGCAGCCATTGAGTGGGCCGCCAAATGCCCTGCCGCCGCATCCTCCTCCGTGGAGATCCGGCCCGTTCTGCCCAAAGGGTAAATCGCACGCCCCCACGGAACGCCGGGGTGCTCCACTCCAGCGTTCCCTCCCGCTTTTCCCTCTGATTGCGCATGCTTCCGGATCACGAAATCGGCGCCGCCCTGGACCAAGTTTTCCGCCAAAGCCGCCCACGCCTCCTCGCCTTCCTCGCCGCCCGCGCCGGAGGAGATTTAACCGCCGCCGAGGATGCCCTGAGTGATGCCTTTGCCGCCGCCTTGGACCAATGGTCTCACTCCGGCATCCCTCGGCAACCTGAAGCTTGGCTCATTTCCGTCGCCAAACGCCGGCTCATCGACGCGCAACGCCGCGGCGCGACCCGCTTAGCCGCCATGGATCGCCTCTCCCAAGCCCTCGAAGCCGCCTCCGCCGTCGTCGATGCCCCCGGAGAAATTCCAGATGAGCGCCTCAAGCTCTTCTTTGTCTGCGCCCACCCGGCCATCGATCCCGCCGTCCGCGCTCCCCTCATTTTGCAGACGATTCTCGGGCTGGAAGCGCAACAAATCGCCGGCCTTTTTCTCCTCACTCCGGCGGCCATGAGCCAACGCCTCGTCCGGGCCAAAACCAAAATCCGCGTGGCCGCGATCCCTTTCGCCGTCCCGCCCAAGGAGGAACTGGCGGGCCGTCTCGACGCGGTGCTCGATGCTCTTTACGCCGCATTCACCCTGAGCGTCGATCAGGGAGCGTCCTCCCTGGCGCAGGAAGTGACCTGGCTCACTCAGATTCTGGTCCACCTGCTGCCGCATGAGCCAGAGACGCTTGGGTTGCTGGCCCTCATGCTCTTCGTCACCTCGCGTGCCCCAGCCCGCCGATCGCCAGACGGGCGTTTCATCTCCTTGCCCGACCAAGATCCCAGATTGTGGGACGATGCGCTGGCCAGCTCCGCCGAAGCCTTGCTGTTCCGGGCGGCTCGTGGGAAGCAGCCCGGCCGCTATCAACTGGAAGCAGCGATTCAAGCCGTCCACGCCGCCCGCCGCCGCACCGGCCGGATTGAGTGGGACGCAATTTGCGCTCTCTACGCCCAACTCACCGCGCTCACGGCTTCCGTCGGCGCCAGGGTCGCCTGGGCCTTGGCCCTCCTGGAGGCAGGCCACCACGCGTCCAGCGAGCGCCTCCTCCGGTCGCTGGACGCCGCGCTGCTCCGGGATCACCAGCCGTACTGGGCCGCCTGCGCCCGCATTCAAGAGGCTCTCGGACAGAGCTCCGAAGCCCTCGCGGCCTACCGCCGGGCCGCATCCCTGGCGGTGGATCCGGCCACGAAGCAATGGCTGGAGGACCGGGCGCGACGCCTAGAGAAAGAAGTGCCTTGAGCATTGGACGCGCCTTGGACTCCCGCTATGCTGGCCGCATGGGTCTGCGCTCAATCGTTCTCAGCTCCATCATCGCCTGGCTCACCTGCTGCCAGGCCGCTGAAGTTGAGGGTCCCAACTACATTCTCGGCACCCAGGCGATCGGCGGCAAATACCAGTTCACCAGCGAGCATCCTCTCATCGAATCCGCGCGGGTGATCTTGGAAATGGGGGCGACCACGATGAAATTCGCGCTCGGCCGGGGAGGCTATGATGACCCGGGATCCAACTCCCTGGCCACCCTGGCCAAAGAAAACCCGGCGTATCGCAAAGTCTTCGATCTGCCCTTCGCCCACTATCAGATCTGGGCCAACGCGGCTCAGGAAGCCAACTGGAAAGATGGACTTTCCCCACTCCACTCCGCTCACGAATACCAGGAACTATACGATCTCACCGCCTATCTGCTCACGGCCTATAGCGGCACGGGAAAACAATTCTTTCTGGGCCACTGGGAAGGCGACAACATGCTCCGGGGGGATATCAGTACGGACGGGGATGCCAAGATGTCCCCGACGCGGGTCCAAGGTTTCATCGATTGGCTTCAGGTCCGCCAACGCGCGGTCGATGACGCCAAACGGGACACTCCCCACGCAAATGTCGAGGTTTGGCACTACACGGAGGTGAATCATCCCACCATTTCCCTGCGTGGAGATCGCCCAACTCTCACCAATCGCGTCTTGCCACATGTAGCGGTCGATTTCGTCTCCTATTCCGCCTATGATGCCAGCGACGATCCGGAGATCCTGAAAGCTTCCCTTGACTATATAGAGAGCAAACTCGCGCCCAAGCCCGCCATCTCAGGGAAACGCGTGTTCATTGGGGAGTATGGCTTCAAGACATTCGACGCCGGCCAAGTCTTCAACACTCCAGAGCGGCAAAACGAACGCTGCTTGGCGGTCATTCAAGCAGGGCTCGAATGGGGCTGCCCGTTTATTCTCTATTGGGAACTCTACAACAACGAGATCGATGCCGCTGGAAAGCACCGCGGCTTCTGGATGATCGATCACAGAGGCGTGCCCCAACCAGTTTACGAAACGCATCGCGCCTACTACGCTTGGGCGCGCCAACTCACCGAATCCGTCGCCAAGAAAACGGGCAAGCCGCCGTCCCTGGACGAGTTCCGCGTCGCGGCGATCGAGTATATCTCGCGCTACCGCAGCGGCCTCCGTCCGGTTCCGCCTGGCGCTAGGCCAGACGGAAGCCAACGAAACTGAAAAACGGAAATCAACGGACGACGCGCGCGCCGCCGCCTTCGACCACCTTGGTGACCTCAGCCAAGCTCGCCATCGTGGTATCGCCGGGCGTCGTCATGGCCAATGCGCCGTGAGCCGCTCCATACTCCACCGCTTTGTGCGGATCATTCCACTGGAGGAATCCGTAAACCAAACCGGAGGCAAAGCTGTCGCCGCCGCCGACCCGGTCCATGATCTCCAGGCGATCGCGCTGAGTGGCGGGGTAGAAGTTTCCATCGTGCCAGCAGATGGCGCCCCAATCGTTGATCGTGGCGCTATGCACTTCACGCAGAGTGGTCGCGGTGACCTTGAAGTTTGGGAACTCCTTGACCGCCGTCTCGATCATCTTCTTGAAGTTCTCCACTTCGATGCCGCTGACGTTGTGATCCACACCTTCCACCTCGAAGCCGAGGGACGCCGTGAAATCCTCTTCATTGCCGATCATGACATCGACATATTTGGCGATCTCCCGGTTCACTTCTTGCGCCTTCTTCAGACCGCCGATCGACTTCCACAAAGAAGGACGGTAGTTCAAATCATACGAAACGATCGTGCCATGCTTGCGAGCGGCTTGGCAGGCCTCGATCGTGAGTTCCGCCGTGGTCTCGGAAAGCGCGGCAAAGATGCCACCGGTGTGGAACCAACGGACGCCGTCCTTGCCGAAAATACCATCCCAATCAATGTCTCCCGGCTTCATTTGCGAAGCGGCGGTGTTGCCCCGGTCCGGACAACCCACGGCACCGCGAATGCCGAATCCGCGCTCGGTGAAGTTCAACCCGTTGCGCACCGTGCGGCCGATGCCGTCGTAGTTCTTCCACTGGATATATCGCGTGTCGATCCCGCCTTGAAGGATGAAATCTTCAATAAGGCGGCCCACTGGGTTATCGGCAAACGCGGTCACCACGGCTCCCCGCAAACCGAAGCACCGGCGCAGGCCACGAGCCACGTTGTATTCTCCTCCACCTTCCCAAGCTTGAAAGGTGCGGGTGGTATGCACCCGGCCTTCACCGGGATCAAGTCGGAGCATCACCTCGCCGAGCGAGACGCAGTCGAACAGACAATCTTTAGAGGGACGGATATCGAGGGCCATATTGCTTATCTTCTATTCAGAACTTGTTCGCTTGGATAAAATCCGCATCGCCCTTGAGATAATTGATCAAGTTGGCGGTGGCGCGTCCCGCTTGGCGGACGACGCTTTCATAGGTGCGGGAACCGATGTGCGAGGTAATCACGCAATTGGGCGCGCGCAGCAACACGTGATCCGGCTTGGGCGGTTCTTCGTCGAGGACGTCCGTCCCGTACCCGCCGATCTTCCCGGCCGCGAGCGCCTCCGCCATATCTTCGCTGACCACCAGTTCGCCCCGGGCGCAATTGAGGACCACGGCGGTGTCCTTCATGTTCGCGATCGTCTCCTTGTTGATCATGCCGCGGGTCTCCTCGCTCAAAAAGCAGTGCAGGGAGATGACGTCCGCTTGGCGCAAGACTTCGTCCATCGTAGCGCAGCGCGTGATCCCGTGCTCTTGGGCAAAGGCTTCGTCCCAATAAATATCATACGCGATCACCGGCATGCCGAACGCCTTGGCGCGGGTGGCGACTTCCTTGCCGATCCGGCCCAACCCGATGATCCCCATGGTTTGGCCCAGGATTTCATGCCCCGTGATCCGCTTCCACTCTCCGTTGCGCGCCGCGGCGCCGACGGTGACGATGTGTTTGCTGATCGCCAGCAAGAGCCCAAACGTGTGCTCCGCCACCGTCGTGTGGTTCACCCCCGGCGTGAACAGGACCGGAATCTTCTTCGAGGTGGCGTATTCGACATCGATCTTGTCGAGCCCGATTCCGTATTTGCTGATGACCTTGAGACGGGGCAACGATTTGTCGATCACCGCCTGGGTGATGGCATCATCCCCGCAGAGAAAGGCGTCGAACTCACCGGCCAATTCCAACATGCGGCTTTCCGGAAGGGGGCCCCGTTCCCGGACGATTTCAAATCCTTGGCCTTCGAGCAAGGTGTGGTGCGGGCCAGGCGTGTCCTGGAACGACGTGGTCGTGAGCAATACGCGAGTTGGGCTTGTCATGGCAGGCGGGCAGGTTTAGCTGGAGAATCGGGGAATTTCAAACGTTGGTTTCAGGGAATGCGCGGCGAGCTTACGAATGAGGAAGGCGAAGAGGAACGGAATCTCGGTCCGCAACCGATCGCCCGTCTCCTCGAAGAATTGGGGCTGAGCCACCATGACGTGGTCGCCGCGTCCACGGAGCAGATCACCCACAAGATGGTGGCCAAAGCCGGCAAGGGCCGCCGCCTCTCCCGGAAAGTCCAGGTGAAGATCCTCAATGCGGTCAACGCCGCCACCAAACAGCGCTTCGGCCTCTCCGAGCTCTTCAACTACACCGGCCGGGTGTGATTCGTGAGCTCTCCGGATTACCTAGTCGCCGGCCAGGGACTTGCCGGGACGGTGTTCGCCCTCTCCGCCATCCAGCGCGGCCGCGCCGTCCTCGTGATCGATCCCGAGGAATCCAGCACGTGTTCCCGGGTCGCCGCCGGACTCATGAATCCAATCTCCGGCCCCCGGTTGGCCCTGGGAGAGAACGAGGAAACTCTCTGGAACGCGGCGAGCGGCTTTTACCGGCATTGGGAAGCAATCCTTGAGGCGCCCTTCTTCGAGGAACGCCCCATCCTCCGGCTCCTCACCGGCGCGGACCAAGCGGAGCGATGGGAGAAACGCCTCCGCGATCCCCGTTACGATGCCTGGCACGAGCCCTTGCCTCCAGAATGGGCGTCGCGCGCGCCTTTTGGCGGGTTCACCACGAAACGCTGCGGCCGTCTCCATACCGTGACCTTTCTGGACGCGGCCCGGACTTGGCTCCGGCAACGCGGCTCGTTCCGCACGGGAACCGTTCCGGAAGATACCGCCGCCGTCTGGTGCATTGGCCACGAACTGCGCCGCTCCGGCCCGTTCCGCGAAGTCCCAATCCGGCCCGCACGCGGCACGATCCTCACGATCCGCGCCCCGGAGTTCCGGGAAACCCGCATCGTCCACGCCGGGAAATGGATCGTGCCTGTGGGCCCGGACACCTATCGCGTGGGTTCGACCTATGAATGGAACCCGGCGGATGCGTTCCCTTCTCTGGAAGCCCGGGAAGAGCTGCGAACGTTCCTCGACGGATTTCTGGGCGGTTCCTGGGAACTGATCAACGAAGAGGCCGGCATCCGCCCCATGGCCAATCGGGGACTTCCGTTCTTGGGAAGCCACCCCACCCAGCCAAACCAGATCCTCTTCAACGGCCTGGGCTCCCGAGGCTCCCTCTTGGCTCCATGGTACGCCGGCCGGCTGCTGGATCATCTGGAGCTCGGCGCGCCGGATCAGTCGGATCTGACCGATCCGTCGGATCCGCGGACAAACTAGCAGAACTCTTTCCGGCCGCATGGGTCTGTGCTAAGGACCCGCATGGCACCTCTTCCACGATTCCGTTTCCTCCTGGCCCTCCTGCTCTGCGCCGCTGGGCTTCCGGGCTGTGTCACCTCGTCCCGCTTGCCCTCCGCCGCGTTGACCTTGTTGACCGCGCCGGAACCCACGCGGATCCACTGCCGGCTCTACGACGATTTGGCCTTCGCCTCGGATCCCACTGGCGCCATCCCACTCTGGGAAGGCGACTCCATCGAAGCGGCCCTCCAAGCCGCCACCCAACTCGGCAAAAAGCAACGCCGCACCGACGTCACTTGGCGCGATCTCCCGTCCGCCGGCTACCGCCTCCCAGACGCCGCCTCCATCGCAAGGGTCCAAGCCGACTTCGCCACCCAAGGCCTCCACCTCGCCGTGGTCCCCAGCGACGCGCGGAGAGGTTGAGGGTTGCGGGTTGAGAGGCCAAGAACGCGCCAGCGGGTTGGCGGGGCGGGCTCGTTCGGGCGCCACCCGTTCTCACCGAACCGCCAACTATCCCCAAGAAACCTCACGCACCGCCCTCTGATTCCTTCGACACCGAGCCGCCTTTGACCGGGACCAGGAGCGATTTCTCCGGCGCCGCAGGCGATTTTTCCCACGCCGGAGCCCGTTTTCCCCTACGCCGCACGTCCTTTCTTCGAGGCTGACCCCGCACTTGCCCGGGCCTGCATCGCCTTTGCGCCGTTCCGGCTCCAATCCGCGGTTAGGAACACGGCCTGTTTTCGACCTCGCATCAGCTCCAGTCTGGGCTGCATCGCCTCTAGTCCGTGCGGCACTGCCTCAGGTCCGTGCGGCATCGACTTGAATCGATCTCGCACCGCCGCTAGCCGATCTCGAACCGCAACGAGTCAACCCGGCCTTCCCTCTGCTTGATCCCGCATCGCCACGGGTCGCCCCGGCATCGCTGCCAGGCAATCCCGCGGCCCATGTCCCCAATCTCGCATGGCATTTGCGGAAGCTCGCACGGCATTTGTGCGAACTCGCATGCCATTTGCGGAAGCTCGCACCTCCTGTGCGCCCTCATGCGCGCGGCTCGCTTGCGGGGTAATCCTGGGGGTCAATGGATGGAGTTTCAGCCGCTTTTGACGTTGAGAAGATATTGCAGGAGATGTCTCCCAACGCCTCGGCGGCTGAGGCTTTCGCCAGAGGGTTCGGTTCCGGTGGGGTTGCCCTGATCAGCGATGGAACTTCCATGATCAAGAGCGCGG
>CAMCXS010000034.1 GCA_945883495.1 Akkermansia muciniphila
GGCAGTTAAATCAGAACCTGGCATCATCAAATCACCAGCATCAAAAACCTTTAGATCTTTAAGACCATCTGTTCGAAGTGCAAGATGGGGACGTGAACCATCATGAGGTAGATAATCTCCCCCACGAATTGCCAATCATCGATGCTCGCCGAACGGCCTCTGGTGTTCCCTGCTGACATATCTGTGTGTAATGGTGCTCTACCGACTGCTTCTTAGAATTTCAGGCCCTTCTCCCGCGCTGCGTCGGCGAGCGCCTTGACCTTCCCGTGATAACGATGTCCGCCGCGATCGAAGACGACATCGGCGATCTTGCTCTCCATGGCCCGCGCCGCAATCATCTCTCCAACTTTGGCAGCAGTTTCGATGTTCGCGGCCTTCTTGTCGACTCCCTTATCTAGAGTGCTCGCAGCCACCAGAGTCTTGCCCGCGTCATCATCGATCAACTGGGCATAGACATTCGTGTTCGAAAAATGCACCGCCAAACGGGGGCGCTCCGCAGTGCCGCGCAACTTGCGGCGAATCCTCCGGTGAACCCGGTTCCTGACTTCTTTACGGTTCTGATGAGCCATGGCGTGTAATCTCCTTCGCAAACTTACTTCACGCTCTTGCCTGCTTTCCGGCGAACGTATTCATCCACATAGCGCACTCCCTTGCCCTTGTAGGGCTCTGGACGACGATAGGAGCGCACCTCAGCGGCAAACTGGCCGACCTGTTGTTTATCGATACCGTTGATCGTGATCTTGGTGTTCTCATCGACCTTGACCTCAAGGCCAACTGGAATTGGATGCTGCACAGGATGCGAATAGCCAAGTTGCAAATCAAGGAACTGCCCCTTCACGGCGGCACGATAACCTACCCCCCGAATTTCCAGGTTCTTAGTGAACCCCTTGGTGACTCCGGTGATCATGTTCGCGAGGAGCGCGCGCGCCGTGCCATGATTCGCCCTATGGCGGCGTTGCTCGCTCTGGCGAAGAACCGCCAAGTTGGCTCCGTCGCGGTCGACGGTCACGCCCTCTGGCAATGTCAACTTCAACCTGCCTTTAGGCCCTTCCACGACCACAACCCCCCCCTCGGTGACATCCACCTTTACCTTGTCTGATACCGCAACGGGCAATTTTCCAATCCGTGACATAAGATCAATTCGTTTGAAGTCCAACCACTAGCTCACCATACCTTGGCGACCAACTCACCGCCAATGTTTTCCCTCCGCGCACGGTGCCCCGTCATGATCCCCTTGGAGGTCGACAGAATGGTGATGCCCATGCCTCCCAAGATCTTCGGGATGTCTTCAGCGCCGACGTATTGCCGGAGCCCAGGACGACTCACTCGCTTCAAATCCGTGAGGACCGGAACGCCATCGACATATTTCGCCTTGCAGCGAATCTGCGGGAAACGCTCGCTCGTGTCCACTTCGTAGGACCAAAGATAGCCCTCCTCCTTGAGGATACGGGCGATCTCCGCTTTAATCTTCGAATAGGGCGCCACGAAATCCTCCTTACGAGCGCGGCTCGCATTCTTGAAACGGGTGAGAAAGTCGGCGATGGGATCTGTCAAAGCACTCATGTAATAAATATCTATCAGGGTCGCTTAGTCAGCGTTAGGCAGCGGCAGAGGCAGCCTCCGCCTTCTTTGTTTCCACCTTCCGGAAGGGCATACCCAACTGGCGAAGCAGCTCACGAGCCTCGTCGTCCGTGTTCGCCGAGGTGACGATGGAGATGTCGAAGCCCGTGGTGCGCTTCACCTTGTCCAATTCGATTTCGGGGAAAATCGTCTGATCCTGAATCCCCAGGGTGTAATTTCCACGACCATCGAAACTCTTCGGAGAAACCCCACGAAAGTCACGGATCGTCGGAATCGCGATCTTCATCAGACGCTCCAAGAACTCATACATCCGGTTCCCACGGAGCGTCACCTTGATCCCAATTACTTCATTTTGCCGAAGCTTGAAGTTCGAGATGGCGTTCTTCGCACGGGTGTGCACCGGACGCTGCCCAGTGATCAGACCGATCTCGCGAGCCACCTCCTCGGCGGCCGCCTTGCGATCCTCGGCCTTGCCGATTCCGCTGTTGATGACGACCTTCTCAATCCGAGGAATCTGCATCACGTTTTCATAGGCATACTTCGCCTTCAGGGCCGGAGCGACCACTTGGCGATAATGCGTCTTCAAATTCGGTTCCATATCAGTGAAGCTTTTAGGCTAAAGGTCAGAGGCTTAGGCGTTGGCCTTTTTCTCAAGGCGCCGGACGTTCGAGATGTGGATTGGCCCCTCTCGTTCAATGATCGCTCCCTCGGGGTGTTCCTGAGACTTGCGAGCATGTTTCTTGATCATCCGAACGCCTTCCACGATGACTTGAAGCTTTGCCGGGAACACCTGTAGCACCTTCCCAGTGGCGCCACGGTGGTTGCCTGAGATCACCTCGACCTCATCGCCTTTGGCAACGTGTGTTTTGATTCGACTGCGATTCATGAAGGAAACTGTGTTTTAAAGTACTTCCGGGGCGAGCGAGACAATCTTCATGAAATTCTGGTCCCGCAGTTCCCGGGCAACGGGACCAAAAATCCGGGTGCCCTTTGGCTCCCGGTTGTTGTCGATGATCACGACGGCGTTGCTGTCAAAGCGCAGCACGGAACCGTCCGCGCGACGGATTGGCGACTTGGTCCGAACGACAACGGCCTTGGCTACGTCTCCCTTCTTCACGTTCGCAGTCGGGGTGCTCTCGCGAATGTGAATCGTGATGATATCGCCCACTCCGGCATGCCGAGTGCGTTTGCCTATCACCCCGATCATTTTGGCAACCCGGGCTCCGGTGTTGTCCGCCACGTCGAGGCTGCTTTCCATCTGAACCATTGCAGTGTCCTCCTTCTCTTTCCGTTAAATTTATTCCTAGACCGATGCTCCACAGGCCGCGCCTGATTAGTGGGCCAAAACCTCAACGAGGCGCCAGCACTTCGTCTTGCTAAGCGGCCGGGTCTCCTCGATCAGAACCTTATCGCCAGTCTTGGCAGAGCCCTCCTCGTCGTGAACGTAGAACTTCTTGGAGCGGCGCACGATCTTACCAAAGTGCGGGTGCGGAACCCGGCGCTCCACGTTTACCACGATCGTCTTCGCCATCTTGTCGGAAACGACGACGCCGACTCGCGTCTTGCGATTCCGCCCTTCCTCCGCGGAAGCATCCACTGTGTTCAACTTCTCTTCGCTCATCGTATTCGTGCCTCTACTCAATTGGACCCGGCGTGCTTGTGGCGACTCGTCAAAATCGTCTCAATCCTCGCGACTTCGCGGCGGTTGTTGCGCAGCAGAGCCGTGTTCTCGAGCTGCCCGCTCTGCTGCTGAATCCGCAGATTAAGACTCTCGTGCTTGAGATCCCGGCGCCGGGCGCCCAGTTCCTCATTGGTCAGTTCCTTCAATTCTTTGATCTTCTTCACTGTGACTTCTCCAGCGGTTGAGGTTCCCAATCAATGGCGAGCGACAAAACGGGTTGGAATGCCCAGCTTGTTTGCGGCCAAACGCATGGCCTCGCGCGCCTGCGATTCCGGCACACCTGCCACTTCGAAGAGCATGATGCCAGGGCGAACCACGGCCACCCACTTCTCCACGGCGCCCTTCCCTTTACCCATCCGCGTCTCTGGCGGACGCTGAGTCACCGATTTATGAGGGAACACCCGGATCCAAACCTTTCCTTTCCGTTTCAGGAAGCGGTTGATGGCGATCCGGCACGCCTCAATCTGGTTGTTGGTAACCCAGTCGCGGCCGATCGACTGGAGCCCGAAGTCACCATAAGACACCCGGGTCCCCCGCTCGGGAGTCCCTGCACGGCTCCCACGATGGCTCTTCCGGTATTTCACCTTTCTCGGCATCAATGCCATAATCGTATCCTTCTAAAATTCTTGGTTTGCCGCAGCCTCGCTTGCGCTTGGCCGCCAGATGTTAACCCTCACCTTCCGCACGAGGCTGACCACCGCCCGCACCTCCGCCCCCATAGGGACGACGATCAGAACCAGGACGGCGATCTCCGCCGCCTCTTCTTTCACGGTCGCCTCCACCTGGCCGGGAAGACCTTGCCTTCTCGGAGTCAGGATTCCGGTTGACCCAACACTTCACTCCGATGATTCCATACATCGTGGAAGCTTCGGCAAATCCGTAGTCGATCGGCACACGCAGGGTTTGCAGAGGCACTTTGCCCTCCTTGTACCACTCCGCCCGGGCAATGTCTGCTCCGCCCAGTCGACCCGCGCACCGAATCCGGATACCATCGGCGCCGAAATCCATCGCGGTTTGCAAGGCACGCTTCATCGCGCGGCGGAAAGAGATACGCCTTTCCAATTGCATTGCAACTCCTTCCGCAACCAATTGCGCATCTGTCTCCGGTTGCTTGATCTCAACGATATCGATCTTGACCTGCTTGCCCCCGCACATTTCGGAAACAGTGGCCGTCATCCGCTCGATTTCAGATCCCTTGCGCCCAATGACGAGACCTGGACGAGCACTATAAAGGGTCACGCGGACGCTGTTCCACGCTCGCTCAATCACGATCCGGGCCACGGCCGCGAACTGAAGCTTCGATTTCAGATACTTCCGAACCATGAGATCGCTGTGCAACATGGCGGCATACTCGCCTCGCGGAGCATACCACTTCGAATGCCAGTCCTTGCTGACCGCGAGCCGAAACCCGATTGGATTAACCTTTTGTCCCATAACGCAACACCTTAGAGTCTTTAATTGGTTTCTGTTCGCGGCTTACTTGGCAGCCAGTTCAGCGGCTTGTCCCACCCAGTTCTCCCGGACAATCCGGCCCTTCAGATCGAGACGCTCATCGATCTCCGCAATCTGCTCCTCAGTCCATCCGCTGATCTGCCCGAAAGTGTAGATGCCGATCTTGTGAAGCTCACCTTCAACCTTCTTGCCCAGCCCCTGAATGGCCTTCAAGTCGTCGGCCTTCTCCGGTGCGGAGGTGTAAACAGGTCCGAGCTTCGCATCATCGACCACTCCGGCAGCTGGTGCACTCTTCGCAACCTTCTTCTTCGCCGACTTGGCTCCCTGAGCCTCCTCACGTCCAGACGCCGACTCTCCGCCTTCATCGGTCAGAACGACGTAGATATGACTGGTCCGCTTCCGGATTGGCGAAGCTCCCCCACGTGCCGCTGCGCTCCAACGCTTCAGCGCAGGCCCCTCGTTCACGGTAGCCGACTTGACAACCAAAGTGTCCGCCGAGATGTCGTGATTGGCTTCGGCATTTGCGATGGCAGACTTCAGTGTCTTACCAATCAAATACGCCGCCTTCTTCGGCGTGAATCTGATGACATCCAATGCATCGGACACCGGAAGCCCGGTAACTTCGCGAGCCACGTCTCGCGCTTTAAGCGCTGAAATGCGGGCGTACTTATGTGTTGCTCTGATTTCCATCTCGGTCTTACAAAGTCAAATTTGCTCCCTACGATTCTTATAGATTTGCCGCCGGAATCGTCCGCGGCTCTACCCGATCCCGGACCTCGACCCGGTCTCCTTCCCGAAAATACTCCTGGACTAGCGCACCGGAGACACTGTCGCGCACGTCCACGACAAGGGCTGTTCCCACAAGCCGATCCTTTCGCACAATGTTCAAGGGCATTCCCACCCTAACTCCATTCCGCGCCCCGATGTCGATCACCGCAAGCCTCAAGTCAGCCTTGTAGCCGACCACATGCCCCTCTCCAAGCGAGCGGCGGTCATCGGCCACCGGCCTACGCAGGCCGGCGAAGCCGAGCACCTCGTCCGCCCTGCGCATCTCCGCTTCCAGTTTGAGGCGCACCTCTGGGGTCGAGGACGTGGAGACTTTCAGATAATCCATCACCGCATCGCTCAGACGCATGATCTGTTCTTGCGACTGCTGCGTCTGCTCCAAATAGTGCTGACGCTCGCGGACAGCCTTGATCATGCGGTCCTCCAAAGCGCTATCCGAGCGGATGGTGGCGAGCCCTAGGGACTCGACCCGGACCAACAGGTCTCGATACCGAATCCGATACTGCTCGGCCTCCCGGTTCGCAGCGGCAAGGGAAGCCACCAGTGCCGCCTGCCCTCCCCGGCTTTTGCCTTCAAGCTGCTTCTCGAGCGCCTCAATCCGGCGATGGGCGGTCTCCAGTGCAAACTGCAGCTCCTCGTTGAGCAGCTCAGTGCCCAACAACGGCGCCTCCGTCTGAGATCCAACAACTGCCGACAGATCCTCCGCCGACACCCAGCCCCCACCACCGTAAAAAACCAACGCAAGCCCAACGAAAGCGCGGACTAGGCTAGAGATGAGGCGAATGCGAGATGCGTTCATGGTGTCGTGCGGTTGCTGAAACCCTATTGGACGGATCAGCCCTTGATCTTCGGGTTGTGGCCGCTGTGGCCAACAAACTTCCGGGTCGGCGAAAACTCACCCAGCTTGTGCCCGACCATGTTTTCGGAAACAAACACACTGATGAACTCCCGTCCGTTGTGAACAAGAAACGTGTGCCCCACGAAATCCGGAATCACCATGGAACGGCGAGACCACGTCTTGATGGGCCGCTTTTTGCCGGTCTCGTTCATGACGTCGACTTTGTCGAGCAGCTTCATGTCCACAAACGGACCTTTTTTGAGGGATCTAGGCATCTGGTATCAGAATGATTAGCTTAACAAATGATTACTTTTTGGCGGTGCGGCGCTCCACGATGAAGCGGCTGCCTGGCTTACTGCGCTTGCGAGTCTTCAATCCCTTGGGATGTCCCCAAGGGCTCTTCAGGTGCTGACGGCCACCACCCGATTTGCTCTTGCCCTCACCACCACCGTTCGGGTGATCAACCGGGTTCATCGCCATCCCGCGGACGGTCGGACGAACGCCAAGCCAGCGGGTGCGCCCCGCTTTCGCGGAACTCTCATTCATGTGCTCGGCATTGCCCACAACACCAATCGTAGCGTAACACCGGGCATTGATGCGACGAGACTCACCGGACGGGAGGCGCACCAGCGCGTATTCGCCATCAGTGTTGGTGAGGATGGCAGCCTGCCCCGCGCTCCGCGCGATCTTCGCTCCACGACCCGGAGTCAACTCGACGCAGTGGATCGACGTCGTAGGAGGAATACGATCCAACGGAAGGCAGTTGCCAATCTTCGGCGGCGCGTTCTCACCAGACTGCAACTTGTCACCCACACCGAGCTTGCCCGGGGCCAGGATATAGGTCTTCTCGCCATCCGCATATTGCAACAGGGCGATACGGGCACTGCGGTTTGGATCATACTCGATCGCAACCACGGTAGCCACGTCCCCGTGACGGCGTCGTTTGAAATCAATCATCCGGTATTTGCGCTTGTGCCCCCCCCCATGTGACGGCAAGTGATGCGGCCATGGTGGTTCCGGCCGCCCGATTTCTTGAGCGCAACCGTAAGGCTCTTCTCGGGCTCCTTCTTCGTGATCTCTTCGAAGCTCGGCAGCTGCTTGTAGCGGCTGGAGGGAGTGAAGGGACGGTAATCTTTCAGTGCCATGTCAGCGTTCTCCTTTGTGTTCTATTGCGGGTCTCGGGTTACACCAACTCGATCGTTTCCCCCTCGGCGAGACGGACAATCGCCTTCTTCCAATGAGCCGTCCGGCCAAAATCAGCGCGACGCTCGCGCTTCTTCTTGCCCCGGTAATTCGCCGTGCGAACCGCAACAACCTTCTTTCCAAAAAGTTGTTCAACAGCCTGCTTGATCTCCAACTTGTTTGCCCGGCGATCCACCCGGAAAACGAACTCGTTGTTGATCTCGCCGAGCAACGTGGCCTTCTCGCTAAGGCGGATGGTCTTAATGACGTGAAACAGATCCTTCATTTGATTCTTACTCGGTTGCGGAGGCTTCTACCGGGCGCTCGGAAACCACTCCCTTAGTCCGCCTGGCGAGAACACCGAGACTATCCTCGGTAATAACAATCTTGTCGTAGTAAAGCAGGTGCTCGACATTCACTTCCTCAGGCGACATTAGAAGCAGCGGTTGCACATTCCGAGCCGCACGAAAAGTGAGCTCATCGAATGATCCAATTACCAGGACTTTCTTGGCATCGACAATCTTCGCGACAGCAGCCACCAGACTCTTGGTCTTGCCATCCGCCACCGCGAGAGGTCCGCTGACCAGAACGTCACCGGCCTCGATCCGGGCCGTCAACGCACGTGCAAAAGCCAAGCGTCGAACCTTCTTGGGAACATCCTTGGAGTAGTCACGAGGACGAGGACCAAAGACAACGCCACCGCCACGATGCAACGGTGATGCGTTGCCGCCCCGGCGGGCGTTGCCCGTCCCCTTCTGGCGGTAGGGCTTCTTGCCGGAAGCCTTGACCTCACCACGCGTCTTGGCGCAAGCGGTGCCCGAGCGGCGATTGGCTCCGAACGCGACCACAAGGTCGTGAACGGCTTGGTTGCCACGTCCGTCCGCGATGGTCACGATGCCAGCCTTGCCAGCGTCCTGAATGGAAAAAATGTCTGCCATGGTTGCTAATGGATCAGGTTAAGAACGAACGAACTTAGGCGTTGCTAGCCGCCTCATCAGATTTTTTGATCGCCGGACGGATGATGACGTATCCACCTTTGGCGCCGGGAACCGCCCCACTCACCAAAATCACGTTGTCGTCCGGACGAGTCTGGACGACGCGCAGATTCTGAATCGTCTTCCGATAGTTACCGTGCTGACCAGGCATCCGCATGTTCTTCCAAACGCGCCCAGGAGTCGTGCCCGCCCCCACGGAGCCCGTCCGGCGGTGCATCATGGAACCGTGTGTCATCGGTAGGCCACCGAAGTTGTAGCGTTTGTAGACCCCCTGAAATCCCTTACCTTTGGAGGTGCCGATGACATCGACCCACTGCCCTGGCTGGAAAACACCAACTCCAGGGTGGTCGCCCTCCGGCACGGTAGCGCCCTCCTCCATCCGGAATTCGCGAATCACCTTTTTTGGGGACACACCGTTTTTCTCGAAATGCCCCTGCAACGGCTTCGGAAGCCGCTGCGGCTTCTGCGCATCGAAGCCAACTTGAACCGCGTCATAACCGTCCGTCTCAGTGCTCTTGCGCTGCACGAAGACATTGTCACTTACGTCGATCACCGTCACTGCGACAGCCTTACCGCTGTCGTCGAAAACGCGGGTCATCCCGATCTTTTTGCCAATCAATCCCAAGCTCATGGAAGTCCTTTGATTCGGTGTTGCCTTAGATGATGATCTTGATATCGACCCCAGCAGGCAGGTTCAGCTTTTTCAATTCATCCACCGTGCGGGCGGTGGGGTTAACGATGTCCAGCAGACGCTTGTGCGTGCGCATCTCGAACTGCTCGGCGCTCTTCTTGTTCACGTGCGGTGAACGGTTCACGCTAAACTTCTCGATCCGGGTCGGCAGCGGGATCGGACCTGCGACCAAAGCGCCGGTGCGTTTGGCAGTCTCCACGATATCCCCGGCGCTCTTGTCCAAGAGACGATGGTCATAGGCGTTGAGCCGGATTCTGATGCGTTGCTTTTGCATGGACGATAGTTAGAAAATTCAAGTTCGTTCAGCGATGATGCGTTCCACCAGCACAGGCGGAACCTCTTCGAAACGGGCGGGTTGCATGGAATAGGAGGCGCGTCCGCTGGAAAGCGTCCGGACATCCGTGGCATAGCCAAAAACTTCCGAGAGGGGAACATCTGCACGAATCGCGCTGACATTGCCTCGAGACTCGATGGAAAGGATGCGCCCACGGCGGCGGCTCAAGTCCCCCATGATATCTCCCTGAGATTCATCCGGGGTGGTCACCTCAAGCGCCATGATCGGCTCAAGGAGGGCGGGCTCCGCACTGCGGAACGCTTCTTTCATCGCAAAAATCGCGGCCATTTTGAAAGCGGCCTCACTGGAATCCACGTCATGGCTTGACCCACCAAGGAGATCAACATGAAGGTCTACTACCGGATAACCGGCGATCACACCGTTGGTCGTAGCTTCTTGAATGCCGTTGAAACAAGCATTAATGAACTCCTTGGGGATTTCACCGCCCACCACCTTGCTCTCGCGAGTCAGCCCATGTCCCCGCTCGCAAGGCCTCACTCGCAAGATGACGTGACCGTATTGCCCCTTGCCACCCGTTTGCTTGATGAGCTTTCCTTCCCCTTCAGCAGCCTTCGTGAGCGTCTCACGATACGCAATCTGCGGCTTCCCAGCGTTTGTAGCGACTTTAAACTCCCGCAGCATCCGGTCGCGGATCACCTCAAGGTGAAGCTCACCCATCCCTGAAATAATGGTTTGGCCGGTATCCTCATCTGTCCGCACCATGAAAGTCGGATCTTCGTCTCGCAGACGCTGAAGAGCCGTCGCCATCTTATCGTGATCTGCCGTGCTCCGGACTTCGAGCGCCATCGAGATGACCGGCTCAGGGAACGACGGAGGCTCAAGGAGGATCGGAAACGCAGGATCGCACAGCGTGTCCCCCGTGGTCACGTTTTTGACGCCAACCATGGCGGCGATGTCACCGCAATAGGCGACATCAATATCCTGATGTTCATTGGCCTGAATTTGAATCAGCCGACCGATTCGCTCTTTCTTGCCAGTGCGCGGATTGAGAACTTGATCACCGCGACTGATCATCCCGGAATAGACCCGGAAAAACACAAGCTTACCGACGTATTTATCCGACCACAATTTGAAGGCCAAAGAGCAGGCTTTGGCGTGATCCGTTGGGAAAGCTTCGATCAATTTCGTGTGATCATCGACATCGTGCCCTTGAGCAGGAGGGAGATCGATCGGGCTCGGCAGATAATCCACCACCGCATCCAGGAGCCCCTGGATTCCCTTGTTCTTGAAAGCCGAACCGCCAGCAACGGGAACAACTCGACCCGCGATCGTCTGGCGACGCAAAGCGGCCTTGAGGTCACCGACCCCAATTTCCTCTTCACCGAGGAACATCAGACCCAGCTCCTCATCCAAATCGATCAGTCCTTCCTTCAGCGCCTCAAACGCCTCCCGAACCATCTTAGCATCGGCCGCCGGGATCTCTTCGATCCGATAAGTGGAACCAGAGTCGCCACTCTCCGTGTAGACGATAGCGCGGTGATTAAGGATGTCGTACTGACCTTGAAGCGACTCCTCCGAGCCGATCGGAACAAGGATCGGAAAAGCCACGGCGCCGAGTTTCTCGCGGATATCTTCCAAGACCGCGAAAAAGTCGGCGCCGACACGATCCATCTTGTTGATGAACGCAATCCGAGGAACGCGATACTTCTCAGCCTGTCGCCAGACCGTCTCGGACTGAGGCTGAACGCCCGCCACTCCGCAGAAGACGGCAATCACACCGTCCAGCACCCGGAGCGAACGCTCTACCTCAGCAGTAAAATCGACGTGTCCCGGCGTGTCGATAATGTTGACTCGAACTGCCTGACCAGCCAGCAGCTTGACCATCCCCTCCTCGGGACGCTGAGTCCACTCGCAAGTCACTGCCGCAGCAGTAATGGTGATTCCCCGCTCCCTCTCCTGCTCCATCCAGTCAGTCGTCGCAGCCCCCTCATGAACCTCACCCATCCTGTGGATCAGGCCCGTGTAAAACAGAATGCGCTCCGTCAGCGTCGTCTTGCCCGCATCAATGTGCGCCGCGATGCCAATATTCCGCGTCCTCTCGAGCGGACGTTTCCGCGCGGGATGATTCGGATTCCCCAATGAGGGAGCTGACGCCAAGACGGTCATTGATATAATTCGGCAGCAAGCAGAGAAACGCGAGGTTGATGATTACCAGCGGAAGTGCGCAAAGGCCCGGTTTGCCTGAGCCATCTTGTGCGTCTCATCCCTCTTCCGGATCACACTGCCGGTGTTCGCAGCGGCGTCGCGAAGTTCATTCGAGAGCGCGACATGCATCGGAGTCCCTTTACGCTTGCGAGCAGCGGTAACCATCCAACGCATGGCGAGAGACTCCTGACGATCACCCGTCACCTCGAGAGGAACCTGATAAGTGGCCCCACCAACCCGCCGACTCTTTACCTCGACACGAGGTTTCGCGTTCTCGATAGCACGAGTGATTGCCTCCAAAGGATCAACCGACTCCGAACCTTGATTGACCCGGTCGATGGCAGCATAAACAATGCGCTCAGCGGTAGACTTCTTACCGTCCCGCATCACCTTGCTGATGAGACGCGCCACCAGGGCACTCTCGTAACGCGCGTCGGAATACTCCGGCTTAGCGTAAGTTCTTTTTCTTCGCGACATAGGATAATTTCAATCAATAAAACTTTCGTATCGTCGAAGAGGAAACAGATTGATCAGGGTGAAAGCCCCGGATCAGACCTTATTTCGCCTTCGGTCGTTTTGCACCATACTTGGAACGGCTCTTACGGCGCTTGTCGACGCCCAAGCAGTCGAGAGCCCCACGAACAATGTGATAACGGACCCCAGGAAGGTCCTTCACCCGGCCGCCGCGCACCAAGACGATCGAGTGCTCTTGAAGATTATGCCCTTCCCCACCAATGTAAGCGATCACCTCAAACCCGTTGGTGAGGCGAACCTTAGCTACCTTCCGAAGAGCCGAGTTCGGCTTCTTAGGCGTCCGAGTCATCACTTGGAGACAAACACCACGACGTTGCGGACAACTCGACAGCGCAGGAGCCTTGCTCTTGTCCGCCTTGTCTTGACGACCTTTTCTGACGAGTTGGTTGATGGTTGGCATACGAAGAAACGTTTTGAAGTGGCGTGCCAGAGTCCCTCGGGCGGAGCCTCAATCCGGTTTCGGTCTCGCTAGGAACGTGAAACGCCGTCCGCGAGGTCGCTCACTGGCGATCACGCTTCGGCTTTCAGTCGTGGTCCGGAAGCGGCGTCGCGAACTGGAAAGGGGCGGGCAGTATAATGACCGATTGCCCCTCTGCAAGACCTAAACCGTAAAATTTGCTATTTTTGTCGCTCAAGCCCTCGTCTGGGATCCGTCACACTCTCGCCGTTGACCAAACGCCGGGAGAGAGTTCGGTGGTGGGGCCATGTCCATGCCTTCCGTGATCGCTTTGGCGCCCGCCGCCCCAGACTCCTTCGCGCCTCTTTCCGGTCTCGCGCAGATCCACTTTCCCACGAGTTCTATCAACTTTGAACTCTCGGATCTCCGCATGTTTCAGTCGGATCAACCGATCGCTGGATTGATCGTTCCCGGGGAGTTTTGCATCGGTCCAGACCTCCTCGATGCCCTTCCGCAACTTCGCGTTATTGCAAACACCGCCGCCGGCTTCAATAATTTGCCGCTCTCTGAACTGACTCGTCGTCGAATCTGGGGAACGAACACGCCGGACGCATTCACCGGGGCTACTGCCGATGCCGCGCTTGGCCTGATCTTGGCCCTGGCCCGGGGCATCGCGGCGGGCGATGCCTACGTCCGGACGGGACGATGGGAACAAGATGGCCCGCTGGGAGATCGCTGGTCGGGCATGGAGTTGGGAGGAAAAACTTTAGGCGTGATCGGCTTCGGCAAGATCGGTCAAGCGGTGGCGCGCCGCGCGGAATCCTTCGGCATGAACATCATTTTTCATCGGCGAGGAACGACGGGGGATCTGCGCCAACGCGATTTTATGACGCTACTTGGAGAGTCCGACATCGTCGTGGTTCTGGTCCCACTTAGCGCGGAAACACGGCATCTGATAAACGCGCAAGCCTTCGCGGCCATGAAGCCGGGAGCTCGATTCATCAACATTAGCCGCGGTCCGGTAGTGGATGAGCAGGCGTTGGTCGATGCCTTGCACGGCGGCCGAATTGCAGGCGCGGCGCTCGATGTGTTCGAGGCAGAACCGAAAGTCCATCCTGATTTGCTGATGATGAAACAAGTGGTGCTCACTCCACATCTAGGAGGGGCCACTCGCGAAGCTCGACATCAAGCCCGGCTCGATGCGTCGGTCAACGTGGCAGCGGCGCTCCGGAATGAGCGCCCGCCGGGAGCGCTAAATAAGTTCGATTGAACGCAATCTTTTTGAACTGTTCTCTAGACAAACTGAAAAAGCATCGATACGTTCATGAGAACAGATGGCATACTACTCCAGCAATCGGGCGCTCGAATTGCGAGCCTTACTTCGGGAACGCTTTCCAACGGCTCATACCAAGGCCGCGCCGACCAGGGGCGTGTCGCCGTGGCCTCCCGCCCCTGATCAAGATCCGCCTCCGCTGCCAGTCATTGACTTTGTGCCTGGTGAAATCCGGGAAGTCGTTGCGGAAAATCCAGGCTGTGGGGGGGCGCTTCTTGTTGGAGAACTCCTGTACGGATCCCTGCGCAACAAACGGATTCTGACTTTGGTGGACGGGAAGGACAGTTTTGATCCCGATTCCTTCGGTCAACGCCTTTGCCGTCAACTGCTTTGGCTGCGATGCCGCGACGCGGAACAAGCGCTGCAATCCACCGATCTCTTGCTCCGGGATGGAAATCTTCCCGACATATTCCTGGATCTTCAACTCAATCCCTTGGCTGAATTGCGCGCGCTCCCTCTGCATGTTTGGCACCGCTTCCGCAGGTTGTCGGAACAGTCTGGAACCGCCTTGATCGTTCTCTCCCCCACCCCGCTGGTGACTAGTGCAACTAGCCGCTTTGTGCTGCGCCACGAGAGTCCCCCGGCTGCTTGGGAGCTCCCTCGGGCCAGCCTATCGACTCGGCCCCGTACCCGGTTGCAACGCCAAAGATTCCCTCACGTACAGATGTCCGCCTAGGCCCCATTGCCAACCTTAGTGAACCTCAGCGTTCTTCATACCAAACTGCCGAGATGACACCTTGTCTTCCGCCAGAGCGATGGTCGGTACCTCATCCGTTCCCCATCATGACGCGGTCGATGACGAAGCTGATACAGCGTCGGTCCGACTGAACTTGCTCCTTCCATGTTTGCTGCGCTTTTCATTCCTGATTTTCACCTCCAGGCCCAGCTCCGGTTGCGTCCGGAGTGGAGAGGGGCGCCGGTAGCATTGCTGGAAGGAACCAATGACCTCACAGCCAAGGAGAGAGAAAAAGCTCGCGTTCTTCAAATCACTCGTGAGGCCGAGCTTTACGAAGTGGTTCCTGGAATCACCGCCACGCGGGCTCAGGCCCGATGCCCCCAGATTCTCCTGGTCCATCGTCAACCGGAAGATGAGGAGTCCGCCCGCAAAGTGCTTTGGGACTGCGCTTCGGAGGTGACCAGGGATTTTGAGGCTTCTGGACCGGGCTTGGTGACGCTCGATCTTCATGGGGTACGACGCGATCTTCAGACACTGGCCATCCGCCGGATCGATTGGTTGTGTGAACTGGGACTAAAAGCGCAGGTCGGATTGGCGGAAAATCCTGACTTGGCTTTTCTGGCGGCTCGGCTCGCGGCTCCCGTGCTCGTCTTTCGCGGTACGCCGATCCAGATCCACGAACGATTGGCGTCACTGCCCATCACCGCCTTGCAACCATCACCCGACTGGCTCAGCCTGTTTCAGCTCTGGGGTGTTCAGACGATAGGCGACTTTGGAGCCCTACCCCGCCATGAGCTGGTGGAGCGTTTGGGCCCGGCCGCCGGGCGTTGCTGGGATCAGGCTCACGGTCGTTCTCAGCGATTGCTGCGACTGGTGCGGGCTCCCGAGATTTACCGGGAAACTCTCGATTTGGACGAACCTGTGGAATCCTCCGAACCTCTGCTCTTTCTCTTGCATCGCTTTTTAGAGCGGATTTCGGCCCGCTTGGCCGCAGCGCATGTGGCGGCGGGCTCGATGGAGTTGGTTCTTACTTTGGAAAGCTCTCCAGCGCACCGCCGCACCTTTCGGATTCCTGAACCGGTTCGGGACGTTGATGTTCTCTTCCGGATTCTCCAGACCCATTTGGAACGCTTTCACGCGCCATCTCCAGTCGTGGCCATTGCTTTGGAGGCGTTCCCCACCCGCACACTCAACGGACAAACCCACCTTTTCGAAACTTCGTGGAGGGATCCCAACCGCTTGGCGGATACACTCGCCCGCGTGGAAGCCCTGCTGGGTGCGGAACGAGTGGGCACTCCTCTCTGCGGCCTTTCGCACCGGCCCGATACCTTCCGGATGCAGCCGTTTTCCCTACAGCCACTGCCAGCTTCCGGCTATGTCCCAAAAACAGGTATCCCTCCGGGCCCGCGTCACGAGTGCGGCGTTCCTTCAGGCCCGCCTTTGCGCCGCTTCCGTCCCCGACGACCCATCATGGTGGCCACTACGGCAAGCCGGAGCTCTCCTCGGCCTTCTGCCATTCTCAGCGGGCCCCTGCAAGGAGCTCTGACCGCGCAGACCGGGCCCTGGGTCAGTTCAGGCGACTGGTGGCAAGAAGCAAATTGGCAACGAGAGGAATGGGACGTCCAGCACGAATCTGGCCCCTATTATCGCCTAGCCCTAGAAGCCGGAAAATGGTTTGCCGAAGGAATCTACGATTGAGCGCCCAGCAACATGCATAGGAAGTTTCAAACCACACCAATCTTCATCATGCGTCCCGGGCCCATGTCTTCGGTCTGGTATCAACTGCTGATACAAGCTCTTTGGTCCGTGACCGAAGGGCCGAGGCAGCAAAAGAAAAAGCCCATCGGCCGAGAAACGACCGATGGGCGACCAATCCTTTCACGATGCGCCCCCGCTCTTCCGGGAGCTAGACGAGCAGATTCACGAATACGCGGCCTGAGCGCCCTTCAGATTGCGCTTCTTGATCCAGGGCATGCGATCGCGAAGACGCTTGCCCACTTTCTCAATCTCGTGAGCTTCACCAACTTTGCGCAAGGCGTTGAAGTTCTCGCAGCCGGACTGGTACTCTTCCATCCACTCCTTGGCAAACGCACCGGTTTGGATGCGCTTGAGTGCTTTTTCCATGCGCTTTTTCACGGAAGCATCGATAATCTTCGGTCCGACGGTAAGATCGCCGTATTCAGCCGTCTCCGAGATGGAGAAACGCATGCCACCGATGCCAGACTCGTTGATCAGATCGACGATGAGCTTCATTTCGTGAAGGCACTCGAAGTAGGCCATCTCGGGCTGATACCCGGCCTCCACGAGCACTTCGAAACCGGCGGTGATGAGAGCAGTCACTCCACCACAGAGCACGGTTTGCTCGCCAAACAGGTCGGTCTCCGTCTCTTCCTTGAAGTCGGTCTCGAACACACCCGCGCGAGTGCCACCGATCCCCTTGGCCCAAGCGAGAGCGATCTTCTTGGCATCCTTTCCGGGATTCTGATGTATCGCGATGAGGCTGGGTACGCCCTTGCCTTCGAGATACTGGCTACGGACGGTGTGTCCGGGCCCCTTGGGAGCCACCATGATTACATTGACGGTTTCGGGCACCTTCACGAATCCAAAGTGAACCGCGAAACCGTGGCTGAACAGAAGGGTCTGGCCCGCCCGAAGGTTGGGCTCGACGTCGGCCGCGAAGATCGCGGGAATCTTCGTGTCCGGCACGGCCATGAAGATGACATCGGCTTTCTTGACCGCCTCAGCAGCATCGTAAACTTCGAAGCCACGTTCCTTGGCGACTTCGACCGATTTGCTCTTCGGGTAGAGCCCGATGATGACGTTAACGCCGCTGTCTTTGAGATTGAGGGCGTGAGCATGGCCTTGAGAGCCGAACCCGATGACGGCGCAGGTCTTTCCGCTGAGAACTTCCAGATCCGCGTCTTTGTCCGTGTAAATTTTCGCTGCCATTTCTTCCTGAGTAAACTATTCCGGCCGTTGGGAAAATGAGGGGTCCATCCTGGCCGCGAACCGAAAACCGGTCAACCGATTAATTGTTTCCGCAACAGGACTTTCTCTATGATCGGCCTCGGAGAGCCTCTCATCCTTGCTCTCTTCCTGCTTTGCGGACGGTTTTTATCTCTCCAGGATGGCGCCAAAGAGTGAATTGGCCATTCTGGATTTTGAAGGTCCGTCCGAACAGGCATGGATGAGCTGCGACGGCGGTCAGCAAACGCCGAGGAACTCAACAGCCAAACACGCCGGCGGTCTGCAAATGCCTGAAACCTATGTAAAATGGCGTCCTCTTCGTGCTTAGTGGCTTTGAGCGAGGCATCCATTATCCTTCCTAAGGCTTGCTCACTCACTCATCCCATCTTCCAGCCCAGCTTGGAGGTCTTGGCTGGCGCGTCGAGCGCTACGACTTACTTGCGGCGACAAAGTTCCACCACGGCTTTGACCAAGCCAGGGATGTCGTATTCCTCAGCCTCGATATCGACTGGCAGCCCGTGGTCTTCCAAGGTTTGTGAGGTGATCGGGCCAATCGACGCGATCTTGAGCCCGTCCGGCAACGGGAGCCGGAGATCAAGAAAATGCTCGACGGTTGAGGAACTTGTGAAGGTGATGACGTCCGCGCCCTCCGTCCGAAAGCGTTCCACCGCACCCGTCCGATCCGTCGTTTCGGGCACCGTGCGGTAGGCGATGGCTTCATCTAGAATCACTCCTTGGTCATTAAGGGATTTCGAGAGGATGTCGCGAGTATCCTCCGCCTTGACCCAAAGCATCTTGAAGCTGGAAAGGTCGCCCAATTCGTCCACCAGCGCCTCGACCAAGCCTTCCGCAACCGATTTCTTCGGGATCAGATCCACGCCGATGCGGTATTCCCTGATCTTCGCCGCCGTGCCTGGCCCCATGGCCGCAATTTTGACCCCTCCGATCGATCGGGCGTCCTCGTACACCTTGTAGAAGAGCTCGAAAAAGGCTTCCGCCCCGTTCGGACTGGTAAAAATGAGCCAATCGTATTCATGCGCCGCCATGACCAGCTCCCCGAAACCGAGCAGATCCTCAGGTGGGTCGATTCGGATGGTGGGAAGTTCAAGAACATCGGCGCCAAGCTCGGCCAGTTGCTTGCTCAAAACTCCCGCTTGCTTCCGCGTCCGAGTCACGACGATTCGCTTCCCAAACAGCGGTTTGCTTTCGAACCAATCCAATTCCGCGCGCCGGGTCACCACGTCCCCAAACACGGCCACGGCTGGCGCTTGAAAACCAGTGATCTCGACCTTCTCCGCGATATCCGCCAAGGTCCCCTCTAGCGTCTGCTGGCGGCCAGTCGTGGCCCAGCGCACCAACCCCACCGGCGTTTCTGGCCTCATTCCTTCCTTCAGGAGGGCATCGGTGATTGCGCGCATCCGTTCAACGCCCATCAGCATCACTTTTGTGCCGTCCGCTTCCGCGAGTTTTCGGAAATCCAGGGACGATTCGGTCTTGGTGGGATCTTCGTGGCCTGTGAAGATCGTCAGCTGACTGCAATGCTCGCGGTGAGTCACGGGAATTCCCGCATACATCGGGCCGGCAATCGCCGAAGAAATCCCCGGCACGATCTCAAACGGAATTCCGGCAGCATGCAATTCCGCCCCTTCCTCACCGCCACGGCCAAAAATCATCGGATCGCCGCCCTTGAGCCGACAAACCGTTTTCCCAGCCTTGGCGCGCTCGACCAGGAGTTCGTTGATGCCGCCCTGTGGCAGCGTATGCGCTTTGGCTTTCTTGCCGACGTAAATCAATTCCGCGTCCGGCCGAGTCCACTCAAGCATCCGTGGATTGGAGAGGTAGTCGTAGATGACAACGTCCGCCTTTTCCAGGCACTCCTTGCCCTTGACGGTGATCAATCCCAAATCGCCGGGGCCCGCACCTACGAGATACACGGTGCCGGGGGCTTGTTCGCTTGACTGGTTTCCGCTCATGGATCGATTTGTCGCTTCAATTCCCGGGCAATCTCCTCGGGAGCCGTGGCTTCGCCCTCCGCGATGGCGGTCCGGGATTCGCCTCCGTCTTCATCGAAGACGACGGTGGATACGCGAAGGCGGCGCCCGTCGTCGAAGGTTTCTGAGAATACGCCCACGGGCGTCTGGCATCCGGCTCCGAGCACGCGAAGCCAAGCGCGTTCCGCCTGAATCCGGTTCCAGGTAGAAACATCGTTGATTCGCCCGAAAATCTCCGCGATCTCGGTATCCGCCGAGCGAATCTCCACCACAATCGCTCCCTGACCGGCGGCGGGGAGAAATTCCCGGGGATTGAGGATCGACAGTCCCGCGACTTGGCCGCCAGGGGCCGTCAAGGTAGAACCGCTCAGGTCAAATCCGAGACGTTGCAGCCCAGCTCGCGCCAGGATCGTTGCGTCGAATTCACCGGTGGCCGCCACTTTGTTGAGGCGAGTCGGGACGTTGCCCCGGATTTCCACGACGCGCAGCCCCGGCCGGAATTGTTGAATCAACTTGGAACGGCGCACGCTGCTGGTCGCCACTACGGCTCCATCGGGCAAACTTGCCAGTCCCTTGACGGCGTGGGCCGGGTCTCGCGTCACCAGCACATCTTCGATCGGAGCACGAGGCAACGTGGCTACCAACGCAAACGCCGGGTCTAGCTCGCCCGGGACATCTTTCAAGCTATGCACCGCCGCGTCGATCGTTCCGGCGAGGAGTGCCTCTTCCAGTTCCTTGATGAACACGGCTTTGTCCGCGCCCGGGACGCCGAGCCGGAGATCGAGCCGCTTGTCACCCGTGGTGGCGATGATTTCCGTGACGATCTCTCCCACCAGTCCCGTCGATTCCAAGGCCGATCGCACCATCCGCTCCTGCGCAAGGGCAAGATCGCTGCCACGGGTGCCAAGAACGAGACGAGGAAGGGGCCGGGGTGAAGGAAGCATGAAAATGGCTGAACGGGCACCATGCCTTGCCACCGGAGCGGGTCAACTGTTTGTCGCGGGTTCAGCCCTCCGGATCATCGAGCAGTGCCTGCAACCGGTCTCGAAGAGAAGCCGGAACCCGGTCGAGCCAAGTGGCGTCGAATTGACCGATCTCGAGCATATCGAGCAGATGCACCTGATCTTGTCTCCGGTAAGACGTCAGCTTCATCGTGACCAAGCCTTCAAGGGCGATGAGCCGGAATCCATGCGGCCCCGTATCCTCTTCCACCTCGACGACGTCTGGAGAAGGTTCGAGCGAATCCGGGTTGACCTTCTCTCTGGCAAAAATCAGATGCACCGCATCGCGGGCCTTAGCGCCCGGACCGTCGAGGAACATTTCAATCGTTCCCTTGCCTCCCAAAATCGAGACCGTCCGATGCCGAAAGCCTGCGTTCTCCAGGGCTTCGGTGATTGCCGGCATGTCCTCGCGCCGCACCAACAAATTCACGTCTTGGGTGGCCCGGACCACGGAATCATCGACGCCCGAAACCCAAGCAGCCACCGCATTTCCGCCGATCACCGCATAGTCGATCCCTGACTTTCTAGATGCCCGCGCTCATGCGTTCCCACGAAACAGGCCCCCACGCCGAAGAAGGGACCACAGCTGATTTGATGATTCCAGTTGTAGCCTGGGCGAGTTCTTCGGTCCCCCCCCCCCAGGGCCAGCGCCATGAAGGCCAGCAACACGCCGTTGTGCAACCCGTGGGTGACAATCCCCGCCACCAAGGATCCACGCCATTCCCGCATGAACCCGAAGGCCAGGGCCAAGCCCATCAGCGCTGGAATCGCCAACAGCCCTTGGGGATGGACCGCAGCAAAACAGAGCGCCATGGCGAAAAGTGAAAACGTTCTCCCAAAGCGCGAACGCAATCCGCCGTAGAGCGCGCCCCGGAACATGACTTCCTCCACCACCGGCCCCTGAATCGACGCCAGAAGTCCGAGGAACAAGATCGACGGCCAATCTGCTCCTCTCATCATCCCGACGATCGGATGGCTGATGGCTTGCGGCGATTCGCCGGAACCGCCCGCCCAGGCTTGCAGGGCGACCGTCACCGTGATGCCCAGCGCAATCACCGGCAGGGAAGCGACATAGGCTACCACCCCGGCACCTGCTTCTGGCCAGAAGCCGCGCCCGCGGTGCAATCCAAGTTCCCGCCGCATCACGCTCCAGGGAATCCTCCTCAGGACCGGATACCCCAGTCCCGCGATCAGCGAACAAAGAATGACCACCGCGCTTCCCGCAACCGCGCCCCCGGCCAAGCCCGAGACCTGTCCTCCCCCGATCATCCCCCACAGATAAATCGCAAAAGCTTGCAGATAGATCCCCCTCCCCACGGACGCCGGCTCCATCCGCAAACTCCACTGACGCCGCCTCGCAACCGCCGTTACGAGCAGGATCGCGCCCAAACCAAGCCCCGCCAACAGCGCGAAACCGCCCAGCCCAACGACGAGCACGAGCCGCTCCCCGGTTTGCCGGACCTTTCTCAGAATCGAGGGATCAGACTCGGCCAAAACCAACTCTCCGAACCAGCCGAGCCGGGTTCGCAGCAGCTCCGCTTCGGGCGCCTGCCATTCGTCCTCGCCTTGGGCCGCCTGGAGCAAGAGAGCATGCTCGGCGGCTTCCGAGGAAGACTCCGTCAAAATTCTCCTCGCCCGTTGGCGCAACTCCTCGTCGTCCAAATACAGGTAGAGCGCCGCTACCGCCCGGGCACTGGCCGGACCTCCCGCCAATCCTTCCAACTTGACCGCCTCTTCACGGGCTCGCGTCTCGTCCACGGTCGCCATCCCGACCAGGAGTTTGGACTGTAATTCCAAAAGCGCGGTCGATTCCGTTTCTGAAACAACTACCGGTCCGGAGTGCGGTCGCAAGGCAACCAGCGCCATAGCCAACACAACGAAGACCACCGCGCAAACCGTGCCCGGAGTGAAGAATCGCTCCCCGGAAGCTCCCGAATCAGCCACGAGTCAATAGACCACGCGTCCGAAGCCCGATCAAGGCGCGACCAGGTGCCGTTCCACCAGGAGCAACGCCGTACGCACAACGGTTTCCAAGCTCTGCGGGCTGATCTGCTCCATGGTATCGCCCGACGTATGCCAGGACTGAAAATCGAGATCGATCAAGTCGATGGCGGGCACACCCTCACGTTGGAACGGCGCATGATCGTCGGTGATTGGGGTGGATGCCCAGCCGAAATACGAGGATGTCCCGGCCTCTTGGGCGGCGGCGAACAGCCATTCCGCCAATCCCCTCGGCGTATCCGAGGGAATCCGGACGTGCAAATCTGGATCCCCAATCATATCAAGAATGACCACGGCGCGCGGCCGTTCGGCGGGCTTCTGACGTCGAGTGATCTCCCGAGCGTAGAACCGGCTGCCATAAATGCCATCCGTGGCGGTGTAGTCCTCAACCGCTTCCTCGCCATCGAAGAAGACCAGCTCGATGCACTGGGCCAAAGCGGGCCGCAACGCCAACACGCGCGCGATTTCCAACAAGGCGCCGGAACTTGAACCACCGTCATTGGCTCCGGTAAAGCGGATGTTCGGGAAGTACTTGGTATCGTAATGCGACCCGAGGATCACCCGCACTGGTTTCTTGAAGTCATTCGTTCCAAACCGGGCGCGGACGTTCACAAATTCAATGGGACGGAGGGGGGTGGGCTCGGTGAATGCTTGACGCTCGACCGTCCAACCCGCGGATTTGAGTTGCGCTTCCAGGTAGCCTCGGGCGCGCTCCAACGCCGGAGAACCGGCAGGTCGCGGCCCAAACTCCACCAACGCCGCGCAATGCTGGTGGGCTCGCTCGCCAGAGAAATGAGACCAAACCACGTTCGAGGGATCGTAACGGCAGCCGGCAGGTCCCGCACCGTCGGGCTGGCAAGCGCCTGTGAAGAACGCCGCCAGCAGGCAGAAGAACGCGAGAGCAAGTCCGAATCTCACGCGTTAAGTGGCTCACTCTCGATCTCTTTGGCGAACTTGCCCCCGATCACGTAGAGAATGCGGTCGAGCTCTTCATCTCCGGTGTATTCGATCTCAATCCGGCCGGTCTCCCCGCCGTTTTGGCGGATCGTCACCTTAGCGGAGAAGTGGCTGCAGAGTTCGCTTTGAATAGAAAGAAGATACGACGGGATCGGGGAACGTTGAGCGGCACCGCGAGGAGGTTGAACGGCGGAGTCCGTGGCATTTTTCTGCAACTGCTGGGCCACGAGACGCTCCGTATCGCGAACGTTGAGCGACTGCCGGACGACGATGTCCGCAATCGTCTTCTGGTCCTCCTCGGTCTTCAAACCGAGAATGGCCTTGGCATGGCCGGTGGTGATTTGTCCCTGAGACAGGAGACGTTGCACGGACTCTTCCAGCTCCAGCAAGCGCATTGCGTTGGCCACAGTGGCCCGGCTTTTGCCGACCTTCTGCGCGATGTCCTCTTGGCGGAGGTGGAATTCCTTGGCCAGCCGGACATAGGCTTCCGCTTCTTCCATTGGATTGAGATCCTCGCGTTGAAGGTTCTCAATCAACGACATTTCCAAGACCTCACGGTCCGTCGCTTCGCGAAGCACCACGGGAACGTCCGGAAGCTTCAACAACACTGAGGCCCGGTAACGGCGTTCCCCGGCGATCAGTTCGAACTTATCGCCCGACTGCCGCACGATGAGTGGTTGAATGACCCCGTGCTCACGGATCGATGCCATGAGTTCGTTGATGGCATCATCCGCGAATCGCTTCCGAGGTTGGAAGCGGCTCGCGATCACGTCGGTCAGAGGGACGCGGCGGACGCGGTCCTTGCCGTCCAATTCAGCGGCCGCCACCGGCGTAGGAGCCAGTGGTGGCGGAAGGGGCACGGCAGCGCCGGGAGTCCCCAGTGAAACCGGTCCATTCACCGGGGCACCGGCCCCCGTCAAAGCCGGTGGAGCCTTGATCAAAGCACCAAGGCCTCGTCCAAGCGCAGGCTTCTTGTTCGTCATCGTGTTAGGATTCTGATCCAGGGTTCTGGATTTTGCCACCAGAAAAAAGACCGAATTCTAAATTTCGTGAACAATCAGCCTTTCTATCGGGCCCGATCGTCAGTCCAAAATCCGAATCCGGCCTACTTGCGCAGCGGCGTTCATGGCCGCGTGCTGCTCATCCGAGCACGCGGAATCGATCGGAGCATCGGGTGCCATGTCATTCGGCTGCACGATCCCGTGCTTCAGCATCCAAGCCTCGACCTCTTCTCCGCTGACATCGGCGAGCATCTGCCCATTAATTTCCACGCACGGAGAAAGCGGCTGGCCGCTGCGTTGCTCCATCTCCCAACGGAACGCCGGGTTTTTAATGATGTCCTTCTCCTCGAATGGGAGACGATACTTCCGGAAGATGGCGCGGACTCCTTCACTCCAGCCACAGAAGGTTTTCAGATAAGCAGTGATGCGGACGTCTTGGGACATAGCTTGAGCGTTTTGTTTGAATTGGAATCGTTCTAAAAGACTCTGCCAACGTGGCGGCATTCCGAACGAATTCAAATACGGATTACGCCCAAAATAGAAAAGCCGGTTCCCAGTGACACATAAATCCACTGGAAACCGGCGAAACTAGCCCGGCTCAAATCCGGGGCAAACTCACTCGTCCTTCGGCTCTTCGTCGAACTTGAGTTTGTCCAAGGCGCTCATCGCGCCAGAGCTCGGGGACCACTCTTCGCTCGCCAAACTGAAGGCGTGCTCCAGACCGACCATGTCGGTGCTCGGGCGCAGCTGATCGAAGGCTTGGCTTTCCTTCATGAGTTGATCGTCGCTGTATTCAACGGCCTTGATGGAGAGACCGATGCGGCGTTCCACCTTGTCGACCTTGATGACACGGGCGGTGACTTCGTCGCCCACCTTGATGATGTCCTTGACCTTGGCGACGTGATCTTCGCTGAGCTGGCTGATGTGCACCAACCCGTCGATGTCGTCCTGAAGTTCCACGAAGGCGCCGAAACTGGCGATCTTCGCAACCGTCCCCTTGACGAGGTCGCCCACCTTGAAACGGGTGTCGATGTTGTCCCACGGATCGATCTCGAGTTGCTTGAGCCCCAGCGAGATCCGCTGGTTGGTCTTGTCGATTTCGATGACCTGAGCTTCGACTTCGTCGCCTTTCTTGAGGACTTCGCTCGGGTGATTGATTTTGCGCGTCCAGCTCATGTCGGACACGTGGATCATGCCGTCGATGCCATCTTCCAGCTCCACGAAGGCGCCGTAAGCGGTGAGGTTGCGGATCTTGCCCTTGATCTTGCTGCCGCGAGGATACTTGTCGTCGATGATGTCCCACGGATTGGCTTCGAGCTGGCGGACGCCGAGGCTGATCTTCTGTTCCTCGGTGTTCACGCTGAGGACCACGGCATCGATCACTTGGTCCAGGTCCAACACGTCGCTCGGGCGGGTGATGCGCTTGGTCCAGGAAAGCTCGGACACGTGGATGAGGCCTTCCACTCCGGGCTCGATTTCCACGAAAGCACCGTAAGGCACCAGCTTGGTGATCTTGCCGCGGACGCGATGACCGGACGGGAAACGGGCTTCGATGTTTTCCCAAGGATTGCTCTGCAGCTGCTTGAGACCGAGGGAGACGCGCTCCTTCTGCTTGTCGACGTCGAGGATCTGAACGGCGATGGTCTGGCCAATCGTGAGCATTTCGCTCGGGTGATTGATCCGGCCCCAGCTCATGTCGGTAATGTGAAGCAGACCGTCCATGCCGGCCAAGTCGATGAACGCACCGAAGTCGGTGAGGTTCTTGACCACGCCTTCCACTTGGTCGCCGATCCGAACGGTGTCGAGGAACTGCGAACGCTGCTCGGCGCGCTCGGCCTCGATCACTTCGCGGCGGGAGAGAACAATGTTCTTCCGGTCGTCGTTGACCTTGACGATCTTGAATTCGTAAACGTTGCCGACATACTCGTTGAGATCCTTCGGCGGAATGATGTCGATTTGTGAACCGGGCAGGAACGCTTCCACGCCCACGTTGACCATGAGGCCGCCCTTGACGACGCCCTTGACCTTGCCCTTCACGAGACCGCCTTCTTCGTAAACCTTGACGATCTTGTCCCAGTTCTGCTTGTGCGCCGCCTTCTCCTTGGAGAGAACGACCATCCCCTCTTCGTTCTCGAGACGCTCGAGAAGCACTTCGATATCGTCGCCGACTTCGAACTCCTCGTCCTCGAATTCAGAAATCGGAATCGCGCCTTCGGACTTGTAGCCGATGTCGACGAGCACGACTTGTTGTTTGATCTCCAGAATGCGTCCGTTGACGATGGAGTTTTCCCGGAAGGTCCGGAAGTTTTGGGAGATGAGCTTGGAGAGCTCAGGGTTTGAAGAGGCAATCGCTGCCATGATATGCGGTTAGAGTTTGGTTGTTGGGTTCGTTCAGCCTGCCGACGTCGCCCCGCGATGTCTTATGAGGATGATTGAAACGCGTGGAGACCCAGTGAGCCAAGCGGGGCACCATCCGGCCCGGAATCAACGCGGGAGGCGAATGTAGAACCGTCCCGCCCGCGAGCAAGCAGGAAAAACGGATTTGGCGAGCTCAACCGTTCGCCGGCTTTGCGAACATCGTCGCTCGCAGGATTTCGACGATCGCGGTTTTCTCGCCCACTGACAGATAAGCATATTCCGGATCGGGCTTCGCAGGATCCAGCGCCTGACGCATCCGCGCAAAGATGCGCTCCCGCAACGGTGCGGGGATCCCGCGAAAATGCGCGCTGTCGATCATGTAGCTGCATCGATACCGGAACAGGCGGGTCTGCAAATCGAAGTCACGGAGCGAGCGCCCTTGGGCATCCCGCCTTCCCGTCGCCGCGAAATCGCGCCGGAACTCGGCGTCTCCCGCGAAGCCTCCTGGCGGCAATTTGGCTTCGTCCGCGAAGAGAGCGTAGCGAACGAAGTCCTCAATGCGTTGATCGAGCCCCCGTTCCGCGGCGGCCCCACGCGCCTCACGCCATCGGTAGACCAGTTCGGTGAGCTTGTTGCTGAAGGCTGCTTGGTGCTCCATCACCAGCAACGGCAGAATATCGCTAGTAGTCCGGAGATAGACGGAGAGATCGGCGTAATCTCCCGCCTTGGCCGGGCTGGTGACGATCTTGCCTTCGACGTAACGGCCCGTCTGATTGCCCCGATGCGCTTCGAACTCGTCCGCTCCGGTCACATGCCAGCCGCCAAACCGTTCCTCGATCGGGACCTGGTGCCCGAGTTGATCCCTGCGGAATGAATCCAACGACCCGTTGTTCGGGCCCGGCATGACGGACTTGATGACTACTCCAGGAACTTTTCCAGTGGAGACATTCGCGTGACAATTCATGCAGCGTCCCGAACGCTCCACCACCGTCGCCTGCCCGGCGCTCCGTGGAATGTCAAAAATAGAGAAAATCGCACCAAGGTTCGGATCGATGGAAATCACCTCAATTCTCCCACCTCGGACATGGCCAACGTAAACATCGTCATTGAAGTAAATGGCCCGCGGCTGCCGCAGCGAGATGAAGGGCAACTGCAAGCTCGTCGCCGAATACACCAAAACCTGCGAGGACGCCGGAACGTTCAACGCCTTCAGCAATCCTCCGAGGTATTGGGTTTCATCGGAGATATCAAGGCCGAGGAGGTTCCGCTCGATGGAGGAAATGATCTTGGTGAATGAATCCCGAGGCTGGGACTCAAAGTACGCATGCTGCGGCCCCTCAAAGTCCACCGGAACGAGGGGCTCGTCGACGGCGACAACCGCGTTGACCGAAAGCGCCACGATCAGGCAAAGCAGGAAAGTCGCGTTCATGCCCCGCGGCATCGGCGATACCGCCTCGCGGCGGCAAACATCTAGATTCACGCAGGGTGCGTATCCCATAAGCTTCTCACGCAAAACGACTTCATGACCTTACGATTCACTCTGCTTGTCACCTTCATCATTTTCGCGACCGCCGCCTGGTCCTGGTGTGGTCCGCACCGGGATCGCTACGAGACCGCGCCCTACAAAGTTGTATCAACGGACGGTAAGGTGGAGATTCGCGAATATCCGCCCCTGAAGCTGGTCACCGCAAAAATGGGCGAAGCGAAAGACAACGAAGCAAACCGCAGTTTCCGGAGTTTGTTCGCCTACATTTCCGGGGAGAACGCGGCGTCCTCCAAAATCGCCATGACCACGCCCGTCTTCATGGATGAATCGAACATGAGCTTTGTCCTGCCGGAGGATGTCACCGAGTCCGGAGCCCCCTCCCCCACCGGGACAGCAGTGGCTCTAACACAGTTTGCTGGCGGCCGGTTTGCGGTCCTCCGATTTAAAGGAAGCCGCTCAGACCGGGCAGAAGAAAACGCTGAAGCAGCGCTTCGGGCGTGGGCGGCGGCAAAGAAATTGCGAATCACCGGATCAGCGATGTTCGCCTACTACGATCCGCCATTCACCCTGCCGCCGCTCCGCCGCAACGAAGTGCTGCTCGCGATTGAATAGCCCCAATCAATCAAGCGCACTCTTGATCAGATCTTCAAACGCGCCGCGAGCTTCGTCCACGGCGGCTTGAGGTCCGGTGAACCTGACATAGACCGCGCCTTGCTCACTCGGAAGGAACGCAGCCAACATGCGATAATTCGGCCGGGGCGTTTTCGTTCCGCCAAAAGGAGGTCCGTCTAAATACGTGCCGGTGAGCACGACCATAATAGCGCCCTTGGCCAGCTCAATCTTCTCCTCGGCGGCGGGGCCGCCCTCGAACATCCCCTTCCAACGATCAATGTTCCCCTGGGCATCTCCGCCCTGGCCAGGGCCAAAGGTGAAGAAAATCGCGACCGGATCGATATCGCCCGCCGCATCAAACTTCAACTCGGCGGCCCGCATGGGACTCGACGGCTGCTGGGCGATCCACGGTTGTTTGGCGTCGAACGTGAATTCGCCGATCTTGAGGTCGTCGGCAAAAACCGGGGAGGCAAAGGCAAGCAGCGCGAAGGCAGCAGCGGCAAAGTGGGTTTTCATGTCTTCTTAGTAGGGGCATTTGTGAGACTGTTCAAACGGAAACCATCTTAAAAAATGCGAAAAAAACACCACCAAATAAACAAATCACCTCACAGGTGCCGCTTCATTGCGGAAGTCACTGATGAATCCGTCCGATCGTTCACCTCGCGAATCCCGAGAACTCGAAGAGTTCGCCTCGAAACTCTCTCGACTTCGTCCGGCGGAGTTGGACGCAACCCTCGCTCATCGTTTGGAGATGGCGCTGCACCGGGCGGAAGAGGAGAGGGACACTCCTTTCAACATCATCCACTATCCATTCGTGCGCTGGACGGCTGCCGCGGCGGCTTTGGTCCTAGCCATGGGCCTGGCCTTCGAATCGACACTGAAACAGTCCGCCGGTCCCGCGGTCGCCGTTCAGGAATCCAAGCCTGTGACCGGACGCGAAGCACGTCCGGTGTATCAAGTCGTCAACGGACGCATGATTCAGTCTTCCAATCAGCAAGTCATGGAACGCGCCTCCTACAAAGGGATCCGCGTCATTGATGGGAAAGCGTATCGTCATTATCAGCACGGAAGCAGTGCCTACTGGGAGCCAGCTCTTGAGAGTTCCAACGACTAATCGATTTCATGAAATTTCTTCTCCTAACGTCAACCTGCAGTTCTGCTTCGGCAGCTAATCCGGTGTAAGTTGGGTCTTCAAAGTGTTGTAATTGTGCGCGTGGCAAACGTGCCGTGTTCCGGGTGGGACACGGCACGTTTCATTTTGGGCCGGAGCGATGCCCTCCCCCCCACTGGCGGGGCTTTTCGGATTTTTCGTTCCCTGAGAGATTTTCCTCTTTCGCAAACACAAAAAGGAGGGGCGTCTACGCTATATAAGTGAGGCCGCAATTGAATCGCGAAACCCTCCGAAAATTCCCCAACTCTGCTACATCTTTCGACAATGGCCCATCTTCCTCTTCACGGTCTGCAAACTAAGGCGCAACGCCTGCACACGCTGGCGCACGAAGTCAGTGTCAGCGGTGCCCACACCGCGTGGACCTATCGTTTGTCTGAGTCCATCCAGCCGCTGCTGCAACATCGAAGCAGCCGCTTCCGTTACTTTCCCGAACAGCCCGACTCCTCCGCGCTAGACGCTCGTCCCGCGCGGCCCGGTCAGGTGTGAGTTGGGTTCTTCAAGAGTGTTGAATTGTGCGCGTGGCTCGCGGCCCGTGTCTGGGTGGACACGGGCCGCTCCATTTTGTAGCGAAGACGTCCGGACTCCGCTACGCTCCAGCTTCCGTCCGTCAGATGCCCCCGCCTTCCGCTCCAGCTCCGCTTGCCGATCCACAGCTCGCGCGCCGGGGGGTGGCAGTGATGCTTTTTTCCGTGGCGGCGTTCACGGTAAACACCCTGCTCCTCAAACATCTTGGCTCCACCGGCCAGGTATCGACTCTGGCGGCTCTCCTTTTTCGCGCTGTGTCGGGCATTGTCATCGTGATGCTGTTCTTTCGCGGCAGGAGCCCCGCCAGGGTCCGGCCCGTTTTTACCGAACGCCGCCTGATCTCACGAGGTTTCACCGGCCTGCTCGGAACGGCGTGCTACTACTGGACGGTCCCTCAGCTCGGAGCTGGGAAAGCCACGCTGATTTCCACGACCTACGTCGTCTTCGCTGCACTGATCGCCGCCTGGATTCTCCGGGAACCACTCACGAAGGCTCGCTTGGGCTGGATGCTGCTTGCCTTTGCCGGGGTCGCGATGCTCTCGGGCGTGAAAAGCTCCACGTTCCTGGGACTTCCTGAATTCGTCGCGGTGATCGGCGCGATCACCGCCGCAGTGACTGTGGTGTTGATTCGCCAACTCAGCGCGGTCCACTCGATCGGCACCATCTACTTGGCCCAGTGCGTCTGGATTCTCTTTCCGATTCTGCCGTTCACCGTGCCACAACTAGATGACCTCTCGCCATACGCCCTCGCCATCCTCACCGTGGCCGCCATCGCCGCCAGTTACGGCCAACTGGCGATGAACGAGGGCTACCGCTGCCTTGCCGTTGCGACCGGAGCATCGATCCAGATGATCTGGCCCGTGCTCACCTCGATCGGCGGAATTTTGCTTTTTGATGAAAGTTTTGGCCTCTGGCAAATCGCCGGGGCTGCAATCATCCTGCTGGCGAACTGGATGATCGCGGTGCGTCGCGCATGAATTTCGGAGCTCCCAAACGTCAGGCTTGCGCTCGGCACAGAAACCTCGAACCATCTGCGCATGGATACCATCTCCGACCGGCTGAGTGAACTTGGATTGACCCTGCCCCCGTCCCCGCCTCCTGGAGGGATTTACAAGCCGTTCGTCCAAGTGGGCCAACTCGGCTACCTTTCTGGTCACGGACCTTACCTCGGGGAAGCAGGATACATCAAAGGCAAGGTAGGCCGCGACCTCGACCTCGCCTCTGGCCAAGAAGCGGCCAGACAAACCGGACTCGCCCTCCTTCGCACCATGAAGGACGCGCTCGGCTCGCTCGATCGCGTTTCCCGGATCATCAAAGTACTCGGCCTCGTCAATTCCACCGACGATTTTCATCTGCACCCGATGGTCATCAACGGGTTCAGCCAACTTATGGCCGATGTCTTTGGCCCGGAACGGGGGATCGCCGCCCGCAGCGCGATCGGCACCAATTCGCTCCCCGGCGACATGGCGGTGGAGATTGAAGTAGTTATTGAAATCCGCAACTGATCGACACCACTCCCGTGCCTCAGTCTTCCCCTTGGTTCCGGCTCGAAAACTCCGAGACCGTCCCTTCGCCAGCGTTGCTGATCTACCCCGATCGCGTCGCCGCCAACATCCGCCGCATGCTGCAAATCGTAAACGGCGATCCCGGGCGTCTCCGTCCCCACGTCAAAACCCATAAAATGGCGGAGGTGATGCGGATGCAGATCGACGCCGGCATCGACAAGTACAAAGCGGCCACGATCGCCGAAGCCGAGCTCGCCGCCAGCTGTGGTGCCCTCGACGTCCTCCTCGCCTATCAGCCGGTCGGGCCCAACATCGATCGCCTCGCCAAGCTCCGGGAGAAGTTCCCGCGGACCTCATTCGCGGCGATCATCGACGCCGAATCGGTCCTCTGGGCTCTCGACCGCCGGTTTCGCGAGAATCCACTGCGGGTCTTCATTGATGTTGATTGCGGGATGCACCGGACAGGGATTCCGGTGGGTGAAGCAGCCGGACTCTACTGGCAAGCAGCGTCCACTCCCGGAGTGATCGCCGAGGGCTTGCACGTTTACGATGGGCACATCCACGACGCTGCTCCGTCGGACCGGGAACGGGCTATGCGCCAAGCGTTTGAACCCGTCCATGACTTGGTCGAAGAGATCCGGCCGAAGACGGTGATCGGCGGAGGCTCGCCGACTTTTGCCCTGCACGCAGGATTGGAAACATGGGAATGCAGCCCCGGCACGACCCTGCTCTGGGATGCGGGCTACGGCAGCCGTCATCCGGACTTGGGATTTGAACCGGCAGTTTGCCTTTTGACCCGGGTCATCAGCAAACCGGCGGTCGGCCGCGTTTGTCTCGATTTGGGACACAAAGCCGTCGCGGCGGAGGGACCTCTGGCGAGGCGAGCCAGTTTTTTAGAGCTTAAGGACGCGGAACCGGTGATGCACAGCGAGGAGCACCTCGTTCTGGAATGCCCCACTACCGAAGCCATTGAGCTGGGCACAACTTTCTATGCTTTGCCCGGCCACGTGTGCCCCACGGTGGCGCTGCACATGGAGACGATCGTGGTCCGTGATGGCAAAGCCACAGGCGAAACCTGGGTAGTCGTCGCGCGGAATCGCCGGATCACGATTTGAGCATGGCTAATCCGCCGGCACGGCCTCGACGGGAGGAGTCGTGCCGGAGGCGGTCACGGGGACGCAATCAGGAGGGGTGCAGCACAAGCCTTGCGCCTGGTGCGCGGCCAACCGTTCCCGAATCGCGACAAGAACAGCGGGGAGTTGCTTCTCCTGACTGCGGCGGATGAGGCGTTGCGGGACAAGCACTCCGGCATCGATGTGCAGAGCGTAAATCAAAAGGGTCTTCGTTCCATTATCGACTTGGTCAAAAATCCAAGAGCCGTCGATGTCCCTGAGGTCTCCACTTTCCCGCCGGAAATCCATCCGGGTGGGGAAGTTCGCCTCATGACGCAAGGTGTAGGTGAAAGCCCGGGGAGCGCCAGGGGGACGTGTGGTCTGTTCAACCAGTTCCTGATTCCCCTCCTTGGCGATGATCCGGCACTTCTCCAAGTCGGAGATGTATTCGCAAGCGCCTTCCTTGTCATCGACCAACGCCCAAGCATCCTTCAGCGGGACTGGCAGGAGAATCGCTGACAGCACCGAAACTTTCTTTGGCTCCCTCGGCCGTAAGCTTTGCGTCCAAACCACCGTCTCACCCGAACGTAACTTGGCGCGGTCCGCCTCGCTGAATTCCCGAAAGTTGCTCGGAGTCTTTTCCGAACCAGAGACAAGCGAGAACGGCGACAGAATGAGCAGCGCCGCGAGGAGGAGACGAATCATTACGGAGGCGAGTTTCGCTGATTTGACCGGAAAGGGAAGCACATTGTTTGGCAAAGTGAACGTTTTTCGTCACGGTAGGCCCTCCCAGGCCGCAAGATTTGCGCCCCGGCTCCGGTGTGCTAGGGAGTTCCGTCCTGTTGCCTCCATGCAAAGCCCTCATCTCGCCCTCGCATCAATTTTCGCCGCTCTCCTTTTTCCCCCCCCAGCCTCCGCTAAAATCAGCTTCGAAAAGGAAATCTGGCCGCTGATTGACAAAAGCTGCGTCGATTGCCACCGCGCCCCCTACGAAGAGGACGGCAAAGTCAAGAAGCCAAAGGGCAACCTCCGGCTCGATGCCGCGTGGGCGATCCTTCAGGGCGGAGAGGGAGGCAAGGTCATTGTCCCTGGCGACCCGTCTAAGAGCGAACTCCTCAGCCGAACCATGCTGCCGGAGGATGACGACGACTTCATGCCCCCAAAAGGCACGAAGTGGACCGCCGCCGAAAAAGACCTCGTCGCCAAATGGATTACCGAAGGCGCTGATTTCGGCGGATGGGAGGGCAGCAAGGAAGGTCAACCAGTTGCCAAAGCCACCACTGAGGTCGCTCCGGCGTCTTGGATGCAGACCCATTACGAAAATCTGCTGAAAGGCCTGACCCCAGCTTCGGAGACAGACCAGGGCAAAGTTGTCGCCGCCGGCGGACGAGTCGCGCCCCTAGCCGCTTCCAGCCCATTGCTCGCCGTCGATTTTCTCGTCACTCGCGACCAGGCGACCGACGATAAAATCGCCAGCATCGGAGCCCTCAAGAATCAACTCGCGCACCTTGATCTCTCGCGGACGTCGGTGACCGATTCCGGATTGCCCCCGATTCAAAGTCTCCCTCGGCTGACGCGGCTCGATCTCCACAGCACCAAGATCACGGACGCCGGACTCAGCCATTTGGAGAGCCTCCCAAACTTGACGTATCTGAATCTATATGACACCCAAATCACCGATGCCGGAGTCGCCGCGATCGCCAAACTCAAGAACCTGCGTAGCGTCTACGTTTGGAAAACTGGCGTGACCGAACAAGGAGCCAAGCAACTGCAAAAGTCGCTCCCAAAGACTCAGGTGGTGTGGAAGTGAGTGCCCCGGCAGCTTTCCGCGAAGCCTCATTCCAACCCGCCCTGTGATTTGTAGTGGCGACGCAGCCAGGACGGCGCATCGTAAAGCCATGACGACCCCACTCTTGGGCTTCATCTTCGGAGGCATCCCGGAAGGTTTCTTTGGACTCTTCCTCTTCATTCTTTGCAGTGTCATGGCCACCCGCCGGGTGATCGACAACCTGGAAGGCCCCGCCGTTCCTGCTTGGCTCGCTTTCATCTGGCTGGCGCCTTGCCTCGGCGGCATCCTCGCCCTCGTCGCCGTGAAAAAGAAACCAGCGGAAACGATCCGGATCGATTTGCCAAAGTCCGAATAGACCCGCGCCAGGGGAAACAACGATGGTTGTTGTAATCCCCCAAAGCGCATGGATCGCCGAACCGCCCTCAAAACCCTCGCCGGCTCCGCCCTCGGCGGAATCGCCTCCGCCCAAACAACGCCCCCGGCCGCCTCCTTTACGTTCCGCTACGTCCTCGCCTCGGCGATGTATGGGAACATAAAGCTGGCGGAGATCGTTCCCCAGGTTCGCAAAACCGGTTCCTTGGGACTCGATCTCTGGGGCAAACCGCACGGAACCCAGCGTGAAGAAGTCGACGCTATGGGCCTCGACGCCGCCGCCGCTCTTTTCGAGCAAGCAGAGGTGAAGCCCCTCGTATCCACGCGTTACCCGCTCGGCTGCTTCGGCCTCCAGCCGGAAATGCCCGTCCTCAAACGGCTCGGCGGAAAAATCCTGGTCTGCGGCTCCTCAGGCCCCAAGGACGCTCCTGTTGCGGAGATTCCCGCGCTCATGAAGGATTTCCTCGAGAAGATGAAGCCGCACGCCGATGCCGCATCAGCACACGGTCTCGTCATCGCCATAGAGAATCACTCGAATCAACTGCTCTCCTCGCCCGAATCGATCCTCGAGTTCGCCCGGCAAAACACCCATCCCGCCCTGGGGGTCGCTTTCGCTCCGCATCATCTGCATGCCGTGACGGCGCAAATCCCGGCATTGATCCGCGCCCTTGGGAAGAAGAACCTGCCGTTCTTCTACTTTCAAGAGCACGGCATCGGGGCCAAAGAGAAGGTCGCCAAGGAGGTCGAGTTGGAACAACTACCCGGCCGCGGCTCCCTGGATTACACGCCCATCGTCGGCGCGCTCAAAGAGATCGGCTTCGACGGTTATGCCGAAATCTTCATGCACCCAACTCCGCGTGGCGTCCCCATTCTTCCCACCGCCACGGAGATTACCGACGCCATCAACGAATCCCGCGACTACATCGAAAAATGTCTGTCGCGCGTTTGATCGGGTTGGGCTGGCTCGCGGGCGTGTTCCTGACGGCTGCAACCGCCGCGCCGTTCGTCCCGGCCTTTGAGCGGTTTTCGGCTCAGGGCGGCGGAGCGGTGCTTTTCAGCGAACTGGGGTGCGCGAATTGCCACAGCTCGGCGGACTCCGTCTTCCCCCGTCGTGGTCCCGTGCTTCCCGGTCTGGCCGAACGCGTTCAGGCCGGCTGGTTGCGCGATTTTCTCGCCGATCCCCAAGCCGCCCGGTCCGGCTCCAATATGCCAGCGTTGTTTTCCGGTCCAGAAGATCCCCGGATCGAACCGGTGCTTCACTACCTCCTCAGCCTCAAGCCCGCCGCCACCAAAAAGCGCGCACTCGGCAAGGACGTGAACGCGGAACGCGGCAGCGAGCTGTTCCACACCATCGGCTGTGTCGCCTGCCACGAGCCGTCCCCAGACTTTCACCCGCCCACCGGTCGGCCGGAATCGAGTGAGTTCACTTACGCGTCCGTCGCCTTCCCCCGACTCCAGGCGAAATACAGCTTGGAGTCACTAGCCCGTTTCTTGGAAAACCCGGCCGCCGTCCGGCCCGATGGACGGATGCCCAACCTTGGCCTAGGCCCCACCGAAGCGCTCGATATCGCCGGCCACCTTCTCGACTTCCAGGACAGCGATCCCCGGAATGCCAGCAAGCTGGAGCCCCTCACCCCAGACCCGGTCCAAGCCGCCCAAGGCGCGGAGATTTACACCCAACTGCGCTGCGCCGCCTGCCACGAGGAGAAGCCGGAGAAGCCCGCAATCGAACCCATCGCCATCACCAACCCCGCCGGTGGATGCCTATCGGAGGCACGCGGAGGCGACCACCCGTTCTACTCGTTGAGCGAAGCTCAGCGCACCGCTTTGCAGACGCCCACCGGGCTGCCCTCCCCCATTCATTCCTTGAACTGCGTGGCTTGCCATGCCAATCAAGGCACCGGCGGACCAGACGCCGCGCGGGGTCATTACTTCCTCGGCGATGAAGCGCTTGGCGATACCGGCCGTTTGCCGCCGCCCCTCACTGGGATCGGCCGCAAACTGCAGCCCGCCTGGGTCACCGGCGTGCTGGAAGGTAAAAACCGTGTCCGTCCTTATCTCCAGACTCGGATGCCGGTTTATGCCGGGCAGGCAAAAGCATTGAGCACCGCCCTGCACGATGCCCGCTCGCTCCCCGCGTTAGCCAAAGGCGATGTCGAAGCTGGCCGGAAACTCTTGGGGACGCAAGGCGGTGTGAACTGCATCACCTGTCACACTTGGGGCAAGCAGCCATCCCTCGGCATCCAGGCACTTGACCTCAGCCAACTGACGCAGCGTCTCCAGCCGGAGTGGTTCCGCGAATACTTGCTCAATCCGGCTGGATACCGCCCCGGCACGCTTATGCCTCCACTTTGGCCCGGCGGACAATCGATGATCCAGGACGTCCTCAACGGGGACACGGAACGGCAAATCGCCTCCATTTGGGCCTTCATCGCCAATGGTTCCGGATTGCCGCTCGGCTTCCCGGACGTGGCCTCCGGTGCCTTCGAACTGATCCCCAAAGACCGGCCCATCGTGCAACGCGCGTTCCTCAACGGCGCCGGTCCCTACGCGATTCTCGCGGGCTTTCCGGGCGGAGTGAACTTGGCCTACAACGGGGAGACCGGCCAACCGGCCCGGATGTGGCGTGGACGCTTCTTCGACGCCTACTCCACGTGGTTCGTGCGCGCTGCGCCCTTTGAAGATCCCCTTGGTAGCGATGTGCTCGACTGGCCCGAAAGCGCGGCTCACGAATTCCGCGGCTACCGCTTGGCGGCGGATGGCTCGCCGGTGTTTCTCCTCAGAATCGGCGGAGTGGAGGTCTCGGAACACTTCTCGGCCGCCGAGGGCGCCCTGCGTCGCGAACTGAGCTGGAACGGAGCCCTCGTTGAACCCACCTGGCCCCACCCGTCCGGCGCCATCGTCGCCGAAGAGCCGGGAGGAGGAACCGGAAAACGCGTCTTTGTCTATCGTTGGAAGCCATGAGAAGCCTGTTTGTCTGCGCCCTCCTGCTAGCGTCGTCCGCGTGTGCCTACGATCGGTTCGATATCCTTACCGCCTCAAGCGTCTCCAACTCCCGGGACAAAGATTGGAAGCCTGGCAAAGGGCTCGTCCTCGAAGTCAGCGGACTCTGTTGGATCGGTCCCGACCGGCTCGGCGTCGCCATCCGCAAAGGGGAGATCTGGTTTATTGATGGCGTCCTCGGGAACGATCCGGCGGCGCTCAAATATACACTCTTCGCCAGCGGCTTGCAGGAACCGCTCGGCTTGCTCCCGGATGGCGATGGCTATCTCGTGGTCCAGCGCACGGAGATGACCAAACTGCGCGATACCAACGGCGACGACGTGGCCGATGAATATCTCACCGCTGCCCGAGGCTGGAGTGTAACCGGCGCGTATCACGGTTATGCCTATGGACCGGAGCGCGATGCCGCCGGGAATCTTTGGATCACGCTCAATCTCGACATGGGCGACCGGTCCAATAACAAAATCGGCTGGCGCGGTTGGGCCCTCACCGCGAATTCCGCCGGAGAGATCTTCCCGCAAGCCGCCGGTCTCCGTTCCCCATGTGGCATGGGAACGAACCGCCAAGGTGATATCTTCGTCACCGATCAGCAAGGCAACTGGGTCCCGGCCACGCCCATCCATCACCTGCGCAAAGGCGTCTTTTATACGAACCCGGAAGGCATCGCATCGCAGAATCTCCCAGGCTCCCCTCTGAAGCTATCCGCCGAAGTTCCCAAGAACATCCCGTATCCAGACGCCGTCCGCGCCTTGCCCGAAATGGCACCGGCCGCGGTTTGGCTTCCGTATAATAAAATGGGCCGTAGCGCCACCGATCTCCAACTCATCGACGCTGTGGGAAAATTCGGCCCCTTCGATGGCCAACTTCTCGCTGGCGAATTCACCAATTCCGCGATTCATCGCGTCTTTCTGGAGAAGGTCGAGGGCGAGTACCAGGGAGCCTGTTTCTCGTTCCTTGATGGCTTTCCCTCCGCCGTTGTCCGGCTCGCGTTCGCTCCAGACGGAAGCCTCTTCGTCGGCATGACGAATCGCGGCTGGTCCTCCCTCGGCGCCCGCGCTTACGGTTTGCAGCGAGTGCGCTGGGACGGCAAATCAACGTTCGCCATCAAGGAGATGCGCGCCAAACCCGACGGATTCGAACTCACCTTCACCGAACCGGTCGATCCCATCAGCGCCGCCAACTCAGAATCCTGGAAGCTGCATAGCTTCACGTATCTCTATTCCTCCGCCTATGGCAGCGAGGAGATCGATCCCCAACCCGTATTGATCAAATCCGCAGAGGTCGCGGCGGATGGTTTCTCCGTGCGCCTGTATTGCACCGGTATGCGCGAACTCTACGTGCACGAATTGCACGCCCCCGGCCTCAAGTCCGCCACCGGCCAAACGCTTCCCGATCCACGAGCGTTTTACACGCTGAACCGGATTCCAAAATCGTAGCTAACACCACTCACTACGGCAGGCAGCCGCGAGTGGAAGGCGAATCGTTTTTGCGATCACTTCATCACCTTCCTCTCCGGTGCCGTTTCCGATTAACCTCTCCACGGTCTGAGTGGGCGTCCAACTCGGACATCCCTACGGTGACCGCCGTGGCGAGATTAACCCCGCCGCTGCCGCCGAGTTGGTGATCGATGGACTCCAAACGCTGGATCAAATCGCGAACTTCGCCCCGGGCGTAGGGACCTCCAGCCGCTTCGCAGAAGTGGGTCCGGCAGCCGAACGGCCGCGCCTCGTAAATCTGGCACCGTCCGTTACGCCCGAGAAACGGGCAGGAGCCGTCCGGCGGCAAAACGATCTCCTTCCGGCCCGACGCACGCCAAGCTTTGGCCGCCACCAGCGCCTCGCCCTTGGTGAGAAACGGCGTGCGTCCATTCACCCGGAAGGAACAGCATTGGGCAATTCCCGTGCAATTTCGTTCCACCGGTCTGACCGCAAGCTCCGCATACACCTCACGCACTTCGTTGAGCAGTTCATCGCGAGCCGGTCCAGCCATGGGGAAATGTGGCCAAACCGGCCTGCCTGGTCAATCACCTGGTCCATCTTTACTCCCAGGCGCGCCATTCTGCCCGGAGGGCCGCAGAGCCTCGCTGCAATCGCTGCCAGTTGCGTTCAAGTAGTGACGAAGTGAGCAGGATCAATACCTCCAGAGCCCCCAGCGACACCCAGAGATTCTGAGCCCAGATCTCGCGAACGCTGAACAACAATTGTCCAAAGGTAATTAGAAACCCAGCGACTCCGCTTACCAACAGAACGCGATGCGAGCTCCAGAACGCAGCCCCGAGCAACGCCACGGCCACGGCTAGGCAAACCAAAATAGACACGGATTCGCCAAAAGCGAGCAACTGGAGGCTGAGCGCTCCCATGGCGCCCACGCCCGCCACTCGCCGGTAGGCGCGCCGGTCCCCTTCCGCCCCGAACGACAAGAGCATGGCCCAGAGCGCCATGGGAAGCAGGACCACGGGGATCACGAGCTCAGGGACCCGGAACACGTCTCCATCCAAGAGCGAAGAGGCCACCCTAGACCAGCCGGCGATCACTCCCACATAGCCAGTCAACCGAGCGAAGCTCTTCAGCCATTCTCGTTCAGAACATCCAGGTAAGCAGAGAAATAGCATCCCCCCGCTCCCTATCATGAGAACGCCGATCAGGACTGCGGATTGATCGAAAAGCAACAGATTGCGTCCCACCAAGATCAGGAAGGGCAAGAACATCGCCAACCGCATCGCGTCACCGTCCCAATGTTTCATCATAGCGGACTTGGCGAAGTATCCTTGATCGAGAACGGCGAGCAATCCCAGAAGCGCACCGGCCAGCAGAGCAACCGCGCCCGGTTCCCTTTGAGGGATGACGAGCGCAAGATTCCCCACTAAGTAAGTAAACGTGAGCCGCCCCGCTTCCGGCCGGGCCAATGCGGAGAAGGCCATGAAGATCGAGGGTAAGGCAATCAACGATCCCGCGATGGTCGCCACGAGCAAAGCGTTCTCTCCGATCGGCGCACTTCGAAAGATCTCATCAGGCAGTGCGGGATATCCGAGCTGCACATAAAGAAACCCCGCGATCTGTGCGGTGCAGGCAGGCACGAAGAGTGCCGCCAACGCAAGAAAGGTGCGCGCTCCTTTATCATCCTTCCAGCGCAAACCACAAAACGCTCCAGCCGCCGCTAGGAATGCGGTGAACCCCAGAAATACATAAAAGCGCATCAACGGAGAAGCAGCCATCCAACTGCTCACCAAATAGCTGCCGCCAGCGGCGATGAGCGTAATCGTGCCCAAACAGCGGAGCACGGTCGTGATGCTTTGTGCCCGAAATGGCAGGTCCTCGTTCGAAGGTGTGGACATCGGTTCGGGGAAGGGCAAGGGATTCAGGCTTCGGTTCGTGATGGCGTGGCCAGCAGTTCCGCCAGTTCTGCTTCCAAGACGGAACGTTCCTCTGCGGCGACGAACTCCGCTTCCAATGAATCGCCCCCCCCCCTGAGAGCAAGGGCTCCGTCCGCGCCAACTTCATTTCCCAACGATCAAAGACATCTTCAATCGTGACGGCTTCGGTCGCGGCGGCACAGGCTTCGGCAGCCCCCAGGGCTTTTGCCCGGAACTCCCGGGCGGTAAAGGCGTTGCGGCGGCGCCCAAGCTCGGCAATCCGGCTCTCCATCGCGAGCAAATCCCGCTGCAACTGTTGCTCAATCTCGCGATGTGCTTTCAATTCGGCCTCAAAATGACGCACTTCGTTGAGGGCAAGATTCCTGCGACGCACGCATTCCAGGGCTTTGGAGGAATCGCTGGCATGGACTTGCACGGCCCGGCTGGCCCAGGTCGCGGCGGCCTCGTTCGCTTCTAGAATGCGGGACTGCATCCGGTCACCGTCCCGGCGGATCCGGTTTAGTTTGATCGAAGCACCGGCGGCAGCCTCCCGGGCCTCGCGGATCGCGGTATCGACGACCGCTTCATGGTTTTCAAGCTGATTGACCACGTGCTCAAATGAGGAAACAACGCACGTCTTCCAACGGAGTAGCAGATTCATGAGATAATCGATGGTTGGTTGGTTACTGTTTGCAGGTGCGCCATAGCGCTCGGTAACCAACTCCTCATCGAAGCAACTGGGTAATCGATAAACTTTGACCATCCATTGAGGGAATCGATACCTTGGCGCCCCGAGCATGAACGTCCACCACCTCGAACTGTTCTACTACGTGGCCCGGCATGGCGGCATCAGCGCCGCCTCAAGACACATTCCTTACGGCATTCAGCAACCCGCCATCAGCGCCCAGATCCTCCAACTCGAGGGAACTCTCGGCATCCCGCTCTTTCAACGCCGCCCCTTCCAGCTCACGCCGGAAGGCCAATCGCTCCATGATCATATCCATCCCTTCTTCTCCGAGCTGCCCGCCCTGGAAAAACGTCTCCGGGGCGGCGTGTAGAAACGCCTGCGCATTGCCACCGCCGAGATTGTGCAGCGGGAATATCTCCCGGAATTGCTGTTTCGCATGCGTCAGCGAGTCCATGGCTTTACCTTTGTTCTCAGCCAGGGGCGCCAGAGCGAGATCGAGTCCATGATCCTCTCCCAAGACGTGGACATCGGCCTGGCGCTCCTCTCGGACAAAATCGCCCCAAACCTGAACGCGCGTGAGCTCGCTCGCCTTCCGATGGTTCTCCTGGTGCCGGATTCGAGCCGCATCCACAGCGCACATGACCTGCTCGGCCTCGACCGCATTGAAGTCCCACTGATCACCTTGGGCCCACGCGAAGCTCTCCCAAAAATCTTCCAGGAAGAGTTGCGGAGCCGAGGCATCGACTGGCTGCCCGCTTTGGAACTGAGCAGCCTCGACCTTGTATCCCGCTACGTGGGCCAAGGATTTGGCGTCGGCCTCGGCATCGCGATGCCCAAACTAAAGCCCCCCCCGCCGGGGTTCGCGCCCTCCCTCTTCCAGAATTCCCAGCACTCCCCTTTAGCGCACTCTGGACCGGCCGACTCACGCTGCTGGCGGAGCATCTACTCGAGGAAGCAAGAGGTCTCGCAAACGGGCTTTTCAGCTCACCTGCTGGCTAGAGCATCTCGCTTCACATCCCCGGAATGCCCAGACGATCCGCCATCCGCCGAGCCCGGAAGAGCGCTTCACGCATCCGCTCCGCTTCATCGATTCCGCGCAAGTCCCGGCAGGCCGGGTGCGCGTCCGGCGCGGCGATCACGCCCAGGTCATGAAGCACGTGTGCGGTGCTGTGTTTGTAGGCAGCCGCGCTGCCCTTGGCATCGAGCCGGAAGACTTGGTCCTCCAACGATTGAAACGCCTCAAATAGTTTGTAGACCCGCGTATCGAATCGGCCCGAACCCGCTCCGGTGGGAAACCGCTTTCCAGGAGCGTCGTCCGCCAACCACATATCCTTGGCTGCGCAGATTAACGGAGCGGCACTGCTGGCCGCGCCAATCAACAATGGCAGCCCCAGCTTAATGGCGGTGGCGATGCCAAAATCATCTCCACTGTGTGGCGCGAAATCGAGACCCAAGTCCCGGCACATCGCCGCCCAATATAAGAAGTGCGGAGCATCGAGCGTACTGATCTTCCCTCCCGTGAACTTCGGATGAATCGCCAACTGCCACAGCAGCCAAGGCTCAAACGGCGTGGCCCACGGAACAAACGATGGCTCCAACGCATGGACGATCCCGGGCCGCACCAGCCATTCGGCAATTTCGTAATATCCATCGCGACGCCGCTCCGGATCGAGGCTATTCAGCCAACGCGAAGTCATGATCATCACCTCGCAATTCTCGTGCTGCTGCACGATATCCAGCAGGGACCGGTATCGAATCGCCTGGAAACTGGAATCATTTTCAGCGCCCCGAGCCGTAATCCCGGCGATGAATTTCATCCCGGGAAACTCGGACCGGAAGCGACGCAAGACTTCCGAGTACATCGCATCGTCTAGATCGAAGATATATCCGGTATCCGCATTGAGGACCGGCACCAGCTCCACCCCGTAATGATCCGCTGCGGCCTGCATCCAGCGAATGCTGGCGGCAAAGCTCTCCCAGTCCGGTTGCCCATCACGAAACGGCAGCAACGCGGCGGAACAGAGACGCGCTTTGGTGCGGTGTTCGACCAGCTCCTCTTCGCTGGTCCAGGCCCACTTGGTGTCTTCCCACGTGGATTGCGGAGTCAAGTCCGCGGGCGTCGCGATCAATGGCTTCATCTTGTTTTTACTGCGGCAGTTCCTCCACGGACAGCCATTGACGTTGTTCCCAACTCTTCAATCCAAGCTCCGCCAATTGGACTCCCTTGGCCCCTTCCCGCAGGGTCCACGGAAACGGCGTGTCCAGCGCCACGTGCTTGAGAAATTCTTCCCACTGCACCTTGAATGCGTTGTCATACGTGGTGCAATCCGGAACTTCTTGCCAACCTGCAAAGAAATTGATCGGTTGCTCAATATCCGGATTCCACGTCGGCCGCGGCGTGGTCCCCAGGCTCTGCACCCAGCACTTGCGCAGGCCAACGATCGCGCTGCCGTGCGTGCCATCGACCTGCATTGTCAGCAAGTCATCGCGGCGCACCCGCACCGTCCAAGAGCTGTTGAACTGGCAAATGACCCCGTTGTCGCACTCAAACGTCGCATAACAGGCGTCATCGCTGGTGCAGGGATATTCGCGCCCGGTCTCGTCGATCCGCTTGGGCAAGTGGGTGGCGCCGATGCAGCTCACGGCTTTGACATTGCCGAAGAGATTGTCGATGACATAACGCCAGTGGCAAAGCATATCCACGATGATCCCGCCGCCATCTTCCTTGCGATAATTCCACGAGGGACGCTGCGCCGGCTGATCTGGATCTTCCCCGGTGAACACCCAGTAGCCAAACTCGCCGCGCACGCTGAGAATCCGCCCTAAGAATCCTTGATCCCGCAAGGTGCGGAACTTGCGAATCCCAGTGAGCCAAAGCTTGTCCTGGACCACACCGTTCTTCAGTCCCGCATCTTCGCATAACCGCGCCAAACGCAACGCTTCCTCCGTTTCCACCGCTGTCGGCTTCTCGCAGTAAATCGCCTTTTTCGCGGCGACCGCTTTCTCAATAAAACCGGCTCGCTGCAACGTGCCGCTGGCATCGAAGAAAATCTCGTTGGCCGGCTCCGCGAGGGCGGCATCCACGTCCGTAGTATAGCGGCTCACCCCGGTGCGCTCCGCCAACGCCTGCAATTTGTCCGCATTCCGGCCGGTCAAAACGGGCTCGGGCATCAGCACCACATCGCCGCAGCGGACTCCCCCTTGATCCCGGATTGCCTTGATCGAGCGGATCAAGTGCTGGTTCGTCCCCATGCGTCCGGTGACGCCGTTCATGATGATTCCGATGTTCCTGACCTTCATTGCGCCGGATCGTCCACGAAAACGGACCGCTGGTAAAACAGTTCTTTCCGGTCATATTCATCGGAAAATCCGATGGATCTTTACCAGCTGGAATATTTCCTCGAAGCCGCCCGCCAACGCAGCTTCACCCGAGCCGCGCAATCGCTCCATCTCGCCCAAGCCGCTCTCAGTGAGCAAATGCGCAAACTCGAAGCAGAATTCGCGACCCCGCTTTTCAATCGCGGCCGACGCGAAACCACCCTGACCGCCGCCGGCGAGATCTTGCGGCGCCACGCCGAACTGCTTCTCACGCAAGCCAGCTTGGCCCGCCGCGAGGTCATGGATCTTGTCGAATTGCGTGGCGGCCGGCTCGTCATCGGCGCGATTCCGTCCGTGAGCGCCAGCATCCTGCCTGAAGCGATCAGCGCCATGCGGCGCGATTATCCGTCTGTCGAGCTCGCGCTGCTCGAAGGCACGTCAGAACAAGTGGCGCAATGGATCGATGGAGGCAAGGCGGAACTGGGCATTGTCCAACTTCCCGCCCCGGCCGGAGGATTCGAGGAGACATGGCTGTTTACCGAAGCGTTTGCGCTCCTCGTCCCGGATTCGCATCGCTTGGCCCAGGAACAGCGCGCCGATCTCGCCGCGCTCGCGAGCGAAGGCTTTATCTTCTACAAAGGCCGCGCCCGCGACGCCGCCCACGCCGCGTGCCGGGACGCGGGTTTCGAACCGCGCATCGTCTGCGAAAGCGGGGAGCTGGACACAATTCGTTCCCTTGTCGGTGCCGGCCTCGGCATCGCGCTGCTTCCCGGATTGGCCACCCGTGGCCGTCACCCAAACTGCACCCAGGTGGAGCTCGGCGGGACGCCGGTCCAACGCAGCGTGGCCTTATTGCGGCGCCAGGGCCAAGCCCTATCGCCAGCGGCGCAAGCCTTCCAGCAGCTGCTCACTGGAATCAATTCGAAGTCTGCGTGATGCCGGCACCTGAGCGGACGAATCGTAGTCAGCTCGGCCGACTCCGCGTTGCGGCATCACGAAGCGGCGCCCACGGACAAAGCTGTTGCCATTAGCGGCTCTGAAGTTTAAGCGATGGCAACGCCGCTAGCGGAAGCCAGCGTTGATCGCGGAGTTGCTGTTGAAGTTAGCTAGAACATGGAAAAACAAAAGGGCTAGTGGGGATTACCACCCGCGCCTTGTTCGGCCGCATGGTTGATGGACGGCTCGTCATCGACATCTGGCAGGGCATTATAAACGTCATCTTCGCTGATGGATCGGCTTAGAACGCTAACAATCGAGCCAAGAGGTTCCGCAAACAGTCCCGGCAGTTCGCGCTCGCCTAGCTCCCTAGGATGGAAGGCTAAACGCTCAGCAGGAGGACAAAACTGAGCGTCAACGCCGGGCTTATTCCCTCGCGCGTCGAGGCGATACCAGCCATGACGCCTCAAGAATACGGCATTGAAGCCGTGGAGTGTAAAACGGGGCTCGGTGTCGGAAAGTTGGAGGCGCTGGTAGCAAAGCGCGGCAGGTATGTCACAGGCACGAAGCAAAGCAGCGAGCAAATGGGCCTTCGCGTAACAGTATCCAGCCCGATGATGCAGAACGGATGAAGCCGACAGAGTGACCACTGGAAAACGGTGATCTCGGCTGTGTCGGATGTGGTCGCGAACAAATATGAAACAACGCTCAGCAATAACCTCATCGTCAGAAGAACCGTTCGCCAATGTCTGAGCTTGCGATCTGACTGCATCAGTTCGCCAATCAATAATCTTCGAGTGTGCCAAGTATTCGTCCACAGTATGATTCTTAGTGATGCCGAACGTCAGCGGACACGTGGCGCGATCAGCGTTCACTTTACTCCGCCTTTTGTTCGACACCTGTTTGGTGATAATCGCTGCTCATGCTTTCGTGGGAGAAGCTGCGGGTCTGTCCGACGATGTGAAATACCGGTAGATAGCGCTGTCAGAAACTAAAGTTGCTCTCTTGAGGCCCCAAACGACGGAGCAGAGCGTCACAACGGCAACGGCTGTAATCAACCTCCAATCCCAAAGTCCGCCCTCATCGATAGCTCGCTTCTGGAATGCCTCTACCTCGGGTTGATTCAGGAACCAAAAAAGAATGGCAAACCAAGCAACTTGACGAACCCAAAGGAGCCATCCCATATCTGCGTCGTCTCTCTGTGTCTCGAGGGATGAATCGTCAGTGAGGTAGTAGGGAAAGGCCAAGAACAAAATGAGGGCTAAGATAAACGGAATCGCGCTCCAAAGCACTTGGCGACCCGCTATCAGCAGGAAGCCCGAGAAGAGAAGCAACGGAACTGCAACCGCCGAAGCTCTGATGAACCGTCTCATCGTAGGGAATCGAGTCATGGCGACTGGCGCTGCTGGTTGGGCGAACGTCAAGGCGATGCCGCGCCGATCAGGCGTCGGTCATCCGCCGCTTGTTCGCATTTTGGATTAGACTTTGATCTCAATGAAGCACCCCGGCGCGGCTTGGTTGATTGTGGCGACTACATTGGCAAGATTCTGCTGGATCTTCGGCCACGATGTTGTCAGCAGCACAACAATTCCTATCTTCCGCGCTTTGAGGTTTTGTTGGTATTTGAGATTCTGATCGGTGGTAATCAAGATGTCATAGCCGTCATTCTCGGCAGTTCGGAGTAGTTCTCCATTCTCAAGGATCGACCACCCGTTTTCCACAGCCGTGTGAACCTCGTGGCCCGGCAAGAACTTCCGGAGCGGATCGGGTGTTCCCTGATCAAAGAGGATCTTCATTTGGCTGATTCAGCCAGGGACGCAGCCGCATACTCGAGGACCACTTCGACCTGCGATTTTGTCACTCCTGGGAACCATTCCAGAAACTGGTTAACGGTGGCGCCATCTTCCAGATTCTCAAACAGAGCCGCAACGGGAACGCGGGTTCCTCTAAAAATCATGGAGCCGCTCACTTTTTGCGGATTCCGCTCAATTTCTGGGCAATCAATCCAGTTCATGAATGGATCATAACCCATGTTTGGGAGGGGGCAACGCCCCCCTGATCAAGCTTCGGAGTGGCCTTCACCGTCACTGTCTCCTTTGGCTAATTCTCCGCGATAGCGAACCTGGTTGAGACGGCCCTCTGTCTTTGTGGCGCCATCGGGACGCAAGCCCATGGCCTCATAGAAGTGTCTGGCGACTTGATTCTCCAATAAGACCCATAGCGTGACCTCCCGAAATCCCTGAGTGCAGGCATACGAGAGCGCCTCCGCGAACAGCTGGCGGCCATGCCCGTTTCGCAAGCTCCCTGGATCAATGTAGATGGAGGTGATCTCCGCTGTTCGCTCAGCCGCGTGATCTCTCGACGCAGCAATATGGCAAAATCCGAAGATCTGCTCCCCATCGCACGCAACGTAGACTGGGGCTCTCTCGTTGGAACAGAACTCCTTCCAGATGACCTCTCGCTCACTGACACTCAAGGAAGCCAACCACATGTCTGGAACAATACCTCGATAGGTGGATCTCCACGAAGCAACGTGAATCTCGGCAATCCGTGGGGCATCATGAATCGTGGCCTGGCGGATCATTTGGGTCTTTCTCGGCGAACGTCTGAGGTGTGGCACCGGCTACCGGGAGCACCACGCCGCAACAGGGTTAAGGGTTCCAGTCAAGAGGGTCATTTCGACTCGGGGCGGGTAGCCGGTTGTCCACCACCGCCTTGTTCGCCTCCGGGGAGCTTGAAGCGGGAATCTCCGATCTCGCGTCGTTGCAAAGAACGTCCGAGGGCCATGACATCGCAATCGAAGGACTCCGCGATCTCACGCTTGTGGCGGCGGACCTCAGCGATGACCGAATCAGCTACGGCCTTGGGGGAATCAATCGTCTTCATCTTCGTTCTGTAGCAATTCATCCGGGCTGCACATCACCGGAAGCTCAAATCCCGCGTTCGCCACGGCAATGCGCAGGCGGTCGCGAATGAAAGGGTTGGCAATATGCTTAAAGTTCCAGGTCACAAGATAGTCGATGCGGTGAACAGACGCCACCGCAATGTGAAGCGCGTCAGACGCGGCCTTCGAGGGAACAATCCCCAAAACCACCAAGCTCTGAGCCAGTTCCAAGGCTTGATCCGGGAGAGGAAGAAGCGGAATGTCTTGGAGTAGCTTCAGCCTGTCAGCAGCCATCAGTGAATCGCCTTTGCTAGCCTCGTCGAGGGTCTCAAGCGAGGTAAACAAATCAAACCCTGAACAGCCCTCATCCCACCACCTCCGGGTGGCGGCTTGCTTGGCGGCTTGCAAAAGGCTGTCCGACGTCCGGGCCACGTAGTAGCTGGGAATGGTGGTCTCGATGTATGCTGTCGCCATGGTGGTTGGCTTGCTTTCTCTTTCAGGGCGATCGTTCCGCCTAGCCGCCCGACGCGCCTTGTTCGCCTCGGGTACGCCGAAAAAGCGCCTATTTGGGGTTTAGAAGCTCCATCGCTCCGGTGGTGCACGTCGCTGAGTCTAGGTCCGACGAAATGAGCATCAGTTCCTTGCCTCCGCTGCTCCACGCCCATGAGATCGCCCCAATCTTCTCGATTGTCAGAACGTACGTAGACTTCCGGCCGTCTGGACTTGTCATTTCCATCTGATCCGCAGCGGGAAAGCGTAGTGTGTTCCCAGTGGGACTCTTCCATACGGTGGTGCCCAACCAGCCGTAGAACTCCTCAACCGTTTTGAGGTGGGAGAGCCTTAGCCTGCCATCCCTTTTCGGGGCTTTTGTCTCAGGTGGCTGCAACCGGCTCAACTCGGCCTGCACGGCCAGGGCTCCGTCCAAATCACCGCGTTTCGCCAGGCGATCCTTTAGTGCCGTCAGTGCATCGACATACTTTCTCTCGATTGGCGACAACGCGGACGTTCGGGCCCTCTCAAATGATTCGCGCAGGTCCAAGAGTTCCTTTGGTTCGGCATCGGATTGAGCATGCGCCGCAAGCGGAATGTAGACGACAAATGCGATGAGTAGAATGAAGTGCATCTGGGTAGCGTAGTTGGGTGGATAGCTTCTGGGCGAACGTCACGCATCACCGGCGCCGTTCAGGTGTCCGGTCGATGCTATTGTTCGCCGATCTTGTTACATTCTGGTAATTGACCGCCAATGGAGGGTCTTGTGGATGTATGTAACCAATCCATGATCACGCAATAGGCGCTTGCGATGATAAATACAATCGCCATAAAATGGCGTAACCCGCCCAGCCAGAGCAACGCGGCACCGATTAGGAATTGTAATCCGAAAAGTGCTCCTATCCAAGGTCCTTTTAGTGTGCGCTCAACTATGATTTTTGAATGGGACATGCTAAGCAAGCAAGCTGGGGCGAGAAACACAAGCGACAAGGGGCGGAAGATGAAGTCCGTCACCCCCGCGCTGAAGAGAAGCAGGTAGTAGATTCGAAATGCTGAGGAGGAGCTCATTGCGATGGAATTGCGTGCATTTCCTTGGCGAACGTCAGCGGACACCCGGCGCGATCAGCGTTCGGCGTGCGCCGCCTGGTTCTCCTTTGGTTTGTGCGTTTGTGGGTGGTCTCGTTCGATCAGAGTTCAAAAGTGGCCCCACTGGGCGTCCAAGAATTTCTCGGGTGATTTCAGGTAATCGAGCGGCCCTGGGTATCCGAACTCCTCCAGAAATACCTGCGATGCAAAGATGTGTACGATCGCGAGCATCAACATCCCCCCAAAGACGAACCAAAGAACTGTAGCCTGAACTTTGAACCTGCGTCCTGGCCTCAGGTAAATCCAATGAACAAGGACCAGCAATGGAGGAACAAACAGGACTTGGAGAAGCTCCGGCATCCATGTTGATCGCCCATGCGACCACGACCCTGGCGTACGGCACAAACTTGAAGCGAAATACAGTAGGATAAAGATGGATACAAGGCGGCCGGCATTCAGTCTAGGACTCCTATCGTCCTTGAGTGCATTCGAGTTCTGCATTGTTCCTTCGATCTGCCATCTGATTCATCTTGGGTAGAACGTTCAAGAGATGGCAGGCGAAGCCTTGCCATCCTCGACTTGTTCGGTGCTCTCTTTGTAGTGGATTGTCAGTTTCTTTGCGCAGTGCCGGACTTGCCCAAACGTCGGAAAGTCATCCGGGACTATCTCGATCTCTTCGATCTCAATCGCGGTCCCAAGCTCGATGTTGGCATCTGCCACGCCTGCGATCACTTCGGCAACGTATACATCCACATCCATGTTCGGATCGATCACAGCTTCCCTTGCTGCCCGGATGGTGATCCATGGTCCTGTTTTGGGTGTCGCCCCGAACTTCAAGGAAACCAGAACGCAGCCAGGCCCTGTCACGTGGCTCATCCGGTAATAGGTGGCAGTGCTAATTAGGGCCATATTCTTTCACCGAACGTCTCGCATCACCGGCGCCGATCAGGCGTCGGGTGGATGCGATTGTTCGGTGTCTTGCGGTTGGTGGCAAAGCGATGCTGGGAGTTCATCGCGGTCGGTCAGAGGGAACAAGGTTCAATATCTTCACGTGCTTGTCAGCTGCATCACACCAGAAAATGATCGCGTGCTTGCCGAAGAGATTGATGTCGAGGTCCCTGCCCACTTCGTCTCTTTCGGTGTAATCCGAAAAGTTCCCCGGGGCCCGTCTGATCTCATCGAAGTGCGCTCGGAGCAAAGCACGCTCGGCTTTCCGGAGCGATAGAAGACGATCCACAACGTGCGCGGCGATGAGAAGGTCATAATCCTTCATCCTCGGCCGCTTTCAGCTTCGCATCGAGTTCTTCGAGGGTAACCCAATTTTCAGGGGACCTATCGTCGATTTGCTCGGTGAGTGCTTTTCGAAATGCAGGATCTTCTGAAATTTGCAGAGCCACCATATAGCCCATAAGCTCACGGCGCTCCTCCTTGGCGAGACTTGCGACCTCCTCCTTCAGGGACTCCTTGATCATCGTCCCATTCTCTTCCAAATCACTCCCGCAATCAAGCTCTGGCTTCCGGACGATGGAGAGGTGTCACGCTCCGCCTTTTTTCCCACTCCTATCCCCTTGCGGAGCCTTGGGTAAGACATGGCTGAGGAGGCAAGCGACCGCGAAAATGAGACCGACAAAACCGGCAACCCAAATCAGGACCGGGATCAACTGGACGGCCTCAATGATCGGCCACGATACCCGCACCAGGACGAGGACCACAGTACAGCCAATAAACCTCACCCAGGCCCGAACGATTCGGAGGTCCTTCCGCAAAGCAGCAAGCTCCTGTTGCAGTGCCATATCGCTATTTTCTGTCATCTCCAACGATTCCTTTCCCCGCCGAACGTTCTGGCGCAGCCGCGCCGATCAGGTGTCGGACTGCCGCCTTTTGTTCGCCTTTGCTCGTGCTGTGTTCAACGTTGTCATCGATTCTTCAGGGCTGAGATCGCATAGTCGACAATAGGGCGGACGCGCTCACTGGATCTGAGAACGAGCTGTTCAAGCAATGGTAATGCGCGCTTGTCTCCGAAGGAGCCAAGTGAACTGATGGCGGAAATACGAACATTCTCATCGGTGTCATCAAGGCAGGAAATGAGCATCTGAAAAGCTTGTTCATGGCCCTGGAGCGACGCCAGAGAACCACAAGCTGCACGGCGCACCTCTGGAATGTCATCCTTTGCAAGCCGAATGAAGACCTCGGGCGGTACTTTCGCGTGAACAAAGCCCAGGAGCCATGCAGCATCTGCTCTATCGCCCGGGACGGATGAGTCGGCCATTGGTAGCAATACCGCAAGAGCTGCCTGTGGATCAGATTCAATCAGGCGCGTCACATCGAATTGTAGCGAATCGCAGTCCATCCCCTCGTCAAATCCTAGCCGAAGAGCGTCAATGAGGCGCGGTAGCGCGGCCATGCCCTCCAGGCGAATCACGGCGGGAGCCACACTCTCCCGGATGTAGAAATCGCCGGGTGTTTCAAGGATCTGATGCAGGCGGGGCAACCAATTCATTTGAGCCTCCTCCTCAAGCAGTTGTCTGGCCTCAACCGAGCGATCAATGTTGTCGGTATTATCGATTTGGGCCAAAAGTTGACTCAAGCGGTCAGCGGGTACGGCTAAATCAACTTCGTTGGACGCTTGATCGGGGACGTTTGCGTAAAAGTCTGAGAATGCGGGTTTGAAATTGGTCGCGCTGAAAACAACGATCGCAAGAAGTAAGAACACAAGAGACAAACCCACAGCGCCTGCCCAGCGTCGCGGCGATAGCTGCCAAACCAGGGCCAAACTCGGATGGATAGTTACGCCTTCGTAAATGGCGATGGAGCGCATGATGCTTCCATTACGGGTAGCTATCTGATCCAAGTCAGCCCGCATCTCTTTGGACATTCGTTCGAACTCGGCCTGAGTCGATGGATCCGGTCCATCCTTAAGGATCATCTTGAGGAAGGTGACCGCGAATGGCAAAAGCAGGATCACACCGATCAGAATCGTTGATATTTTCGGTAGTAGCATCGGTACGGCCATGGGGCCTCCTTTGTGGCGAACGCACAAGCTGAGCGACACGTGTGCTTGGCGCGAATCGTGCCCGAGCGAAGCGAGGAAAAAGCACGATTCGTGACAAGCATACGTGTTCGCTCCAGCGCCTTGTTAGGCCCGTTTTTTTGTTTTCTTGAGAAATTCTAAAATTAAGGGATGCGGCCTATCAGGCCGAGACTGCGCCTGAGGAACATATAGGGTTCCGATATAAAATGGATGTGATGGCAATTCCATCACCCGCACTTCACCCTCGGCATCGGCCGCGACAGCCTTGAGCCCTCCACCCTGGAGGAAAGCTATCTTTTCTGGGTTGATTCCAAAGTTACAGTAATACTTCTCAATAACGGAAGTTGCTCCATAAATTTGTGCAGTAACGGAGCCCGGCGTGAGTCGAAGTTCCATCTCTCTACCAAAGAGGCTGCATGCCAACTTAGAGATGATCAAATCCGAGGAATATGGATCGTATTCCGCATGTTGTGCATCTGTACAACCCAGCGCATTCCTAGCGTATTCAATAACCATATGCTGGAACCCGCCGCATGTGCCGAAACATGGCACGCCACTCTCCCTCGCCCGCTTAATGAGGGACAATGTCTTCTCCATGTTTTTATATGGGCTGCCGGGGGCAATCCATACTCCATGGTAAGAGGATAAGAGATTCTCGTCTATTTCCTGTGTCGATATCCACTCTGCCTGCGGAGCAATACCGAGGCGCGTAGCTGCGTGCTCTAGCGCAGCAGTTGTGAGTCTGTGCGGCTCGAAGGATGGTGTATATTCTCCAATCAGTGCGATTTTCATTTTGGTCTTCTGCCTAACGTCCGCGATCACCGACCCTCACCCGTGGCGCGACTGATGCCGTCGAGGCTCTGCGAGACTCGCATCAGGCGTGACGCGGGTGAGGGTTCGGTGCATCGCTTTGTTAGCCATTCTTCTGTATCAGGTTGACGTCTCCTACTTCTGTCGCTGAAGACAAAGACATCAGCCAGTCGATGGTCTTACACAGATCCTCCAGCGGAATCGGCTCTTGATCTGGAAATCGACCCTCTTCGATATCTTTCTGAACCTCCAGTGTAGATACATTACCCGGGTTGATTACAGTGAACCCTATCTTCTGATCTTGATATGCGAGGCGCAAAGCCTGGATTGCTCCGCGAAGGCCGAACTTCGACGCGGTATTGGCTACTTCGGGAGTCGCAGACTGATCAAGCCCTGACAGGGCTCCAATGAATATGGCCCTAGGATTCTGTGTAAGCGATAGATTCCTAGCGAGGCCACGGGAAAGCTCAATCGGAGCGATGAGATTGACGGCTATCACGAATCGCGTCTCGGTATCAGAGCTAGATTGGAAGGAATATGAATCTGTAAATGCGTTCTCCTCCCAGACTCCACCGAGGTAAAGAAAGCCATTTATCGGGCGCGATCCAATCTCTTCGCACACTTTTCTGATTCCATCTGCTGTAGAGATATCTGACTGAATCCATTCCCCGAGTTGGGGTTGTGAGCGGGATACACCTATGACGTGATGGCCCTGCTCTAGCAGGTGTCGCATAACAGAGGCTCCAATTCCGCGGCTGGCTCCGACAACAAGGAAGGTTTTCATTTTATTGGCTAACGTCCCGCATCACCGGCGCCGTTCAGGCGGCGGGTGGATGCGATTGTTCGCAGGTGGCTCCGCTTTGGTGTGAAGTGTCTAGTTCCAATCGCGAACCTCATGGTACCAAATGGGGTCAATCGGTTCATACTAGGCCTCGCCAGGTTCATCAGCAGGAAGAGTGTAACCAGGTTTATAGTAGTAATAATGGCGAACAAAGGCTTCACTACGATCAAATACGGCGCTGGCTAGCGCCCCGTGGGCATCATACGTGCACTCTTTCACCATGAGGAGTTTGACTTTACTGGCCATTATACCCTTCCAGACTTCGTGGTGGTCGGCTCTCGCTTGGCGGTCGTAGGAATGAATGGGTTCCGAGAGGGCGTAGTTGCAGTTCGACGCGGTGTTGGTTGCGAACGATCCACGGCTGTATTCGAAGGCGCTGCACCAGTCTTGTTGGCGAATACTCACTACCTTATACTTTTCGAGGACCGGAAAGATCCTTTCCAATCTTTCGATGTCACCGGAGACGTCTGGAGGGGAGTCAGACTGGATCATTAAGCCTGTGATGAGCGCGATCCCGATTGCCAACATCGACAGTGTCGTTTTCATCCACATTGCGAACGTCAGCGCACAGACGCCGCGTTCAGCGGTCGGCTCTGCTGCGCCTTGTTCGGATCTCGCTTTATTGCTCTAGATTGCACTTCCGCCTGAAGAGGTTCTCGTTGCCGGCATTTACAAATTCAAATTCGGCATTCTCAGCCAACGT
>CAMCXS010000035.1 GCA_945883495.1 Akkermansia muciniphila
CGGCGCGGCACGCTCTGGCAAGGGCGTTTTGGCAGCACGTTGGTCGAACCTTCTGGAGAGGCCCTTCGGAAAACCAGCGCCTACATCGATCTCAACGCAGTGCGCGCCGGAATCGTCAAGGATCCCAAGGATTACCGATGGTGCGGCTATGCCGAAGCGGAAGCGGGAAGGGCGGATGGCCTGGCCGGAATTGTCACCATCGTGCGAATGGCAACGAATTCCCCAGACTCCGAGCCAATCTCCGGTTCCGAGGCCCTGGAGCGCTATCGCGAATGGCTGGTGGAGCTAGGCGCCCCGGTCACCGACGAGAACGGCGAGTTGGTTCGACGCGGGTTTGCAGCCCCCGAAGGCGGCTCGAAGCTCAGCCAGGCCGGACAGTTGGGCACCCGGATTCGCTACTTCACCGCCAGCCTGGTGATCGGTTCCCGGGCCTTTTGCGAAGAGCACTTCCGCCTCCACCGCCACGCCTTCGGACCGAAGCGCCAAACCGGCGCCCGTCCCTTGCGTCACGGGAACTGGGACGGCCTCTGCGGGCTGCGCGATCTGCGCAGCAAGGTGATCGGCGCGCCCCGCTGATTGCTGATCCCCCGTCGACTCGCAAGATGGCAAGGCGGCCGACAACAAAAGAACCCATCAGTCCAATCCCGTCCACGAGACATCCGGCCTGGCAATCGATCTCGAGAAAAGCGGGGTAGGCTCCGAACTCTTGAAAGCCTATCCAGCGATGCCAAGGACACGCTCCAGATCCACGCGGACGGCCTGCAGCTCGGAGGTTTGGATCTTGCGTCCCTCCCGGTCGGTCAGGTAAAATGTATCGATCGCCGCGCCTTTCTCCGTGAGCACCCGGGCCACTGAGACTTCGATGGAACGGCTGCCCAAAACCCGGAATAGGTCGTAGAGAAGCCCAAGCCGATCCAAGGTCTGCACTTCCAAGACGCTGTAGCGGCTGTTCAGATCGTTCGAGACGAAAACCCGGCTGGGGAACGTGCGAATCAGCTCGTCGTCGCCGGTGTTGGCGGCCGCGAAACGATTTCCGAGGCTGGTCCAATCGACGCTGTCATCCAGCAGTTGATTGAGCAACGCCTCGACGCGCTTCTGGACGGAAGCGGAGCGAACCGGTTCAAAGTTCGTGGTGCAGATCCGGAAGATATCGAGCACCAAGTTGTCCCCGCGGGTAAATAGGTCCGCACTGAGAATATTGATCTCCTCGGAGGCGAGGGCCCCGGCGATTTTGGCGAGAAGATGGCTGCGGTCCCAACAGCAGATTTCAAGCTGGGTATATCCACTGGCCGGATTGGAAATCCATTCAATTACGGGATGGAGGCTCTCTAAGCCCGTGGTGCTGGCAGTGTGCTCGATAAAGCGCCGGAACAACTCGATATGACGCGCCACGGTGTCCGCATCTCCGAACTGGAAGTAGCGTTCCGGCATCTGAGTGAAATGGAGCTCGATCTCCGCCTCGCGACTCGAATCGAACCGTGGGCTGACGTCCGCCCGAAGCTCGTTTCGGGCCTCGTCCAAGGAACGCCGGAAAATGCCTGTATGCTCCATATAGTCACAGGTGGACCGATACAGCTGCAACATCAGCATCTCCTTCCAGGCGGTCCAGCTATCTTCATTGGTTCCCCGTGAGTCCACGTGGGTGAAGAGGAGCAGCGCCTCCATGTTCGACCGGCTCTGCATGACGGAAGCAAATTCAGCGATCGTCTCCGCGTCCTCCAGATTCTTCGAGGTCGCAGTGCGCCAGAGCGTCAGGTGATTATCCACCAAAAACAGAAGCAACTTGCGCTGGGCCCCGGAAAGAAGAAGCCGGCGCCCCACGCGTTGGGCCAAGTCCGTACTAGCATCCGTGTGATAACGCACGTTCTCGGCCCGCCCGGTATCGTGGAGCAAGAGCGCCAGATACATCATGGAAGCATCGCCAAGCTCGTGAAACAACTTGGTGTAAACTGCATAGCGCGGATCCGAGTCGTCGGTCAAGGAATCCAGCGTCTCGATGCAGCGCAACGTATGTTCGTCCGCAGTGAAGCGGTGGAAAAACTCGTGCTGCACGAGGCAGTCCAGGGCGCCGAACTCCGGGACATACTTTCCGAGAAATCCGACGCGATGCATCTGCCGCAGCGTGCGTCCGACATCGCCCCGCGCGCCAAGAATCTCAAGAAAAACAACGCGGTTGGCTTTGGAATATCGAAAGGTCTTGTTGACCAAATTCCGGCTCTTCTTGACCAGTTTACGGAGCGCCGGACTCAGTCGCAAATTGCGTTGCTGGGTATGCCGGAACAAACGCATGAGCCGCCCAGGATCTTGCTCAAAAATTTCGGTATGCTCCGGAAAGATCAGCCCCTGGCGAGAAAAAAAGCCGTCAAAATGCTCCGCTGCCCCGCTGCGGCGGGCCAAGAAACTCACGATTCCCTGTGAGCGCTCCTCCTCTTGCAGGAGGCGGAACGCCTGCATCAGAGAGGTGCTGTGCATGTAAAGCGCCCGGGTGTGCCGGTAGTAATCCCGCATAAACACCTCAATACGGCGCAGCATCGAGCGCTGAGGATACCCTAGATTCGTGGCCACAACTCCTTGGAGGCGCAAGGTAAGCTGGTCGGTGCAGGGCCGCTCGGACCAATGCAGTTCATTGCGAACCCGCATCAGAAAATCGTACGCCTTGATCATGGCGCGATACGCGGACCGGCTCAGCATCCGGTTTTCCACGAGATCTTCCAGGCTGTGATACCCAAACTTGACCCGGGTCACCCAGAGGATGTTCTGATAGTCCCGCAAGCCTCCGCAGCCCTCCTTAATGTGTGGCTCTTGAAGGTAAACGGTCTTTCCATGTTTCTGGTGACGCGCCAAAAAGTCCCGTCGGCGGACCTCCAGATACTCCGCTTCTTTCCCCTGGATACACTCTTTCTGAAACCGTTCGATCAGCGCCTTGTACAGCTTCTCGTCTCCGAGGATGAGACGCGTGTCCAACATTGCAGTCTTCGTCGGATTGTCCGTGTTGGCCAAGCGGATGCACTCCTTGATCGAGCGGGTGGCATGGCCAACCTTGAACCCGACATCGTAAAGCATCATCAGGATTTCACCGATCATGTCCACGGTCGCCTGGTTCAGCGAAGAGGTGTTCCCCGGGCAAAGAAAGAGCAAATCGACATCGCTTCCCGGGTTCAAGGTGCCGCGCCCGTAGCCGCCGACCGCCACCAAGGTGAACGGGAACTGAGCGGAAGCGGGAACTTTTCCCTCGGGATTAAAAATGCCATCCACTAAGTTGCGGAGCACGATGTCGAGCAGCTCCGCCCGGCGGCTGGCGACCTCGGCGCCCCCCGCACCGGCGCGGTGGATCATCTTGATTCGGTAATTCCCCAGCTTATAGAAACGCTTGAACAGGGCAATCAGCTCCGTGCGCGACTTGGCTTTCCGGCGGTCGACTGGCAATGTCTGTTCCGCACGGGTCAGGACTTTCGGTTTGTTTTGGCCGCCCGGCTCTGGCATGGAATGGGAGACTATGTCACAACATGTTCCCCAGCAAATCCGATATTGGACTTGGTTGAGCGCCGCTTGGCTCCTCACGGGCCCTTGGCCGGCTTCCGCGATCGACCCCTCAGCCATTGTCGAGCGCATCGCCTTCGGCTCGTGCTGCAATCAAAAACGCAGCCAAGTCATTTGGCCCACCATCGCAGCGCAAAAGCCGCAGCTGTTTCTGTTTCTCGGAGACAACATTTATGGCGACTCCGAGGACATGGAGGTCTTGCGGGCCAAATACGATGAGCTCAACGCCAATCCCGGGTATGCCGCCCTCCGGGAGATTTGTCCCGTCTTGGCCACTTGGGACGATCATGACTATGGCGCAAACGATGCCGGAGCGGAGTTTCCCCAGCGTGAAGCCTCCCAAAAGCTCTTCTTGGAGGCATTCCGGGTCGCCAAGGACCGGGCCCCATGGCAACGCCCCGGAATCTACGACTCTTACCTGTTTGGACCTCCGGGCCAACGGGTCCAAATCATCTTGCTCGATACCCGTTACTTCCGTGGTCCTCTCCGCAAGGGCGGTGGAGATTGGCCCAAGCAATTGGGCCCGTATCAAGAGAATCTAGACCCGTCATCGACCATGCTCGGCGACGCGCAATGGGAATGGCTGGAAGCACAGCTCAAAGAGCCCGCCGAGCTGCGCATCATTGGATCCAGCATCCAGTTTTTGCCGGTCGATACGCATTGGGAGCGCTGGCAAAATTTGCCTCTCGAACGCGCGAGACTTCTGGAACTATTGAAGGCGGATCGCCGCGCAACCATCATCCTACTCAGCGGAGACCGGCACCTCGGCGAACTCATGCAATCTGAACTGGCCCCGGGGCAGACCTTGTTCGAGGCCACGTCCTCAGGGCTGAGTCATGCAGGAGGCGGCCAGAACAATGAACCCAACCGGTTTCGAACTGGCCCGCTGTTTCGTCACCTAAATTTCGGGACGATCGAAATCAGTTGGACTCAATCAAGACCGGACTGCACGATCGCAATCCGGGACGCCAACGGAAACGCCGTATCGTTGTTGGAAACGAATCTCAGTAGGCCGTAATATCGTCCGAAGACTTGCCCTGCGAACCTTGGACTCCATCGATTCCGTAGGACCAGACGGCCACGTTGCTGAAGATTTCCTCAGTTCCTCCATTTGCACCTCTCGCGGGAACCATCAGCGAGTTGTCATAGTTGCTGTCGACCATGATGTAGTATGGGTTGCTGGTAGATCCCCCGGCCGCGGAGAGGAAGGGGTCGAGGAGCTCGATGGCTCCATTTTGACCGCGATAGAGCCCCGGCAATCCCTGCCCTTTGGCTGGGCGCGTGCTGAAGAACTGCACGGATCTGCGATTGTTCACGGCATCCACCCCGAGCAGAGTAGGCATCATGGGAGAGCTTGAGTCGGTCGCGAAAGTGGAGTCGGTGCCAGCGTTGGTGCTTGTGAACGGGGGAAAGCGCTTATACTCACTAAAATATGACATCAAAGCGGTGCGCAGCTCCGTACAGGTCTTCTGGGCCTGAACCTTTTTCATGTTGCCCTGCACGGCATGGCCAGCAGGAATGATGATGCTGGACAAAATGGCGATGATCGTGATCACCACCATCAGTTCCATCAAGGAGAAACCACGACGTGCGTTTTGTGGAAGGTTGGCGTGCATTGGGGTCAAATCGATAATTGTTGAAAGAATCGACCGATCCTATGAAGTGGGGCCGGAAATGGCAATGACTTTGTGCATACAGCCAAGTTTTAGCCCCCTCTCTTGCCCTCAGTAGGCTAGGTTCGGGCCAAGCCAACGCTCGACCTCCGCGAGGTTCATCCCCTTGCGCCGGGCGTAGTCCTCCACTTGGTCCCGGTTCAGTTTGCCGACCGCGAAGTAACGGCTTTCCTCGCTGGCGAAGTACAGCCCGCTGACGCTTGCTCCCGGGTGCATCGCCATGCTCTCGGTCAAAACCACGCCCGACCTCGGCGTCGCTTCCAGCAGGTCGAACAGAATCGTCTTTTCCGTGTGGTCCGGCGACGCCGGGTACCCGCCCGCCGGCCGGATGCCGCGATAGCGCTCCCGGATCAGATCATCGTGCGAAAGATTTTCGTGCACGCCGTAGCCCCATTCCCGCCGGACGCGATGGTGCAAATACTCCGCGAAGGCCTCGGCGAGCCGGTCGGCTAAGGCTTTGGCCATGATTCCGGTGTAATCGTCGAGCTTTGCCTCGAACGCTTTGGCGAATTCGTCCGCTCCATGCCCGGCGGTGACGACAAAGCCTCCCAGGTAGTCGGCGCGGCCACTCTCGCGAGGTGCGACGAAGTCTGCCAAGGAATAGTTCGGCTTGTCCTTCTTCTCCATCTGCTGACGAAGGCAGTGGAAGGTCGCCCGCTCCTCGGTCCGGTCTTCCGATGTGTAAAGCACGATGTCTTCTCCCACCCGGTTCGCCGGGAAAAAGCCGTAAACTCCGCGGGCGACGAAGGTTTTCTCCGCGACGATCCGCTCCAAGAGTGCTTGAGCGTCTTTGTAGAGGGATTTGGCTTCCTCGCCCACGTATTCGTCCTCGAAAATCGCCGGGAAACGGCCGCGCAGCTCCCAGGTGTGGAAAAACGGTGACCAGTCGATGAACGGGACCAGCTCCGACAAATCCGGTTCGATCTCACGGATCCCGAGAAATTCCGGCTTCGGGATTTCAGCGTTCGCCCAATCGATCTGCAATCCTCGTTCTTTGGCGCTCGCAAACGGGATCAGCTTTTTCGCTTCGTCCCGGCCCGCGAAGTCCTCGCGCAGCTTGACGTGCCGCTCCTCGTTCTGGCGGACGAATTCCGTTCTCCGTTCCTCGCTCAAAAGGGCGGAGACCACCGGCACCGAACGCGATGCATCCAGCACATGAACCACGGAGTGCGGGTAGTGCGGGGCAATCTTGATCGCGGTGTGCGCCGGACTGGTCGTCGCTCCTCCGATCAGCAACGGGATCGTGAAACCAGCTTTGGCCATTTCCTTGGCCACATGGACCATTTCGTCCAAGGACGGCGTGATTAATCCGGACAACCCGATGATGTCCGCGTTCACCTCGCGCGCTTTGGTCAGGATGTTCTCGCACGGCACCATCACGCCCATGTCGATCACTTCGAAGCCGTTGCAGCCGAGCACCACGCCAACGATGTTTTTCCCGATGTCATGCACGTCGCCTTTCACCGTGGCCATCACGACCACTCCGGCGGCTTCCACGGTGGCCTGAGACGCTTTTTCCGCCTCCATGAACGGCGTGAGCCAAGCGACGGATTTCTTCATCACCCGGGCGCTCTTAACGACCTGCGGCAGGAACATTTTTCCTTCCCCGAACAGGTCGCCCACGATGCCCATTCCGTCCATGAGCGGGCCTTCAATGACCTTGAGCGGACGGCCGTATTTTTGGAGCGCTTCCTCGGTATCGGCGTCGATGTAATCGGTGATACCTTTGAGCAAGGCGTGCTCCAGGCGCTTCTCCACCGGGGCCTCCCGCCAGGAGAGGTCTACCTCCTGCTTCTTGCCGCCTTGGCCCTTGAACCGCTCCGCGTACTCGATCAACGCATCGGTCGCGCCGGGATTCCGGTTGAGCAGCACGTCTTCCACCTTCTCCAGAAGCTCGGGCGGAATTTCGTCGTAAACTTCCAGCATCCCGGCGTTGACGATCCCCATGTCCATCCCGGCCCGGATCGCGTGGTAGAGAAACGCGGAGTGCATCGCCTCCCGCACCACGTTGTTCCCCCGGAAGCTGAAGGAGATGTTGGAGACGCCCCCACTGACTTTGGCGCCGGGGAGGTTCTGCTTGATCCAACGGGTCGCCTCAATGAAGTCGACCGCGTAGTTGTTGTGCTCCTCCATTCCGGTGGCGACCGTGAGGATGTTGGGATCAAAGATGATGTCCTCTGGCAGGAAGCCGACCTCATCGACGAGAATCCGGTAAGCGCGTTCGCAGATACGGATTTTTTCCTCGTAGCTGGCCGCCTGGCCTTGCTCATCGAAGGCCATGACCACAACCGCCGCGCCGTATTTCATCACGGTCCGGGCGCGCTCTTTGAATTCCGCTTCGCCCTCCTTGAGCGAAATCGAGTTCACGATGCCCTTGCCTTGGAGGCATTTCAGACCCGCCTCGATCACCGCGAAATTCGAGGAATCGACCATGATCGGCACTCGGGTCACTTCGGGCTCCGTTTGCAACAGGTTCAAGAATTGGGTCATCATCTCGACCCCGTCGATCAACCCCTCGTCCATGCAGACGTCGATGACGTTGGCGCCGTTCTCGACCTGTTGCCGGGCGATGGCGACCGCGTCTTCGAGATTGTTCTGCTTGATGAGCTTTGCAAAGGCGGGCGAACCCGCGACGTTCGTCCGCTCCCCGATCATGAGGAAATTCGATTCCTTGGTCAGGTTGTAAGGCATCGACCCCGACAAACGCATGACGGGCTCCAACGCCGGGAGCGGCCTCGGCTCCAAGCCTTCCACCGCCTTGGCGATCGCCGCGATGTGCTCCGGAGTGTTCCCGCAGCAGCCACCCATGATGTTCACAAAGCCGGACCGGGCAAAATCCGCCGCGAAATTGGCCATGTCCGGCGGCAGGAGGTCGAATCCTGTGGGCGCCAGTGGATTCGGCAACCCCGCGTTCGGGTAACACGAAACGAAGCAGTCCGCCTTGGAAGCCAACTCCTCGATGTAGGGACGCATCTCCGCGGGTCCAGCGGAACAATTCATGCCCACCGACAACGGCTTGGCATGCCGGATCGCGGCAAAATAGGCGTTCAGCTCCTGAGCGGAAACCAGCGTCCGGCCGTTCACCATGGCCGCGGAGATCATTAACGGCAATTCGACGCCTTCTCGCTCCATCACTTCCCGCGCCGCGACCAAGGCCGCCTTGGCATTGAGGGAATCGAAAATCGTCTCCACGAGCAAGGTGTCCACTCCCCCAGCGATGAGGGCTTCCACCTGGCGCCGGTAGGCTGCCTTGGCCTGATCAAAGAGCATCGGCCGGAACGCGGGATCGTTCGAATCGACCATGAACGTGAGCGAGACCGTCATCGGGCCGATCGCCCCGGCCACGTAGCGGCGGCGCCCCGTTTCATTCGCAATCCGGTCAGCCCACTTGCGGCACTGGCGAGCGGACTCGTAGTTGATGTCCCAAACGACTTGATCGAGAACCTTGTCCTCGATCACCTTTTGAAAAAACTCTGGATCCTTGCGGCCGCCGCGCTCTCGGGGATCCTCGACAAATAGATCGCTCTGGGCAATGCTGGTGGCGCCAAAGGTATTCGTCTCGATAATGTCCGCGCCGGCCTCCAAGAAACGCCGGTGAATGTCCTCGATGACGTCCGGCCGGGTCAGGGACAGGATGTCGCCGTTGTTGAGGAGATCCTGGCGATTGTCGCGGAATCGCTCGCCCCGGGCATCCGCCTCGCTTAAGCCATAGCCGCGGATGGTGGTGCCCATGGCGCCATCAATGACGAGGATGCGCTCCTGCATGGCGCGGCGGAGTTCGGATTCGACGGGTGACATTGGGTCGGAGTTTACGATGGGAACGGGCGGCTTCAAGGGGCAATTATCATCATATCACGATATCAAGATATGAAAAAACCCCGCTCGCGCTTTCGCTTCGAGCCTTGCAAAGAATCCCATTGACACCGGGAGGGATCCCCGGGCTATATGTGGACTTCCGACGCAGAGAATTTTGAAACGATCATAGGATGAGCGACCCGAACCAGGCACCGGATACAAAAACTCAGACGCTCCAGGCGCCGGACACCAAAACGTCCACTCTCCAAGCCCCGGACACGAAGACGTCCACCCTTCAGGCACCAGACACGAAGACGTCGACGGTTCCGTTGAAGAAGGAAACCGTTCGGATCACTCTGAAAGCCACTCCAGGAGACTCCTCGGGTGTGGCCGCCGTGCCCCCGCCACCGCGGCCGGTGGCGCCCCCGGCGCCTTCCGCTCCACGCCCTCTGGCCCCGCCACCCGGAACCGGCGGCCCTCCGCGCCCCACCGCCGCACCGGCGGCTGTGCCTGCGCCGCCCGCCCCTCGGCCCCTGGCCCCAGGCGCCCCAGCTCCCGTAGCCCCACCACCAGCGTCGGGCAAGACCATCCCGCTCGTAAGCCCAGGCGCCCCCACGGCGGTGCCACCGCCGAAGCCATCCGTTCCGGCTCCGGTCTCAGCTCCAGGAGCTCCGGTCCCGCCCCCGCGGCCTGCCGCCCCGGCTCCGTCTGTCGGCGGTGTGCCTGCGCCGAAGCCTGTGGGCGCCGTCCCGCCGCCTTCCGTAGCCCCGGCTCCGGGGGTGGCTGCTCCCAAGCCCGCCGCGCCTTCAGCGGTCGGACCAGCTCCTTCCGCCGTGGCTCCGGCTCCCGGCGCCAAGACGATCCCTCTCAAGCCACCTGGAGCCACTCCGGTGCCTGCGGCGGCACCCTCTCCGGCCCCAGGAGCTCCTTCGGGGCCCAGGCCGCTGCCCAAGGCAACCGTCAAGCTCCAGCAGACCGCCCCCATGCAAAGGGGTGCTGCCACCACAGCGCTTCGTTCACCAGCCGCTACCAGTGTGTCCTCATCTTACGAGGATGAATACAGCGACGAGGCGGAAGAAGAGAGCGGTCTGATGCCCTTCTCCATCATCGTGCTCGTGCTTTCGGTGGTGGTTCTGGTGATTGAGGTGTTGACCAAAATGGCCGGCGGAGCCTAAACACTGTTGCCGATGTTTCTTCAACCATAGCGGATTCCGACCATGCCATTCGCCATTGCCGTCCTTGTTCTCTCCCTCCTGGTGCTCGTGCTGGAAATTTTTACCATGCTGAGTTCCTGAGGCTTGCGCCGGACGCTTTCCTCTCCGGCCGATGACGAACCCTGCCGAGGCTAGGCGATCCGCTTGACGATCCGCCCAGCCTGGGCAGTATTGCGTTACGCCTTTGCCAGAACTCGCCGAGGGCTGGCCGCGCCGCAGAACTTTAAAACCTTTTTATCGCCCATCATGGCCTCTGAATCCGTCATCGAACTCTCCGCCGATACTTTTACCGAACTCGTTGCCAACTCGCCCGTCCCCGTCATGGTCGATTTTTGGGCGGAATGGTGCGGTCCCTGCCGCCAACTCGCCCCAGTGATCGAAGCGCTGGCCAAGGAGGTCGGCGAGACTTGCAAGGTGGCCAAGCTGAACGTGACCGGAAACGAAGCGCTCGCTCAGCAATACAAGGTGACCGGCCTCCCGACGCTTCTCTTCTTCAAGGGAGGTGTGGAAAAGGACCGCGTCGTTGGCACCACCTCGAAGGATCGCCTCAAGTCCAAGCTGGAAGCGCTCCTTTGAGGCGGAGGGGGGCAAGTTTTCGCCCCCCCTGGAAGCCGTTTCACTGACCGGCCGCGCTCGCCCGAATTCGCTCCTTGGCCGCGTCACGGTCGTTGTTCAACGTGGAAAGGTCCCGGGCCAGCTGGGCTTGCAATTCCTGAAGTTCCCCGTAGTTGCCCGCCGCTCTGGCCTGATCCATCAGCCCCTTGAGGAACACTTCACGCTCGGCGATCTTCGCTTTGAATCGATTCTCAATTTCCGCGATCTCCGCGCGCTGTTCGTCAGTCAACTTCACTTGCGGATCGCTGGCTCCGAGGCGTTCCATGGCTAGTTCGTAGGCAGATTTCATGTCAGGCAATATCCCCAACTCTGAGGAAACCTCAACCGCGGCCCTCCCACCTTCCACGTTGGCTCCGCTCGGCCTGGGATTGATCAGCCTCGACTTCGACGGCACCTTGGTCGATTCGATGCATCCGTCCGATCACTCCGTGCATCCGTCGTTGGTGCGAGCCATCGAGCGCCTCCGGGCAGAAGGAGTCGTTTGGGTCATCAACACCGGCCGCACCTTGAGCGGCTTGAAGGTCGGCCTGGACATCGCGGGGCTGCCCTTTGCGCCGGACTACGTCATCACCGAGGAAACCTCTCTCCTAGCTCCGTGCGCCGATCACCCGGAAGGCTGGAATGCCCTGGGAGACTGGAATCATGAGCGCGACCACGCCTTCCGCTCGTTGCTTGCGGAAAGCGGCCACGTTTTCGATGAGATCCGGGAGTTCGTCACCGCCCACACCCAGGCGGAATACCTGCAGCGGACCGACGGCTTGGACGAGATCGTTGCCAACAGCGAAGCGGAGATGGAGCGTATCTGTCACCGCATCGAGGAAGTCCGCCACGCCCACGAAGCCCATCCACTCGGCTATCAGCGCAATACCGTTTACCTTCGGTTCGGGCATCGCGGGTATCAGAAGGGCTCCACCCTGACCCGTCTGGCCAGCTACCTTGAGATTCCCACGCAGCGGATCTTCGCGGCAGGCGACAACTTGAACGATCTCCCGATGCTCGATCCCGAAGTGGCGGGCTACCTAGCCTGCCCGGGAAACTCGCACCCCTTGGTCCAGGAAACGGTGCGCCGCCACGGAGGCTACTTGGCCCGTTCCCGCACCGGCGAAGGGCTTACCGAAGCGTTACGCTTCTTCGGGTTCGCCGGTTGAAGCGGCGGCCGGCTCCGGTTCGGAGTCAGGTTCGGTCTCGTCAGTGGTCGATTCCTCTTTCTCTTCGGAAACAGCGGCTGCGCCGAAGCGAAGCCGCGGATCTTCGTGCAAGCGAACGGTCAGCGGAGGCCAACCGCCCGGTTTCTGCGTCTGAAACATCCACAAATAGGTGGCCACCAATTCCGGAGAACGGGTTTCCAAAAGCTTGTCGATCGCCGGTCCGACCTTCTGGGCATCCAGCTCGTCGGGCAATTCCTCCACGCTGCCGTCACCGTCATGCGGAACGCCGACGGCATCGAGGAAATCGACCAGAAGATCCTTGTGACACTTCAGCAGCCAGATCTGCAAGATGTGCTCCGCCGCGCCATCGCTTGACTTCAGTTTCACGGTTTTCACCAGCCAATCGATCTGGGCATCGACTGATTTGCGCTGGATGAACACAGGCCGGAGCCGCCTCTCATTGGCCAGAGAAATGAGCGCTCCCTTGTAGATCTCACGACTGTTCTCGCGAAGGCTGCGGAAGACGTCCGCCGCGAGCTGCGGAGACATGGCTTGGAACAATTGAAAAGCTTTCACAAAAACGTAGTCCGGGGCTGAGGGATCGGCCGCCAGCAAACAGCCCGTGTTCTCGCAAGGCAACCGCTTTTTCATGGCCGCTTGTGATTGGCCAAGATCGCCGCTACGGTCCGTCCACACCCGATGCCGGAACTTGCCTCCAGCCAAACAGTCGAAGCGGACATCGCCATCCTCGGCGGTGGCATCGCCGCCCTCTGGACAGCCAACATCCTCCGCAAGGCCGGTCACGGAGTCGTCCTGCTCACGAATTCCGATTGGGGAACGGGACAAACCCTGGCGGCACAGGGAGTCATTCACGGCGGCTTGAAATACGCCCTGGCCGGCAAGCTCACGGATTCCTCAGAAGCGCTCGCGGACATGCCCGGACGCTGGAGCCTCAGCTTGGCGGGCGAAGGCGAAGTCGATCTGCGCGGCGTCACCGTGCTCAGCCCCTCGCAAATCCTCTGGAGCCTCCCATCCATCGCCAGCAAAGCCGTCGCTTTTTTCGGCAGCCAAACCCTGCGCAACCGGGCCAACCCGATTCCTCGCAAGGACCACCCGGCTCCGTTCAACACCCCGGATTACCGCGGCCAACTCTTCGAATTGGGGGAAATGGTCGTGGACCCCGTCAGCCTCGTCGCCACCCTGGCCACACCGCTGAACCCGTTCGCTCGCAAATGGACCGGCTCCGCGGATTGGACCATCGGGACCGACGGTCAGGTCACCGACGCCATCTTTCCGGATCAATCCGGCCGCCACGTCACCTTGCGGGCACGCCATTGGATCCTTGCAGCGGGCGCCGGCAATGCCGCCCTCCTTCGTTCCATGGGTCGCGAAACCCCGGCTATGCAACTCCGGCCGCTTCACCAAGTGGTCATCCGCAGCGCCAAACTTCCCCCGCTCTACTCGGTTTGCATCGGGACCGGCGCCAAACCGCCCCTCGTCACCACCACGCACACCGCCTCGGACGGCACTCCCCTCTGGTACGTCGGCGGCGACCTCGCGGAAACTGGCGTGGAACGCTCCGAATCCGCCCAAATCGATTTCGCCCGCGCTCGCTTCCGCGAACTCCTCCCCTGGCTCGATCTCAGCGGGGCGGAGTGGGCCACGATCCGGGTCGATCGCGCCGAGCCCCACACCGGCACGGGGGACCGTCCGCCGGGAGCCTTCGTCCACCGGCAGGGCAACGTCTTGACCGTCTGGCCCACCAAACTCGCCCTCGCCCCGAACCTCGCCAGCCAAGTGCAAGCGCTCATCGGCACAACCGCCGGCCCGGCCTCCGGCACCGTTGCCGGACTCGACACGATCGATCTTCCCATTCCCAGCGTCGCGAAGGCGCCTTGGGACCTTTGACCTGCACCATGACCCTTCGTGAAATTCCCGGCACGGATGTCCGCGTCTCCCGTCTCGGACTCGGCACCGTGAAGTTTGGCCGCAACCAGGGTGTAAAGTATCCCCGTCCCTTCGATCTCCCGACGGATGCCGAGATCCATCACCTCCTCGACGTGGCCCGCGAAGGCGGTATCCGCTTCCTCGACACCGCTCCGGCTTACGGAACCAGCGAAGAACGCATCGGCGGCATCCTCGCGGAGCGGAGCGACGAGTGGGTCGTCAGCACCAAGGCCGGCGAGGAATTTCACGGCGGGGACTCCCACTTCGACTTCTCCCCGGAAGGCATTCGCGCCAGTGTCGAACGCAGCCTGCGCCGTTTGCGACGGGAACGTCTCGACATCGTCCTCCTCCACTCGGACGGGAATGACCTCGATGTCCTCCACCATTCCGGCGCGGTCGAAACCCTGCAATCGCTGAAGTCAGCTGGCAAAATCGGCGCCGTCGGCATCTCCACGAAGACCGTGGAGGGCGGCCAAGCCGCGTTCGCGCTCGGCCTCGATATCGTCATGGCCACTTACAATCCCTGGCACCGGGCCGAAGAACCGGTCCTCGATGCCGCCGTCGCCGCCGGACGGAGTGTCTTCATCAAGAAAGCGCTCGGCAGCGGCTGGATGGGCGCGGAAGGCGGACTCTCGCCTGAGGAACAGGTCCGCCATGCCTTTGAATTCATCTTCGCCCACCCCGGCACAACGGCCGTCGTCGTCGGCACGGCCAACCCCGCGAATCTCCGGCTCAATTGCGAATTGGCCACGGCCGCCGAGGCCAAGAACGGGCCGGTCCCATGAGTCCGCTTCGCCCAGACTTCTTCCGCCGTGACCCGGTGACGTGCGCCCGGGAGTTGATCGGCATGGAATTTGTCTGGAACGGCTGCGGCGGCATCGTGGTGGAGGCCGAGGCGTACGCGGACCGGGACGACCCCGCTTGCCACACCTTCTTCCGCCCCAGCGCCCGGCGCTTCGTCAGCGAGTCGTCCCCCGGAACGGCCTACGTCTACCTGAACTACGGCATGCACTGGCTCACCAATGTGCTGGTGAAAGGCGGCCCGGTGAATGGATTCGTCCTCATCCGCGCCCTGCAGCCCACTCGCGGCATCGCGGAAATGCGGGAGCGGCGTGGCAAGGATCGCCTCATCGATCTGTGCTCCGGTCCCGGCAAACTCAGCGCCGCCCTGGGCATCGCCGGCACGCATCACGGCGCCAGCTTGGTCGATTCCGCAGAGTGCGGATTTTTCCCCGCCGCCAATCCGCCGACGGTCGTGTCCGGCGTCCGCATCGGCATCTCCAGTGGAGTCGACCTCCCCTGGCGTTTCCTTGCGGCCGGATCCGAGTTCGTCAGCGTCAAGCCGCGCGGCGAAGAGCGCCAACCCCGGGATCGATCAACCCGCGAAGCCCCTCCTCAAGTGAAATCGAAGCGGAAAAGCCCAATTGCTCCAGAGCGCGCGATGGATCTACCGTCGAGTGAGTGATGTCCGCCGGGCGAGCGGGCGCAAAGACCGGCTTGGGGCCCTTGGGGAAGTGGCTTCGCACCAATTTGGATACTTCCAAAACCGTGTGCGTGGTCCCGCTGCACAGGTCCAATGCGCCGCTCGGCACTTCGGGACGGGTCGCCGCCAACATCAAGCCACGCGCCGCATCCTGAACGGCCAAAAAGTCGCGAGTCTGCGTGCCGTCGCCAAAGATGGTGATCGGCAGACGACGCTTGCAGCGATCGGCAAAGATCGTCACCACCCCCGCCTGGGGAGCCTCGGGATCTTGGCGACTGCCGTACACATTGGACATCCTGGCCGAGACGCAGATCATCCCGTTGTTGCCGGCGAATTCTTCCAAAATCCGCTCACTCTCAAGCTTTGCCCGGCCCAACTCGCCCTTCGGTTCCGGCTCGCCAGAAACCGCGGCGGACGATCCAAACACAATCCGGCGGACGCCACGGCCCGCTGCCACCTCCGCAACCAATCGCGTTGCGTCCACGTTGAGCCGCCGGTTGCGATGCGGCCACTTCTCCGCCTCTGCGATGCCCGTCAGCCCCGCCAAGTGGATCACCGCATCCGGCTGGAAACTGGTGATCACATCGGCGAGTACTCCCGAGCAGAGAAGATCATCGTCCACCAGGCGAAACCCACGATGACGCGCGGCCTTCACGTTGACGCGGTGGCCACGCGAAAGGTCGTCGATCCCCACCACGTCATGTCCGATATCGAGCAGAAGATCAACCGTGTGGCTCCCGATGAAGCCAGCAGCGCCGGTGACAAGAATGCGCAGGGAGGAATCACGATCAAAAGACATACGCGGAGAGAGCAAAATTTCTCCGGAGATTATCGCTCTTTTTGATAATTTCAATAATTTTTAAATAATTGGAAAGCATGGAACGACCCGTCATAAGCCGGATTCTGTTCCCCACCAGAGTGGGGTGACGACCATTTATCTATCGGCCGATCACTCGACCGATCCCCGCCGGAGCGAGGTGCGACTAATACCCGGGGACAGATCGCCGAAGCGAAACCGGACAGGCGGCCCGTTTCCCCTGCTCTGTCTTGCACCGCATGGGGTTTGCCTTGCCTCCGCCGTTACCGGACGGAGCGGTGAGCTCTTACCTCGCCATTTCACCCTTACCGGGCCGAAGCCAGGCGGTTTGTTTTCTGTGGCACTTTCCGTCCGCCCCGCATTACACGGAACGTCCCCGGCTTTTCACCGGGCATGCTGCCTTGTGGTGTCCGGACTTTCCTCTCGCCAAACCGAAGTTCGACGAGCGGCCGTCTCGGGGTCATTCCAAGGAGGGAACCTACGCTGAGGCTAGGGCGCGGTCAAGCCATGGCAGGCGCAAAGGCCGATCAGGCCATTCTCACGCTCCCGGCCTCTCGCTCGCTCACGCTCTTCACAAAAGCCGTCCATCCCGCATCTCCAACCGGCGCGACGCAGCTTCAGCGACTTCCTCTTCATGCGTCACGACGACCAACGTGGCGAGTCCTCGATGATGAATGTCACGTAGCACCTCAATCACCCGGTCGCGGTTCGCGGAATCGAGATTCCCGGTCGGCTCATCGGCAATCACGAGCCGCGGTTCGTGGATCAGGGCGCGGGCAAAGGCGACCCGCTGCATCTCTCCGCCGCTCAGCTGATGCGGAAAATGTTCCTGCCGCTCGCTCAGGCCGACCAACGCCAGCAATTCTCCGGCCCGCTCACGCCCCGCCCGCAAGTCATCGCCGCGCAAGGCCAAGGGTAGCACCACGTTTTCCCGCACCGTCATTGTGGGCATCAGGTTGAAGAACTGGAAGACGATCCCGATCTGCCGGCGCCGGAACTCCGTCTTCTCCGCCTCGCTCGCCCGGTGCAAGGCCAGTCCGGCCACTTCAATCTCCCCGGAATCCGGCGCATCCAAACTGCCGATCAAATTAAGAAGCGTGCTCTTCCCGCTTCCGCTCGGCCCCGTAATGGCAACAAATTCTCCATCGCCAATGTCCAAATCAACCTCCCGCACGGCAGGAACGTAAAGGTCCCCAGATGCGTAGCTGCGAGAAAGCTGGCGGCAATGAACCATGACGTGACCGGTTACGCCCCAACTTTGCCTCCGGGACCCACAAGAACTCAAATCTCAATTTTTTGGCCAACCCATGGACGGCTCCACCGCTCCCCTTCCCCTTTCCCTTTCCCGGCGCGACGCCCTCCGCCGCATCTTGACCGCATCCGCCCTGGCGGCCTCGCTCGATATCACCGCCTTTGCCGCCGAAGACATCGCCCGGATCGGCGAGGACCCAAACCTCCTCGTCAAAGACATCCCCTGGCCGCGCCTCCTCACCCCGGAAGAAAAGCGGATCGTGACCGCCTTGGGCGATGTCATCATTCCCGCCGACGAATACGGCCCGGCCGCCAGCGCCGTGGGCGTCCCCGATTTCATTGATGAATGGGTCAGCGCCCCGTATCCCGAGCAGCAAAAGGATTTGTCCGCGATCCGCCCCGGTCTCGCCTGGATCGATAGCGAAGCCAAACAACGCTTCGGCAAAGGCTACGCCGATTGCGACCTGGCCCAACAGACCGCGCTCGTGACCGATATCGTCACCGACGGCTCTCCGGCTCGCAAAGCGGGCTACAGCTTTTTCAAACTCCTCCGCGATCGCGTCGCCGGCGGGTACTTCTCCACGCCGGAAGGCTGGAAAGCGATCGGTTACACCGGCAACGTCCCCTCCATGGAATTCACCGGCCCCTCCCCAGAAGTCCTCCAACACGTCGGCCTCGCCTAACTCTCTCTCCTCATGGCTTTTCTGCAAACTTCGAAAACCCGGGCCGCGCGTTACGATGTGGTCGTCGTCGGCAGCGGCGCCGCCGGTGGCATGGCCGCCCTCACCTTGGCCAAGGCCGGGGCCAAAGTCCTCATGCTGGAGGCCGGCCGCAAATACGATCCGGTCACGGAAACCCCGATGTTCCAGACCAACGCCGATGCCCCGTTGCGCGGCGCGAACACCCCGGACAAACCCTACGGATTCTACGATGCCACCATCGGCGGCTGGACGGTCAAGGGCGAGCCCTACACGGTGAAAAACAAGACCAGCGGAACCTGGCAAGACGGGACGTTCGCCAAGCGCGACGCCACCGACCAAAACTTCATGTGGTGGCGCGCCCGGATGCTCGGCGGCCGCACCAATCACTGGGGCCGCGTCTCCCTCCGCATGGGACCGGACGACTTCAAACCGCGCAGCACCGACGGCCTCGGGTTCGACTGGCCGATCTCCTACGAAGAAATCGCGCCGTACTACGATCGCACCGACCAAATCGTGGGGATTTTTGGTTCCAAGGAAGGGATTCGCAACGATCCCGACAGCGACTTCTTCCTCCCGCCGCCCAAACCACGGGCCTACGAGCTCCTCTTCCAGCGCGGCGCGAAAAAGCTCGGCATTCCGGTGATTCCCTCCCGCATCGCGGTTCTCACCAAACCGATGCCCGGTCGCGCTCCGTGCTTTTACGCCACCCCCTGTTCGCGCGGCTGTGCCATCGGCGCCGCGTTCCAGAGCACCACGTCGCTGATTCCCTATGCGTTGGAGACCGGCAATCTCGACGTCATCACGAACGCGATGGTCCGCGAAGTGACCCTCGATGCCCGGGGCCGGGCCAACGGCGTTCACTTCATCGATAAGCTTACCGGCCAGGAAGAACATGTCCCCGCCCGGGCCGTCGTCCTCGGCGCCAGCGCGTGTGAAACGGGACGGATCCTCCTCAACAGCCGTTCCAATCGCTTCCCCCAAGGGCTCGGCAACAGCAGCGGACACCTCGGACGTTGGCTCACGGATTCCACGGCCGGGGACCTCAGCGGCCAAATCCCCGCGTTGGAGAACATGCCGTTGCACAACGAGGACGGCGTTTCCTTCCAACACCTTTACGCCCCCTGGTCCGAAGCCCAGGCCAAGAGCGCCAAAGCGATGGGCTCCCCCCGCGGCTACTACACCAGCTTCGGCGGCGGCCGCAAGATGCCGGGGATGAGCGTCTCTCTGGGACCAAACGGCGGAAACCTCTTCGGCACCAAGCTCAAGGAAGAGGCCCGGCGCTACTACGGCTCCTTCGTGAACGTTTCCGGACGCGGCGAGATGGTGCCGAACGAGCATTGCTATGCGGAACTCGATCCCGAGAAGAAGGATCGCTTCGGCATCCCGGTGCTGCGGTTCCATTGGAAGTGGAACGACTACGAAGTCCGGCAGGTGGAGCACATGCACCAGACCTTCGCGGAAATGATCGAGGCCGCCGGCGGCAAAGTCACCAAAGCCCCCGTGAAGGACGCCAGCGGAATCATGACCGCAGGAGGCAGCGTGAACCACGAAATGGGCGTCACCCGGATGAGCGCCAAACCCGAGGACGGCGTCACCAATCCCTACAGCCAACTCTGGGATTGCCCCAACGTCGTCGTCGCCGATGCGGGTGTCTTCGTCAGCAGCCCGTACAAGAACCCGACGTTGACGATCATGGCCTTGGCGATACGAGCCTGTGAGAAGCTGCAAGCGGGGATGAACGACGGCAGCATTCCGGCACCGGCGTGAAGGATAAGAAACCACAGGGCAATTCCCTAAAGAATCCAGCAGCAGACGCGCCGTCTCACAATTCGACTTCACTCTTCGAGGACGACGATTTGCCCTTCTGAGAACTCAGCCCCTCACGCGTTTCTTGCTCGACGCTGAAACTCCCGAATGGCCTGGCTCGCGCTTTCGATTTTGGCGCACTCGGCGACGTCGGCCAGGGGAATTCCAGGGAGCACCGCACTCTCCGTTGCGGTGGTACAATCATTGCCCTCAGGGCTGAGCTGGTGAACCTCCAGAGCGTCGTTCCGCCAAATCCAAAGTTCTGGTATTGCGAAACGCCGGTAAAAAGCCCGCTTGCTCAAGCCACCACTGGTCAACGCCACCTCGATGACGAGATCAGGACGCTCCTTTGCGCCACCAAAGACATAAGATTCATCGGGAGCTCCGGCCGCTTCGCACTCCCGCTTCAACGTGGTCTCGCCGTTGATGAAGAACTCGATGTCGCGCTCCAGACACCATGTCTCCACCAGACAGCCCAGATGAGTCTTGCGACGTTCGTGCTCGAGCGACGTAGGGAACATAAGTTCAAGATAGCCCTGAAGGAATCGCACTCGGACGCCGCGCCGGTCCCCGAGCGCCGCATCGATGGCCAAGTATTGCTCCCAGGTGCAATCTGGCAAAACCAGAGGTGGCTGGGCTCCGAAGGCATCCGGATCGATCGCCTCCGCAGGATCAAAGTGTCCCGAAACCGGGAACGAAGCCGCCAACACCATGGTTTTCATCCTACACCCAGCGGCGCGGTTGTCCAAAAAGGGGCGGGAAGCAAGCTTGACGGTTTCCACAGTTGAACTTCCCTTCCCCCATGCCAAGCAAGCAGCGTCTCCTGCTTCTCATCGGCTTGAACGCTCTGCTGATCGGACTGTTCCTCGAATTCGTGACCCTTCCAGCAGACGGTTACCGGCCCGTTCTCCTCGGGGCGTTGGTCTTTACCACCATCGCGGATACCTGCTTTCTCATCGCGTGGCGCCGTGGTCATTGGCTGACCAGGGCGGTGTTGGGGGTGCTGCTGATCCCGTCTGTCTTCATTGTCGCCGACTTTGCTCACCGGGCGCCTTCAGTCTTTGCGTCGAGTTTGGACACAAGAGAATACAATGTCTGGCCGACCTTTCACAAGACGATGCTTGAACGTTACCTTGCCCGGCATCCGGAGTTGCGGCCTTGGAAAGAGAATGGCGGCGAGAGTTCGCTGGTTGGCTGGACGGTGATGCCATCGACCTATCTGAAAGATGAGGGCATGTCCTTCGAAGACGGCGCGTCTGTGATGCTCCTGCAAGCCGATAACCTACTAATTCTCCGAAACTCGTTCGAGAACCATCGCAGGCTGCAAACCCTGTTGGACACAGTCAAGAAGGACCAGGAACGGTCCAGTACAGAGTAGGTTGCTCGGCGGGCGCCTTTTGAAGCCCTCAGCCGTTGTTATCGGAACCGCCCCCGCCCGACTTCGATTCCAGCGCGGCCACGGCGACAACGGGCGCGCCCTCGCTACGGAAGAATTTGCGGAAGATCTTTTTCGGCAAGCTCTTGCCCCGTTCTTCTTCGACCAATTCGTCGTGAGACGCAGCTTTGGCGGCCTCCCACGCTCCGGCGAAACCGGGGGCGTTGATCATCATCCGCTTCTCGGCGCGAGCGAAGATTTCCAGTTCGCGCTCCAGATCCCGGAGCGGATTTTCCTTGGTGCTGCCCACCTTCAGGCGGAGATTTTCGTTCTCTTGACCGAGCCGCTCGCGCTCTTCCTTGAGCTTGCGATACTGATCCGCTTCCAACTCCATTTTGTCCCCGAGGAGCTTCTTGTAGCGGCGGAATTCCAGTTCGGTCTTGATCCGCCCCCAGAGCGCCATGCCGGCAAAGAAGAGCCCCACCAGCAGGCCCCAGGTGAACTGCGATTTGAAGATCGGTTCGAGAAAGTCCATGCCGGGACGTTCACCGTAGGCCGGGACTTGCGCAACCGCGAATGGATCGCGGAACGGTCGAAAAGAAAGCTGGCGTTGGAAATTATTCTAAATCTAGTGGTCTCCAGATTTCACCGGCGCATCCATGAAGAATCCATTCGCCTCCTCCCTTTTCGAACCTGGCTCGGTGACTGTTCCCTCGATCCACCAAAGCGAGCTCGACACCCTCTTCGCGCGGATGCGAGAGCTCGAAGCCGTGCCTTTCACAAGTTCCGCGCCGGGCGCCAGCGTGCTCCTCAGCGCATCCCGCGCAGGTGCCGGCAAAACACATCTGCTGGCCCGCTGCCAAGCCTTGAGTGCCGGACACGTCTACTGGGTCCCGCTCCCCTTCGCACCAGAACAGGACTTGAGCTGGAAGGAGTTAACCCTGGCCCTTGCCACCCGGCTTCATTCCGCCGCGGACTCGCAAGGCACGTCGCCACTCGATGCGACCGCCTGGTTCGCGTTCTCCCGCTTGGTCCAGGCGGGCATCGGCAAAGGCAAAGTGATCGCCGAAGATCCCGCGTCGGCTCGGGAACAGCTCGATTCCCGCTTCCGCGAGATTTTCGCTCCCGGCGTTCCGGAAAGCCGCTTCCGCTGGTTCCTCGGCACGGCGGATTCGCTGCTAACCTCCTGCGGGGCGGCCTGCGCGGCGGAGATCGGAGGTGACACCCGAGTCGTCGCGGCTTGGATGCGCTGGCTCCTGGCCTACGCCTATCCAAAATCGCCCCCTGCCAACCGCGGACAACGCCTCCTCGGCCAGCTGGAGCGAGCCAGCGGAACGCCACGCATCTGGAAAGAACGCTTTCAAGTCTTAGCCCGGCTCGCGAGCGGCGTCGCCCCGTTGATTTGGGCGGTGGATCACCTCGACCGGTTTTTCGCGGCCCCGCAGGCTTCCCGGCAGCTCATCGCCCAGTTGAGCGAAGTTGTGGCCATGGTCCCGCGCAGTTTGCTCCTGCTTTCCGCGAACCAAGATCTTTGGCAGCAAGTCCTGGTCCCCGGCGTCCCCGGCGCGATCCAGGACCGCATCGCCGCGCAATCCATCCAGCTCCGCCCCTTGCGCCCGGACCAAGCGGAGGAATTGGTGATGAACCGGCTTTTCGGCGTGGCTCGGGCCGATGCAGAGAGCCGTGCGTTCCTGCGACGGCTGGATTTCCGGCAAATCCCCGGCTCCGGCGGGCTCACGCCCCGGGCCATCCTCCGTTGGGCCAGCGCCGCTTGGGATATGCGCGACAGTCCGCCCTCCCCCACGTCGGAATCATCTCCCGCGAACGCCGATTTACCCACCGTGCAACGGGCTCGGGAAACGCTCCACGCCGTCGCGGAAGCACTCCGAGCCCAAAGCGGGCCAGCCATGGGAGGCATTCAGGCCGCAGACCCAGCCCCAGCGGGAGCAGCGAACCCTCCCGAGCCCGTGAGCACGCCTCCGCCGCCCCGGCCGCCCGCGACGCTTGCCGAAGAGTTCCAAGCCCTGCGCCTCCAGCATCTCGCCGAAAACGGCGAAACCAAACCCGATTGGAAGCGCATCCACCGGCTCGTCGCGACGGTCGGTCAGCGATTTCCGTCGATTCGCCAACGGCACCTTGACTCCGGCGCGTCATGCAACGGGGAAGCGCTCTGCTGGGCCATCGCGAATCGGGAAATTTTCATCGGCTTCGCCCCAGCCTCGAGCTCCCGGTTTTGGCGGGCATTGCTGGAGACGCCTACTGAGGCCGATGCCATGGGCTTGTCGCGCGAGAAGCGAGTGGTGATGCTCACTCCGGCTTGGGAATCCGTAGCGCTCGACGAGCTCATGACGGAAAGCGCCGCCGTTGCGCTCGACGTCCTCGCGATCGACAGCGACCTCGCCGCTTCGTTGCATGCCGCGGATGACTTGGTGCAAGCCAAAGTGCGAGGGGCCGGTGACGTCCCGGAGGCCCGAGTGTTCGGCTTCTTGGCCAAGGAACTCGACTTCTTTTGGCGGCGGCTGACCCGGCGTGCCGGGGCGCGCGCGGTTCGCCAGAAAGAAAGCGCCAGCACCGCCTGAAGGACGGAGGTTCTTCGTCCGTGAGGGAATCTCAAGCGCTTCTTTTTTGCCTTGTCAAGATGCAGCGGACCTCGTAGTTGGGAAGCTGCTCCACCATCCGCACAAATGAAAATCGTCACCACTCGCACGTTGCTCCTCGCTGGGATCCTCGCGTCCCTCGCCAGTTGCGCTCAACCGACCGCTCCAGAGGAGACCAGCCTCGCGGCATCCAGCAGGCTCTCCGCCGCCAAATCCAAAGCCAGCAGGATCACCTCAGTGGTCCGCAACAATGACATTTCGGGCGTCGAACTGCTCGAAGCTTGGAAGGTAAACGCCGAGGACATCGCCGACGGAGGCGACGCGGCCCAACGCTCGAACTACAACCGCTTCAAGGGAATGGTCGATCTCTGGGTGAACCGCAAGAAGGCGGAACTCACCGCAGCCTCTGGATCGACCCTCGGCGGCAAGGTGGACCTCTCCGCCGCTTCGCTGAGCCCGCAATTGCGCCAAAGCTACGAACGGCTCGACAGCGCGCCGGCCGAGGAGACCGGTGCCTTTGCCGAATTCCCGTTGGCACGCGGGGCCTTCACCGGAAGCCTCTTGCTCGCCGCTACCGCCGCGCAATCGATCGACAAGATCATCGCAAAAGGCAAAGCGGATCAGGCGAATCTCATCGTCCAACAGCTGGAATCCCTCCGCCTCCAGCCCTGGCCGGCAGGCGGCAGCACGGAAGCGCCATGAGGAGCCTCCATCGGATGGGATTGGCGCTCGCCCTCTGGCTGATTCCGGCCCTAGGCACGTCCCAAACGGTGGATGACTTCACGTCCGGCGGCTGGGAGCGCTGGAACGAAACTCCCGGCACGCTCTCCGTCCAAGCGGGCGAACTACGGCTCACCAACAGCCCCGAGCCGCCCTCTTGGGTGACCACGAGCAAGGTCTTCGCCGTGGACGTCGACCAATCGCCTCTCTTCGTCCTCAAGGTGACTGCGGTAACGGATGGTGGAACGGTCAAACTGATCCGCCAGAAGCCGTACGATAAACGCGTGGCCATCGAGATTGATCAACCGGGCGTCTACGTGGTCGACCTCCACAAGACCTTTGGCTGGAGCGGACCGGTCAAAATTGAAACCTGCCTTTACGGGAATGGCGATGGCGGGGAGATCGCCTTTGCCTACGCCAAATTCACGAACGCGTTGACGCCCGAGGAAGAGCGAAGCCAGGGGGAGCGGATCGACTGGGCCAATCCGAAGCTGCAGACCGCGCCGTTCGAGCTGGTGCCGCTTTTTCACTCGTGCTCCTACTATTTCACCAGTCCAGTCCGGCCCGGATTGGAGGTGCGCTTCCGCCCGCGCGGCGAGCAGGCTTGGCAGAAGGCGTTTCCGCCGGTCTACGTTCCCCAAGACGCGATGTATCGGGGCAGCCTCGTCCGCCTGCAAGAGAACACCGCCTACGAAATCCGCGTCATCGCCAACGACGGCGCCGCGCTGGCCGAAGGCGGATTCCAAACTTGGCGGAGCGAAGTGCCCATCGCGGAAACCGTGGTGCTCGATGAGCGGACCTTCGACGGATCGCTCCGCATCATGGAGTCTGGCACGCCGGATGGCTGGCGGCGTTACATCGCCAAGGAAGGTTTCGTGTTGCGCAATGATCGCACCAAACCACTGATCGAGCTAAGCAAGGCGCGATACGTGATTCTCGAAGGCTTGACGCTTCGCGGCGGCCAGCAATACGCCATCACGGTGAAGAATTGCCAGCAGGTGCGCATCGTGAACTGCGACATCGCCGGCTGGGGGCGCATCGGCACCCAACGCTTCGACTTGGGTGGTTCCTACCACACGGACGCCGGGGAACAGATCGACTGGGACACCGGTATCCTCATCCACCGCAGCATCGGCACCGTGGTGGAGCGCTGCTACCTGCACGATCCCGTCACCACGGCGAACTCCTGGTATTACTCCCACCCGGCGGGACCTCAAGCGGTGGGCATCGCCAAGCCCCGTTCCACCGTGCTCCGCTACAACGATTTCGTCGGGAGTGATCGGCATCGCTGGAACGACGCCGTCGAGGGAGAAGGAAATTTCCACGAGGACGGCGGCTTCAATCGAGACGCCGATATCTACGGCAATTTTGCCTGCTTCGCGAACGACGACGCCTTGGAAATCGATGGAGGGCAACGCAACGTCCGCGTGTTTGATAACTGGTATGAGGGCTGCCTGTGCGGAGTCAGCATCCAGGGTTGCATGTCCGGGCCTTCTTACGTTTTCGGCAATCTCCTGGTCAATATGGGCGATGAGCGGGGCTTGGCCGGGCAATCAATCAAGACGTCCTCGAACCAGAGCGGGACCAACGCCATCTCGTTTATCTTCGGCAACACCACCTTTGGCCGGGCCAGCGACTTGGGCTTGCTTCAGCACCTGAAAATTGTCGCGAGAAACAATCTCTTCGCCGGCTCAGCCAACATCACCCGTTGGTCCAGAAGTCCGCAATCGGACTGCGACTACAACCTTCAGGCCGTTGGCGAGCCGGGAAAAGAAGCGCACGGCTTGGTCGGCGATCCCCGCTTCGTCGATCCGTCTGCCGGTCTCTACGGACTCCGCGAGGATTCCCCAGCCCGCGGCCAGGGGCAGGCCCTCGAAAACTTCACCACGGCCGGGCCTGGCAAAGTGGACATCGGTGCCATTCCCTTCGGCTCCAGCTGCGGGTTCCCAGTCCGCCCGAACCCCGTTCAGGTCCACCGTCCGCAAGTAACGTTCTCCCCGGCGGAGAGTGCCACGGGAGCCAGCAAAACTCTCTCCGCCACGGGCCAGGGAAGTTTCCGCATTGCCCAGAACGAAGCGTTCGACTGGTTCACGGTATCGCCCGCAGCCGGCACGCTTGAGTCCGGAAAAGGCCAAACCTTCTCCGTGCGACTGCGGCCCGAACGCATGGGCGAGCGCCGCCACTACCGGGGAGCGTTCCTCGTCCGCCTCGCCAACGGATTCTCCCAGCCGGTCGTGGTCTACGCGGACACGGATTGGCGGCCGCCCGTGAAACCGGAACGCCAGGGGGTCTGGACGCAGTTCCAGGAAGCGGAGGCTCCGCAAAACGGTGATGGATTCGAGACCATTGCTGACCCAGCAGCTTCCGGCACCCGCGCGCTGAAGCTATCCAAGCCGGTGGAGTATCGCTTCACGGTGCCGGCGGCGGGGAAATACTTCGTCGTTGCCCGTGGCCGTAGCGAAGCGCCGCACAAGTTGTATGCGACCTTCCGCTTTGGAATCGATGACGGCGGCCTGAAAGAATCCGGAATCCGCGCCGCGGCGGACTGGGATTGGTGCCTCGTGGCGCCAAACCGGAGCATGCTGACTTGTCTCCAGAGTTATGACCTGTCTGCCGGGGAGCACATGGTGAAACTGGAGCCGGACGGCTCGGTCCTCCTGGACCTCGTTGCGCTTACGAATGACCCGGGCGTTTTTGAGTAAGGTACCGTTGCAGCTTGCACAGCCTCCCCCGCCTCGAACGGGAAGTTTCGATTGGCATGTTTCGGGCTCCTCAGTGGTTCATGGCGGGCGCGGCAAAATCGACCACTGATCACAAGAAGATCCGGCGCTGGGTGGAGGAACGGGGCGGATTCCCCGCCTGCGTTTGCGGGACCGGAGGAAAACATGATACGGGCTTGATCCGCATCGATTTTCCAGGTTACAGCGGCGAGGAAACCCTGAAGCAAATCTCCTGGGAAGAATGGTTTGAGAAATTCGAAGAAAAGAAACTCGCTTTTCTGCACCAAGACGACAAAGACGGAGTGCAGAGCCGATTCTCAAAGCTTGTCAGCCGGGAATCGGGCGCCAAGGGAAAGCGCTAACCGCGAGGTCTGGAGCGGGCGGCGCCACGGGAAAAGCTCTTTGCCAATTACGGAAAATCCGTATTGTGCGCGTGGGCGGCAAGGAATCCCTCCCGCGTCCGTATGGCCTCCTCACCAGGCGTTTTCCCGACCACTTGCTGGACTCTGGTCAATCGAGTCCGCGATGACAATGCCGCCGTGCGCCAAGCTGCCCTCGACGAACTCTGCCGGGCTTACTGGTTGCCCTTGTATGCCTTCGCCCGCCGCTCAGGGTTCGACCCGCCCGATGCCGAAGACGCCGTCCAGGACTTCTTCATCGGAGCCCTGCAGCGCGACCTCTTGGCGCGGGCCGACGAACAAGTCGGCAAACTTCGCAACCTCCTTTGCATCGCCTTCAAGCGTCACTTGAATCATCGCCGCCGGCACGAGCAAGCTTTGCGTCGCGGCGGCGGCGTGGAGCATGTCCCGTTGCTTCCCCGGGACGCGGAGGAGCGCTACCTGAGCGTCGCGGGGGAGTCCTTGGAATCCCCGGATCAAATTTTCCACCGGCAGTGGGCGCGCAACTTGGTGGAGCGCGCGCAACAAGCGCTCCGTTCTTGGTATGAACGGGAGGGCAAGGGAGCTTTGTTCGAACGTTTGTCCGCCTATCTCCCCTGTGACAGTGTTGAGGCGGCCAACGGCGAAGAGCCATTGGAGGACCGCGCCGGAATGAGCGTGGACACGTTCCGGATCGCTCGCCACCGGATGCGCAAACGGCTCCGGGAGTGTATCCGTTCGGAGGTTCGCGAAACGACTCAATCCACGGATCCGGTCCTCATTGAGGCGGAGATCCGGGAGCTGTTGCAGGCGCTGAGCGCGTAAGGGATATGGCCCCCCAGCGTTCCAGCCCCGCCAATGCCAGCGCTGCCGAAGTCGCTGCGTGGTTGCGGGTCGGACTCTGGGAGGAGGACGGCGAGAATCCAGCCCCAACACCGAAACTCGACCTAGCTCCTCCCGAAGATCTGCTTGCGCTGCCCCGCTATCGCGTTTGCTGGAAAATCGGGGAAGGCGGGTTCGGCGAGGTCTGGGCCGCGGAACAGATCGACCCTGTGCACCGCAAGGTCGCGCTTAAGGTCCTCAAGCCCGGGATGGACACCCGGCAGGTGATCAGCCGGTTCAACCAGGAACGGCAAACCCTGGCGATTATGGATCACCCGGGGATCGCCGCCATTTACGACGGAGGCGCCACGTCCACCGGACGCCCTTACTTCGTGATGGAACGAGTAGAGGGCCTTCCGCTCACCAAGTATTGCGATCAGCATTCCTTGACCATCCGCGCCAGACTGGAGTTGTTCTCCGGCATCTGCCAAGCGGTCCATCACGCCCACCAAAAAGGCGTGCTCCATCGCGACCTAAAGCCCTCAAATATCCTCGTCACGGAGGTCGATGATAAACCGGCCGCCAAGGTCATTGACTTCGGCATCGCCAAGATCATCGGCGGCGAAATGCACGCGGCGGGGGATTCCTTGCTCCGCACGCGGGATGGGTGGATTCTCGGCACACCGGCCTACATCAGCCCGGAACAGGTTATGCTGGGCGGGATCGACCTCGATACCCGGGCGGACATTTATTCCCTCGGTGTCCTTCTTTACGAACTGCTGACCGGACGCACTCCGCTCTTTGAGGCCGGGACCACTTCCATGCCGGTCGATGAATGGGCACACCGGATCCGCAACGTCCACGCGAAGCGGCCAAGCGTTCTCGTGGCGGCGGCTTCCGCGGAAATCGTCGCGACAAGAGGGGCGGTTCACGCTCCGGCGATGGCCCGGCAAGTCCAAGGGGATTTGGATTGGATCACGCTCAAAGCGCTCGAGAAAGACCGGGAAAAGCGCTATGACTCAGCCGCCGCACTCGCCGAGGATTTGCGGCGCCACCTCGCGGACGAACCCGTCTCTGCCGCGCGCCCTTCCGCACGGGAAGCGGCCTGGAAGTTTGCGAAACGCAACCGCGGCTTGGTGACCGCCACCGCGGCCTCCCTCTTCATCCTCATCGCGGCGCTGATTTTCTCCATGGCGGCCTTCGTCCGGGAAGCCCGGATGCGCACCCAAGCCGAAATCGCCCGCAAAGACGCCCAACGCCACGAGGAAGAGGCGGAACGGCAGCGGGACTTGGCGATTGCCAGTGCCTCCGAAGCCCGGACGCAAGAGCAGCGGGCGGAAAAGATCCTAGACTACCTCGACGAACTGCTCACCCGCGCCGGAGAATTCGCCTCGCGCGGAGCGAACCCCGAAGCGTTGCGTTTGGCTCTGGATGAGGTCACGCTCAAAATCCCCAGCTTCACCGCAGATGCCGCACTTCGCGAAACCATTCTCGGCAAGAGCGCCTTGATTTATCGGGCCATCGGACACGAGGACAAGGCCATTCCGTTGGTCAAAGCTCAGCTAGCGATCGCGGAGGCCAAATATGGCCTTACCGCGCCGGTCACCTTGGAGGCTCTCGACCTCTACGCCCGCTCCCTTTCCTTACAAGAGCGGCATGAAGAAGCGGTGGCGCAGTCGGATGAAATGGTCCGGCGCTGGACTTCGCTCCCTCAGGATGATCCCCACACGGCGGAAGAAACGTTCCAGGCCCGTCGACGCCACGCGGATATCCTGAAGCGTGCAGGTCGCATTGAGGAAGCCATGACGGAGGCCTCCTCCCTGATGGCCTCCTCCAGTGTGGTCACAAAGCATTCTCCAGATTGGAACCAACTCACCAGGTTTTATGCCTCCCTCCTCCGTGAATCGGGCCACCACGAGGAGGCAGGGCGGCTTCTGGATGAAGTCTTGGCCCAACCCTTTTCCCAGAAACGCGTCACCGTCCTTCAGGAAAAGTCGCGCCTCCAACGCGACTTGGGCGACCTCGACGGCTGCATCCAAAGCCTCCTTGAGAGCATTGCCTGTGAAGAGAAGTCCAAAGGGGCAATCAGTCGCACCATCGCCCCATTGCACGTCGAGGTTTCCCGCCCGCTGGACTTGCAGAACCTCAACGACACCGCCGTGGAGCACTGTCAAAAGGCGGTGCAGATCTCCCTCGCGGTCGATGACCGGCCCAAGGTCCTTGCCTCCACCCGCGCCTTGGCCGAAAACCTCGAAAACGCCTGCCGCTTTTTGGAGTCCGCAAAGGCGTGGCAGGAGTCCGCCGCCATGCAGAAAGAGCTGGGGGACCAGCTCATCGACCGCGCTTTTGCCGCACGCAATCTTGCCCGGGCCGGCCGCGTCCAGGACGCCACGACGCTCACCGCTGAAATCAACAACGCCCTTCCCAACCTCCCCCAAAGTCCCGCGCTTGGCTCCTACCGCAAACTCGTCAGGACGGCCACCGCTTACGCGCAAGCCGTCGAGTTTGCAGGCGGGCAGAAGCCCGTGCCAGCGGAATGGCGGCTCCTCGTGTCGCAGCTCGCCGAGGAAGATCTGCGTAGCTTCGAGAGCCCCGGCAAGCAAGCCGCCCTTCCGGAGCGCGTGCAACGCACCTTCGCCCAGCGACATTCCAAACTGGACGGCCTTCGTCCCTCCTGGGCCCCAGACGCCCATGCGGTGCTGGCCTTCGACCGCGCCATTACGGACCGTTGGATGTCCTACGACGCCACAGGCACACTCTTCCACCTCGCTGCCTGCTTCCGGCTCCAAGGGCGTCCCGATCTCGCCGTCGACGTGTACCAGGCCGTGGTCGAACTGCCCCCTTCCACCATCCGCATCCCCGGACGGCAATGCCTCGCCAAGTTGCATCAAGCGGCCTGTTTGATCGCCACGGACCGGCGGCACGAAGCTGAGGCCCGCATGGAGGAAATCGCCAGCCGGCTGCACCAGGATGGCCATTTGCCAGCCAGCCCAATGGCCGTGGAACTGTTCAACCGCCTGCAATCCCACTTGGCCCTCGTTGAGTAAAATTTTTTGACCGACTGATCAAAAACTTTGTAACGCTCGGGCCCTCAACCGGCAATGCACCCTGCTGAGGGAGCGCGTTTCCGATTGAATGATGATTTCAGCAATTTTCCGGGGCACACAAATCCGTTCGATACCCGCGAGGGTGACACCAGTGTGCCGGTCCTTGTCCTTTTGGAGTCTCTCGAATGGCTCCGATGGGTCGATCCAAGTGCCCTCCAATCCCTCCTGAGTCGAGCGGATTCGTCGCCCATCCGGCCAGAAATGCATGCCGTTGTCCTCTTGTCCGATCTCCTCGAATTCGGAAAAATCGACTCTCCCGCCGTCTCCAACTTGGCCGTTAATTGGGGCGATGGCACCCAGGTGGAGTGCTTTGGCCCCGACCGTCAACCGCTCGACCCCGATCACGCGCACTATTTCTCCAAAAGCGGCCAGTACCACGTCCTCATCGCCGCGAACACCGGGACGTCCCCTGCCGCCATCTTCCGCCTCATCGTCCAAGTGCGCAATGAGTCTGGAGAGGTGACGGTCATGCGCCCGGCCGGACTGGACTGAATTTGAATGTCGCGACGGGAGGATGCGTCCTGTCACGCACTTCGAGGTTGCGGAGAGTCAGTTTCTGACTACTGCAAGCTGCCCTCAATCCGCGATGCATCGATTCTCCTTTATCGCCGCTGCTCTTGCCCTCATCGTCTTGACCTGCTCGGCCCCGAGTCAAGCTCAGGACACTTCCTCCCAGGCCATCAAGCTCGGCGACGCCCAGCCGTTCACCTTCGATCTCCTCGTCGACCGCGCCAAAACCATGGCCGCCGGCCCCTACCTAGACGGAGCCGCCCCACGCGCCGAAGCCGTGCTCGAGCAGATCGACTACGACGCCTTCGGAAAGATCACCTTTCGCTCCGAGCGGACTCTCAAGGTCGGCGAAACGCCAATCCGCCTCTTCCACCTTCAGCGCTACGCCAAAAAGCCCGTCGGCATCCACCTCATCGCGGATGGCCAATCCCGCGAGGTGCTCTTTTCCCCGGAGTTTTTTGACATGCCCAAGGACAGCCCAGCCAAAGCACTGCCGGAAGACATCGGCTTCGCTGGCTTCCGCGTCCTTGAGCCCGGCAAGGAAGCCGATTGGATGGCCTTCATGGGCGCCGCGTATTTCCGGACGTCCGGTGAATTGAACCAGTTTGGCCTCTCCGCCCGCGCCTTGGCCGTCGGCACCGCCATGCCCGATCCCGAGGAATTCCCGCGCTTTACGAACTTCTACTTCGCCCCCTCGGAGAAAGGCGCCCTCGTCATCCACGCTCTCATGGATAGCCCGAGCGTCACGGGAGCGGTCCGTTTCGATGTCGATCGCCCCAGCGGCGTCGTCATGACCATCAATTCCCGTTTCTTCGCCCGGAAGGGAATGGAACGCATGGGCTTGGCTCCCCTCACCTCGATGTTTTGGTTCTCCGAATACAGCCGCCGCAACGCCACTGACTGGCGGCCGGAAATCCACGATTCCGATGGGCTCGCCATTTGGACCGGCACCGGAGAACGTCTCTGGCGTCCGCTCAACAATCCGCCCCGCGTCATGACCTCCAGCTTCCTGGACCGCAACGTCAAGGGCTTTGGCTTGGCCCAGCGCGACCGCGACTTCGATCATTATCAGGACGATGGCGTCTTCTACGAGCGCCGCTCCACCTGTTGGGTCGAACCAATCGGAGACTGGGGCGCGGGGATGGTGCAACTCGTGGAAATTCCCACGGACGATGAAATCTACGACAACATCGTCGCCTATTGGCTCGGCGAGCAGCCGGTCACGCCAGGTCAAGCGGTCAGCCTCGATTACCGCCTCCACTGGGTCAAAGACGAGCCCTATCCGGCGGCCAGCGGCTACGTTTATTCTTCCCGGACCGGCGCTGGCGGCGTTCCCGGCCAACCTCGTCCGCCAGGAGTCATCAAGTTTGTCATCGACTTCGATGGCGGCAAACTCGGCGATCTTGGACGCGAGGACGGCGTCGAGGCCATCGTTTCCGCCTCCTCGGGCAAGGTATCCGGCACCTATTGCCTTCCCGTCGTCGGCACCAAACGGTGGCGCGCCGTTTTCGATTTGACCCCCACGTCACTGGATCCGGTCGAGTTGCGCCTCTTCCTGCAGCACGAGGGCATTGCCCTCACGGAGACTTGGCTCTCCCAATACCATCCCGAGAGCGTGCCGAATGCCGGCAAGAAGTGACCGGCCCTCAAACCTCCGCGCCGAAGTGCCGCAGCAGCCGGCTTGGCTCGACGTGAATCAAATCGCTCGGGAGATTCATCGTGAGCCGGTCCCGGAGTTCTGGATTGAGCCCGTCCAGAATTGCCCCGTTGATCTCTGACGGCGCGGCGAATCCCCACGTTCCTTGGTGATCCCGGAGCAACTCCGTAATGTGCCCGGCCAAGATCCGGAAAATGCGGACGTCTTCCTCCGTCTCCAGCGGCATCCGCTCGCCGATCGAGTTCCCCTGCCCTGCCGTCCCGCCGGTAGGAAACGCCCCGGCTTGGTCGGTGAACTTATCGCGGTATCGCCCGTGGGCGGCGTCGATGGGCAGCGTCTCTCCAAGCCGCGCCACCCGCCCATAGGAGGGCGTCGCCTCCACGTGAAACACCTTCAGGCAGCCTCGATCGGCCACAATCAATAGGGACGGAATCTGCTTCAACTCACTTCCTACCTCCGCACGGCGCGTGCCACCCGCGGCGCCCCGGTAAGTGGCCCAAACTTCCGGCGAATCGCCCGGGATTTTTGCAAGATGGCCCAAGGAGTTCCACTGTGATTCTGGCCGGATTCCGGCACCGTTCCTGCTACGCTCAGCCCTCCTCCCACCGCCCAGCACCCTTATCGTTATGTCCGACGTCCCCCCGCCCAATCTCCGCGAACACGGTTTCCAAATCCTGGAAGAGGACCTCCGCTTCCTCATGAACGCCTTCGCCACCGTGTTGCAACGCCTCGGAGAACCAAGTCTGGCCGCCGCCCTGCCTTGGGTCGGATGCGGCGAACCCCAGCAACCCAGCCGCTCCCTCGGCCAAGCCTATTCCATCGCGTTTCAGCTGCTCAACATCGTCGAAGAACGTGCCGCCTCCCAAACTCGGCGCCTCCGGGAAAAGCTCAACGGCCCCACTTCGGAGAAAGGGCTCTGGGCCCACAATCTCCGCCGCCTCGGATCCTCCGGCTTGGGCGAACAGGAGATCCTTTCCATTCTCCACGAGGTCTGCGTCGAGCCCGTCGTCACCGCCCACCCCACCGAGGCCAAACGCGAAACCGTCCGCGAGCTGCATCGGGAAATCTACAGCCTCATGAACCGGCACGAGAACCCCGCCTTCACCCCGCGGGAACTCGACCGCATCCAGATTCAGTTGCAGACGCAGCTGGAGAATCTCTGGCGCACCGGAGAAATCCACGTCACCCGGCCCACGATCGACGCGGAACTGCAAAACGCGCTCTACTACCTCCGCGAGGTGTTCCCGGAAGCCCTCGCCCGCGCCCACGCCCACCTGCGCGAAGCCTGGATCGCCGCTGGCTACAATCCCGCCGCCCTCGATTCCCTGCCTCCGCTCCTACGGTTCGGCTCCTGGATCGGCGGAGATCGCGATGGTCACCCGTTCGTCACCGCCGAGGTCACCCGCCGCGCCTTGTTGGCCATGCGGCTCAACGCCCTCCGCGTCCAACGCCGCGGCTTGGAAGCCCTGGCCCATGATCTCCCCCTCAGCTCACTTTTCCAAGCCACCCCGCCTCGGCTTGTTGAGCTGACTGAGAGGCTCTCTCTCTCCCTCCAAGGGGAATCCCACATCGACGCTCAATACATCCTCGAGCGCAACAAGGAGGAACCCTGGCGCGCCGCGGTTTTCCTCATGCGGGCCAAGGTCGTCCTCGCCATCGACAAACCCTCTTCCCCGGCCGCTTACATCGACCCAGCGGAGCTCCGCGGCCATCTCGATATCCTGGCCGAAACGCTCCTCGAAGTCGGCGCGGGCGCCGTCGTCGATGAACAGATCGTCCCCCTGCGGCGCACCTTGGCGGCCTTTGGCTTCCATTCCGCCGCACTCGACGTCCGGCAAAACTCCGCCTTCCACGAGCGCGCTCTCGATGAACTCCTCCGCGCCGCCGGGCTTCTCCGTTCCGGCTCGTTCGCCAACTGGAGTCCCGAGGACAAACGCGCCTTGCTCGACCGCGAGCTCGCCTCCCCGCGCCCCTTCCTCGCCCCCGGCATGTCCGCCGGCCCGGAGGCGGATACCGTGATCGCTTGCCACCGGGTGCTCGCGGAACATCGCAAGCAGTTCGGCAGCGCCGGGCTCGGTTCGCTCATCGTTTCCATGACCCGGAGCGTCGAGGATCTCTTGGTCGTCTATGTCCTGGCGCGCGAAGCCGGTTTGATGGAATGGGGACCAGACGGTCTCATCTGTCCCCTCCCCGTCGTCCCGCTCTTCGAAACCATGTCGGACCTGGAGGCGGGGCCGGGCATTGTCGATGCCTTTCTCGCCCACCCCATCACCAAACGCAGCCTCGCGGCCTGCGCAGGTGATCGTCAACCCGGCTTCCAAGTCATGGTCGGGTATTCGGATTCGAACAAAGACTGTGGCATCGTCGCCAGCCAATGCGCCCTCCATCGCGGCCAAAGCGAACTCTCCGCGACCATCCAGAAACATGGCGCCCGCCCGATCTTTTTCCACGGCCGTGGCGGCACCGTCGGACGCGGCGCGGGGCCGACCCACTGGTTCATGGAAGCCCTCCCCCACGGCTCGCTCCACGGCGCCATGCGCATGACCGAGCAGGGCGAAACCATTGCCCAGAAGTATGCCCACATCGGCTCGGCGGTTTACAACGCGGAATTGCTCATGGCCTCCGCGACCGCCGCCACCGCCTCCCATCGCCATTCGCGCTCACAGGAGCAACCCGAACTCGGCGGTCTGCTCGAACGCCTCGCCTCCAGCAGCCGGGATGCTTACCGCGCCCTGTTGCATTCCCCGGACTTCATCAATTTTTACCGGCAAGCCACGCCCATCGATGCCCTGGAGAACGCCCGCATCGGCTCCCGCCCCGCCCGCCGCACCGGTCAGGCCTCCCTCGATGACCTCCGCGCGATTCCCTGGGTCTTTTCTTGGACCCAGTCCCGCTTCTATCTTCCCGGCTGGTACGGCGCCGGCAGCGCCCTCCGCTCGCTGAAGGAGAACGATCCCGGCGGCTTCCAAGCGCTCGGCGCGGCTTTGCCCGGCTCGCCATTCCTCCGCTACGTGCTGACCAATATTGAAAGCTCATTGGTCAGCGCCAACGCCGACCTCATGAAGGCCTACGCCGGCCTGGTGGAGAACGAAGCCGTGCGGAATCGCTTCCTGGAAATGATCTTGAGCGAGTTCGAAGAAACCCGCCTCCTCATCGAGGAACTCTTCCAGGGCACCTTCGCGGAACGCCGCCCCCGGCTCGCCTACACCCTGGACATTCGCGAAGCCCCCCTCCGCGTCCTCCACCACCAGCAAGTCGCCCTGCTCCGCCACTGGCGTTCCCTCATCGCCTCCGGCCAAACCGAAGCCGCCGAGGCCCTCATCCCGGATCTCCTCATCTCCATCAACGCCATTGCCTCCGGCCTCCGCACCACCGGTTGAAACCTCGCGGAACCACTATCGCCGAAACGGACGATCTCCTCACACCAGCCCGGATAAGATTTTCTTATCCAAAAACCCTCAAAACGGCCTCCGCGGCGGCATCCTAGGCGCGTACAGCCGTCTTGGAACAGGATGCAGCCGTCACGCTCGATGTGACAGCCGTCCGCCTCGTGCAAACACACGTCACGGAGCAAGTGACATTAGTCTTCCTTATCGACGCAGTCGTCACGGAGCAGGTGGCATTCGTCTTCCTTATGGAGGCAGGCGTCACGGAGCAGGTGACATTAGTCTTCCTTATGGATACAGTCATCCGCCTGCATGTGACCGCCATCACAAGCGTTGTGGCGGCCATCTCGGGACGAATTTTCGCACCCTGGACGGAGGATTCACCGGTCATCCCGGTTGACCGTCCGGTCCATCTCCGCTCGTTCGCCGACGCCCGGCTTCCTTGGGCGAACCCAAACCGGAGCTCCCCCAAAACGATCGACGGCACAATCACCTCCTCCGCCGCCGAAATCACTTCACCCCACACCCCAGCCCTCCGCCAGTCCGAGTAGGCGTTCGTATGCGGCCACTCTCAACTCCACGCCTCCGGATCGACCCGCTCGCACTCGCGCATCGCCTCATCCCAATCCGCTCGTCCCGGTCTCCGCCGCAACGCCCAAACCTTTTGCCAAGGCTTCGACAAGGATCGCATTCTTGGACACGCCCCGTCTCCCGGCCTCGGCCTTGGCCCGCGCTACCCACGCCTCATCGACGTTTCTGACGAACTCCCCAGTCCTCCGCGCCTCGACGTCTCCGCGCGAGCCCAGACCATTCCCGTTTTTAGGATGCCGATTCCGAGCACCGCTTCGCTGAGCACGAGCACGAGCACGAGCACGAGCACGAGCACGAGCACGAGCACGAGCACGAGCACGAGAGGAACCACAATCCCTGGCTCCCTTATCACCGGGCAACGGCCCGACTGAAGTCGATTGACCTCCTCTGATGACGCGATCCGCACGCGAATCCCCGTTTGGCTGCTTGAATCTCTCCACAGATCCAACACATAAGGATGGGCATTCTTGCCCGTCCCGAGCTAGCGTCGGCGAGGTGGTCCCGGGCGGAGAACATCTTCCCGACCTTTGAGCTTCGCGTCCTTCGTGGTGCAGTCGCCCTCGATCCCCTCCTCCACCGATGCCCGGAGGGCGGATCCTTGAGGGCCGCCCATTTCGATTGCTACCCTCACGCTCCGTCTCTCCGTCAAGCGAGCCTGGGACCTTCGACAAACATCTCAACCTTCCTAAACCTACAGCCTACGGTCTACGGTCTACGGTCTACGGCCTACAGCCTCAAGTCCGTGAGTCCTGGCCGGACCATTGATGTGGCTTGACCGATTGAAGACTCACGAAGATGATACTCCAGAGGCATGAATGCACGCATTTCCATTGATCCCGGGGTGTGTCACGGGAAGCCGGTGATCCGCGGAACGCGTGTGCTCGTTTCGACGCTCCTGGGAGCGCTCGCTGGTGGGGATTCCATTGACGCGGTTCTTGAAGATTATCCGAACGTCACACGGGAGGATATCGCGGCCGCCTTGGAATTTGCGAGCCATCTCAGCGATTTTCAGGAGTCCAGTTACGTGGCGGCGTGAAGTTTCTTCTCGACGAGAATTTTCCTAAAACAGCAGCCAGAAGTCCTGGCGCGGCACGGGCATGAAGTGGTTGATTTCCGGGACATCGGTGAACACGGAGCCGCCGACTCCATCCTGGTGGAATTAGCCCGGGAGATCGCAGCGGTGATCCTGACCACGGACCGTGATTACTACCACACTCTACCGCATCAATTTCCAGATCACGCCGGGGTCATCGTGATCGCCGTCAAGCAGCCCAACCGTGCGGCGATTCTCGAACGCCTGGAATGGTTGCTGCAGCATGTAGACGGCGATCAGTTGCGCGGCAGGGCCATTCAGCTTCGGGACAAGACCTGGATTGCGCGGCCACCTCTTCAGGAATCCACGGACGCTGGTGCCCCTTAGGTGTAAGAAACGAAGTAGCGCTCCCCTCCTCGCTATTTCCCGATCCGTCTCTCCGTCACGCGAGCCTGGGACCATCGACAATCCTCTCAACCCTTCTGGACCTACAGCCTACCGTCTACGGCCTACAGCCTCCAGAGGCCACTTCCACTCCCTCCCTCCACCTCACCGTTGCCCCTCCCAGAGCATTGACGCTGGACTGTGGCGTGCGATGCTTCTGCCCATGCATACCGTGACGCTGGAACACGCCCGCCTCCACTTCGACAGCCTCGTCGAGGAGGCAGCCTCAGGAGAGGAGATCGTGATCGAAAGCGGCCAGAAGCCGTTGGTTCGATTGGTGGCGGCGATCCCAGTTCCTCCCCGCCAACAGGCACTCACGGACTGGTTGGAAGGCGCCCGCCAGCGGCCCGCCCCCGCTGGAATGACCACTGACAGCTTGCTGGAAGCTACCAGAAGCGACCTCTAAAACGCAGCCCAGTGGCCGTTCTCGTCGATGTTGGAGTGCAGCGTCCTGTCCGCCAAAGCGTTTGAGACTTACAGAAACCGGGGCGGTGCCCGGCAGGGTGTACTGGAGGATTTCTTTATCGGGGCCCACGCCCAACACTGTGGCCATACCCTCCTCAGCCGCGACCCGAAGCGCTATCGCACCTATTTTCCCACGATCAATTTGATCTGTCCGCCGTAAGCCCGGCCCCCATTCGGCATCTTACCCTCTGACCAGAATCCCGCGAGACTCCCGGTCACATTCGAGATTCTCATCAAACCTGATTGCACCAAAACTCCTATGCCGCCACCGACTCCCGAACAGCTCGCCCGCGGAGCGATCGACAGCCAGTTACGGGCGAGCGGTTGGCACGTGCAGAGTGTCCCGGAACGAAACCTCGCCGCCGGTCGCGGGGTAGCCGTGCGGGAGCTTCAATCCCAGGGCGGCCCCGCCGACTCCCTCCTCGTCGCATGAAGAGAATCCTCATCATCGCCGGGCCGAACGGGGCGGGCAAGACCACCTTCGCCACCGAGTTCCTGCCGAACGAGGCCGGCTGCCCGGAGTTCGTGAATGCCGACCTCATCGCCGCCGGGCTGAGCCCCTTCCAGCCCGAGCAAGCGGCCGTGGCGGCGGGACGGCTGATGCTAAGGCGCATCGCGGATCTGGTAGCGGCAGGGAAAAGCTTCGCGTTCGAAACCACGCTCTCCACTCGCTCGTGGCTGCGGCGCATCCCCCGGTGGAAATCCCTCGGCTACCGGGTGAAACTCTACTTCCTCAGCTTGCCCGATCCGGACTTCGCCCTCCGCCGTGTCGAGGCACGGGTAAGGCTCGGCGGTCATGCCATCCCGCCGGAGACCGTCCGCCGCCGCTTCGCCCGCGGGCTGGAGAACCTCCACTACGGCTATATTGGCATTGTCGATGAATGGTCGATCTACGATGGGTCTCAAGACCCGCCGCTCCTGCTCGAAAATGGCGACAACTGCCCACCCGACAAACTCATGGAAAACTCCGCCGAATACCGCACCACGAAAGAGGCACCGCGCCTGGTGAAGCCTTTGGATGATCCCGATTTCATCGGTGCCGAAGCAGCCCTCCGTCGCGCCTCCGCCAAGGCCGTCGCCCACGCCCGCGCCGCCGGACTGGAGCCGGTCGTGCGCCAACTTGAAGTGGAGAAACCGAAACCCTGATGCCCGCCAAAATCCCCAAAGTGGCCGAGGCGGGACGCCTCTGCCACTCTCTCCCGAGCCCTTAAGGGGCAGCACAAGCTGGCCGATGGCGCGAACGCGAAGTTAAACCGCCCGCAGCCGCCGCAGAAAGTCCTCACCATCGATCTGCGCGGCGCGATGGCGAATCGCGCGATTCCACTCCACCCCGAGGTCTTCCTCCGCTTCGGTGGCGTCAGGGGCCTGCACCAGCCTCGCAAACTCGGATCGCTCTGCTTCACTGAGGCCCAGGTTGTTTCGGCAGGTGTGTGAGCGGGCTGTAGGCTGTAGGCTGTAGGCTGTAGGCTGTAGGCTGTAGGCTGTAGGCTGTAGGCTGTAGGCTGTAGGCTGTAGGCTGTAGGCTCTAGGCTAGGCTCTAGGCTAGGCTCTAGGCTAGGATCTAGGCTAGGCTCTAGGCGGCCTGCGGCCTAAGACAAACATCTCAACCTTTCTGGACCTACAGCCTACGGTCTCCATCCTACAGCCTCGAGCGGCTGTAGGATGGGCATTCTTGCCCGTCCCGAGCCAGCGTCGGCGAGGTGGTCCCGGGCGGAGAACATCTTCCCGACCTTTGAGCTTCGCGTCCTTCGTGATGCAGTCGCCATCGACCCCCTCCTCCACCCATTCCCGGAGGCCAGATCCTTACGGGCCGCCCACTTCGATTGCTCCCCTCACGCTCCGTCTCTCCATTCCAATCGAGATTTCAATTGCATGGCGCATGCTTCTCTCCAAGCTCCCCGTAGATGGGTATGACGGGGGATCTTTTTCAACTGAGTCCAGAAGTCTGGGCTGTAGGCTCCACCCTGGTGATCGTCATCGCCGGACTCCTAGTGGCCGTCGGCTTCCTGTCCCACATTTGCGAGCTTGCGAAGAAGAATGTCAGCCTGAGAGCGGCACTGAGCGAAAAGGATGCGCTTTTGGCGAACTTCCAGGCAGAAAGAGAAGCCGCTCAAGCCGCCTTCCAAGCCGAACGGGATGCGACTCGCGCCGGCTTCGAATCGAGGATCGCGGATAAGGAGCGGGAAATCCTTCGGCTTGAGAAATGGTCCCAACCGACCGAGTCCCGGCCAGAGCCAGATCCGAAGCCTGGGCCAGATCCCAAAATCGTGGAGGAGATTACCAATATTCTCCGCAATCAATACCGGTTCCGTCGGCGGCTGGACATCGCCAAAGCGGACGGACCGTGGTCGCTGGATCGCGGACGAATTGTGGCTCCCTCAGGGGATCGGCGGGGAAAGATCATCGCTGTGGCCAGTCTGAAAGGTGGCGTGGGAAAAACCACGATCGCCGCCAATCTGGGCGTCAGTATGGCCCTGCACGGGAAACGGGTGTTGCTGGTCGATATCGACTGGCAGCATTCCCTGACGCGGATGTGCTTGACGCGAAAAGAGTGCAAGGACTACTTCGAATCCGGGAACTCATCGGTCGTGTCCGCGCTCGAAGCCTACGCCCGTGGGGGTGAGTGGGCGAGAATTCAGAGCGGAGCCCGGCGGGTTTCACTCCCTGGAGACCCGCACTTGGATCTCGTGCCCAGCCGGTTTGAACTGATGTCGCGGGAGGATCTCGCGTTGCTGGCGTGGTTCGCGGATGCCGATCTCGCCGATCCTCGCTTCGTCGTCGGCTCCTTGATTGAGCAGTGGGCCACGGACTACGAGGTCGTGATTGTGGATTGCCCGCCCAGGATCACGGCAAGCTTCACCGGAGCGCTTTCCGTGGCTGACCTCATCCTCGTACCGACGGTAGCAGACCACGTGGCCATCGACGGCACCCAGCGCCTCTTCCAAGCGAAGGCAGGGTTGGAAACCATGCGGGGCGTGTTGTGGGGCGGCAGAAAGCCCGTGTTCGCAATCGTCGGCAACATGCTTCCCTTCCTGCCAAACTGGGGTCAAAGTGCGTATTCGGAAATTGAGCAAACCGTGAACGCCTTGCGCACGAACGGCGATGACCAGATTCATCTGAGCCAGCAGCCCATTACGTTTCGGAGCGCCTACGCCAAAGCGGCGCGCAACGCATCCGACGACTGTCGAGACTTTGCCTACTTCCGCCACGAGAAGGCCAAAGTGGAGTTCGATTCCCTCCGAACGGACGTTTTGGAGTCGTGGCTGGTCAGCAATCGATCGCCAATGACACTGTCTGATTTGGCCAGGGTCGAGACGGTGGAGGAGGAAGGAGAGTTTCATTATGCGCGTCGGCGAGTTCTTGACCTTATTCAGGCGCAATCCTGACCTGACCGGCCGCCTCTCGGCAGAGGATCGATCTGACTTACTGAACTTCCTGGACTCTCTCCAGGTTGCCTCGGATTGGGAGCTGGCGGAATTCGTCAGTGCAACGGCGAATCTGAAGCGTCCCCGCCACCGGACGGTCGTCGCTGCAGCGGATCGCCCCAAGGCGAATGAAACCTCGAACAAAGCCACCGCCGCCCTCGCCGAGCTCAAGGCCCTCGAAGCGGACCTGCCGACGTGGCCCGGAGCCGACTACGATCAAGTCAGGAAACGCGTCCACGCGATCTGCGAGCCGCTCTCCATCGCAGAATTGGAAGCGGTTTCTGTGGCCCTGTTGAAAAAGAAGAATCGGAAGAAAAAGCACGATATGATGGCAGACCTCCGGCTCAAGTTCGACCGGCAACTTGAGCTCAAAGGCATGGGATCCAACGCGTAGTCTAGCTCCGCCATCCAGCTCCACGCCGGTAGGGTGGCCGCCGGCCTAAGGTCGACCCCTCCACCCTTCCGGACCTACAGCCTACGGTCTACAGCCTCCAGCCTTTCCCTATCCGTGCTCATCCGTTTCATCCGCGCTCATCCGTGCCCCCAAAACGAACCTTCCGCACCAATCAGCCCCAGGCCACGGATGCGCTCGGATGGGCAGGATTCGCACGGAGACGGAAACAGACTTCCGTCCTGTCCTCACTCGCAGTCACCCTCGATCCCCTCCTCCACCGATGCCCGGAGGGCGGAACCTCCCGGGCCGCCCATTTCGATTGCTCCCCTCATGCTCCCTCTCTCCATCACGGCCCGCTATCGCAGGCTCCCCCTGTCAGCCTTCGGCATCCAAGTTTACCGCTACCGCGGCGGGTGGTCCATCACGACCCTGTCCAAGCCGAGTCTTGCCTCCGCTCCTTCAGTGCCATAACCTGCGTTCATGAAGACGCTCAGCATCCCATATCACGAGTCGCTCCTCAGCTCCCTGAACCTCTCCCAGCGGGAGTTTGAGCGGGAGGCCCGCTTGGCCATGGCCGTGAAGCTCTTCGATACCGGCAGGCTCAGCTCCGGCCAAGCCGCCGATCTTGCCGACATGCCACGAGTGCATTTCCTTTACGAGCTTGGCCGTTGGGGTGTCTCCACCTTGCAGACGAGCGAAGACGAACTGGAGAATGACCAAAACGTCGCCCGCTCCCTGCATGACCGTCATCAACACTAGCCCCGCGATCCATCTCCACGCCGTCTTGCCTGGGGGATTGGGGGCGCTACCAGGATTGATTGGCGAGATCATCCTGCCTTGGGAAGTCGCTCAGGAACTGGACGCCGGTCATGCCAAGGACACTACCTGGCAGGAGATACAATTGTTACCCGGCATCATCCATCGCTCAAAGGCAGTTGCTGTCCATCCAATCCTCCTGACACAGATCGACTTGGGCGAGGCTGCTGTGATTCAGACCGCCTTGGATGAAGCTCACGACGCCGTCATCCTCGATGACCTCAAAGCCCGCCGCATCGCGCTCACTCTGGGCCTCAAGGTCACCGGCACCCTTGGCATTCTGCTTGTGGCCAGGCAAACGGGGTTGCTGCCATCACTAACAGCCGCCATCGCGACGCTCGAAAAGCGTGGCATGTGGATCGCTCCCGCATTGGCAGCAAAGGCGATCGCGCTGGCGGGGGAATAAGGTCATCAGCGCGGCGCGGCCACAGAAGCACAGGATGCCCACGGAGACGGGAACATCCATCCGCACCGTCCCTATCCGTGCGCATCCGTTTCATCCGCGCTCATCCGCGCTCCAAACCGAACCTCCAGGCCCAACCGGCCTCGGCCCACGGATACGCGCGGATCGGCAGGCGTAGGCGGGAGGCTGGAGGCGGCAGGCGGGCCTGCGGCCTAAGACAATCATCTCAACCCTTCTGGATCTACAGCCTACGGTCTATAGCCTCCAGCCTCCGCCTGCTGAGCCAAGAATCCGCTTGCACTCCCGTATTGTGCACCCCAGAAGAACTGCTGAACGATGGAGACGATGGATCGAGTTGAGGAAGGGCCAGACCCAGTGATTTCCGAGATTCGTGGGATCAAGCGTCAGGTTGTCGCCGAGCATGGGGGCGATTTGGACTCGTTTTTCGCAGCGATTCGCCAGCGACAGTCCGGGAATCCTCGTCTGGTGCGCGCCATCGGTGGAGCTCCCGCAAGTTCCGGACAACCTACGCCTGATTCGACACCGGCGACGGAGGATGGCCTCGGGGAGTAGGCTGTAGGTTGGCCTGGGAGCGGACGTCTAGCACCTTATTTGTGGGTCGACCAGCGGCACGCCGTTGATAAACACGTCGCTGGGTCCGGGAGGGCTCAGCGTCTGTTCTAAGCAAGCTTCGCCTTCGTGAGTCCAACACGCCATCCTTTGTCCAGAAAGCCACCTAAACCTCACGGGCTCGTTCGTGTAGAATACCAAGAAACTCAGTTAAAAAGTCCCGTGTATAGTCGAGATGCTCGTGAATCTCGACACACTTTTCAATTAGAAGTCGACTAAACGACGTGTCAGCGGCTGGAACGCCACGCAATTCCTCGGTCAGACATTTGTCCCAAGCTGCTTCGAGTTTTGTCGCATCAAAAACCCCTTGATGAAGAAGTATATTCCGCTCCTTCCTTAATCGTTTGCTCTTCCTCTCTCTGAGGACTTCATCCCATAGCTTCCGACAACGCGTATCCACCCTCGGGTCTCCGCGCACTAAAGAAACGAGATTTAGGGTGCCGGGACTCCTGCCCAAGGCGTAAACCACGTTTACCAGTTGAGCCAGCTGATCATGCAGTGAAATCCAAAACACATGATAGCACTTCAGCTTTAGGAGCGCTGAAATCAGCGATTTTGCATCTCGAATCTCGATCGCCAACTGCTCTAGCTCTATCAGGCTGGCATCCAATCGGACCAACGCCCCGAACAACTCCAAGTCGTATCGCCGAACTGTGTCCAAATCTGGAGTAGTTCCTAACCCGGATCGGATTCGCTCCATCGTTAGCTTGAGCAGATCGCCGCCGATTCTCATGGTTCCAGCTTGTGTCACCGATCTACGCCCCCGCACCAATAAACCGAGTTCTCAACGCATCAATCGCCGGCCGCGCCAGTGCTTCTTTCAGTTGCGGCACGGTCAACTTCGAGTTTTTCCGACCGACAACAACGTGGGCGATTTCCAGAAGGTCAGCCTTGCGGAGAGATTTGGTGGCTTGGTCAACGGCACTGAAGACGGCTGCGTAGTTGGGCTCTGTCCAACGCTGGACTTCGCTCTTCAGTTGCTGCAGGCGCTCGATCGCCGTCTGGATGTTGGCAGGCAATTCAGTCGCAGCTGTGTCTTGGTTTGGGGGCGCGGGTGAAAGCTTCCTCGGAGCAAGCGACCGAACGACCTCGTCGACGTCACCGCCCAACGATGCAAGTGCGGCCAGAAAACGCCCCCATTCTTCCCGGTCCAGCTGCCCGGCGCCGCTCAAAATGAGTTTCTCATGCTGGCGCAAGCGCGCGGACAATTCTGCAACTTTCACAACTTCGCCTCCAGGATTGCCGGGTCTGCCGGCGGATTCGTTGCGGTCGGGACATCACTCGATACCTTGAGGACCTCCCTCGCAAGCTCGTTGTATTGCGTCGTCACATCGCTATTGCGATCAACCACCAAACGAAGCTCGGCTAGCGGTTGCTCAGAGCTATCCGTGTAAGGTGCGATCAGGTTTGTGAGAATCGACTGTGCGGCCATTACCGGCATCTCGGCAGAAGTCACATTCGCTGCGAGGTCATTTAAATCTCTCTGGGCGTCCGCTATTCTGCTGGCGTTCCCATACACTCGATTCCCTACCAACATGAACTTCGGGAACTTCGGACGTCCGTCCCTTTGATCCATCCAAATCTGCTCTAGAATAGAACGGGTGCTGGGCGAGAAGAAGTACTTCACCCCATCCAGTGACACCGAGTCGGGTAACGTTGGGATACGGACCAGATCCGCGATCGACAGCGCGCCCGTCATGCTGACCGTAAAACGCGGCGGACAATCCAAAAGAATGAAGTCGTAATCTGTCGCTCGCTCCCGGATCGCGTTCCCAATGATGAAACGCGCATCCGATTTCGCATCACCCAGGATCCAATTGATGAGTGCCAGGTCTTCATGCAATCCCATCGCTTGGGACGTCGGAATGACATCAAAGTTGCAGCGGTTGTGGCGGTAAGTTCGGTGAACCTGCCACGCCGACGGAACGTCCGGGTTACAATAGTTCGAGAGCACCGACGAGATCGTGGAGGCGCCCCAGCTTTGAGTGAAATCATCACGATACTGTTGCAAGGTCAGACAGAGACGAGACAGCGACGTTTGCCAGTCGAGATCGACCACCGCCACCCGATGATTCTTGGCCAAGGTTCCAGCCAGATTGGCGGTGATCGTCGTCTTTCCGACGCCGCCTTTGAGATTGGCGATGCAAATGACTTTCGGAGTCGTTTGCGGCGGCCGTGGGGTTGAGCCACGTGGCAAACTCCACACACTGCGGCACTCCCGCACCAAATCGACGTTCCGGTTGATCTGCTGAAACTGGCGCAGCAGATCAAGAACGAAGGCCTGCACCTCCTCAAGGGTTGTGGGAACAACCGGACCTGCCGGCGCCAGTTGCCGTCCGAGCCGTTCCATCGTTCGGCGAACCTGCTGCGCGGTTTCCTCAGCGGATTCTTTGTCCCGGCGCAGATCCTCGTTGATTTGGCGGAGTTGATTCGCCTCCTCACGAAGGTCTTTGACGTCGGCCACAGCAGCTTGAAGTTGGGCAACCGTGTCGCTGACTCGCTTTTCCGCAGCAACCAGATGGTCTAGTGCCAGCTTGAGTTCGGCCTGAGCCTTCTCCTTCGCCGCCACCGCCTGGTCCCGTTCCGCCTCCGCTTGGCGAAGAGCTTTGGTTTGGGCGATGTAGGCAGTCAAAACGGTCCCGAAGAGTCCCAGTAGCAGCAGGAGGATCTTGTCGCTCGAAGCCGCCTCGTGGAAGAATTCGTAGATCAGCTCCAACACCTCACTCATGGCGGGTTTCTGCTAACCGATTTCTCACGCCGATGCAACCGGGTTTTGAAATCTGGTCTCACGCATGTGAATTGCCGAGATCGCGGAGCCCGTGAACGAATATTTCAGAAACGCCTAGGGAGCCAACAATCAGCCCGCTTGTCGATCCACCAACCCCGTGCTTCCTCTCAATCTCCCCCATGCCCACCTCCCCCACCACCGCCGAACTCATCACCGACCCGCTAGCATCGTGGTGGCCGGTGGTCTTGTTGGCTGTCCTGCTGGGGGCCTGCTTCGAGAATCGACTCGGCAGTGCCGCCGCCCGCGGGGTGAAGGCGCTTAACGATTTCATCCACGATGTCCTCTGCTACCCCGGTGCTTGGTTGCTGGGAATGGTTGAGCCCGAGAAGGGAGCTGGTCCCCTGGAGGCGTTGGGGCGATGGTTTGAGTTTTTGGCGTGGTTGGTTTCCCTCTGGGGAGCCGTGTAGCTGACCGGCCCTACGGAAGAGGTGAAATTCTACTGTGCCCTCGCCGGATCGCTGTTGGCGCTGTCGGCGGGTGGGTATTGGGTGGGGAAGGAAAGCCGGGCGTTGGAGGCGGATGAAGAGCTCGATCAAGTCCAGTTGGACAAGGCGACCTTCCCGCTGCATTAGCGTGTTCTCTGATTCCGGACAAGCATCGACAAACCTAATCCGTGCCAATCCGTTTCATCCGTGCCCCCTGCGTGCCTCTTTCGACATCGCGGAGCTGCTTCGGGGAAGCTGGGATCCTCTGCCTTTTGGGCACGGATGAAGCGCGGAGGAGACAGCCTCAGAGCCCTACCCAGCGGCGAAGGTGCGAATCTAGAGTCGCGGTGTCCTTAGGAGAGAGCCGGCCAATCACTTTACGCACCAGCAGCGATTCCACTGTCGCCAATTGCGACTTCACTCCGGTTGGCACGTTCAGGCCTGCGCCTTGCCAGTCATCCAGCACAAAATCCGCGCCCGCCATTTGCGAGGTGAGCGGAACCACGAACAAGTCGCCCGGGTAGGAACCGAATCCAATGATGATTGCGGGACGCACCTTGCGGCTGCTCAAGTCCGAGAACGGAATGGGCAGCAAGACCAAATCACCGCGTGAGCAATTCATTGTAGACGTCGTCGGCGTCGTTGTCCCACACCTCGAGCAAACGTCGTTCCGATTGGTTCAACCATTCGGTGCGTTCCGCATCGATCGGAAGTGTTTCCACCGAGATGCGCACGTGAGCGTGCTCAGGCAGCGACAACGGCTGAAGCGGACGGAGCAATCCCCCTTCATAGACGGCATCGATGGCTGTGGTCACGTTTGACTTTAACCCGGGACCGGTGGGCAACGCAAACGGCATTTCGAACCGAAGAAGGAGGGAGTCCGGGACCACGCACGACACCGAAGGCACGGTTTTTGACAAATAGGAAACGAGCCCGAGAGCCCGAGAGCCCGAGAGCCCGGTTCGTGAGCTTTGGGAACTTTGGGAGCTGTGCGAGCTTTGGGTAGGGCGCGGAGGGAACACTCTTGGGCATGGACAGGCTAGCTATGCTCGGCGGCCGAAACCTTGCCGTCACGCGATCGACAACCGGCGACGACACAGCGTCGCCCTCCGGAAGGATGCGGCACATTCGCGTCCGGCGTCGCGATCGTTGCCCCCGAATCATCCGAGCTGGTGTCACCCGCCATCAAACAAGTGTCACCCATGTACTGAACCGCGAGTGTTACCTATGTTTTGACTGCGCTCCGCCTACCGCCCACCGCCTACAGCCTGCTCCAGAGAGCCGGCAGTTGTCCCTACAAACTTTCGAGGCTCGTTGTGGCACCGCCCGACCGATGCTATCTTCGGCTCATGAGCACCGTCGCCGAGATCGAGGCCGCCGCCCAACAACTTCCACCCGCGGAGTTAAGGCAGCTGATCCAGCACCTCGTGGCGCGACTCGATCAAGTTTCGCTCGAATCGTCAAAACCTCGGATTGCAGGGTTGCACCCCGGCGCCATTGAAATGTCCGCTGACTTTGACGAACCCCTTCCGGACGCATTCTGGCTAGGGAAAGACGCATGAAGCTACTGCTCGATGTGCATGCGTTCGTTTGGTGGGATGGGGCTAAAGAAAGGCTCTCCCCTACCGCCCTGGCGGCGTGTGAATCCCCCGCCAATACGTTGCACTTCAGCCTGGCCAGCGTCTGGGAGATGCAGATCAAACAGCAACTCGGAAAACTGACCCTGCGGCGACCGCTCGAAGAATTGCTAAGGGAACATGAGGAGATCAACGGTCTGCAGCTCGAGCCCGTCATCTTGCCGGACATCCTCGCTCTCTCAAGCCTTCCACCTCATCACCGCGATCCTTTTGACCGGATTCTGGTGGCTCAGGCCAATCGCGGCAATTTCCACTTGGTCAGTCGCGATCCCGAGATCGCGCGTTACCATTTGGACCTGCTCTGGTGACGCCCAATGTCTCCAGTAGGCTGTAGGCTGTAGGTCCGGGACGAAGCTCGCCACTATCAGATCGACAACCGGCGACGACACAGCGTCGCCCTCCGGATGCGCAGCATCGCTTTTCCGGAGCGTTGCGCTGTGTCGCAACCCGTCAGGATGGCCGGCGGCTGGAAGCTCGCCGTCACGCGATCGAGAATCGGCGACGACACAGCGTCGCCCTCCGGAAGGATACGGCACATTCGCGTCCGGCGTCGCGATCGTTGCCCCTGCCGCAGAGGAGGCCGAAGTGCGTCGCCGGATTGAGCGTGCGCTGGCTGGCGGCACGTGCCTGGGCCCGGACGGCCTGGAGAGCCGCTGGACCACTGCGGCGCTTAGCTCTGGAACGCTCCACGAGGAAGAAGCCGTGCTGAGCTCGATGTGGAAAGCGGCATCAGCCGCACCGGAGAGCCTGTGAGCGGGAGAAAGGAGAGCCCGGGCAAGGACCTGACCAGGCACGGTTCGTGAGCTTTGGGAACTGTGCGAGCTTTGGGGAATGGGCGACAGCCTACAGCTTGCTCGATTTGATTGATGTTTGCCTGGGGAGCTCCGGGACGACACGCGTGTCCCTGCTGCCCCTCCGCTCACTGAGGATTGGAGGCTAGAGGTTTGGTGCTGTACGAGGAAACCCCGACAGGAATGGAATACTCTTGGCCGTTGATCACCAGCTGATACGGCTTGTCGGACGTCACGCTAACCTTCCCATTGCCATCGAAGATCACATCCGTGGTGATTTGGCCGAAGCGCAATTTACGGATGCCATGCCTGTCGGTCCGAACCAGTCGCCAGTCCAGGCGATTGCGGGCGCCATCGGGACGAAATCCCAATACATTCTCGATGAGTAGGGCGATGGGACCACATCCTGTCCAGCCGACGAAGTCGCCCTTCCCGCTGCTGGGTTCAATCTTCTCTGGCATGTAATTCTCAAAAAGCGTCCCGGATTTCTGAAAGACCGTGTTCATCCCTGCCAGATATTTCTGTGTGGCCTCGGTGGCGAACGCCTCTTCACCGCAGGCCTCCAAGCCCTTGATCAGTGCATAGTTGGTGGGCGCCCAGACGGCCCCGCGCCAGTAACCTCCAGTGGGGTTGTTGTATTCCTTTTCATCGGCCGCCAGAGTAGGGAAGACGAACGGCCTCCAGAACTCTCTGTCGTCCTTCAGATGAGCCACCAAGCGGCGGACCTGCGCCGGTGCGGCAATACCGGCGATCATCGGCCAGAAGCCACAGGCGGTCTTTTTCTTGAACTGGGTTCCATCCGCCAAGACGTCATAGTAAAAACCGTCGTCCTCGTTCCAGCACCACTTATTGATGCGCTCGCCGATCGCCTTTGCTTCTCCCTCGAACTTGGCTGCTTTCTCCGGCTGGCCTAGCTCCCGGCAGATCAACGCCAACTCGCGATACTGCATGACCATCTGGCAGGACATGTCCACCCAACCGGAACCTTTCTTCGCCGGCTTAGGGATGTCATCCATTCCGCTGCCGAGGGCTGTATTCCAATACAACTGGTGCGGGGTACCAGCCGAGCGTCGACCTTGTTCCAGCCACTTGTCCGGCGAGGCCTCCGGATCGCCATCACGGTTGAGGAATTCAAGGTATTTCTCAAGCACCGGCAAAACCATCGCGAAGCGAGACTTGTCACCAGTTACCTTAAAGGATTCACACTCCGCCCAGGCAAATAGCGGAGGATTGATGCTATTCGCCCAACCGTGAGGATCGTCGAAACCTCCATGGTGACCGAACTTGATCTCTCGTCCGGTTCCCTCAGTATACTCTCGACATATGTACCCACTGTTCCGTTGCAGGCAGTAGAAATTGTCCAAAGATTGGATGAAGGGGAACTCCGCGTGGCCGTAACGAGCGAACATCATCATAAAACATGTATCCCACTGGAAAATGTTCGAGCTGAACCACTCATCCAGCCAGTTGGACACCAACGGCGAACCTGATGCCGGTTGCTTGAGATGGGCAAAGGCAAGCTGCCAGCATTTCCAATACATTGGCAGCCAGTCGGCATGGCCGTCGATAACAGGTTCTGGCAGTCGGTCCTTGATCGCGTCGAAGGTGGGCAACGGCTCGGAGATATACTCTTTCTTGGCAAAATACTCACCCAAGCGTAATTCCGACGGGATCATGAGCTCCGACTTTTTGGCCGCCGGACCGCGAAGTGCGACTCCTGCCAGGTTCATGACAGCTTGCCCCTTCTTCTTCAGTGGCCGTAAGATCACTTCGAACTCCCCGCCCTTGTCGATTTGCATCCGACCAAGCGGCACATCTTCAATCATCCGCCATCCGCCAGTGTTCTTGACCGTGCCAGCCAACCTCTGGTCTGCGATCTCGATCTGATAGGAATTACCGGCAGAAGCTGATCCAGATGCCTGTCGCACGAGAACTTCCAACTCCCCCGCGTTCAACCTGACCCGCCAAGAAACAAAGGTTCCGAGGTCGTCCCAGTTCTCGATCAGCGTGCCATCAAGCTGCGCCCCATCGCCATGGAGCGTGGCCACCCTCACCGGCAAAATGATCTTATCTTGAGCCGGAATGGAATCTGCAGCATTGGCGGGCGGCACCCATGATATTAAGAATGAGGCGCTTATCACCATCAGATACGTTATCTGGGTAGTCCGCAGGATGGCTTGAGAAACGGATGACATCACAGGGTTACTTTGACTGGGGACTTCACGGTGCGGCTTTTTCTCGAGCTGAGACGAATCCACATCCAACTTGGAGTCAGTTGAGTCCTTGGGGATGATCACGTCAAGGTTTTCGGGGGCTGAGGGGGGATCTTTCCGGTCGATTGGGCCGCTTGGGCTTTAGGCTTTAGGTCCGGGAGGAAGCTAGCCGTTGCGAGATCGACAATCGGCGACGACACAGCGTCGCCCTCCGGACGCGCAGCATCGCTTTCCCGGAGCGTTGCGCACCTGAGCGTGCTCAGGCAACGACAACGGCTGAAGCGGGCGGAGTAATCCCCCTTCATAAACGGCGTCGATGGCAGTGGCCACGTTTGACTTTAGCCCGGGACCGGCGGGCAACGCAACCGGCATTTCGAACCGACGAAGGAGGGCGTCTGGGACCACGCACGACACCGAAGGCACGGTTTTTGACGAATAGGAAATGAGCCTGAGAGCCTGAGCAAGGCCCGGTTCGTGAACTTTGGGAGCTGTGCGAGCTTTGGGTAGGGCGCGGAGAGAACACTCTTGGGCATGGACACAGGCTAGCGAGGCTCGGGGGCTGAAACCTTGCCGTTGCGAGATCGACGATCGGCGACGACACAGCGTCGCCCTCCGGATGCGCACCATCGCTTCTCTGGAGCGTTGCGCTGTGTCGCAACCATCTGGGGGCCCGAGTCGAAAGCGATGCGTGCGCAAACTTCCCATGGACGTCCCCCGTGGTAGTCATGCTTGAATGGCCAGCGTGAAATCCGTCCCCCTCCCCTTTCGGGAGCCGCCCCCGCTAAATCCCGATTTCCGCCCCAAGGAGATTGCTTCGCGTCATTCTCTCCTGGTCAATCCGTTTTACCGGAAAGATCCGCACGCCAGCTTCGGCAAGCATGTCCGACGACGCGCCGCGTCCGGTGACCTGGCGATTCAAGGCGAGGAGTTCCGCTTTCTTCATATCATGGAGAGTCGATGATCAACGCCAAGTCGGGAGCGAAGGCCCTGAAATGGGATAGATTGAGTGTCAGGATCCGTTGGGCTTGGCTCTTGCGGGCAGCCCGCAGGAGCAGGGCATCGTCGATGCAATCGCTGGTGCCAGGCTTTCTGCAAATCGATTGTCATGATTCCTGGAAAACCTGCCGTCCAGCACGCTCAAATTTCAAGGCTTGCTAAATTTCGGCGTTCCTCAATGCTCCACGTGAGAAAAGCCTGGCACCGTGCGCCCTCATAAGTGGGCAGCAGGCCGTTCGTTCAGAACCGTGGCCACGCCCATGAGCATCAGGGTCGTCACGAGCATCGATTTCCGCCGATCCGGTCCCCGTAATGGCCAAAGACAATCCCTCCATGCGGCCAGGCAAAGAACCCCACCGCATAGGTCGCGAAGGCCACCATGGTCCCCGTGAGTGGATCCACGGTAGGAAAGAAGAGCCGGTTGAATACCAGCGCCGCCGCCGTGCCGTAAAAGAAGAAGTCGTCCCATTCGATCGTCGTGCCGATGAAACTGGCGACGACGACGCGGCGGGTGCTATTGAGCGTGGACATGCCCGCGGAGCACGTGGGGCCGTGCCGGACGAATTTCAGGCAAGTGCTCTCCAGCTCTCCGGAATTCGCGGTTCGTCAACTCCCGGATCACTTGGGCGACGCGGCGGGGGCCGGTGCCAGCTGGTCCCGGACGTAGAGTTGATCATCCAGCGATAGGGCACCGATCGGATAACGATACGTCTTGCCGTCGGACCCCAGGAGGACGACCACCTGATTCTCGACGCGGAGAAGGGTTGCTTCAATCACAACTTGATTCACGTTGGTCCATTGGCGGAGCGCGGGCTCGGCCCCGGGCTTAAGCGCTTGCGGCACGGCTTTTTTGGATCTACCCAATGGAACGGCGTTGGAATTGACTTTCTCCTGCTCGCGGCGGTCCTCCAGGGTGATGAACACCGATTCCGGGACAGGCTCCCGGGCAGCAAACCAAATTCCGTCAAGATCCTTCGCGACTTTGAGCCCGCAAAATCCGTACAAAACCCGTCCGTCCGCGGCGTTGTGCAGGTTGACCCAGGTCCGCGAGGCATTGGTGTTTTTCCCACAGGGAGGCAAATCCGGGGCTGGCTCAAATAGCTCATCAGGAAAGTCGCGGAGGTTTTTCACGCGAAAAAGGTGACGGACCAAACCTTCGGAATTTCCTCTGACCGGCTCGGTCCCTTCATAAACGAGTTCCGGCGTGGCCAATTCGGCATGGAGCCGAGCTTCACCCCAGACGGCGTGGATGGCGATGACACAAACACAGAGGGGCATCCGGGTCGCGAATTTCATGGCTGTTTTTCGTTCGTTTCCGCAACCCTATCGGACCTGCGCCGTGCACCGCAACCGGAAAAGACATTGAACCCCCTCCATCCCCGAGCCGACGATGAAGCGATGGCCGCAGTGAGTTTGTCGCATTTGTCGTGCCAGGCATTTCGTTCATAAGAACACCGGCGTTCTGGATGTTCAATTGAAGCGAAGCTCCGATCTTTCTGTTGCGCGGACGCGGGCATTGCTTCATTTGAACAGAGTTCATGAGGCCGCATCGCATCTTCCAAGCCGTCAACTCGTCCGTCATCAATGTCCACCTTATCTCCCGGGCTTTGGACCGGAAGTTGATCTTCGATGAAGCGGCCAGCGAAAAGTTCCGCAACCTCCTC
>CAMCXS010000036.1 GCA_945883495.1 Akkermansia muciniphila
TTGGGAACGCCGGGGAAAACGCGACGTCCGCCTCATTGGTGCTGGGATTCGGTTTGCGCCGATCGGGACGGCGGAGCAGCTGGAGCTCAACGTTTGAGGACGGCTGTCCGCTCCGCGCTTTCCAATGCGCGCCACTCGCCTGGGTCCAAGGCGACGTCATCCAGCGTCAGGGCTCCGATGGCGTGGCGGACCAACCGCAGGGTTGGGTGTCCCACGGCGGCGGTCATGCGGCGCACCTGCCGGTTCCGGCCTTCCGTGAGGACAAGAGCGATCCAGCAATCCGGAACGGACTTGCGGACGCGAATCGGCGGATCGCGTGGGGGATAGTCCGGGTTATTGTCGAGCCGCCAGGCGCGGCAGGGAAGGGTGCGCTCGCCTTGAATCACGAGACCGGCGCGAAGTCTTTCCAGGGATGCTTCGTCCGGGAGTCCTTCCACCTGAACGTAGTAAGTCCGAGGGTGTGCCTTTCCGGGCGTCAGGAGCTTGGCGTTCCAGGAGGGTTCGTCGCTGAGCAGCAGCAAGCCCTCGGAATCGGCGTCGAGCCTTCCAATGGCGTAGACGTTCTTCGGGAAGCCAAACTCCGCCAGTGGGCGATTCGGAGAGCCGTCCGGCGTGAAGCTGGAAAGGACTCGGTAGGGTTTGTGAAACGCGATCAGCATCTCTTCCAAGTGACGGGATCCAAGCCATAAAAGGCGGCGAGCTCGGCGTAGAGATCGGGCATTTCCCGTTTCATTTCGCGCGGCCGCTCGAAGAAGCTTTCGGTGCTCACCGCGAAGAATTCGGCCGGGTCGGTGGCGCCGTATTCGTCCAGAAGCGGATCTGCGCCCTGTTCCAAGTCGTCGATGAGGTCGTGGTAATGATCTCGAAAGACAGCCGACCACCGGGCCGCGTCCTCGGGATCGTCGAAGACCGGTGCGCCGTCGGGATCACCGCCGACTTGGTCGATCTGATGGGCGAACTCGTGGAAGACGACGTTCAATCCATCGTGATCTCCGGCGGCGCCACGCTTCACACTGTGCCAGGAGAGGATGACCGAGCCGCTGGTCCACGATTCGCCCAGCCGGATCTCACCTTCGTCTTCCCGAAGTGAGAAAATGCGGCGGACGCGATCGCGGAACGACCCCGGATAAACGAGAATGGAAACGAGATCCGGATAAAATTGATGCTCCTTCTCAGGGCGACCGACGAGGAGGAGCGCGGCCTGGGCGGCGATGAGCACGCGCATTTCGTCTGTGATTTCGGGGAGCCTCCCGCAGGCCTCGAATCGCTTTTCCGCGAGCAGGATGTGGATGTAACCGCCCAGACGCTGCCCGATTTCAGGTGGCAGGCGGTTGTAAAGCCGCCATTTCGCCGAAAGAAGGGCGCGCCACTCATCCGGCAAGGGGAAGGTCAGGAGCCTCTGCCGATTCCGGTGCCGTAGATGTCTCCGCAGCACGGGCAGCAGGGCAATGGCGCCCCCAGCCAAGCTGATGACGAGGATGATGATGCCGGAGCGATCCACAATGAGGTTGAAGCCGATCCAAACTCTGGGGAGTGCGGCCTGCCGTCAATCGCACAAGTTTGAGGATGGCAACCATAAGGCTGGCGATTGAAAAAGTCGCATCGGTGAATTCAACTAGGCGTGCGAATGGCATCGGGTAAGCTGGCGGCGAGCGTAGGCATCGAGGTTTCGCCGTTTCATGTCCGAATCCTAGCACTTTCCTTGACATTTCACATTCCTTAAGCGTTTTTGAGCCCAGATCCCGATGATTGATCGTTCCGTCAGCGTTCTCATGGCTGCCGTCTTGCTTTTCGCGGGATGCGCGGTGGGGCCTGATCCGCAGGTGCCCGCAGGGCCGGAGTTGGATGCGAAGTTTGCTGGGTCCAAGAGCGATGCACCGGGGCATCCGATTGATTTCCCGTGGTGGAAGCAGCTCGGGGATCCGGTGTTGGATGAATTGGTCGATGAAGTTCTGAGGCAGAACTATGACCTAGCGATCGCCGTGGAACGGATCCAAGAGGCGCGGGCGTTGCGGAGGGAAGCTCGGGCGGCATTGTTTCCCACCTTGGCCGGCCGGGCGGATTACACCGATGTGGGGATTAGTGAGACCCAGAATGCGGCCGTGAACCCGATCGCGGCCTTCGGGGGGGCGATTCCGAACCGCGCGGAGTCGTGGACCGTTGGATTCGATGCTTCCTGGGAGGTAGATCTGTTCGGAGGGAACCGGCGGCGCACCCAAGCAGCACGTTTCCGGGAAGAGGCTGAGACGGAACGAGCGCATGGCACGCGGCTCTCGTTGACGGCGGAAGTGCTCGATACCTACTTCACATTAGCCGGTCTCCGAGCCCAGCAGAATCGGATTCAGGAGAACGTAGCGCGGCAGCGGACTACGACGGAGATCGTGAGCAGGCTCTATCGGGAAGGGCTGCGCAGTGAACTCGATTTGCGGCGGGCGAATGCCCAACTGGCTTCAACGCAGGCGGCTGAGCCGACGGTGGGATCGTCAATCACCGGGCAGTTGCGGCGGTTGAGTTTGTTGTTGGGGCGGAGGCCTGGAGAGGTGGATGCCATCGCCTCTTCGTTCCGTGGGTTTCCGAAACGACTGCCGATCGCGCCCACCGGCTTGCCGGCTGAGTTGGTGATGCGACGACCAGACTTGCGGGAAGCTGAGAGAAATCTAGGCGCGGCGACGGCGGACATCGGGGTGGCGACGGCGGCTTTCTATCCCCGATTCATCCTGCTCGGAAGTCCAGAACTGACCTCAGGTTCCAGTGCGGATCTTTTCAATGTCAACAGTCTCGCGTGGCGCGCCGGACCGCGGATTGAGTGGTCTCTCTTCAATGGAGGAGCGAATAAGGCGGCGTTAGCAGCAGCGAACTCTCGGGAGCGGCAGGCCCTGCTGAACTTCGAGAAGGCGGTGCTCAATGCAGTAGGTGAAGTCGAATCCAACTTGGCGACCGTTCACGCGGAGGCGAGGAGGCTGCACTTCTTGGAGCGGGCGGCTCGGGAGACTCAGGCGAGCGTCGGTTTGGCGGAGACGTTGTATCGTGAAGGGTTGGAGGATCTCGTCTCGGTGTTGGTGGAAGAGGAGCGGCTGATTGCCACCGAGCTGGATGAGGTTTCGAGCCGTACAGCGTTGGTGTCCGCTTGGATTAGTTTGCACAAGGCTCTTGGAGGGGGCTGGAGTAATTAGGACTTCTTAAATATCAAGTTTGCTTTAAACGACGAGAAAAGGATTCAGAATTTAGAAAATCCCGGTTGATCGACCTTCAGGTTATATGTATTATAAATACTATAACTTCTGATCACATGAATCGTTCTCTCCTTACTTGCTCCTTGGCCACCGCCTTCGCCGCCGTGGCTGCTCTACCCATCACCGCCGCTACGCCTTCCCCGGACACTTGCTTCGGGACGAACCGTGGTGGAGAGAAGACCGCACAGCGGCAGACCGTCGAGAAGCGCAAACAGGATAGCGCCACCACTCGCCGCTCCCGTTCAACGAAAGGATTCAGCTGGTTCTCCGCGAAGCAGGGGACGACGCCCAACTCCCGCAACAGTCGCAGCACGACGACATATCCCATCGTTTCTCATTTTGGAAACACCACGACAGTCAAGGTCAATGGCGCGCAGCGTCCCGCGACCATTCACCACGATGTCTTGAGCAGCGGTAGTGCCTCCTCCAGCCAAGTGATCATCGATCTGGCTTCTCAGCGCGGCTATCTGCTCATGAATGGTCGGGTCGCGATCGACACTCCGGTTTCCACCGCCGCCGCTGGCATGGTGACTCCTACCGGGACCTACACGATCACGGAAAAAGTCCGTAGTGGAAAGATGTCCACCATCTATCATTGCGCGATGCCGAACTGGATGCGGTTGGGCGGCACTTCATACGGGATGCATACCGGCTTTTTGCCTGGTTACCCGGCTTCCCACGGTTGCGTCCGTCTGCCTGGATATGTGGCTCCCTACATTTTTGACCACACCCGTTCTGGCACCCGGGTGGCAATCCGCAGCACCTGGAGTGGCAATTGCGAAGAATTTTGATTCGTAAGTAAGAAGGTGCGTCTCCCAAGCCCGGATGCAGGCAGCATCCGGGCTTCACTTTTGTACAGAACGGCGGACCTACGCTTTCATCGCGGCTTCAAGCATCTTGATCCAGGGGCCTACATATTGTCCGTTGTCATGGAACGTGCGGCCGGAGACGAGATTGCCGTCAATCACACAAGGTTCGTTGACATAAATGCCGCCGCAGACTTCTAGGTCGAAACGGCATTTCGCGACGGTGGCCATGCGACGGCCGCGGACGCAATCGGCATAGGCGGGAATTTCCACCCCGTGGCAGACGGAGGCGACCGGTTTGTTTGCCGCGAAAAAGTGACGAGTGATTCGGACCAAGTCCTCGTCGTAGCGGATATATTCTGGTGCGCGGCCGCCGGAAAAAAGAATGCCGAGATATTCTTCCTCGCGAACCTCGGCGAAGGAGAGGTCCGCCTGGATTTGATAACCCTCCCATTCCCGGGTGATGGTCCAGCCGGGGCGAACTTCGTGCATGACCATTTGATACATGCGTTTCTCGGGGGCGATCACTACCGGACGGATGCCCGCCTCGATCAAGCGGTAAAAGGGATACAGCGTATCGACGGTCTCGGTGGCGTCGCCGACGACAATGAGGGCTTTGGGTTCAGACATGGGCGCACCGTAGCCAAATCGGACGCTAGCGCCAGAAAAAGCCCAAGGACGCGTTCAGAGGAGATCTTCGACGAAGCGGTCGCGTTGGAAGCGATGGAGGTCGTCGGCCCCCTCGCCGGTTCCCACGAAGAGGGTGGGGATGCCAAGCTGGTGTTGGATCGCGACGGCCATGCCTCCTTTTCCGCTCCCATCGAGCTTGGTAATGATCAAGCCGGTGAGATTGAGAGCGGTGTGGAATTCGCGAGCTTGGGCCAACGCATTGGAACCGGTTGTGGCATCGACGACGATGAGGCGATCATGCGGAGCGGTGGCATCCTTTTTGCCTAGGGTGCGTTCGATCTTCTTGAGCTCCTCCATGAGGTTCGACCGGACATGGAGACGGCCAGCGGTGTCGCAAATGAGATGCGTGGCGCCCCTCTTGATGGCGGCTTCGTAGGCATCGTAACAGACGGCGCTGGGATCACCCTGATACTGGGTCTTAATCAGGGGAACGCCGATCCGAGTGGCCCAGTGATCCAGCTGCTCAATGGCGGCGGCGCGAAAGGTATCGGCAGCGGCCAAAACGACTTTGTGGCCCTCGCGCGTCAACAGATTGGCGAGCTTGGCGATCGAGGTGGTTTTGCCCGTGCCGTTCACGCCGGCGACGAGGACGACGCGGGGCGCTCCGGTATCGAGCGGACGAAGGGCTGGGTTGCGTCCTTCGGGGAGCACCGCAAGAACGCGGCGGCGGCACTCGGCCATGACGTCCTCGGCTTTGAGGGTGCGGCCGAGATCGCGCAACTGCTTGATGATCTCCATCGTGAGCGGCACGCCGAGATCGGCGCTAATGAGGAGTTCCTCGAGGTCATCCCAATCGATGTCCCGGTTGGCGAAGCGTTTGAGGATGGCGTCGAAGAGTCCCATGGCAGGCGATTCAGCGATCGGGTTGTTCCGCAGGCTCCGGAGGGAGACCGTTCTTGCGAACTTGGTCGAGCACGCCGTTGACGAATCGGCCGGAATCCGGTGTTCCGAAGGCTTTGGCGATCTCGATCGCTTCGTTGATTACGACGGGAGCTGGCACGTCGGGGGCGAACAGCAGTTCGTAACTGGCAAGCCGGAGCAAGTTGCGATCTACGGCGGAGAGGCGGCTCATCTCGAAGTTCTCCAGGCAGCGAGCGACGGCTTGGTCGATCTGCGGCAAATGAAGAAGCACGCCGTCGACGAGTTCTTCCGCGAATTTACGGCCTTCCGGTTTGGTGGTGCAGAGCTCCCAGAACGTGTCCCGGTTCTGGCCCTCGGCGAGCTGGTTCTCGATGTCGCTGGCGAACAAGAGTTGGAGAGCCGCTTCCCGGCCGCGGCGGCGAATATTGCCCATGGTCAAAGAAAGCCGAGTTACTTCCGGGGGTCGAGTTGGTGAAAAATGTCGGCCATCGCCGCGGCGGTCCGGGCAGCTTCCGCGCCCCGGTTGATGCGGGTTCCGAGGCAGCGCTCGCGGGCATCTTCCTCAGTATTGACCAGCAGCACTTCATGGATCACGGGGCAACGTCGTTCAACGGCAATGTCTTGTAACGCGGTTGTCACGGATGATCCGACGAGATCCGCATGAGCCGTGGCCCCGCGGATGATGACGCCCAGCGCAATGACCGCCGAAAGCTCCCGGGTGTCGAGGACCTTGCTAACCGTCACGGGGATTTCGTAAGCCCCCGGCACGCGAAAGACAGGCACCTGCATCTTCGGGAAAATCGCTTCGAACTCCGCCAACGCCGCAGTCAGCATTCCATCCACCATCTCCCGGTTGTAGGTGCTGGCCACGATCGCTATGGGGAAATCGGCGCGCGGCTTTTTGGGGCGAGGGTGGATTTCGACGAGGGCCATGGGATTGGACGAGCCGGGACAATGCCGGATCCCTGGCGAAAAGCAACCATGGGCAGAGGGTTTAGAGTTCCAAAAATCGGCAAGGCGTCACCTTCGCAGGTTTGAGATGTTTTTCAAATTTGACGCTTGAACGACGTTTTGGCGCCTGTAGGGGTTGAACATTTGTCGCACCTTATGGATTCCGCGCTCCACCCTTTGCTCAACCGAGCGCTCGCGATGTTGATCTTCTTGTCCGGGTGTGCTCTCGCGCAATCACTACCGGGGACTCCCGTCGATCCGGATTTGGTCATCCAAGAGCCTGCTGTCGATCTCGGGGCAAGGCTCAACGATCTCGGGCGCGTCCCGCTAAGTGGAGATCAGCCGTGGCTCCAGGAGCTTTGGTTGCTGGGCCGGTACCATGGTCAATACCACTGGTCCGAAGGAAGTAACGGCTCCGATGAGGACTATGAGACGCGCCGGGCGCGTTACGGATTCCAGGCGCGGATGTTTGATCGTTTGACCGTGCATGCCCAGATGATCAGCGGCAGCAACTTTGAGCCTTTTTATAATGGATTCACTGAACTTTGGCTTTCTTGGCAATTTGACCCACGCTTGAATCTCACTATCGGGCAGCAGAAGCATCGCTTCACACATGACCGGAACGCCTCCAGCCGGTACATCAACTACCTGGAGCGCGCTCAGCTGACCAACATGTTTCGGGCAGATTACACCCCTGCGATTAACCTTTCCGGGGAAATTGGCCGAGTCACCTATTATGCCGGACTCTTCTCCAATGCGACTGGGCGGGATGTTGTGGCGTCCTTTACCGAGTTCAATTCCGGGTATTCACTGATCGGCGGTATGTATTACAAGCTGGGTAGTTTTCTAGGAATGGACAACGCCCACCTCCACGTATCCGCCCTGGAGAGCGACGCGAACGACAACGCGACCAACCTTGATGTGTTCGACGAAGGGCTTTCTTCCGCGCTTGTCTTTACAAAAGGGGCCGCATCGCTCATCACCGAAGTCACTGGCGGGTTCGGCAGTGACAATGGAAATGTCGCAGGGATCAACATTCAACCGGCCTATTTCTTGAGCGATCATCTGCAATTGGCTCTGCGATACCAACTAGCCGGCTCCGACGGCGAGCAAGGACTGGTCCCCCAAATGCGCTACGAAGCACCCGCCGGATTGCCCGCCGGGGACTTGTATCAGGCGGGATACGCCGGTGTAAATTACTACATCGCCCGGCATCGCCTGAAGGTCATGAGCGGTATCGAGTACGCGAGCCTCGGGGGCGAGGATGTCTGGACGGCTAGCACCATGTTTCGCTTCTACTTTGGACCGCACGCTGGAGCGGTGTTCCCCAACAACGACATTCTTCACGGGCATGGGCACCACGACTTCTTGGGATCCGACTGAGGGCAGCCGAAGGTCTATTTGCGGAAGAGAGTGTAGTGGTGAGCCACGGAACGGTTCCCAACTTCGTCTTTTGTGACCCCGGGCACCGATGTGCGCACGTAATCCACAGTAGTGCGTTGTGGATCCACGGTCACTCGGAGATGACCGGAGCTGCCGAGAACCGTACCGGTATACTTGTAGTCTTCCGCGCTGCGAGTTCCCCCACTGGGGTGTCCCGGTTGGGGAACCTCTTGGTAAATCAATCCGTCGAGCTCTTCCTGGGCATGAGGTCTATCGTTCCCCCGGTTGGCCCAGCGATCTTGACGCGGAGACATTGCCGGCGCCTGGTCCCCTCGATCCTGGGACGGATCGGGAACTCGATCCAGTGACTCGGTTGCATCGCGCGCCGCCGCGTACGGGCGAGCCGTTGTCCCGGAACAATCCGCCGTTGCCCCGGTTGGTGCCGGTCTTTCTCACCCGCCGTGGGGGCGGGCAGGCTTGGCGGGTAGGCGTGATGGGGAATCCGCACGCTACGGTGGTGATGGCGGCAAATCTGAGTGGTCTGCACGCTGGGATGCGCGATTTGCGGGACGCGCTGGTCCTCGGGATTCCGATTCTGTTGGTAGCAGTGGCGGGTGGAAGTTGGCTGCTGGCCGGCCGCGCCTTGCGCCCATTGCATCTGCTGACGGCGGCGGTGGAATCGATCGATGCGCGAGGCCTGCACGAGCGGGTGCGAGAGCAGGGCTTCGACCCGGAGCTTCAACGGCTGATTGAGGTTTTCAATGCGACGCTGCAGCGATTGGAGGGGAGTTTCCGGCAGGCGAGCCGATTCACCGCGGATGCGGCGCACGAGTTGCTTACGCCGTTGACGGTTCTTCAGGGTGAGCTGGAGCAGGCGCTCCAAAAGTCGCTGCCAAGTGCCGGGGCTGAACCGGTCCGGGAGGTCATCTTGTTGGAAGAGGTGGAGCACCTGAAAGCAATTGTGGACAAGCTCTTGATGCTCTCGCAAGCGGATGCGGGCCGATTACCGACTGAGGCGGAAGCGGTGAATCTGAGCGAGTTGGTGGAAGAAGTCGCCGCGGACTCCGAGATCTTGTCGGGCGGTAAGGTCTCGATTGAGAGGGAGATTGTCCCTGGCATCAACGTGCTGGCGGACCCGCTGTTGCTTCATCAGGTCCTGCAGAACTTGGCGACGAACGCAATTCGATACAATCGGGCCGGCGGGGTGGCCCGCTTTGCGGTCGCCCGCCAAGAAGGAGCGGTGGTGGTGCGGGTGGCGAACACCGGGCCCGGCATTCCTATCGAAGCCCGGGAGAAGGTTTTTGAACGCTTCTACAGGGTCGACCCGCCCGGACGCGCACTCGGGGAGAGGGCGCGGGCCTGGGCCTGGCGCTCTCGCGGGAAATCGCTCGTGCTCACGGTGGCGACCTGCGACTGCTGGCGAACGAGGGCGAGTGGACGGAGTTTGAGCTGGCTCTTCCAGTAGATCGGTGAAAATCGCCAGGAAATCACCGCGGCGCCCGGCCGAAGCCCCGGAGCAACAGCCATCCAAAGGCTTGCTCGGCGGTGATGCCGGAGGCTTTGGCACGATCCATCAGCCTCTGCGCTGCTTCTGGCGTGAACCAGATCGTTTGGGTCACATCGGGATTCACACTGGAAACGTCGTACGATCCACGTAGGGGATCGTCGTCTTCTTCCTCTTCGTCTTCGTCCTGCTCAAGAGCGCCGATCAGCATCCGGAAGTTGAAGGTGGCTCCGCCTGTCGGCTCGTCCTTCAAATCTTCTTCCAACTCCTCCAGCTCTTCCTCCGTGAGATCGAAGTCGAGATTTTTGATCGGGTTGCCGTTGATGTCGTCGTTCTGGTTCTCTGGTGACATAGGTCGTAAGAGTAGCTGAATGAAGATGAAGGAAGCAGATGGCCGATACCCTTGGCCGGGCCATCTCCGGAAATTCGTTCACCCTTGCTGATTGTCAAAATGTGTGAGCAGGTGGCATGCCATGTCGCCCGCAGTGGGGGACCTTCTGATCTCAGACCCCCAGCCTTCGGAAGGCGCAAGCGAGCCTTCTGATCTCACACCCCCAGCCTTCGGAAGGCGCAGGCGAGCCTTCGGATCTCACACCCCCAGCCTTCGGAAGGTTCAGGCGAGCCTTCAACACTCCGGCCGATGGAGATTGCCTCACTGGTTTCTCCTTCCGGTGGCATCTTGCTTGGCGTGAGTCGCACACCCTCGAGCAGCTTTTCGTCTGGTCTTGCCAACGGCTGGTTCAAGAAGGCTTTTACCGCTCCGCAACCCCCGGCCATGCCGAGGAGTGTTCCACCATCTGCCCGGATTTCCCTTCCCAGGTCCGGTGAAGCTGTGCTGAACTCCGCAAGGAGGTGAGCCTGAGCAGCCTAGTCTGGCCGCCCGGCAAACTTCGCTGCCCAATCCGCCATCCGATTCGAATCGAACGCGCCGTCCAGCGCCACGACCCGATATCGCAGCGTCAGGGGCTCGCCCGCTTTGAGGACGACCTCGCGCGACGTGGTGATGCAGGGGTTGATGACGCGGGCTCCGAGCGCGCAGTGCCACGCGGTCTCGGGATTGGCCGGGTGATTGAGGATGGCGGCGCTCACCGTGCCTTCGGGCAGTTCCATGGTGTAGCCGTACCAGGGGGAAGCGGGCCAGTTTGTTTCGCTCTTCCGGTAGACGGCGGAAGGAAGCTTGACGGGGCCGTCGGGGCCGTGAGCGGTGAGTTGGCCGTCATAGCGGACGGGAAGGGCGATGCCGCCCACGTTGCAATGCGTGAGGCGGTGATCCTTGATGGCGCGGAGCGTGTAGGTCAGATCGAGAATCGTGGCGAGTCCGTCCAGATGAGCAGTGGACTGGATGTCCTCGGTGACGAGCGCGGTGTCCTCGAAACGCCATTCGTTGGTCGCCTCGAAACTGGGTTGCGAGCCGGTAGCGGGACGGACGTCGAGGTTGACGACGGCGCTGCCTTTGATTGGACCGCCCCCTCCTCCCCAGAAATTCGCCTCCCGCACCCCGCGGGTATCGACATAACCGAAGAAAAGCCCGCGATAATACGGATGCGGTTTGGGAGCGAGGGCGGTGACGGGAATGCCGGATGGCGTGCGAATCGGATGAAAATAGGCGACGCTCGGAACGATGACGCCACTGTCTGGCAGCGGTTTGGTCTGGAAACGGATGACTTCTTGCGGCGTGGACCCAGTTGTTGTCAGGCTGACGGCATCGTCCAGCAGGTTGAGGCGCAAAGGACCGCTGACGGGTTGCGGGAACTTCGCGGCCATGGATGGGCTGACCGCAATCCGGTCGAGTCCGAAGACGAAGCCGTATTTGCCGATCTGGGCGTTAGGATTGGCGCCAACTGGCTCGATGAGGATCTGGAGCGGATTGCCGGCCGTCACCGCGACGTTTTGAAAAACCACCGGTGGTCCGAGACGAACGAAGCTGCTGCTGAAGAGATCGGCCTCCTGGACTTGATCACCGATGCGGACGCGGAAACGGCCGTAGTCCTTGGCCAACGTGGGGAAGAGCGTCACATCCTGCGTCCCGGCGGGAAGGTTCTCCAGCGTCAACGTGAGCGTGTGACCGAGCTGGACGCTGACCCAGAACAGCTGGGAGCCACCCGACCAAACGCCGTTCTTGAAGCCCGACATCTCTTGGCGACGCAAATCGCCGCCGGTGACTTTGGCGTGATTCGGCCGGAGGCCCTCCGCTTCAATCTGGATGCCGGTTGCTGCGGGAGCCGGTGGCTTCACTTCGACCGAACTGCCGGGCAGCGGAACTTGGGCCGGGCTCGCGAGATACTTCACGAGGTCGGCGACTTGGTTGAGCGGCAAGGCGTCGAACAATCCGGGTGGCATGAGTGACATCGGCATCTCTTCGCGGCTCTTGACCTCGGCTTTCTTCACCTGGGTCGTGGTGCCACCGGGGAGCGCAAGGGTCAGAAACTCCGGTGTTTCCTGTCGGATCATGCCGCTGATGACCGAACCGTTTTGCAGCGTGACCACGTTGAGCAGATAATCCCGGCCGACCACGGCGCTCGGAACCAGGACGTTCTCCAACACGTACGCGAGATTCGCGCGGTTCGAACCGGTCAGGTCTGGGCCGAGGGCGACTCCTTCCCCGAAGAGTTGATGACAGATGCCGCAAGTGGTCTGGAAAACCTGGCGGCCCCGCGAGGCGTCGGCTTGGGCGAGGACGCGGTCGTTGAGCTTCCCTTTCCAAGTCTCGATGGCGGCCGCCAATTGCTTGAGATCCACGGCGGCGGAGCTTCGCGTCCAATGCCTCTCGATGATGGCGGTGATCTCCGGCCGGTCAAACCGGACGAATTGATCGAGCATCACGGGAGAAATCAGCGACGGCGCGAGCTTCTTGGAATCGAGGGCCTGAAGGAGGACCAGGGCGGTCTCGGGGCGCATCGCGAGGAGGTTGATCGCCTCGTTGCGCTGTTCCAGCGGAAAGCGGTCGATCCGCGAGACCAGGGCTGTGGCGGTTTCGGGGGTGGGCGAGGTCCGCAGGGCCTGGATGACGGCGGGCAAGAGGGCGGTTTCGTCGAGCAAACCACGTGCGAGGGTTCCAAGCTCGGGATCGGCGCCGGCCTGGAGCAGATTGATGGCTTGGAGGCGATTGGTGGTGCTGGCCTTGGCATCCCGGGCGACGGCGCGCCAGTGGGCGAAGAAATCGGCATCGCCGAACCGGGCACCGAGCGGCCGAAGCACATCGAGGACTTGGGGATCGGAAGCGGCGAGCGCTTCGCCTTTGGTCCGGGCTGCTTTCCAACCAGCGGGCGCGCTCACGGGCGGCAACGACTCCAGCGCGAGGAGAAGCTGCGTGGCGCGTTGGCGAAAAGCGGCGGCATCTGGCGCGGTGGCCAGCGAGGCCATCAGAGCTTCGCGGCCTGCGGGGAACAGCGCGGCGCGACGGGCGATGAAATCCCGCAGCGTGGGCCAGGCGGTGTTGTCACTCAGGGTCAAGGCGCGTGCCGGATCCGCCTCGACCAGCGGTTCGACGCCATACCAGGTGAGGAGCGGGATGTTGCGGTCATTCTGGTCGTTGACATGGCGAATCAGCGCCGAAGTCAGGTTCCAACGTTGTTCTACGGGGATGCGTTGGAGCAGCGAGGCCAGGTAGCGCCGCGTGACCATGGACGCTTCCTTCGCCGCCAGAGCTTCCAAGGCGGCCAAGGCTTGGGTCGATAAGGCGGACTTCGGTTCTCCGAGAAATTGGATGGCCCAACCGCGCACGAACTCGCTGGAGTCCGCGAGCCTGGCCAAGAGGTCCGCCTCGGCGAGCAAGCCGCATCGATGCGCGGTCCAGATGGCCCGCAAGCGGAGCCCATCGTCCGAGGCGTGGGCGGCTTCGAATTCGGCGAGCGCCTTTTTCACCGAAGCGGCGTCGATCTTTCCGGCGGCGGCGCGTTCCTGGAGGATGAGCTGGGCTTGGCGGGTCTGGAATCCGTTCGGATGGGCCAAGAGGCTGACCAAGGAGGAATCGGTCTCGGCACGTAGATCGAGCTTCACCCCCTGGGCGGCGCCGTGGCGGATCCTGTAAATCCGGCCGTTGCTCCGGTCCCAAATCTCGACGTCGCGGTGATGGCAGGTCTGCTTGTCTTGCCAATCGGAGACGTAGAGCGCCCCGTCAGGACCTTGAATGACGCTGACGCCGATGAATTGCCTGTCCTGGGCGAGGGCGAAATCCGGAGCGTGCCGCGCGATGTGGCCCGAGCCCTCCCGTTCCAGGCGCTCGCGGACAAGCCGGTGACCGTGGAGATTGCTGAAAAAGAGATCGCCCCGGTAGGCGGCTGGGAATTGATCCGCTTGGTAAATCGCCAAGCCGCAATGCGCATGTCCGCCGCCGAGGGCCGAGGTGTCGGCGTTGAGCGACGGCGGTTGGTCGCGATTCGGTCCGTGGAAGGCGTTGTCGCTGACCCGGCCGACGAAGTGGCGGTGGTCGGCAATCGTTTCGATATCGTCGAACACGTAGGGATGGAAATGCTGGCCGGCCTGGCGGGTGTAACGGCCTCCTTGGCTCACGTGATAGAGGTGGGGGACGACGCAAGCGGTGATGAAGGCATCGCCATGCGCGTCGAAATCGAGGCCCCAGGGATTGCTGGAGCCCTCCGCGAAGATTTCGAAGACGCGCCGCACCGGGTGAAACCGCCAAACCCCGGCGTTGAGACGCTGCCGCTCCTTGTCCGTGGCGCCGGGCTTGCCGATGTTGGATTGCGTGAAGACGCCATGGCAGCCGTAGAGCCAGCCGTCCGGGCCCCAGGTGAAGCTGTTCAAGGTCTCGTGGGTGTCTTGATACCCAAAGCCGTCGAGGAGGATCTCGGGGGCGGCGTCCGGGACATCGTCGGCGTTGCGGTCCGGGATATAAAGGAGATAAGGCGGCGCGCCGACGTACAACCCGCCAAAGCCAAGCTGGATGCCGCTGACGAGGTTGAGCCGGTCGGCGAACACCTTGCGGTCATCGAAGCTGCCGTCGCCATCCGTGTCCGTGAAGATGTGGATTCGATCTCGGCCCTGGCCTTCCGGGGCGCGCTGCGGATAGGTCTGGCCCTCCGCCACCCAGAGCCGTCCGCGGGCATCGAAGCACATGGCGATCGGTTGAGTGATTTCCGGTTCACTGGCGATGAGATCGACCGAAAAGCCGTCTGGCACCACGAACTTGGCCAGCGCGTCCTTGGGAGAGAGTCCATTGGCGTATCCCTCTTGGGGGCGGCCGCCAGGGACTTTCCAGCGTTCTGCCGCGCCGGCGAGCGCTTCGGCTGTCTGGAAGTGGATGGCCAAGCCGCGCTTGTTCGCGCTGACGATCTCGGGCCTCTTGTCGCCGTTGAGGTCACCTACGGCCACGCCGACGCCGATGCCGCTGTCGTTGTCCACAAGATGGGGGACGAACTCGACACCCTCGGCGGACTTTACCTTGCGGAACCAGTAGACGACCGGTTCCTGGTAGGCCCCGGCGTCGCGGCCGTTGTGGGCGAGCCAACGTTTGCCGGCGACGAAGTCATTGAGGCCATCGCCATCGATGTCCGCGAGCGCCAAGCCGTGGATTTCCCGGAAAGCGACTCCGTGGGGACTGTCGGTTGAGGAGGCACCGATGATGTCGTGGCGGGCGAACTTGCCTGGTTCGGATTGCTCGAACCAAGCGATGCCGGAGCCGTGGGCGTTCAGGGAGGTGATGAGATCCTGGTCGCCATCGGCATCGATGTCATCGACCAGGATCTGGGCGCCTCCGGTGCCGTAGGGGAGCAAGGCCCAACGATGTTCGGTCCAGGTTTCCCCAATGTCCGGCTGTTCGTACCAATAGGCCTTTTCGATGACGTCGAGGCGGCCGTCGCCATTGACATCGCCAACTCCGAGGCCGTGCCCCCAGGGCATTTCCGCGCGGCCGGTTTTGGAGATGGGGTGCCAAGTCCAAGGTTGGGTGACCTCCCGATTGGCGGTGTAGTAGCCGTAGGCCTTATCCCGGGAGCCTACGATTTCCGGAAGACCGCCGGGAATCAGATCGATGAGTGTGGCGGCCTCATGGGAGAGCTGATCGACGATAGTGTGGACCGGCCAGAGTTGATCCGAAGCGACGCGGTCCGGGCCGGGATTCACGAAGAGGCGGACCTGCTTGCCGGGAAATCCGAAGACGACGATGTCCGAGCGGCCATCCCCGGTGAGGTCGCGCACGAAGGAGAAGAAATTGTCGGAATAGCCGATGGGTGAGACTTTCTCCCCAGCGGCGAAGCGGTGGCGCTGGGTGAACTCGGGGCCGGAAAACCAAAACGGGCCGTAGCTCAGGTCAGGCGCGCCATCGCCGTCGACATCACCGATGCCGGCCCCTTCGGCATGAAAGTCTGAGGTGAGGCGCCGGGAGTCCCAGGGCGGTGTGGCCCAGAGGAGGGAAGGGACTAGCGCAAGGATGAATAGGAGGATGTGGGGCCGGTTCATCGTCTTGCGAAATCTTGCCCGTGGGCGGGCCGATTCGGACTCTTGCGACGCGGATCCGGCTGGAGTGGGCGCGGCTCGCTTCAGCCGTGGCCTAAATCCTTGAGAAGTGTGCGGAGACGCTGGAGTTCCTGCTCGGCGCTTTCTCGGAGGGACTGCTCTTGCTGCAAAAGGGCCTGCTGCTCCACGCGGAGGCGCTGCTCTTCCTCACGGAAGCGCTGTTCTTCCTCGCGGCGTCGCTGTTCTTCTTCACGGCGTCGCTGTTCTTCCTCACGGCGTCGCTGTTCTTCCTCACGGCGTCGCTGTTCTTCCTCGCGTCGTGTTTGCTCCTTGCGAAGGGCGTCGCGGGTGGCTTCCAGTTCCAGGTTCAGTTGTTCCTGTTCGAGCTGGTAGAGGTCTTCCAACGTCATGATCTGTTCCATTTCCTGACTCTCCTGCAATCGGTTGAGGGTCCGGAGCATGCGCTCCAGGACCGGATCAGTTTGACTCAACTCTTCCTCTACTGCAAGGCGATGGCTGTCGCCTTCGAGCTTGCGGCGTTGATCGAATACGGCAAGTAACCGCTCGAGCCGCCCTTCTGGGCGCGGACCAATCTTTGGGATTTGGACAAACAGCGCATCGTGAGTCAGCAATTCGATAAACTCCTGAGGCGCGCCTACTGCGATCTCGTGTCCTGTCACCGCATCTTGATACCGCCGAGCGACTCGGATGGCCAGGGGGAGTTGCTCATCTAGACCGTGGCCTAAAAGGTAAATCGAGAGAATCGGCAGCGCAACTTTGCGCAGCCGCCCCTCAATGCGCAGCTCTTCGACGGCTTGATATCGCCTCCCGAGATAGTGGCGGAAACGAAGCGTGTTTCCTGGCAGCTTGGTCTTCTGGAGCTCAATAAGAACTTGGTAACGATCTCCGGCGCTGGTCTGGACGGTGGCACAAAAATCGAGCCGGAAGACTTTGAGCTCCCTGGTTTGCGGATCGCGATGGGCGTGCTCTTGAGCCAGCAGTTGCAGGTGGATCACATTCCGTTCGATCAGCACGGAAACCAAGCCCTTCGCCGTTTCGGTGTCCTCCATGAGGGCCTTGAAAACGGAGTCGTAAAGTGGATTGGCGATGATCAGCACTGGGTTCCCTATGGCCGGGAACATGGGCCTGCACAAGACGGAGTTTGCGCGTCGTAGGAGTTTGCCGCATGCTGTCAGGGCGCCAACGCTGCGCACAACAGAACTTCGTAGGACACGATCATGCAGTGGAAAGGCAGAAGAGAGAGCGAGAATGTCGAGGACGCGCGTGGCCAAAGTGGCGGAGGCGGAGGCGGAGGCGGGGGCGGCATCGGCGCCGGAACGATCCTGACCTTGATCGGGCAGCGTTTCGGCTTGAAGGGAATTCTGATCGCGATCGTGTTGGCGGTGGTCGCCTTGAATCTGGGGATCATCTCCCCGGAGATGCTCGTTGATGGGGGCTCCTCGGCCCCGTCCGGGCCAGTGGAGATTACTCCGGAGGAGCAGGAGCGGTTCGACTTCGTCAAAGTGGTGCTCGCCGATACCGAGGATTGCTGGACCGAGGAATTTGCGCGGCGAGGAATTCGATATGAGCTGCCAAAGCTGGTCATTTATCGTGGCCGGATCGGCACTGGGTGTGGGGTAGGGAGCGCCTCGGCGGGGCCGTTCTATTGTCCGGCTGACCGGAAGGTTTACATCGATCTCGGCTTTTACGATGAGCTGGCGCGGACTTTCCGGTCTCCGGGAGACTTTGCTCAGGCCTACGTGATCGCACACGAGATCGGGCATCATGTCCAAACTCTCTTGGGGACCACGAGCAAGGTGGCTGCCAAACGGGGCGGCCCCGAAGAGAATGAGTATTCCGTGCGTCTGGAGCTTCAGGCGGACTTCTATGCAGGCGTCTGGGCCGCTCACTCGCAGAAGTATCTTGATCCGGGTGATATCGAAGAAGCGATGCGCGCCGCGAATGCGATTGGCGACGACGCGATTCAGAAGAAAATGACCGGCCGCGTCATGCCCCACGCGTTCACCCACGGGACGTCCGAGCAAAGGATGCGCTGGTTCACCGCTGGGTTGCGGAGTGGGCGGATGGAAGATGGAGATACGTTCTCGGTTCCGTATGGGAAGTTGTAAGCTGCGGGGCGGGCGGAATCCGGCATGAGGCAAGCGGCTTCTCCCGGGTAGGGCTCCGAGGATCGGTAAGCATCCAAGGATGAAAACGACCAAAGGCGTAGTTCTTTCTTCTCTTTCCAATGAAAACCCAAAGTCTTCTTGCCGCCTTCATCGTCCTCTTCGTGGTCGCCAGCGTCACCCCGGTCCGCGCGGAGAATCCCGCCGACTTCACGGTTGAGTCGGCGCTCGATTCCTCGAGATTCCAGCTGTCAAAGCATCGGGGCCAGATCGTGGTGCTGCATTTTCTCCTGAAAACGGAGTGTCCATATTGTCTCCGCTACACGCACGACTACGCAGCCCTGGCGGAAACGACGCCTGGCGTCTTCCACATTTTCCTGAAGCCCGACAGCGATGCGGACATTGATGTTTGGGCATCGAAGCTCCGTAGCGACGATTTGAAAGGCGTGCCGGTGATTTACCGGGATCCCAACGCCAAGCTCGCCGATGAGTTCGGGATTCCGGATGGCTACAAGTTTCACGGCCAAACCGTTCACTACCCGGCTCTGGTCGCTCTCGGTGCCGACGGAAAGGAACTGTTTCGCTACGTTGGCAAGAGCAATGCCGACCGCCTGAGCGTGGCTGCGTTCACGGCGAAGCTGGCCGAGGCGGTGAAGCAGTAGTCCTGCCCGTTGCGCGGCAGGCGGTTCTGGGGCCGCGTTCTATGACAACGCGGAGGCGACCGCTTTGCCTCGTTCGTCCGGAGGCGTGTCATTGAGTCTGAGCCATTGGACGCTGGCGAAGAAATACTCGAAGTCTTCGGGAACGGGGGCTTCTTCGAGGAAGATAGGGAGGATTTTGCGTTTGTATCGATCCGCCAGGTAGACTTCCCGCTTCACGTGATCACTCTCGAAGGCGGCGGGGGAGCACATCACGGCCACGCTGTTGACCGCCTTGATGGCGCGGACGATTTCTCCGGCCCAGCTTTCGCCGGCGTGGATTTCCTTGGTATCGACCCAAATCCGCTGTCCCTGGGCGGTCAACTCCTCGCAAATGGGGTGGACCACGGCGGAGTCGCGTCGGGCGTAGGAGACGAATAGCGTGGGCGTGGCCTCCGGCTCCGCCTTGGCGGCTTCCATCGGCTCCGGGGCGACGGCACCTTGGCTCGGTTTCGGGCGGGAACCGAAGCGTGGGAACCAACTCCAACCGGTCTTCTTGGCTGCTGGGGCTGGGGCTGGGGCTTGGGGGGGGAGAGGGGCCGCAGGCGGCTGTGGGGCGGCGTTGGAACGGATCCGCTGGGCGACCTCTGGCCAAGCGACGGCTTCTCGCTGAGTCTCGAAGGTGGCATCAATGAAGGGTAAGTCCCGCAACCCAACGGGTGCAAAGTGTGGATCCAGCTGGACTAAGGTGAGCCGGCCATCGGCCCAGGCGTCCAGGGCGCGTTGCTCAAAGGCGAGACGATGGGGGCAAAAGGGCGAGTTCTTGGACCAGAGCGCGACCACGCAATCGGAAGCGAGGCGTGGGTGGAAGCCATTGTCCGCAGTCTCGAGAACGACCTGGAAGCGTTGATTCTCCAGGAAGCGCTGGAGCGACTGCGCCGTTTCGAGATCGGCGCTGGAGTGGGCGAGATAAACCGTCATGGGATTGCGGGGAGAAGCAAACGACTCCCTATCAGAGCCGCGAGGCCGTTAGGAGTCAAGGGCGTGAGGAGGTGCGCGGCGAATTCGACGACCCCGCGGATGCGCAAACCCTGGTCTTCGGGGCCGATGACCTTGCCTGGCAAGATTCCCCCCTCTATGGCCGTGTCACCGACTGCTTCGCCATGATTCGCCCCGCCCTTTCCCTCACCGTCCTCCTACTGACCTCCCTCCACGCCGATTGGCCCCAATGGCGCGGGCCGGGGCGGGATGGGGTGGTGCCGAATGCCAAGCTGCCGGATTCTTGGCCCGAGGGATTCGTCCCCGCCAAAGTCTGGGAGTCGTCGGCGATCCCGTCGGACCATTACGGCGGTCACGGGAGCCCGGTGATTGCGGGCGGGAGGGTGTTCCTCACCCTGGTCTGGCATCGCGATGTTCCGACGAACACACGCATCCTCACGAATCGCATCTACAGTGACATGGGGGCGCGGACGACGAATTTCTCCCCGGAGCTGCGCGCCAAGTTTGAGACCGATCGACTTAACCTCAGTCCCCGTCTTCGCGGCAAGGCACTCGACGAGTGGATCAAGACCTGGATGGAGACGAACATGGACGACAAGCAGAAGCTCATGCTCGATGGCTGGATCCAACAACGGTTCAAGCTCGGCAAAACCGCGATCCCACTCGACGACTTCGACCGCATCAAGCCGGTCGTCGATAAGGAATTCGAGAACGTCGAAGCCCTGCGCGCTTGGGTGGCGGCGCAGACTTGGAGCGATCCCGCGACCGCCGACAAAGTGCTCGCCGCCGTGCCGAACACCAAGGTCGCCGGCAAAGATGCCGCCGTTTGCTTTGATCTGAAGGACGGCAAAGAGCTTTGGCGGTTCGAGGCGGAAGGTCATGCGGCTGGCCGGGTGGCCTCGGTGACGCCGGCGGTGGTGGTGGATAAGGTTTACACGGTCCTGAGCACCAAGGTGTATTGCTTCGAGGCCGCGACCGGCAAGGTGGTTTGGACGGCCCCGGTGAGCACGAAGCGGGGAATCGCCTTTTCGCCGTTGGTGGTCGATGGCCTCCTCATTGTCGATGCCGGACAACTCTGCGCACTCGATGCCGCCACCGGTTCGTTGGTTTGGAAAAACGGCGAGTTCAAGGTCGGCAACGGATCGCCGGTGCCGTGGAAAGATCTCATTCTGTGCAATGCGGAGAATCGGGAACTGATGGGCATCGAGACCGCCACCGGCACGGTCCGTTGGAAACAGCCGGGCGGGGGAGCCTCGACTCCGGTGGTCGCCGGCGATGTCTGCCTGGCGCTCGGCAAGGCCGAAGGCCACAATCTCAGCGCCTTCCAGCTTTCCAAAGAAGGCGCCCGGCCGCTCTGGAGCAAGGGTTTCGTGGCGCGTCGTTACGACGCCAGTCCGGTGATTCACAACGGCGTGGCCTATCACCTGGGGAGCAATCGCCACCTTTGCACCGACCTGCAAACCGGGGAAACGAAGTGGGAGGTGGAGCGTTCTTCGGATCTCTCGTCGCCGTTGGTCGCCGGGGACCGGTTGCTGGTTTATGAAAACAACGGCGGCTTTCTGGCCATGATCGCCGCAGATCCGGCGGGCCATCGCATTCTCGGCCGGGCCAAAGTCGGTGGTCTCGGCTGCGCGACGCCGGCGCTCCACGAAAACCTCGCCGTGATCCGCACCAAGGACCGGCTCGTCTGTTACGATCTCACCCAACCCGTTTCAACCAACCCCGTTCCATGAGTCGAGTCCGCGATTTTGGCGCCGCCGGAGATGGCGTGGCCGATGACACCGAAGCCCTCACCCATGTCCTCCGCAGTGGGGACGGCGTCTTGGAGTTGAGCCGGGGTGTTTACCGGATCACCCGGACCATTGAGGTCGACTTGCAGCGGATCAACCGGACGGGGATCGATGGCCGTCACGGCACGGCGACGATCGTCATGGCGGGACCGGGACCGGCGTTTCGCTTCGTAGGCACGCACGGCGGTTCGGCGGCACCGGACAGCTTCAAGCCGGAAGTCTGGGAGCGGCAACGGATGCCGCAGATCAGCAATCTCGAAATCCGCGGGGAGCATCCCGAGGCGGATGGGATTGAATTGACCGGGACGATGGAAGCGACCTTCAGCGGCCTCTTGCTGCGCGAGCTGCGGCACGGGATCCGGCTGGTGAAGCGCAATCGCAACGTGCTCATCACCGGTTGCCACATCTTCCACAACACCGGGATCGGCGTGTTCTGCGATGGAGTAAACCTCCATCAGTTCAACATCACGGGGAACCACATCAGCTACAACCGGCTCGGCGGAATCCGCATTGAGCGGTCGGAAGTGCGCAACCTCCAGATCACCGGAAACGACATCGAGTACAACAACTTCAAGTCGTTTCCGACCGGTGGGTTCGATCCCGCGGAGCCGACGGCGGAGATTTACTTCGATTGCCGCGAGAAGACCGGCGACGTGCCCTCGCCCTCGATCCGGGAGTTCACCATCGCTTCCAACACGATCCAGGCGACGCACTCGCCGAACGGTTGCAACATCCGCATCATCGGTCCAGATCCGACCGGAGTGTTGCAAATCGGAATGGCCGCGATCACGGGGAATCTGATTGGCAATCAGGCCACGAACCTGCACCTGACCGCCTGCCGGGGCATCGCCATCAGCGGGAACCACATTTACGGCGGCTACCGGCACAACGTGCGCATGCAAGGTTGCGACGACATGACGCTCACCGGGAACCTATTCGGCCACAACTACTGGGTGCCGGGCCGGCAGATCGACAACAACCTCTATTTGGAAGATTGCAGCGACTGCGTGCTCCAAGGGCTCCAAGTCCGGGGCGCGCCGGAAGGGAAAACGACGTGGACGGAAGATTGGGCGGGCGGCTCGCCTCGGGTCCATGAAGCGTTGCTTGAGTTGAATCGCTGCCGGCGGATCGTGCTCGATGGCTGCCAGTTCCGCGATCCGTGCCCGGTCGGCGTGCAGGCAGTCGATTGTTCGGACGTGACGGTGACGGGATGCCAACTGCACGATACCCGGGAGCAATCGCTGACCCGCGCGGCGGTGGTTTGGAAAGGCACGGGAACGGGCAATCTGATGGCGGCCAACCGCTTGACGGCGCCAGTTGAACGGGAGCCGGGCTGCCAAGTGGACGGCATCTGAGCCCGTTCTACGGAGGCTCGCTACGGGCTTTGTGGAAAATTCGCGGATGACAAGGCCAAAAGGCCGGTTACTATGCGCGGCGCAATCACAAAGACGCAAAAAACCGATACCCCACACCATGGCGAAATACGTTTACTTTTTCTCTCCCACCGGCGCTGACGGCGATGGCAAGCAGAAAGCTTTGCTCGGCGGCAAGGGAGCCAACCTCGCGGAAATGTGCCGGATCGGCCTCCCGGTGCCTCCAGGATTCACCGTTTCCACCGAGGTCTGCACCCACTTCTACGCGAACGGCCGGAGCTACCCAGAAGAATTGCAAGGCCAAGTCCGCGAGGCCATTGCCCGCTTGGAAACCGAGCTCGGCAAGAAGTTCGGCAGTGTCGACAACCCGCTTCTCCTTTCCGTCCGTTCCGGCGCTCGCGACTCGATGCCTGGGATGATGGACACGATCCTCAACCTCGGGATCAACGACCAAGCCGTCGAAGGCATCGCCCGGAGCACCGGCAACGCCCGCTTCGCTTGGGATTCCTATCGCCGTTTCATCCAGATGTATGGCGACGTCGTCATGGGCGTGCAAACCCGTGAAGGCGAGCACCACGAGCCGTTCGACGCCGTGATGCACGAACTCAAGGGAGAAGTCGGTGTCCACGAAGACATCAACCTCACCGTCGAGCACCTGCAAGAACTCGTGAAGCGCTTCAAGGCGCTCATCAAGAGCCGCACCGGCAACGAATTCCCGGAAGACGCTTGGGCCCAGCTTTGGGGCTCGATCGGCGCCGTGTTCGGTTCCTGGATGAACGACCGCGCCATGGTTTACCGCCGCAAGTACAACATCCCGCACGAGTGGGGCACCGCGGTGAACGTCCAGGCCATGGTCTTCGGGAACACCGGCGAAACCTCCGGAACCGGCGTCGCCTTCACCCGCGACCCCGCGAACGGCCAGAAGGTTTACTACGGCGAATACCTGGTGAACGCCCAAGGTGAAGACGTCGTGGCCGGGATTCGCACGCCGAATCACATCAGCCAGATGGCGAGCGATCTCCCCGAGCCGTATGCGCAGCTCACCGAAGTGTTCCAAAAGCTGGAGAAACACTTCAAGGACGTGCAAGACGTCGAGTTCACCGTCGAGCACGGCAAACTCTTCATGCTCCAGACCCGGAACGGCAAGCGCACCGGTCTGGCAGCCATCAACATCGCCGTCGACATGGTCGAAGAAGGTCTCATCACCGAGGAAGACGCCATCAAGCGCATCCCGGCGGATGACTTGAGCCACGTGCTGGCTCCGATCTTTGATCGCACCGCGGAAGCGAACGCTCGTTGCATCGGCAAGGGACTTCCCGCCGGTCCGGGTGCCGCCACCGGTCGCATCTACTTCAACGCCGTCGACGCTGTGACCGCCGCGGATCGTGGTGAGGACGTGGTGCTCGTCCGCGTGGAAACCTCTCCGGAAGACCTTCGTGGGATGATTGTGGCCAAGGGCATTCTCACCTCGCGGGGTGGAGTTTCCTCCCACGCTGCGCTCGTGGCCCGTCAGATGGGCAAAATCTGCGTCTGCGGCGCGACCGAAGTGGTCATCGACTACCATCACAAGACCGTGACGGCCGACGACGTGACCCTTAAGGAAGGCGATTACATCTCGATCAACGGCACCACCGGCCAAATCTTCGCCGGCCAGATCGCCACCGCACCTTCGGAAATCATCCAAGTGCTCGTCGACAAGACACTCGATCCTTCCGCCTCGCCGCTTTACGCGAAATGGCAGAAGCTCATGAGCTGGGTGGACGCTCGCCGCACCCTCGGGGTTCGCACCAACTCGGATGACCCCGAGCAGGTCCGCCGTGCCATCGGATTCGGAGCTGAGGGGATCGGCCTTACCCGGACGGAACACATGTTCTTCGAAGGGGACCGGATCGATGCCGTCCGCGAGATGATCTTGGCGGAAACCAAAGAGGCTCGTGAGCACGCCCTGGCCAAGCTTCTTCCCTATCAGCGGGAAGACTTCACCGGGATCTTCGAAGCCCTCCAAGGCCGTCCCGCGACCATCCGTCTCCTCGATCCTCCGCTTCACGAGTTCATCGGCACGATGACTCCGGAGCAGATCAGCGCGTTGGCTTCGACCATCGGCCTGACCCCGGAGCGCATCAGCGATCGGATTCATCAGCTGCACGAAGCGAACCCGATGCTCGGCCACCGCGGTTGCCGTCTCGGGATCGTTTACCCGGAAATCACCAAGATGCAGGCCCGCGCCATCTTCGAAGCGGCGGCCGACGTTAAGTCCCGTGGCATCGACGTGCATCCGGAAGTCATGGTCCCGCTCGTCGGCTTCAAGAAGGAGCTCGATCTCCAAGTGGAGCTGATCCACGACGTGGCTGCCGAAGTGCAGAAGTCTCGTGGCGTTGAGTTCGCTTACCTCGTGGGCACGATGATCGAAATCCCACGCGCCGCACTCACGGCCGATGAGATCGCCGCGTCCGCGCAGTTCTTCAGCTTCGGCACGAACGACCTGACGCAAACGACGCTCGGCATGAGCCGGGACGACAGTGCTGGCTTCCTCGGTGCTTACCAAGAAGCCGACATCCTGGCGAAGAACCCGTTCGCGACCATCGACCAAACTGGCGTCGGTCAGCTGATCAAGATCGCCGTCGAGAAGGGCAAAGCCGCTCGTCCGGGCATCAAGCTCGGCATCTGCGGTGAGCACGGTGGCGATCCGGAGTCGGTGAAGTTCTGTCACCGCGTCGGTCTCAACTACGTGAGCTGCAGTCCGTTCCGGATTCCCATCGCTCGCCTCGCGGCGGCGCAAGCGGCGCTGGAAGGCTGAAGCCAGCTAGAGTGATCTCAGGGGACGGGCAGCGATGTCCGTCCCCTTTTTTATTTCGACTCGTTGAGGAGTGTCAGCACGGTGATCTCTGGCCGGGCGCCCCATCGGACGTGCAGGTGGCCAGTGCCGAGCCCACGGTTCACATAAAGCTGGCAATTGCCGCGCTGGTAATGCCCCCGAACATACCGTCTGCCAAGCCGGGGGAGCAGGGGAGAGCCGATCAGAGGCAGCATGACCTGCCCTCCATGCGTGTGTCCAGAAAGCTGCAGGGCCGCATTGGGATGTTGCGCTGTATGGACGAAGACGTCCGGCTCGTGGCAGAGTACGATGGCGCGCTCTCCGGGCACACATTGGTCGAGGAGCTCGAACCGTGGGCAGCGGTAGGTCGGTGAATCAAAGGCTGCGATGGCGAGACTTCCGCCCGCAATGGCAATCCGGTGGAATCGATTGCGCAGCAGTTGGATGCCGTCATCTCGCAACGCCTCTTCCACGACTTCAGGTCCAGTGAGGTGATCGTGATTTCCTAGAATCGCGAAGCGTGCTTGGGCGGGTTGAATCTCCGCGAGAATCGAGGTCAGTTCCCGGATTCGGCTGGCGTCGTGCGAGGCGAAGTCCCCGAGGAAAAAAACCAGATCGCAATCTTGTCGACTGACTGCGTCGGCGCACTCCTGAAAATAGCTGGCTTCGCACAGAGGGTCATAATGGAAGTCCGCCAAGAGAGCGATCCGGATTCGAGCTGGCGCGGCGGGGCCAAGGCACAGCGTGAGAGTCGAGCGCGCGATTTCGACTTGGTGACGCTCGCCAATCCAGCGGTCGGAGGCTTGACGCAGTAGAGACTGCCACGACCTAGGCATCACCGCAGTGATGCGTGAGCCGATGCCCCTGGCGACGGGCAGGGGGTAGGGTAGATCGCGGGTGCTCACCAGGCAGCTTCGCGTTTCAGGGACGAGTTTCAAGCGAAGGACGCATGATAGCGATCTGCGTGCCAAAAATGGGCAGCCAACGTGTCGAAATCGTTGCTTTGCTTCGTTTGAGCGATTGACAACGTCAGGCAAGCTGATTGTTGGTTTCTCGAAACCTCAAATCCTATGAGAAGAATCAGCACCTCGCTCATCCTCGATGAACATCGGGGCGCCTGTCCCAGAAGAGGTAAATGGGTCGGCTGTTGGATCGGTCTGCTCCTTCCTGTTTGGCTGGGATGTTTGGTGGCTTCCGCAACCGGCATGGATACGGGCACTATCTTTTTTAGCGAGTACATCGAGGGATCGACCGGGAACAACAAAGCCTTGGAGATCTTCAACAACTCGGGGGCCGAGGTCGATCTGAGCGACTTTCGGGTTGAGATTTACCGAAACGGTGCGGCCACTGCGTCGGCCACCATTCTTCTTAGCGGGACCATGGCGGTGGATGGCGTCTTGGTGATCGCTCATGGGGATGCGGATTCCGCCGTGCAGGTAAAGACCGACCTCTCCAACAACAACATCAATCACAACGGCGATGACGCCTACGTGCTGCGACAAATTAGCAGCAACGCGATTTTTGATCTGTTTGGCGTGGTGGGCACGGATCCGGGTACGGGGTGGATAGACGGGAGCGTATCCACTGTGGATGCGACGCTGCGCCGAAGATCCTCCGTAATGGTGGGAAACCCGAATGGCTTCAGCCCAATTGAAACGCTGGGTTTGGAGTGGGAAGCCTATCCTGATTCCAACTACGATGGGCTTGGTTCCCATTCCGTCGGAGTTCCCGTATCGGTCACTTTGGCCGGCTTGAGTAGCCAGCCTGAGTCTCCGCTAACACCCGGATTTAACGATGTCGTGCTTGCTGGCTTCCAGCTGACCGCGAGCGCGGCGATCGATTTCACGGCGGTCGCGGTTTCAGCCTCCGGAACCGCGGAATCGACCGACCTGTCCTCGGTGCGGATTTTCCGCGACGACAACGGGAATGGACTGATTGATGGATCCGAAGGTGAGGTTTCCGAGGGGCCGGTGGCGTTCCAATCTTCCATGGTGTTTTCGGGATTGACCGACCAACGAGGTCTTACCGGTGTCCGGTCCTATTTGGTGGTGGCCGACATCGCCGTTGCCGCCACGGCGGGCCGCACGGTTACGATCCGCCTTGATGCCGCCGGTTTGACGACTACCGCCGCGACGCAGACGGGAACAGCGACAGGGGCGGTGCGGACGATTGAGGCTTCCGTGCCGGTGGATGTGGTCATCAATGAAGTGGATTACGATCAGGTAGGCGCTGATACCGCGGAGTTCATTGAACTCTTTAACAGAGGAACAGCCGACGTCGATCTGAGCCGCTTTGCCTTGCACCTGGTCGATAGCGGAGGCGGGGCTCCCTATCGCACCCTTCCGCTCAGTGGTGCCATTCCCGCAGGGGGCTTTTTTGTGGTGGGTAACGTGCCTGGAGCCGACTTGGATCCCAGCCTAGATCAAGACCTGATTCAGAACGGCCCCGATGATGGAATCGTCTTGATGAACGGAACCAGCACCGTTGATGCAGTGGGCTACGAGGGAAGCGGCTCGGCGGTGGCGGAGGGGAGCGCAACGAACCTTGGCGACAGCAATACAGTGGAAAACCTGTCCCTGAGCCGAATCCCGAATGGAACAGATACAAATGACAACAGTGCGGACTTCAACCTAGCCACGGCGACCCCCAAGGGATCAAATACTCCGGGCCAACCCGACCTGACGATCCAGCTCCGTGGAACTGGGACGGGAACCACCGGATTCCAATTTACGTATTCGATTCTGGTGAGTAACGTTGGGACGGCTTCGGCTGTCGGTGTCGTTGCGGAGTTTACGCTGCCGACCGGTCTGACCTACGTCGGCGTTTCGGGTTCGAATGGTTTTACCGGGGTGCACTCCGCCGGTAAGGTCACGATAAGCGGGGCGCTGCTGGACGCGGGAGAGAGCGCTCTCCTCACCATCCCCGTGGTGCCTCCGGTGGCCGGGACCTACACGGCTCCGGCTGGGGCGGCCGTCGCTGATCCCACGAATACAATTGCGGAAGCAAGCGAAGCGAATAACGCGACATCGACGGATCTTATTACCGTGGTAACGGATCCGCCGCCAAACTCGGCCATCATGACAGGCCGGTCTCCGCAGGCCGCCGGGGAATTGATTGCGGGTTCGACCGATGTGGTCTTGGCTGGATTTCGGGTGACGACGAATGCAGCACTCGATTTGACTGGGGTGACGGTGACTTTGGAGGAGACGGCAACTGCTGCGGATCTCGAGGCCTTTCGGATCTTCGCCGATGAGAATGATGACGGAGTGATCAATGGAGGCGATGCCAACGTCTCTGACACATTGCCTTTCGCAACATCGCTCTCTTTTAGCCTCACGGGACAAACGATCCCGTCCGCCACCCGGAGTTACTTGATCGTAGCAAATGTGGTGTTTACCGCGACTGCGGGCCGCTCGGTGGCGGCCAGCGTCTTGCCCGGGGCTTTTGCGACCAGCGCCGGAATCCGCAGCGGCGGGATGACCAGCGCCTCCCGGACAATCTCCGCAGGCATCGCGCCTCGCTTCGTGACCCAGCCAGCAGGGACGACGATTTTCAACGGAGAAACGGCCACCCTATCCGTGTCCGTCACCGGCACTCTGACGCCAAGCCTTCAATGGTTTCAGGGAACCACTGGCATCACCTCCAATCCGATCTCCGGTGCGAACGGAACCTCGTTTACCACGCCAGCCCTGTCGGCGACCACGAATTATTGGGTGCGGGCGACGAACGCGGCAGGGATCGTGAACAGCAATACGGCGAAAGTTACAGTTATCGAGATCCCAGACGCGCGGCTCAGCAACTTGGCGTTGAGCGACGGCAGTCTCGATCCTCTGTTCTCGTCGGATGAGCTTTTCTATAGCCTGAGCGTGCCCGGCTCCGTCTCGCAAGTCACCCTAACGCCGACCTCGGTTCAGAGTGCGTCCGCCATCCGAGTGAACAGTGAGACGGTAGCGTCGGGAAGCGCCAGTGCGCCCATCCCGCTGTCATTCGGGAACAACCTGATTTTCGTCGTGGTCACCCAGGAGACTATCTCTCAGACCTACGCCATCACGGTCTTCCGGCGCAGCAACAATGCGACGCTCAGTGGTCTGGCGCTTTCGGCGGGGAGTCTCACCCCGGGATTCGACTCAGGAATCGCGGACTATACGGCATTCGTTCCATTTTCCACCACCTGGGTTGCGGTTACGCCGATCACGGAGAACACCGCAGCCTCCGTAACCGTGAATGGCATTCCTTCGCGGTCGGGAGTGGCGAGCGCTCCGGTGGTCCTGAAGGTGGGGGCCAACCCGGTCACCGTGAACGTGACATCTCAGGATGGAACTGCGGAGAGGGAATACCGGGTGGTTGTGAATCGTCACGCGGACAGCAGCTTGTCGGCGTTGCTCCTGAGCCAAGGGAACCTCAGCCCCGTTTTCGCGCCGGGGACGCTGAACTACGAGGTGACGGTTCCTTTTCCAACTGCCAGTTTGACCCTCACGCCCAGCGCTTCAAGTTCCGCGGCCACGATCCGAGTCGCAAATGAACCGGTGTTGTCGGGAGCAGTAAGCGCCGCTCTTCCGTTGGAGCCAGGGGTTAACCCGATTGCGATTGAGGTGAGCGGGGAGGACGGGGCGGCCACGGTTTATCACCTGTCGGTGCGGCGGTTGGCGAATCCGGCGTTGGCCAATCTGGATCTATTCGGGGCTGAAATCGAACCCAGCTTTGATCCAGAGATCACCGACTACAGTCTGTCGGTGCCCTCCACGGTGACTGAGCTGCGGGTCAGGCCAACTGCGGTGGACCCCAACGGCACGATCACGGTGAACGGCTCTTCGGTCGTCTCAGGAAGCGAGAGCCAGGCGATTCTGCTTAGCGGTGGTGCCAATAGGATTGAAGTGGTCTCGATCGCCCGTGATGGGTTGGCCAGCCGCGTCTACCACATCGACGTGCAGCGCAACGGATCAGAAATTGAGGTCAGCGCTGGAGACCGCGCCCTGAACCATGGCTCATCGATCTTTGACGTCGGTGGCACTCTGCCCGGCCGGACGGTATCCAAGGTCCTCACCATTCGCAACCTGGGCCAGGAGGCCTTGACCGGAGTGTCCGCCGAAATTACTGGAGATTCCCGATTCCGCGCGGAATTGGAGTTCGACACGGTGGAACCCGGGACGAGCACGAAGCTGACGGTGAGCTTCCAACCGTTTGATCGCTCCGAGTCATCGGCAACGCTAGCGATCTTGAGCTCCGACGAAGACGAGAGCCCCTATGTCATCACCGTAACGGGCTCCGGCGATCCGAGAGCGGCTAAGCCGGTGGTAGCGCCTGAGAAGGAGGCTCAGGCAGTGAGTGCCGTTGGTGCGACTTGGGAACGCGGGTTCGCCGGCGTCTACGATGGCCTGATTTGGGCTCAGGGAGATGCCCCGGCTCTGCTTGGCGCGGTGACGCGGGTGGTAATCTCTACCCCGGCGGGAGGGGCCCTGCATCCGGCCATCTCTGGCGTGATCGAGTTCAAGGGACGAGTTGAGGCCTTCAAGGGCACGTTCCGCTCTGGAGGTCAATTCGAGACCTCGGTCGTGGCCTCGGATGGTTCAATCCTGGGGATTTCGCTTCAGCTGATGAAATCGACCGAGGGCGGCGCTTTCCTGCTGCGGGGCTCGGCTTCGTTGCTTCCGCAGGGGGGACGGCGGATTCTAGGCGTGGTGGATCTTCCGCAAGCGCCTTACAAGGACCGGGGCCCTCGGGCGCCTGGCGAGCGTGTAGGCCGATACACAGTGGTGCTTCCTAGCGAATCCGCATGGAACGAGAATGCGCCTGGTGGTGACGGTTGGGCGTTGGTGACCGTAAACCGCGCCGGAGTCTTCGATTTGACGGGCGTAATGGGGGATGGCGTGCGCTTCACGGAGACAGGCTATTTGTCAGCGAAAGGTGAAGTCTCGATTTTCCGGAACCTGTATGCGTCAGTACCGGAGCGTGGTCGTATCGGCGGGAAACTGATTTTCCGAGAGCAGCCTGGAATCAGCGATTTCGACGGGCGTTTGCGCTGGACGAAGTTTGGGGATCAGAAGGAGGGACAAGATCTGGGCGGGTTTGACCTTATGGTGTGGGCCGTCGGAGCTCGGTACACCGCTCCAAGGCCGGGCGCGCGGATGTTGCCGGGGTTGGCAGATCACCATTACAACGCGGAGTGGACGCTAATCGGTCCCACTGCGCCGTTTGGGGATGGCGACTCTGGCAACCGGGCGCTCTCTTGGCTCGGGAACCATCGGTTGCTCCATTTCGGACCGGAGCAACTTCGCGGAGGCGGCACTCCTTCCACCGGAAAGGTGGAGGGCAGCTTTCGCGGTCAAACTGGGCCGAAACGGGTCGATTTCTCAGGCGTCGCGCTTCAAAAGCAGGGAATCGCCGCCGGACTCTTTGTGAATGAGGGCCTTACCGGAGCGCTTCGCATCCTTGCGGACACGAAGTTCCCGTATCCTGGCAGTGAATCTTTGGATCCGCCCACTCGCGTAGAAAGCACGGCTCCATGGGTCAACCCCTCCGAAACAGCCGTTACGTTTTCAGCGGCCGCGGCGGGGAACTACTCCGGGATTCTCACCCAGAATGGTGACATCGCCGGGGCTCTTGAGGAGGTGACCGTTACTGTCGGCGGACAAGTGAGCGGCACGCTTTGGATCCATGGCCGCCGTCAGTCCTTCAAGGGGAGCCTCGGAGGAGTCCTGACTGCATCGCCCGGCACGGCCATCAACCTGCAACTCATGATGTCTGCTGGTGGCTACGCACTCGACGGTGCCGTGATCACTGGAGGTGGAAGCTTCGACGTCGACGCCCAACAGCACATCGCTTTCTCTGCCTCAAGCCCGGCTCCGCATGCTGGCGCTTACACGATCGTAGTGCGGGCACCGGACGGAGTGAAGCCTGAGTCGGCTCCGGGCGGCGACGGTTACGGGGCGCTGGTGGTGAGCGGGCGGGGACTTTGTACCGGCACGTTGCACTTAGCCGATGGGACGACGGTGACGTTTGGTGGAAGTCCTGGTCGAGGCGTGAGCACTCAGACAGAATGGGCTTTCCATCGAGGGCTGTATGGAAAAACCCCGCGTGGCTACGTAGCGGGCAAGATTGTCTTCCGCGAGGTCGATGGAGTGAGCGATCTGGACGGAGAGTGGAGGTGGGTGAAGGATCCGGGGGCTCCTCCTGTTCGCAGTTATCCTTCAGGCTTTGACCTTGAAGTCAAAGTGGTGGGGAGCCGCTACGCCGTTCCCGCGGCGGGAGTTCGCGCCATGGACGGTCTGGCTGAAGCGGAGCAGAACATTTGGTGCCGATGGTCGGGCGTGGATCTATCTACTTCGCCAGAACTTACGCTGATCGACTTGAACCGGACCGGGACTTGGACCGCCGCGAATCGGCTCGTTTGCTACGGTCCCGAGGCTGTCAGTGTTCGATTCAATCCCCGCACGGGTCTTCTCACGGGCACTGCAGTGGATAAGGCTCGCGGCATCAACCTCGGCTTCGGCGCCGCTCTCCTCCAAAAACAGGATTTGCTGGGAGGAAGTTATCGTGTTGGCGGCAAGGCGGGGCTCTTTGTCATTGAGTCGCGGAACCCAGCTCCATGACGGGCGCAGTCATTGCTTGAGGTTGGCCAGGTCCGGCGGATGGTCCGCCCGGTCAACATGTCCGTCTCCAGCTCCTCGACTCCCGCACTCCCTGGTATTCGCGACGCGATCTTAGCAACGTTGCGGCAGAATCGCTGGGCCTGCCTGGGACTGAACGTTGCCGTGATCGGCTTGGTGATGAGCTACTATCGCTGGCCTGCGATGAGCGAGCTTTGGGAGGCAGTGGGTCACGTGAAGACAAAGTGGTCCTACGCCTTTTCCGCGATTTCGACGATGGTGGCCGCCGTGGTTCTACCGGCGCTGGTGCAACGAGCCATGGGGGTGGAACCCGGACCCGGCCAAGCGCGCCGCTTGGCATGGTCCGCGGTGTACTGGGCCTACCGGGGCATGGAGATCGACTGGTTCTATCGCATGCAAGGCGAGCTTTTTGGCACTGGGACGGATTGGCAGACGGTGGGCATCAAGCTGGCCGTGGATCAGTTCATCTACAGCGCGATTTGGGCGGTGCCGTCTTATTTGATTTTTGTGCGCTGGGTGGAGCACCGCGGCTTGAAGCAGGCGCTGGCCACGATGGATCGAAGGTTTTGGACGCACACCTATTGGTCGGTGCTGTTCACCAACTGGCTGGTTTGGCTGCCAGCGGTCTCCCTGGTTTACAGCTTGCCGCCAGCCCTTCAGTTTCCGCTATTCTCGTTGATCCTGAGTTTTTACATCCTCTTGATCACGGTTCTGGTGAAAGCTTGACAGGATACGAACTAACCCAGATTTTGGCTGTCCATGCCTATCCTCAACGGCAACGACCTCCTTGAGGCCGGTTGGCGCCCTGGGCCCGAGATTGGCCGGGCTCTCGCCGTCGCGGCGGAGTATGAGCGCAAAGGGATCACGGATCCGAAGTATTTGCTGAAGCTCGTCGCTAAGCAGGTGCCTCCATCCGCGCCGAAGGCGGAGATGCGTGGCACGGCAGCGCCATTGGCCGAGGCCATCGAAGCCTCATGCGAAGTCACGGCGGAAAACGTGAAAAACGTCCGCCGCCACATGACCGAGTTGCTTCGCGTGCCGGTGATTGAGCGCGGGGCGATCATGCCGGACGCCTGTCCTGCCGGAGCGGCGTTGGGCACGATTCCCGTGGGCGGTGCCATCGCGGTGCGCAACGCCATCATTCCCTCCGCCCACAGTGCGGACATCTGCTGCTCAATGTATGCCACGTTCTTCCAATCCGGGAAGGACGTGAAGGAATTGCTCGACGATCTTATGGCTTCGACGCGGTTTGGCGTTGGTGGGAGAAAAGCCGAGGAGATCGTGCCGCATCCGGTCGTCGATGAACCGGTCTGGGGAAATCCGTTTCTCTCTGGTCTCCAGGAAAGCGCCCGGGTCCACATCGCCGATCAGGGGGACGGGAACCATTTTGCCTACTTGGGACACGTTGAGTTTGGACCGGACGACTTGGTGAAATTGGAAACTGCCGGGAAGGCAGAGTTGGCGGCGCGGATGCGATCAGCCTCTGTGTCGGGAGAGCGATTCGAGGGCTTGGCGCTGGTGACGCATCACGGCTCCCGCGCGCTTGGGGCCAAGGTCTATGCCCGAGGCCAGAAAGCCGCGACCAAGCACACCAACCGCGTAGCTCAGGGCATCCCGGACTGCGCGCACTGGCTCGATTACAGCGAGTCCGACGGCCAGTCCTATTGGGAGGCGTTGCAATACGTGAGCCGCTGGACCTTGGCGAATCACCAGAGCATCCACCGGCGCTTCGTAGAACGCAGCGGTGCCAACGCGGTTTGTGAGTTTGGGAACGAGCACAACTTCGTCTGGAAGCGTGGCGACCTTTTCCTGCACGGCAAGGGGGCGACGCCTGCTTGGAAGGGGGAGGACCGTCATCCGGCCTTGGGCTTGATCCCACTCAACATGGCGGAGCCCATCTTGATGGTTCTGGGCAGCGACAACGCCGATTACCTTTCGTTCGCCCCTCATGGAGCGGGACGCAATGTCTCCCGGAGTGCGACGCTGCGGGCGTTTCGCAAGGAGGATGGCAGTTTGGACGAGCGGCGTGTCCAAGCGGAAATCGCTCGTCGAACCGCCGGATTGGATATTCGCTGGTGGTATGGCCGGCCTGATCTCAGCGAAAGTCCAGTGGGCTACAAGAACGCGGCCGAGGTGAAGGCGCAGATCGCGCGATTTGGCCTAGCGGAGATCGTGACCGAAATCAGGCCGCTCGGCTGTATCATGGCCGGGGACATGGGTACGCCGCCTTGGCTGCGCCGGGAGGAGCAACTCACACCGAAGCAGCTCCGGCAAATCGAGCACCGGGCAGACCGGCGCAAGACCCGGCAACGGCTGAGTCACGACCGTGGCGAGGACGACGGGGATGTGTAACGGGGCTGGCTCCAATCAGCGATGCTTTTGTCGGACGCGTAGCTGCTGGGTGGATTGAAGTCCAAATCGCCAGATGAACCTGGCGCCTAGCGTCTCGTAGTTGGCAAACTGGCTCTTCGTCTCTGAAAGTTGGCAGTTGATCTCCGTAGCCCTAGAAACTGCTCAAGAAGACGGCGGCTCGCGAATGGCGAACCGCTGTCCTTCGAGAGGGTAGTGGAAAGATCAGCCGACCATGCTATCCCGCTCCCACTCGCGAGTTCCGAACTCGGCCGCCTTGGCGTCGCTGATGCGGTAACGGTGCATCTGGAGCTGCGCCGGCTTGAAGCCTTGTTGGGCGAGGAATTGGTAGTGGGCCAGCACGTCTTCGGGCGTCACTTCGCCGAGGGTGGGCTTCACGTCTTTGGTCATGCCGGTAAGCAGGCTGACGACGATACATCCCGTGATCTCGTTCGGTTGACGACCCGCGAGCATCGACATGGCACGAGTATCGAAACTGTCGGCCAGCTCTTGCGAAGCCGTCGGCAGGTAGATCGTTTCCTTGATGGTGCCCTTGGCGTGGTGCAGTTCGCCACCGGTGGTGAAGAGGATATCGCCCTCGGACTCCAAGCGGCGCACCGCTTCGTGGAGGCGGAACGAGCTAGGGAAGCTGTAATCGACCACGATGGTGCCTGGCGCGAGACGGCCGATGTCGAGAATGCCAGGAATGCTGGTGGTTCCGACGATGAACGACGCTTCGTAGACCGGGGCTGGAATTCCTCCGCCATTCGGATGGATGGAGATCTTGCCCTTGAAACCACGCTTCACGATCTCGTCACGGATCGCGCTGAGCGCGGCTTCCTTCATGTAGGGATCTGCCAGGAGGATTTCACGCGGCTGCGGGAGCACCTCAAGCGCCAGACGAAGGGCTGCCTTGCCGATCGATTTGAGGCCGATGAAGGCGACGGTTTCGTTGGCGAACTTGCGGCCGGTCTTCTCAAGCGTTCCTTCGATCGTTTTGATGATGGTCGCCGTCCGGGTGGCATCGCCGGTGGTGATGGCGGGCAGCTTCTTGCGGCCCTTGATCCAATCGGTGACACGCACGCCGTCGTCCGTGGCGCTGGGCAGCATGCCGGTCAGCGAGACGGTCTTGGCACCCATGCGGCCTGCCATTTCCAGGGCGAGGACCATGGAACGTTGCAATCCAGCTTCGTCCTTGAACAGGTCGAGCTCGAACATCGGCAGCACGATCAAACCGATCTTGCCCGACGGAAGCTCGTAAACGCTCGACAAGCGCGGTTGGTGGCGGAACCAGCGGGCGATCAACTCGTCCCGGCTCAAGCCACTGACGGCGACGAAGGCATCGGGGATACAGGCCAAAGCAACGGCGCTGATTTTCGGAAGGGCATCGCCCTCCTCGACGAACTCAAGCTCGATGTGGCCGCTGGCCGCGATGGCGTCGAGGTCAACCTCGGCACCGGGCAAACCGGCTTCCAAGTCTTCCCGATCCTCGGTGCGATGCAGGTAATCGGCGAGTTGCTCGATGGTCGGATAGCGGAGGAACGCTTCCACCGGGATCTGCCGGTTGAACGCTTCCGAGGCGTGCGCCAGGATCCGCACCGCGAGCAGGGAATCCCCGCCCATTTCGAAGAAGTTGTCACGAATGCCGACTTTGGCTCCGAACGCTTCCTCGAAGATGTCCGAGAGAAGATATTCGCTGGCGGTGGTTGGAGCCACGTAGGCGGTCTCCAATCCGGAGCGATCAATCTTCGGCGCCGGAAGACGCTTGCGATCGACCTTGCGGTTCGGCGTGAGCGGGAAGGAATCAACGATGCTGTAGAACGCCGGCCGCATGCTTTCGGGCAAACGCTCCGCGAGGTGGGCGCGCAGGTCGGAAATCAACCCTTCGGACGGTCCATCAGGAATGATGTAGGCGACCAAGTTCGGTCCACCCGGGAGATCATCGCGCTTGGCGACGACCGCTTGGCGGACGCGGCTGTGGGCGAAGAGGTGAGCTTCGATGTCGTCGAGCTCCATCCGGACACCACGCAGCTTGATCTGGAAGTCGGCGCGGCCGAGGCATTCCAAGTTTCCATCGCGGTTCCAACGGGCCAAGTCGCCCGTCTTGTAGACCCGCTCGGTCTTGCCGTTCGGCAATTCCACCTGGATGAACTTCTCGGAGGTGAGCGCCGGTTGGTTGTGATAACCGCGAGCCAAGCCATCGCCGCCGATGAAGAGATCACCGACAAATCCGGCCGGGACAGGCATGAGGTGCTCGTCCAGGAGGTAAATCGTGGTGTTCGCGATCGGTTTGCCGATGTGGATCGTGCCGGTGCCCGGAGCAACTCGGGTGCAGGTGGACCAAACGGTGGTTTCGGTCGGTCCGTAGAGGTTCCAGAGCTCCTTGCAGGCGGGCAACAGCTGATCCGCCAGGCGACGGGTGAGCGGTTCACCACCCGAGAAGATCCGGAGGTCTTGTTTCCCGTTCCAACCGCCGTCGAGCAACATCTGCCAGGTGGCCGGAGTGGCCTGCATGACGGTGATGTCGAACTCGTCGAGCATGTGGCCGAGGTGACGGCCGTCCTTGACTTCATCCCGGCTGGCGATGACGCACTCGGCTCCGGTGAGCAGCGGGAGGTAGATCTCAAGCAGGGAGATGTCGAAGCTCAGGGTCGTGACCGCGAGCAGGCGGTCGTTCGCGTTGAGCCCGGGAGTTTCCCGCATCGAGCAGAGGAAGTTCACCGCCGCTTGATGAGAGATTTCGACGCCCTTCGGCACGCCCGTGGAACCGGAGGTGTAGATGATGTAAGCGAGGGACTCGGGACGGAGCCCCTTGACCACCGGACCGCTGTCTGTCGCTTCGACTTCTTCGAGGCAGATGATCTTCCAATCGCCCTTCGGCAGGCTCTTGACGAGGCGGCGTTGCGTGACCAGAACCTTCGGTTTGGCGTCCGCCAGCATCATTTCCAAGCGTTGCGCCGGGAACTCGGGGTCCATCGGGACGTAGCAACCGCCGGACTTGAGGATACCGAGCGTGCCGACCACCATGTCGCAGGAGCGATCCGCGAGCAGAGCGATCGGTTGATCGGGCCCGGCACCTGCCTCGGCCAAAAGTTGGGCCAGACCGTCCGCCTTGCGGTCAAGTTGGTTGAAGGTGAGGGTATCCCCACCGCAACGAACCGCGATTTTGTCGGGCGTGGCCACGACTTGTTCGGCGACGAGGTCGTGAAGCAATTCGTTTCCGGGGTAGTCGGCCTCGGTGGCGTTCCAGCTTTCCAGGATTCGGGTCTGCTCGGTGGACGTGAGCAGGTTGATCGCGGAAAGCGGCTTGGCCGGATCCGCGGTGACTTCCCGGAGAATTTGGGCGTAGAGGTCGTTCAGCGCCGAGATCGTCTCCTTGTCGAAGAGATCGGCGTTGTATTGCCAGCAACCGTAGAGTTGGCCACCGGCTTCTTCGACCACCAGGGTGATCTCGAATTGCGCCTGGCGCAGGGTGAGATCGACCGTTTCGACGGTCATGTCGCCGATGTGGAACTTGTGTCCGCCTTGGCCGATGAGGAACACGGCGATGCCTTGCTCATCCATGCCGGGAATCCGCTCCATGGAGAAGGAAACCTGGAAGACCGGGGAACGGCTCGGGTCACGCGGGACGTGGAGTTGGTCAACGAGCTTGGACAGCGGATAGTGCTGGTTCTCCAAGGCACCGATGACGTTCCGGCCGGTGGCGGCGAGGAACTCGCGGAAGCTGATCTCGCCCGAAACTTGGCTGCGAACCGGAACGGGGTTGATGAAGTAGCCCACCACGTTGTGGAGCTCGGACTGATTCCGTCCGGCCAGCGGCACGCCGACGATGAGATCGTCCTGCTTGCAATAGCGGTGGAGCAACAGATCGAACGCCGAGAGCAGAGCAGAGAACAGGGTGACGTTCTCGGTTTCCGCCAGTTTGATGACGGCTTGGGTGAGCTTCTTGTCGAGCTTGAAGCCGTGAGCGCCACCGTTGAAGGTTTGCACCGGCGGACGCGGACGATCCGTGGGCAGGTCGAGCACGAGAGGCGCGGCTTCGAGATGGCCCTTCCAGTAGTCGAGCATCCGGGCGCCGGACTCTCCTGCGAGGTGGACTTGCTCCCAGTTGATGAAATCGTGGTAGCGAGTTTCCACCGTGTCCCACTCGGGCAAACGGCCGACGCGACGGGAGAAATAACTCTCGATGAGGTCGCGCATCACCAACGTCACCGACCACGCATCCGAGATGATGTGGTGGATCGACAGGAGGGCGATGTGGGCGTTGTCGGCGGTGCGGAAGAGTTCCAGGCGGACGACCGGACCGTTCTCGAGATTGAACGGCTGGTTCGCGTGTTGCATGACCAGCTGCTTGATCTCGGTCTCGGAAAGGTTCGTGGCGTCGTGTTCGCGGAAATCGACGGTGCGGCCCTTGCGGATCCGTTGCACTGGCGTGCCGTTGACCGTGTGGAAGGTGACGTCGAGCATCGGGTGACGCTCGAAGAGTCCCTTGAAGGCCTCTTGCATGGTCGGGATATCGACCAGCGGCGTGATCTTGGAGCTGAACACCAAATTGTAGGCCGGTGATTGCGGCGCCAATTGGTGGAGGAACCAGAGGGCCTTCTGACCTTCGGTGAGCGGGAACTCGGTGCGATCTTGTCCAGAGACCTCGAACGGAGGCAGCGCTGCCGTGGGCACTCCCGGACGGGTGGTTCCATCGGCGTCGGCCAATTCGTCGCCAGCGCTAGCCAGCAGCGATTCGAGAATCGGAACGGAGAGTTCGCGAACGTTGGGTCCGTTGAGAACGGCGCCCATCGGCACGGAAATGCCAAGTTGCGATTCGACCCGGTTCATGAGCTCGATCGCCATGAGGGAATCGAGACCGAGTTGGTTCAGCGGAACGTCTTTGTTAATCTTGGAAACGTCGGTTCCGAAGACACCGGCGACTTGCTCCGCCAGGAAGTTCTCCATGAGACCCTGACGGGCGTCAGCGGCGGCGTTGATGATTTGGCTGCGGATCGCGCCACCTTCGCCTTCGCCATCTTGGCCGACGACGCAGGAGTAGGTCTTGGAGGCGATCAATGCGGCAAAGCGCGATAGCGAGCTCCAATCAATCCGGGAAGCGGCCAAGTTGGAGACGTCCCGAATCATGAAGCGGCGGAAGACGCTGAGCGTTTCGCGCATGTCGTAGGTCGAGAGACCGAGAAGTTCGAGGTATTGCTCGGTCTTCTCGTTGCGCTCGACGAATCCGGCGCCCTTGAGCGCGCCCCAGTTGAAGGTGAGCGCGGGCAGACCCAATGCACGGCGATGCTGGGCAATGCCATCGAGGAAGGCGTTGCCGGCGTTGTAGTTCGACTGCCGGACCGCTCCCATCACCGCGGAGAATGAGGAGAAGCAGACAAACAGATCGAGCGGGATGTCCAACGTGAGGTGGTGGAGAATCCAGGCTCCGAGCATCTTCGGATGGACGACGCGATCGAAGCCTTCCTCATCGAGGTCGATGATGTCGAGGTCGTTGATAACCATGGCGCCATGCACCACACCGGCGAGCGGCGCGGGACCAGCTTGGATCGAGGCCACGATCTGGCGCATGGCCCCGGGATCGATCACGCTGGCGCGAGCGTCGGTGACGCTGATCCCTTGGGCGCGCATGGCTTCGATTTCGGAAGCGGCGGGCTCCTTCGGACCACTCCGGGAGACGAGGCAAAGGTGGCGTGCGCCGTTGCGGCTCATCCACTTGGCCAACTCGAAGCCGAAGCCACCAGCTCCGCCCGTGATCAAGTAGGTGCGGTCCGAACGGAACAAGAACCCTTCCTGGCTGCAAGGCGCGACCTTGATGGACGGGACGTCGAAGCTGAGGACGTTCTTTCCAACGTGTTTGCCCTGAGCCATGTAGCGGAAGGCATCGACCACTTCCGTGATCGGGAACACCCGGTGCGGCAGAGCTTGATAGGTCTTGGCGAACAGGTGACCTTCGAGCTCACGCATCATGGATGCGATGAAGGCTGGTTTGGACTCTAGGTGCTGGGCCAAATCGACCACGAAATAGGAGATGTTATTCTTCAACATCTCGAGGCCGAACTTCGAGTTGTTGTAGACGTCGATCTTACCGATTTCGATGAACCGGCCGAAGCGGCGCAAACAGGCGAAGCTCTTCGGAATGAAATCGCCGGCCAGCGAGTTGAGCACGCAATCGATGCCCTCGCCGTTGGTGATCCGCATGATCTCGTCGGCGAAGTCGAGTGTCCGCGAGTTCATGACGTGATGCACGCCCATGTCGCGGAGCAACTGGCGCTTCTCGTCGCTTCCCGCGGTGGAGAAGATCTCCAGACCGAGGTGTTGCGCGATTTGGATCGCGGCTTGCCCGACCCCACCGGTGCCGGCGTGGATCAGGACGCGCTCGCCCTTCTCCATCCGTGCGAGGTGGACCAACGCGTAATGGCTGGTCAGGAAGACGGTCGGCAGCGTGGCCGCTTCTTCAAAGCTGAGGTGATCTGGTTTCCGGAACACCACGTCGCGGTGGACGGTGGCGTAGCTGCGGAACGCGTAGGGCGCCATGCCGACGACGTTGTCGCCCGGCTTGAGGTCAGTAACTCCTTCGCCGACGCGAACCACGGTTCCGGAAACGTCGTCACCGAACCAGCGGATATCGACCGGGTTACCGGGATACATGCCGAGCGCCTTCATGACGTCCCGGAAGTTGATACCGCCCGCCTTGACGAGGATTTCGATCTCGCCCGGACCGGGATCGATCCGCGGGGTGATGTTGAGCGACAAGTTTTGCAGGACGCCCGGCTTGTCGATTTCCAGTCGATAGGGCAGCACGCTGCCGTCTGGGAGAATCGCTTCGGTCCGGCGGAGCGGAACTTCTTCCGCTTTGACGCGGTGGAGCCGGTTGACGTGACGGACCTGGCCGCGATAGGCGACTTCGAATTCGCTGTCCGGCTTGAGGATCTCCGCCGCCAAATCGTCGGCTTCGAAGCCGGTGATCGAAGCGTCGAGATCGACGGTGGTGATCGGCCAATCTGGATGTTCGTTGTTCGCCACCCGGCAGAAACCGGTCAGCGGAGCGGTGCTGATGCAGTGGAGCGGCTCTCCAGCGATCGAAATGCGACCACGGGTCACGACGTAGAGGCGAGGAGCCGGGCTCGGCTTCACCTGATACATTGCGTGAACCAGGACGCGGAGTGAATGCGTGCCGTGAGCCTGGACATCCCGCAGTTGTTCGAGCGAGATGTCAGTCCCGGGATCATCCAGCGTCCAACCGTGAACCAAAGTGGTGGTGCGGTGACCGGCTGTCGCGAGTTCTTGGAAGAGCTGGACCCAGTCTTCCTTGACGCCCGGGTTGACCACGTAGCCTTTGCCCTTGGCGGCGAACGCATGGCCGGGTTCCACGGTGACGACTTTGCGGCCGGATGCTTCGAGGAGAGTGCCGAGTTTGGCATCCTCGCTCTTCGCCTTGAGCCAAAGAACGGTTTCGGGCGAGGCCGGTTCCTCCTGCGTGCCGACGGGTTCCGCCGCTTGCGCCTTGGGAGCGCGCGCTAGGAAGACCGCTTGTTGGCATTCGTTGCTGCGTTCCGAGCTGACGAAGAAGTCGGCGTCCCGGAAGCCCATTTCCTGGAGCAAACTGATCCAGCGTTCCCGCGGGAGCAGGGCGGAGTTCGGGCGCAGGTCGGTGTCTGAGTAATACCACCAGCCTTTGAGCAGGCCGAAGACGTTGTTCAGGGTGACCCGCTCATTGGTGACCTCCAGGAACATGAGAACGCCTTCCGGAGCGAGGCACGACTGAAGATTCGTCAGGGTGTTCTTCAGATCGGAAGTGGCGTGAATCACGTTCGTCGCCAGGATCAAATCGAAGCCGCCGTTGGGTATGCCCTGAGCCGAGGGATTCTTTTCAATGTCGAAGGTGGCGTAATCGACGAATGGGTAGTCCGCGAATTGCCGCTTCGCGTCCGCGAGGAACGCCGGGCTCGTGTCGGTAAAGGTGTATTCCGCCCGATGCGCCGGTAGCATCGGCAGAACGGCACGGGTCAGGGAGCCAGTTCCGGCTCCGACTTCGAGGATGCGGAGGTCGCGACGTGCGGGAAGCCCAGCGATGAGCTGTTGAATCGCGATGCCGATCAACTCGTTGTTCGCCGGGAAGTCTCCGCCTTGGCGGTAGAACGTCGTCAGAGCATCGATCGATTTGCCGCCGGGGAAAAGCAGTTCCACAGGATCCGCATCGCCGGTGAGGACGTCGGCCAAAACGGGACCAGTGACGAGTTGCAGTTCAGCCTCGCTGGCGAACTGCGGATACTCGGCGATGAGCGCTTCGAGGTCTTCGAGAACATCGACGTGAACGGGTTGCTTGACGACCTTCCAGCTTTCGCTGCCGTTTGACTTCAACCAGCCCGCCGCCGCCAGGGTGTCGAGATGGGCGTTGGTAAGCCTGCGATGGGTAGCTTGGATGCCAAGCGAGCTGATGAAATCATCCAGCTCAATCGTTTGGCCTGGGGCTGGCGACCAACCCAACTTGAGGAAGGCGTTGATGACGAACTGCTCGACCGCCATGTCGAGACGCGTTTCGAAACCTTCGTAGTAGAGATTCAGGCCGTGGTTCTTGTAGACGGCTGGCATCGCTGTCCGCACCTCTTTGATCACGTTCGCGATCGGCTTGAAGGCGACTTCGCGTTCCGTGCGGCTACCCTTCAGGCGACGTGCTTCCCAGCGGAATTGATAGAACGAGTTGTCGAGTTCCTCTTCCTTCTCATCCTTCTGATCCACGCGATCGACGCGGAAATCGACGATCTCCGCGATCTGCCGGCCTTCCTCGGTGAACACGCGGACGTTGGAAATCAGCGACTCGCCATCGTCGAAGTGGATGATGGTGTGAGCCCACAGCTTGGTCGGAATCGGCTCTTCGAAAATTCGGATGCGGCCGACCGACGCAGGCAGATAGAAGTAATCTGACCCTTTGGCGTCGTCAGGCACTACCTGGGCGCCCTTCACTCCGTGGAAGAGAGCGTCGAGCACGGCCGGATGGAATCGGTAGCCCTTGAGATCTGACTGAACCGGAGCGGGCACGATGATTTCCGCCAGGGATTCGTGCGGGCGGCGCCAGACGTTCTCCAGATGCTGGAAGTTGGGGCCAAACTGATAGCCGGCGTCGAGATAATCCTTATAATAGGCATCATGGTCGAAGTGCTTGACCATGCGGGCCTTGATCTCCTCGAAATTCGCTTGGGCGGGAACGGGATGTCCTAGTTTGCGCAAGCGGCCCTGAGCGTTCAGCTCCCACTCCTTCAGACTGTTCTTCGATGCGTTGCTGTAGACGTAGAACGTCCGATCGCCCTCGTCGAAGACGACGCGGATGGTCGGGATCTTGGACTCGCTGACGAAAAGCGCCTTTTTGGCTTCCAGCTCTTCCACGCAGTAGTCTTCACCGGGGTAAAGCTCGCGACAGAGCGCCAGGCCGATTTCCCCGTATCCAGAGGCCGGGAAGATGATGGAGTCCCAGAAGCGGTGATCATCCAAGTAAGGGAAGAGCCGCGGATCGAGGTAGAACTCGTAGGTCGGCTTGGTGGCGCCGATGCGGATTCCAAGCAGCGGATGCACGCTGGGACTGCACCGGACGTGCGTGCCTTCCTCGGACTCAAGCCAAAAGCGCTCCTTGTTCCAGGGATAAGAAGGCTGAGGAACGAAAACGCCGGCGGCTTGGTTGACGGACCGCCAATCGATCTCACGGCCATGCAGGTGCAGGCGCGAGAGGTTTCCGAGCATCTCGTCGATCTCGACGGTTTTCCGGGCCAAGGAATGGAAGACGGCGCCTTTGCGCTTGAGCTCTTGAAGGCACTCGTTGATCGGGCCCTGCAAAGCGGGGTGGGGGCCGATCTCCAAGAACAGCCGTTCGCCACCGCGGATCAGATTCATCACGGCCGGGGCGAAGAGGACCGCCTCCCGGACGTTACGCCACCAATAATGAGCATCGAGCTCTTCCCCGCGCATCACGCCGCCGGTGACGGTCGAGATGTAGGGAATCGTCGTGGGACGCGGACGGATATCGCTGAGGACTTCCAACAGCTCGTCCTTGATGGGCGCCATTTGGAAGGTGTGGAACGCGTAGTTGATGCGGAGAATCCGGACGAACTTGCCGGCTGCTTCCAGCTTGGCGGCGAGTTCTTCCAGAGGGACGCGATCCCCAGCCAAGGTAACGAGCGTTGGACTGTTCACCACCGCGACTTCGATCACGCCCTCGTAGCCCACAAGCCATTCGCGAGCTTCGCTTTCGCTGAGTCCGACGGCATACATCCGGCCTTTGTTGCCATCGCCACCGGTTTGCTCCTGCAAACGGGAACGATGCACGATGACCTTGACGGCATCCGACAACGTGTAGGCGCCAGCGGCATAGGCGGCGGCGACTTCACCAACGGAGTGACCGACGACCTTGTGCGGGACGACGCCCCAGCTCTTCCAGAGTTCCGTGAGGGCAACTTGGAGGGCGAAGATCGCTGGTTGCGCGATGTAGGTGCGGTTGATGTTCGAATCCTTCTCGTTCGCCTTGGTCATCTCCTCGAGGAGCGACCAGTCGGCCAGCTTGCGGACTTCGGCGTCAATCTCCTCAATGGTGCGGCGGAAAACGGGCTCCGATTGGAGCAATTCTTGCCCCATCTTCCACCACTGGGCGCCTTGCCCGGTGTAGACGAAAACTGTCGGATGCGATTCGTCGGCGGCCGTGCCGTAGTGAACTCCCGGAACGTCGTCGTGCCCTTTGGCGACGTGACGGAGTTTCTCGCGAAGCTCCGCGACATTGTGCCCGATGACGACGGCGCGCTTGTCGTGATGCTCCTTGCGGGCACCGGCGGAGTAGCAGACCTCGGCGAGATCGAGCGATTCGTCCTCAAGGAAGCGGCGGTAGCGGTCGGCGTAGGCACGGAGTACGTGTTCGTCCTTTCCGGAGATGGGGAGGACAAGGGGTCGGGCCGCGACTTCGGCTGGCTTCGCAACGGGTGCCGCCTGGGGTGGGGCTTCGAGAACGATGTGGGCGTTGGTGCCGCCGAAACCGAACGAGTTCACGGAAGCGACGGGCGGCTGACCGTCTGGAGTCTTGAGGGGAGTGAGCTCGGTGACGACCTTGAGCTTGAGGCCGTCGAAGTCGATGTTCGGATTGGGCCGCTTGAAGTTGAGGTTCGGAGGAACCATGCCCTTGTGCAGGACAAGCGCGGCTTTGACCATGCCGGCAGCTCCGGAACCGGATTCGAGGTGTCCGATGTTCGTCTTCACCGAACCAATGAGGCACTTGTTCTTCTTATCCCGTCCCTGGGAGAGAATGTTCCCGAGCGCGTTGGTCTCGATCGGGTCACCGACCGGAGTCCCGGTGCCGTGCGCTTCCATGTAGGTGACGCGGGAAGGAGGGAAACCGGCTTGGTGATACGCCTCGACCAACATGGCCGCTTGGGTTTCTTGGCCCGGCACGGTCATGGACGAGGTATGGCCGTCCTGATTGATCACGGCGGCGCGCACCGTGGCGTAAATCCGGTCACCGTTGGCCAAAGCCTTGGAGAGCGGCAAAATCATCATCATGCCGGCGCCTTCACCTCGGACATAACCGTTGGCGCGGTCGTCGAAGGCGAAGCATTGCCCGCTCGGCGAAAGCATGGTGGCTTTCGAGAAACCGATGGAGGTATCGGGCGTCAGCAAGGCATTGACACCGCCGACCAGAGCGTAGTCGATCTCACCGGACCAGAGATCTTTGCAGCCCAAGTTGATCGCGACCAAGGCGGAGGAACAGGCCGTGTCCACGGACATTGCTGGTCCTTTGAGGTCGAGCAAATAGGCGATCCGGTTGGAAGCGATCGATAGCGTGGCGCCAGAGTTGGTGTGGACATCGACCTCCTCCGGGCTGGTCATTTGGACCTGCGCGTAGTCATTTGACGCAATTCCGACGTACACCCCGGTGCGGGTGCCCGCGAGCTTGGAGGGACGATAACCGGCATTCTCAATGGCTTCCCAGGCGCACTCGAGGAGCCACCGTTGCTGAGGGTCCATGCGGAGGGCTTCCCGTGGAGAGATTCCCCAGAACTGAGCGTCGAACTGATCCAGGTTGTCGATGAAGCCACCCCACTTGGTGTGCATTTTCCTCGGGATCGAGGTGTCCGGGTGATAAAAACGCTCGCGATTCCACCGGTTGGCCGGGATCTCGACGATGCCCGAACGGCCCTCTTTTAAAAGTTTCCAGAAGGATTCGGTGTCATCGACACCTCCAGGAAAGCGACAACCAATTCCAACGATAGCCAATGGCTCCCGCTGGGAGGACCCGTTCCGATTCGTATCCATGCGTGCAGCTTGCAGATCTAATTCCTTACGTCCCCAACAACCTAGGGCCGGACCGGTGCCTACGGAGTTCAACCCTTTGGCCCCGGGGTGTCGGACTTACACGGGGTTTTCCGGTGGAGTCAAATTTGAAAATCTACCCGTCGCCAGTCGCCGGTGTTCGGCGGACTCCAGGTTCTTGAGGTGACAAGGGAGAACGAACATGATTCTGGGAATCAAAAGAAATTCCGGAATCACTCAAATATCGCCGTTCAAAAATGAGCGTTTCTTTGCATTTCCGTGTTGGTCTGAACGTCTAATCGAGCGATCTTTTCTTATGAATGAAGACTCAAAATCGACCTCCGGGAGCGCTTCTGAACACGTAGGAGATCGCGGCGGGAAATCCGTCGAAAAGTTGCGCGAGGTCATTCAAGATGCCTGGCAACGGGGGGCAGAGGAAGCTCGCGCCGCCGCCGATCAAGCCGCGCCTCGAGCCCGAGAAGTCCTGATCGAGGTCCTCAATGATCTTTCTTATAGTCTTTCCTTCGGAGCTTCCTTCGCTTCAACCTTGGCGCGGGACTTGGTCTCGGAGGAAGTCAAAGAATCGCGGAGCCGCGGCAGCGAGGCCGGGACGAGAGCCGCCCAGGAGGTTCTATCTAAAATGAATCCACCTCGGCCCGAACCTCCCGGGGCGGAGCCGGGAGGAGCCATGGGCGGGGGTGCCGCCTAATGGGGCCGTGGATTACGAAGCATCTGAAATGATTCGATGGCCTCATATTCGGCCATCCCCAGGGAATCGTAATTGGTTGCGTTGGTCCTGTTCAGAGACGCGGCCTCCCATTCATCCTGCCGAATGGATTGAAATTTCCGAATCGCGTTGATCTTGCGCTCCAGTTGGATGGGGCTCAGAGGGACGGCCATATCAATTTCATGATCGGCCAGTGGCTTCTCCTTGCCTCTGTAGAGCCAGACCCTGCATTGGCTGAACCAAGGGCGATTTTCGTCCCGCGACCATGCTTCAAGAAGAGCTCGGAAGCAGAGGGCCTGAAGGGAGCTGGGGTCCGCTACGTCACCGGTGGTAAAGATCTGATGGGGGCGCAATTCGGCGAGGACGGATGCCGTAGCGGTAATGTCGTTCTCTCCCAGGTTGAAGCGGCGATAGCGGCCATCTTCGTAAAACGGAAGATCAAGAAACCGGATCTTGATCTCATTAAGGCTGCATGCCTCGGCGGCGTCCCGAGCTTCGCCACGGAGAATCAATCCTTTCAGGTGGCGTACGGGAGCCGGGTCGATTCCAAACTCGCCCTTCTGGTCGAGGAGCCCTTGGATCGTGCGGGCATACGACTGTTGTTCCGGCCATGCTTGGCTGCCGGTGGCGATATCTTCGAGGATGGTGGCGAATTTCCGGGCTTCCATATCAGCCACCCGTAGATTGCCTGAGGTTTGGCAAATCAGGGTCACGTCGTGTCCTTGCTGCACCAAGCGCTCCAGCGTGCCCCCCATCGCCACGACGGCATCTTGAGGTTCAGGGCTGAAGACGACCACTCGTTTGTGTATAGGGATCGCTCGCTCGGGCCGATACGAGTCGTCCGCACCGGGCTTACCTCCAGGCCAGCCTGTAATGGTGTGTTGGAGTTGATTGAACACTCCGATGTTCACGTCGTAGGCTCCTCCGTGCTCCGCGAGTACGTCCGCCATGCCGTTCTCGTTGTAGTCTTCGTCGATCAGCTTTAGCACGGGTTTTTTGATCTTACGCGCCAGCCAAACAACCGCTTTGCGCATCATCGCAGGAGACCAAGTAACCGGGCCAACCAGCCAAGGGCATCGATTCCGGGTCAAGCAGGTGGCCGCCGTCTCGTCCACGACAAATGTCGCGTTCTCATGGTGCTGCAGAAAGCTGGCGGAAATGATGTCGGTCACTGGGCCTTCCACCGCTTGGGACACAATCTCCGCTTTGTTCTCGCCCCAAGCCATCAGGACCACGCGGCGAGCTCTCATGATGGTGCCCACGCCCATCGTGATTGCAAAGCGGGGGACGTTGGCCTCGCCCAGGAAGTCCGCAGCGGCATCACGCCGCGTCAGTCGATCCAAGGCGATCATGCGCGTCGGCGAGTCGATCGCGGAGCCAGGCTCGTTGAACCCGATGTGGCCGGTCCGGCCGATGCCAAGGATCTGAAGGTCGATGCCGCCGTGCTGTTCGATACACCGCTCGTAGTCCTGGCAATAGTCGTAGACCGCGTCGATGTCGATCGTGCCATCCGGGATGTGGATTTGATCCGCAGGAAGATCCACATGATCGAAAAGCTGATCATGCATGAAGCGGAAGTAGCTCTCCGGGTGATCGCGACGCAGACCGTGATACTCATCGAGGTTGAAGGTCACGACGTTGCGAAAACTCAATCCCTCTTCGCGGTGGAGCCGGATCAATTCGCGGTAGAAGGGAACAGGGGTAGAGCCCGTGGCGAGACCCATGACAAATGGATTCTCTTTCGTCGCCTCCCGGATCAGGACGGATGCTTCTTGCGCCAGCTGGCGGCTTGGGTGAATGGAATCGGAGAACTCCACCGTCCGGATGCGTTCGAAACGCTCCCGGGCTGTGGGGCGCCGATCCCCGGAATCGAGGATGCTCGTGGCCACGGGACGATCCTCGCATCGGGCGCGACGGGACTCAAGCAGGAGCAATGCGGAGGGGCGGAGCGAAGTCCCTCCGCCGGGTTGCGGGCTACGGCTTGAAGCGAGCAGTTCTTAAAAAGGTGAAATTAAGTTTGCAAAAAAGGGGGCAAAAATTTAAAAGAGCGCTTCAGGGGGATCCTATCCTTCTGCCACGCGCTGCTGTTTCAACATTTCTCTTTCCATGATCCGTCTCGCTGCGAACCTAGGAAATTGGCAGGTATGCCAAAAAACCTGCCACCGACTCTTTTTGGCAGCCTCTTTCGGGGCCCTGCTCTTCGATTCGTTCGCCCAGGACGTTCCAGAGGCGGCCCGCAAAGCAGTTGCTCGGCGTCAAGAAATGGTCGCCAAAGCGGACGAGGCCGCTCTCCGGGGCCAGAGGCTACTCGCTGACAAAGATTACGCAGGGTCGGTGAGCGAATTGAAAAAAGCGCTCGATTTGCTTCCAGATGCCCCAGTCGTCGAGTCGCGGCGAGTTGAATATACCCAGCAATTCGCGGATGCCAGCGTGCTGCTTGCTCGTCAGCGTGCCGAGGAGGGCCAATACACCGAGGCCATCCAAATTATCGAGGCGGTCCTAGACCCTGCGGTGGATCCCGAGAACATCGAGGCGCGTCGGCTCTTGGAGGACCTAAATGATCCTGAAATCTATCCACAGGCGATCACCCCGGAGCACATCGCTCGTGTCAAACGCGTCGAGACCGCGCTAAAGGAAGCCGCTAGCCATATTCGTATCGGTGACTATGACGGGGCTGAGAAACGCTACCACGAAGCTCTGAACTACGACCGCTACAATTCCGCCGCACGCCGCGGCCTTGAGGACGTTGAGCAACACCGTCGGCTCTACTACAAAACGGCTTACGACCAGACCCGTTCCACATTCCTGCGGCAAGTTGAGTCGCAGTGGGAAATGACCGTTCCGAGATTCTCGCTGGACCGTCCAGGTGAGGCAAGTGGTCCCACGCGCACCCAGGACGGTATCGATTATATCACCGAGAAACTAAAAAACATCGTCATTCCTGAGATTGAGTTTCAAGACACCCCATTCAGCGATGCGATCGAGTTCCTTCGCGAGAAGAGCCGTGAGCTAGACGACATGGAGCCGGATCCGGCTCGCAAGGGGGTGAACATCATTATCCGAACGGCCGGAGCATCCGGTGGCGGAGGAAGTGCGCCGGTGGCGTCGGCTGGTGGTCTTGGAGGGTTCGATGACCCAACGGGAGGCGCGGCGGCACTTTCTGGGGGCGATGCGTCCTCAACACTTATTAACCTGAAGCTCAGCCGTGTTCCTTTGGTTGAAGCATTGCGGTATGTGACGGAATTAGCGCGGTTGAAGTATAAGGTGGAGGCTCATGCGGTGGTGATTATCCCGCTGACCGAGCAGAATGCAGACCTGTTCACTCAGGTTTTCCGGGTTCCTCCTTCCTTCCTTACCGCTGGCGGCGGTGATGGAGGGGGTGGTGCATCACTGGCTGGCGATCCTTTCGCTAGCCTAGGATCCTCTCCCGGCGGAGCTACGACCTCCCTCACTCCAAAACGAAATGCCAAGGAAGTCTTGGAAGGCGTTGGGGTGACCTTCCCTCAGGACAGTAGCGCCATCTACAACGCGACGAACAGTCAATTGATCGTCCGCAACACGCAGGCCAACCTCGATCTCGTCGAGGCTTACGTGGACTCTCTGAGGGAAGATGTGCAGAAGCAGATCTTTATCAGCTCGAAGTTTGTCGAAATCGGCCAGGACAATGACGATACTTTCGGATTCGACTGGCTGCTTGGAAAATCTAACGTCCCTGGGACGAATCGTGTATTCACTGGCGGCGGAACGATCGGCAGTACCCGTAGTGAACAGCAGGCACAGGATTGGTCGTTCGTTGAACCCATCAGTCAACAGGCTTTCGGGGGTGACCCGCTGACGTCAGGGCTGCGAAGCGGTTCTCTTGCGATCAATGGGAATACGATCGATTCTCTTTTGACCAATACGATCGCGGGTCAATCGGCGCTCGCTCCCGCCGTCCTCTCCATGGCGGGAGTATTCACGGACCCCCAATTCCAGGTCGTCCTTCGTGCCATTAACCAAAGCAAAGGCGTGGATTTGATGTCCGCCCCCAGTGTGGTCGCTCGTAGCGGACAGCTAGCGAAACTCGAGGTGATTCGCGAATTCATTTACCCGACTGAGTATGACCCGCCGGAGATTCCCGATCAGTTTGGTGCTATCGGGAACAACCAGGGCAACTTGGGTGTAGCCGCTTCCGTCTCCTCCTTTCCGGTGACTCCGGCGAACCCAACCGCATTCGAAACTCGGAACGTTGGCGTCACGCTCCAAGCGACCCCAACGATCGGGCCTGATGGCTTCACGATCGACCTTCGTCTTGAGCCCGAGGTTGTTGAGTTCGAGGGATTCATCAACTACGGCAGTCCCATCTTCACCGGGGGCACCGCTGCCGGTCAGCCGGTCCAAGTACTCCTTACAGAGAACCGCATCGAGATGCCGGTGTTTGCCAGACGTGCGGTATCGACGGATGTAACAATCTGGGACGGCCAGACTGTTGCCGTCGGTGGTTTGATCCGGGAGGACATTCAACACGTGGAAGACAAGCTCCCGATCCTGGGGGACCTTCCGGTGGCCGGGTTTCTGTTCCGCAGCAAAGCGGAAGTGCACAGCAAGCGCAACCTCACCATCTTTGTCACCGCCCGACTGATTGACCCTTCAGGTTCTCCCATCAATGAGAGCGTGGACGAGCCGCTCACGCCCATAAAGTTGCCCGGGTCGTGAACGGTTTGCGGAACTGAGTTTAGGCCCGCTCGGCATGGGTGCTGCGGGGTGACCTTCATGGCGGCTGTTCCTTTACCGGACAGCCGCCTACGCATTATGCACTAGTTAGGTAGGATGAAAGTGATCGCCATTACCGGCGGAATTGCGAGCGGCAAGTCAGCCGTCGCCCAGGCGTTGGCTGAGGCGCTGCTGTGTCCCTGGTGCAGCTGCGATCAACTTGTTCACCGGCTCTTGTCGGCTCCCGAAGTGGTGGCAGAGATCGAAGCAAGCTTTCCCGGAGTGGTCTCCGTCGAAGGGGGGCTTGATCGGGGGGCGCTTGCTGGGATTGTCTTTTCTTCTTCAGACCGACGGCTCAAGCTGGAGTCAATCGTTCATCCCCGGGTTCTCCGGGCGGTGGAGGAGTGGATTGCGATCAACGCCACAGCTGCCGCGATGGGAGTTGTTGAGGTTCCTTTGCTGTATGAAGTTGATTTTCCGATCAAACGAGACGTTGATATCGTCGTAGCCTGCTCCGAGCGAAATCAGATCCGTCGATTGGCCCTGCGTAAGACAGACAGTGGGCGGGCTGTTGACCGGATTGGCGCACAAATGCCAATGGCAGAGAAGATTTCGCGAGCCCAGGTCGTAATCTGGAACGATGGGAGTCTTGGGACGCTAAACCGGCTAGTGGCTTTGGCTGCTCGCGGGATTCATCAGAAGTTGCAATGAGTAATGATTCACCCGAAGAGCCGGCGAGGGCGAGCGGAGACGAGGAATCCGCTTCGGTCGCTACGGTCACCGCCGAGCAAGTAGAAAGCTGTGATCAGAATGATTCCTCTGATCACAGTGCCTCCGGCGAAGCGGCCGCGCCGTCCGCACCTGTTCGCAGAAAGGTGGAGGTCCCCGCAATAGTAGATCTGAATGCGATGCATCGTAGGCCCCTTGCCGAGTTACATCGTGAAGCGATCAAAGCGGAGCTACGAGTGGCGGGTATCCGCTCCAAGCATCAGTTGATCTTTGAATTGGTGTCCTTCTACGGTCGATATGGGAGCCGGATTGAAGCGGAGGGCGTGTTGGAACACGATGGAAACAACCACGGTTTCCTGCGTTGGCCGGAGTTTAGCTTCGCACCACTTCCCGATGATCTCTACGTTCCCACACATTTGATCCGGAAGTTTGGATTGCGCTCTGGGAATTTGCTCCGCTGCACCGTGAGGGGGGCCCGGGACAAGGAGAAATTTGCCGCTGTGGATGAAGTCCTCTCGGTGGAAGGAGTTCCCGTGGAGGAGTGGACAGCTCCAAAGCCGTTCGACAAGCTCACTGCCCTCTTTCCGCAGGAGCGGATCATCCTCGAACATCCGAAGGGAAGTTCGGTCTCTTCGAGGATCGTGGACCTGATTGCTCCGTTGGGCAAGGGGCAGCGTGGCTTGATTGTCGCTCCGCCTCGGGGCGGCAAAACCCTGCTGCTCAAGGAGATTGCACGGTCGATCCGAGCGAATCACCCAGAGATTGAGCTGATCGTGTTGTTGTTGGATGAGCGTCCAGAGGAAGTCACCGACTTCCGCGAAGCGGTTGATGTGCCGGTGTTCAGTTCCACTTTCGATGAACCATCCCGGCGCCACATCCAGGTCTCTGAAATGGTGGCTCAGCGTGCCAAGCGGTTGGTGGAGATGGGAAGAGATGTTGTCATCCTTCTTGATAGTTTGACCCGATTGGCGCGGGGGCACAACCAAGCCCAAGGCGGAACTCCGGCGGCGGGCCGCACGATGTCAGGTGGCCTGGGATCGAAAGCTCTTGAGAAACCCCGTAAGTTCTTCGGTGCGGCCAGGAACGTCGAGGAGGGCGGCAGTTTGACGATTCTCGCCACAGCATTGATAGAGACCGAGAACCGAATGGACGAAGTAATCTTCGAGGAGTTTAAAGGGACGGGAAACATGGAGATCGCTCTAGATCGCGAAATGGTGGAAAAGCGGATATTCCCAGCGATCCACTTGAATCGCTCGGGCACTCGGAATGACGAGAAGCTGTATCATCCTGATGAATTCCGCCGTGTGACCATCCTCCGGCGTGAACTTTCCAAGCTGCCTGCCGTTGAGGCGATGGAGGTGCTGATCCGTAACGTGAAGCACACGGGATCCAACGCGGAACTGCTCCTGAAGGGCTTACGCTAAACTGATTCACCTTTTCCCGCCTATTTCCGAGCAGCAGGCCAGCCACCCGCCGTTACGCGCCGAGGAGTTGTTCATCGCTTCTCCTGCGGAGCTGGATCGTCTTCTCATCAGACTGGAGGCAGAGGGGGCAGCCCGGTGTGGTTTGGATACCGAGGCGGATAGCCTTCACTCATACAGGGAGAAGCTTTGTCTTGTTCAGCTCTGTTGTGGCGATCTCTTGGCGGTGATCGATCCGCTTAGAATTGACGAAGCAACTTTCGCCAGATTTGTCGAATTCTTACGTCATCGTGAGGTTTGGTTTCATGGTGCGGATTTTGACATGACTTTGCTTCTTCGGACCTATGGATTCCTTCCGAATCGCATCCTGGATACACAGATCGCCTCTAGGCTGATCGGTCATGAGCGGTTCGGTTTAGCAAACCTCATTGAAGATTACTTCGGAGTCACCCTTTCGAAGTCATCGCAGAAAGCAGATTGGGGAAGTC
>CAMCXS010000037.1 GCA_945883495.1 Akkermansia muciniphila
AGGCCCCGTAGCGGACCGGAGGTGAATTGCCCGCCGCTGCGGATGTAGGTATCGATCGTCAAATCGAATGCGTTCGTTACTCCAGGCTCAATGAAGATATCGACGGTGAAGCTGTTGCCTGCTCCGGAGTCGCTATTCCCCAGGTAGAAGGCATCGCCGTTGATGTAGATGTAGGCTTCGTTGAGATAACCGGCCGATGAGGCAAGCGAGGTGAAGGTCAAGGTGGCCTTGGTGACATTGGTCTTGAGTCCAATTGTGCTGGAAGCAATCGAACTGTTGACGTAGGCCGGCACCAGGGTGCGGCAGCGTGCTTCCACCAACAGCCCGGAGGGGTAGGTGGAGCGGCTGACGGGGAATGGAGCGGAATATGCCGTCCAGGCCCCCCCGTTGAGGCGGTAGTCCAACGCGGCAAGGCTGGAGGTATGCGGGTTGATCAGGGTGACGGTGACCGTTTCGGAAATGGTTGGGACGAAGTATTGGGCGCTGAGGCGGATGTTGGGCGTCCGCAGGGGCACCGGGGTGAGCCCGATCGTGGTGGAGGCGATCGCGCTATCACTGTAGGCCGCTGATGTAGATCTGGCTCGTCCCTCTACGCTGAGTCCAGTGGGATAGGATGATCGAGTGACGTTGAACGCGCTGGAGTAGGTCAGCCAGGAACCGCCGTTGATGCGATATTCCATAACGGATACTCCGCTTACGTTCGGATTCGACATGCTGATTGAGATCGTTTCTACCGAGCCCGCCATGAAGTTGCTGGCGCTCCGGGAGAGGTTGGGGGTGGTAAGCTGAACCCTGGTCAATCCGATCGAGGCCGACGCGCTGGCACTGGTGAGATAAGCAGCGGAGGAAGTCGTAGCCCGAGCCTCAACCGTCAATCCGCTGGGATAGGTGGAGCGGCTTACCGAAAAGGCTCCGGTGTAGCTTTGCCACGAATTGGTGTTGATGCGATACTCCAGCGTGGAGGATCCGGAGGGGTTTGGGTTGCTTACGGTGACGGAGACCGTTTCGACGGAACCGGCCATGAAGTTCGGTGCGCTTGGGGTGATTACCGGCGCTTGCAGTTGCACCGCTCCAAGTCCAATGGACGTCGAGTTGATGGTGCTATCGGTGTAAGCGGCGTTGCTCGCAACGGCGCGGGCCTCCACGGAAACTCCGCTGGGGTAGTTGGTGCGGGTCACGTTGAAGCTGCTGGAATAGTCCAACCAACTGCCGCCGGCTAGGCGATATTGCAAGGTTGAGCCGGTGGGGTTCGGGTTGCTGATGGTGATGGACACCGTCTCTACGGTGCCAGCGACGAAGTTCGGAGCGCTGCGGGTGATGCTCGGGGCCAGCAGTTGCACGGGAGTCAAGCCGATCGTGGTCGAGCCGGTTCCGCTATTGATATAAGCAGAGGTGGCGGCGAGCGCGCGGGCTTCCACGGTGAGGCCGGACGGATAGTTTGACCGGGTGAAGCTCAAGGTGCTGGAGTAGGCGGTCCAGGAGCCCGTATTGATCCGATATTGCAGGCTGGAGGATCCCGAGGGATTGGGATTGGTGACCGTGACCGTGATGGTTTCCCGGGAGCCCGCCATGAAGTTGGGGGCGCTGGCGGCCACCACGGGCGCTTGCAGAGGCACTGCCGTGAGCCCGATGGACGCCAGGGTGATGTCACTGGTGGTGTAAGCGGTTGAGGTGGCGAGTGCACGAGCCTCCACGGAGAGGCCGTTGGGATAGCTGCTCCGAGTCACGTTGAACCTGGAGGAGTAGTTCACCCAAGAGCCGGCGTTGATCCGGTATTGGAGGCTGGAGCCGGTGCTGTTCCGGTTGCTGATGGTCACGGAGATGGTTTCTCTGCTGCCAGCGACGAATTTCGTGGCGCTTGGAGAGATGGTCGGGCTCAGCAGCTTGACACGAGCGAGGCCGATCGGTGCGGCGGCGATGTCACTATCGGCGAACGCACTGTTCGTGGCGCGGGCTCGGGCTTCGACCATCAGACCAGAAGGATAGGCGCTGCGGGTGATGCTGAAGGCGGTGGAGTAGGCTTGCCAGGTGCCGCCATTGAGGCGGTAATCCAATGCGGACCCAGTCGAATTGGGATTGGAGATCGTCACCGAGATCGTCTCCACGGATCCGGCCATGAAGTCTGGCGCGCTAGGGCTGATGGAAGGAGCACGGAGCTGGGCCACAGTGAGTCCGATGGTTGTCGACGTGGTGTTGCTATCCACGTATGCGGAGTTTGTGGACCGGGCTCGAGCTTCCACCGTTAAGCCATTCGGATAGGTGGAACGGCTGACCGAAAGAGCGGACGAGTAGGCGACCCAGGAGCCATTGTTGATGCGGTAGTCCAACGCGGAGCCGGTCGAGTTCGGATTGGTGATGGTGACCGAAATGGTTTCGACGGAACCTGCCAGGAAGTTCGGCGAACTGAGGCTGATGGATGGGCTGCGCAATTGCACGGGGGTGAGGCCGATCACGGAGGACGCGATGGAGCTGTCCGTGTAGGCGGCTGAAGTGGCGCGGGCGCGGGACTCAATCAGGACGCCCGAGGCATAGGTTGCCCGGGTGACATTGAAGGCGTTGGAGTAGGTTTGCCATGAGCCTCCGGCCAGGCGGTATTGCAAGGTAGAACCCTCGGCATTCGAATCAGTCAGAGTGACGGAGATCGTCTCGACGGAGCCAGCCGCAAAGTTCGAGGCGCTTGGGCTGATCGAGGGCGGTTGCAGACGCACGGCGGACAAGCCGATGGTGGCGGAGGCCAGCGTGCTGTCGCTATAAGCGGGATCCGTAGAGCGGGCCCGGGCCTCAATGGTGACGCCAGTTGCGTATGCGGAACGAGTCACTGGGAAGGCGCTTAAGTAGGCTTGCCAAGCGCCGCCATTGAGACGGTAATCAAGAGTCGAGCCGGTGTTGTTTGGATTGGTGAGCGTCACCGTCACGCTATCCACCGTTCCGGGGCTAAAGTTGGAAGCGCTCGTGGCGATCGACGGAGCTTGGAGCTGCACCGGGGTGAGGCCGATGGCCCGGGTGGCGGTTGGGCTGGTCGAGAAGGCTGCATTGGTCGAACGCGCCCGCGCATCGATGGTCAGGCCCGAAGGATAGGTGGAGCGGGTCAAGTTGAATGCGGATGAGTAAGCTTGCCAGGCGCCGCCGTTGAGGCGGTACTCCAACGCGGAGTTGGAGGAGTTTGGATCGGTCAAGCTGACGGAGATCGTCTCTACAAGGCCAGCGACGAAGTTCGGAGCGCTAGGCGTGATGACGGGCGCTTGCAGTTGCACGGGATCCAGGCCGACACTTGAGGTGGCGTTGGCGCTGTTGAGGTAGGCGGCTGAGACGGTTCGGGCACGGGCCTCGACGGTTACGCCGGAGGGATAAGTATTCCGCGTCACCGGAAAGGCGGTGGAGTAAGTCTGCCAAGAGCCTCCATTCAAGCGATAGTCGAGAATGGAGACGCCGGAGGGGTTGGGATTGGTGAGGGTGACCGTGACGGATTCGACCGAGCCGGCAATGAAGTAGTTCGCCGTCTTCGCGACGGTGGGAGTTTGCAACTGAACCGGGGTGAGCCCGACGGGCGCGGAGACAATCTCACTCGTAATGAACGCCGTAGAGGTGTTGCGGGCACGAGCTTCGACAGGCACGCCGGTAGGGTAATTCGCCCGAGTTACGCTGAATGGGGCAGAATAAGCTTGCCAACTGCCGGAGTTTACGCGGTATTCGAGAGCGCCGCCTTCGGTATGACGGGCCACCAAGGTGATGGTCACGCTTTCCACCGAGGCTGCCATGAAGCTGGCAGCGCTCCGTTGGATGGCTGGGGGTTGAAGTTGCACCGCGATGAGGGGCAGGCTTGCGATCGCCAGATCGCTATTCACGAATGCAGAAGTTAGTGCGCGGACCCTGGCTTCAATCGAGAGTCCAGAAGGATAACTTGTGCGCGTAACGCGGAACTGACTGCTGTAGGTCTGCCAGCTTCCATTCCCCAAGCGATACTCCAGCACTCCGATGCCGGATGCGTTGGTATGAGCAATCGCTACGGTGATGCTATCGGTGGTGCCGGCCATGAAGCTCGACGCGGACGGCGTGATGGTCGGCATCCGCAATTGAACTGCTGTCAATCCGATGACGGACACGGCCAGCTCGCTGTCGCGAAATGCGGGCGAGGTAGCGCGTGCCCTCGCTTCGATGAGCAGGCCGGTGGGCCAGTCGGCACGGCTGACGGAGAAGGCTCCGGTGTAGGATTGCCATGCGCCGCCTGCGAGGCGGTATTCGGGAGTCGAGCCTTCGGTGTTCGGGTCGCTGACAGTGACGGAAATGCTTTCGGTCGCCCCCGCCATGAACGTGGCCGCTGGAGGCGTGATGGCGGGTGTGCGCAGTTGAACCGGCGTAAGACCGATGTTGATGGAGGCGATGTCGCTGGTGAGATAGGCGGGCGAAGTAGTGCGGGCGCGGGCCTCGACTTGGACTCCCGAAGGATAGGAGGAACGGGCAAGGGGGAAGGGAGCGGAGTAGGCAGTCCAGGCGCCACTGTTAAGACGGTATTCCAAGGCGGAGGCGGCCGCTGATGGGTTGGGGTCGGTTACCGTGATCGTGATGCTATCCACCGAGCCAGCAACAAAGTTCGGAGCGCTGGGGCTCACGCTGGGCGCGAGCAGGGGAACAGCGGTGAGGCCAATTTCCGCCGAGGCATTGCTACTGTTCTCGAATGCGCTCGATGTGGCTCGGGCTCGGGCTTCCACGGTGACCCCGGTGGCATAGGTGGAGCGCGTGAGGGTTAGGGCTGTCGAGTAGGGCATCCAGGCGCCACCACTGAGCCGGTATTCGAGAATCGAGTCCGATGTGTTTGGGTTGGTGATGGTGACGGTGATGTTCTCCACCGTGCCAGCCATAAAATTGGGTGCGCTCGGGCTGATGGTGGGCGTCCGGAGCTGGACCGCAGTGAGGCCGATCTCGGTGCTGGTCGTTTCGCTATCACGATAGGCCCGTGAAGTGGCGAGGCAGCGAGCGCTCACGGTGAGACCATCGGGATAATTGGTGCGAGTTACTTGAAAAGACCCGTTGTAGGCCTGCCAGTTTCCGCTTTGCAACTTGTACTCCAGGGCTGATCCTTCTTCGTTCAGGTTGGCGATGGAAACCGAAATGGTATCGACCGAATTTGCAATGAACGCCGAATGGCTTGAGGTGATCGTTGGTGGCAGTAAGGGGAGTGGATCGGGCGCCGCAGCGATTGATGCGGTGGCAAATTGACTGGACGTGTAGTCAGTGCTTGATGAAATGGCCCGAGCGGTGATTACGGCTCCGTCCGGGTAAGTATCAATGTTCAGGTCAAAGGTGTTGCCATAGGCGATCCAGCCACCTTCTCCGATCCGGTACTCCAGGCTAGAGTAATCATCGCTATTTGGGTTCGAGATCGAAACAGTGATCGTTTCCGAGGTCTCCCACTGAAACTGCTGATGAGATGGAGTGATGGTGGGAGTGGCGAGCTGCTCCGGTGCTAATGCGGTATAGGTTTTGCTGACGGTAGGGCTGGGGAACCAAAGAGTGGGATCGCCGGCAGCGAAGGCCTCGACTGTCGTGTTCGCAGGAACGGAAAGAGGTCCTCCGTAGGGAACGAAGTCGGCGCTTCCCACGGAGACGAGGATGCGGCTGGTCGCGGCGGGGTTCGGATTGGTCAGTTGAAGGCTAAGAGGGAAGCGGGAAGGGCGAAAGGTTCCCTGTTCAATGGAGAAGATCGGAGGCAGAAGGATCGAAAGTACTGGGTCCTCCCATGGAGTCGGGTCCGGGCTGACGCCTTCGTCTTCACCATCGGGTAGCCCATCCACGGAGATGAGGGTTGGGGTGGGACGTGGAAGAGGGGACGCTTCGTTGTAATTCCAAACCCAACCATTCCCAGCGTTGTAGGTGAACGAGGTTGTATCGCGAGCTTCCGTGCCGTAAGTCGTCCGACCCTTGGCCGCGTCGAGGACGAACTGGGAGATGCCGCTCCCGGTCGAGGCAAGCTCGAAGCGACGTGCCGAGGCATTCCAAACCGCCCGTGGTCGTCCATTTGGGAGACCTTCGGCGGTGACGACCGCCAAGCGGGCGTCGATCATGGAGCCGCCGATTCCGACAAATCTGGTCTCCTGCTCCGTGGTCAATACGGTCTTCATTTTGTCCAGAATCTCTTGAGGTGTCGTCAGGCCGGTAAAAGATCCGCCGTTGGCCAGATAAGTCTTCGTGGCGGCGTTGATGGTGGCGATGTCGGCCTCGAGCTTGGTGACGCGGACGTCCTCAATAGAGACGCGGTGATACGCAATGCCGACCGCAGCGAGGATTCCGATAACAGCTAGAGCAATCAGCGTTTCGAGAAGTGAGAATGCGGAGGAAGGACGTCTCAATTGCATGGCGGAGGAGAGGAAGATATTTACGGTAATTATAGAAAATACAATTACTCAATATGGCCGTCAATCTAAAGTTTTTCTCTCATGTTCCGCCGAGTGCGGCAGGAGTCAGTTGGCATGCGAAATGCTTCGCGGCGGCCTCCGTGAATTCACCCATCCTGGAGTTTCTGCACCGCCTCCACACTCGCTACGCCTCCCTCAATGAGGGATCCGTGGCCGGATACATCCCCGAACTGGCCAAGGCGGACCCAAAATCTTTCGGCATCTGCATCGCGACTCGGGACGGCCATGTCTATGAGGTGGGCGACACCCGGGTTCCGTTCACGATCCAATCCATCTCCAAGGCGCTGGTGTATGGACTCGCCTTGGAGGACCGGGGCGAGGAACACATTTTGTCACGGGTGGGCGTGGAACCTTCTGGGGACGCCTTCAATGCGATCAGCTTGAAGGCTGGAACGGGGGCTCCGTTTAATCCGATGATCAATGCCGGTGCGATCGCGATCACCGGTCAGATCCAACCGAATGGCTCCAGCCGGATTCAACGGATCACGGAATATCTTTCTAAATGCGCTGGGCGGGAACTGGAGGTGGATGCCGAGGTATTCCGGTCCGAAAGTGAAACCGGGCACCGGAACCGGGCAATCGGGTGGATGTTGCGGAACTTCGAGATCCTGGATGAGGATCCCAACGATGCCTTGGAGACCTATTTCCAACAGTGCTCGTTGCGGGTGACCTGTGCGGACCTAGCGCTGATGGGAGCTACGCTGGCCAACCAGGGGGTGAATCCGGTCACAGGGGAAAGAGCGATCGCTCACGAATACGTCGATAACGTGCTCGGAGTGATGGCCAGTTGCGGCATGTATGACTGGTCGGGCGAGTGGATTTACCGGGTCGGACTGCCGGCGAAGAGCGGGGTCGCCGGGGGAATCCTCGCGGTGTTGCCCGGGCAGCTCGGCATCGGAGTGTTTTCGCCTCTGCTGGATGGGCAGGGCAACAGCGTCCGGGGGATCCGCGTCTGTATGGATTTGGCCGCAGAGTTGTCCCTGCATCTGTTCAACCCGAGCGCCGTTCCGCAACCCGCCTTGCGGCAAGCGTACAATGCGACCCAGGTGGTTTCCCGGCGTCGCCTTCCAAGAGCCGCGTTGCAAATGCTCAACCAGTATGGCGAGCGCATCCGGGTGAAGGAGCTGCAAGGGCCTCTGCTCTTTTCCACGTTCGAGCCCGTAATCCGGTCGTTGGTGGAGGAGGCTCCATTCTGCCAGGACGTGGTTCTCGATTTCCGGCACGTGGTCAGTATTGATGAGGTCAGTTTGCGGATGCTTCGCGAGATGCAGCGGCAGCTCGGCTCCATCGGTGTAGGGCTTTTGTGCTGCCATACCGGTAAGTTCACCCCGATGCTGGAGGCTTCCGGAATGCCCAAGGAGATGCTTTACGAGAGTGACGACGCCGCGCTTGAGGCCTGCGAAGACAATCTCTTGGGGATGGTGATGCCGGATACGTGGGAGGAGCAGCAACCGGTGCCCCTGGATCGGTGTAGCCTTTTTGCAGGGTGCGATTGGAATGATCTCCGTCTCTTGGCGGAGCGCATGCCGGTCCGGAGCTTCGCGGAAGGGGAGTATGTCATCAAATCAGGCAGCGTCGCGGAAGAATTGTTCGTTCTGGTAGCCGGCAAGGTCGAGGTGTGCCTGTCGCCGGAAGGAAGACGGCGACAGCGGCTGGACGTGCTCTCGGCCGGCATGTGTTTTGGGGAAATGGCGTTTTTGGACGGTTCCCCACGTTCGGCGGACGTGGTAGCGCTGGAGAAAGTTGAGTGCCGGGTCTTGGATCGGAAACTCTTCGAAGCGCTCGACCGGCGCCGTCCCGGCCTGAAGATCAAGGTGCTGACGCAACTGAGCTTGCAGCTTTGCTCCCGGTTGCGGCAGGCGAACATCCAGATCGGCGCGCTACGGTCGGGGAACGCCAGCCGGAAGGCCGCGAGCCGGAATCAGTGACCGCAGGTTTCACTCGACGACGCCGGGGATGCGGGGTTGGGTTTTCCGCGGATGGAGTACTGCGAATACGTGTTGCGGGGCGAAGGGGCGCTGAATCCCCTGGCGCCGCGCCGGGAATTCCCTGGGGCGCTGATCCGGTTTGAGGGAGGATACGGGTGCGTCCATCCTTGGCCTGAGTTGGGCGATGCCACGTTGGCTGAGGAGTTACGAGCGTTGAGTCGTAGTGACGCAGGCCGATTGGGGCGCCAAGCACTGGCGTGTTGCCGGATCGACGGGGAAGCGCGGCGATTGGGCCGGTCGCTTTGGGCTGGACTGACGATTCCCGAAAGCCACTTTACGCTGGGGGCTGACGGAGCCGTAGCGGAGAGTTTTCGTGCGGTGAAAGTCAAGGGGGGCGCGGACATGGCGAACCTCCGCAAACGGTTGGAGGAACTCCCCGCCAGCGTGCGGATTCGGGTGGATTGCAACGGCGTGCTGGACGGTGTGGATGGGTTTCTTCAGTTTTGGGAGGCTCTCGAACCGTGGTGGGATCGTATCGATTTCATCGAGGATGCGTTCGCCTATGACGAAGGGCACTGGAGCCAGATGGAGCAACGAACCGGCTGCCGGTTGGCGTTGGATCGCTGGATGGGGCCGGCACCGGAGGGGCGGCTGCGCGTGATCAAACCCGCGATGCAACCGGATTGGGGCGGGCGTGGTCCCTTGGTGTTCACCTCGTACATGGATCATCCGCTCGGACAACTTTTCGCCGCATGGTGCGCGGCCCGGGAGGCCGCCGAACGGCCAGAGCGCCTGGGGCTTTGCGGATTGGTGACGCATCACCTGTTCGCGGCCGACAATCCGTTTTTGGAGGCGATGGGGCCTCCGAGCCCATTTTTGCAGCCACCGGGCGGGACCGGATTGGGATGGGATAGTCTTCTGGAAGCTCTGCCATGGAAGCCGCTTCACTGAGTGATGCCTACTGGGAGGCTCCCGAACCGGATCTCCGGCTGAATCCGGGAGTGGCTCATCCTGGACCGGGATTGGAGGAGACCATCGCGGCGGAACCTCGTCTCCGTGGGCACATGCTTTTCGCGACCTCGGGTTCCAGCGGACGGCCCAAGATCGTGTGTTTGTCCAAAGCTGGCTTCTTGACGGCGGCGACTTGGGCGAACCGGCATCTGCAATGCGGAGCGGATGATTGCTGGCTGTTGGCGTTGCCACTGTTTCACGTGGGCGGAGCTGGGCTGGTGGCCAGGGCCACCGTGGCGGGCGGGCGACTGGAGGTTTGCTCGGGGCGTTGGGATGCTGGGCGATTTGCGGCCGCGGCGGAACAGTCCGGGGCCACGGTGACCTCGCTGGTGCCGGCTCAGCTCCACGACTTGGTGAGCCGTGGAATCCGGGCCGCCAGAACGTTGCGGGTCGTGGTCATCGGCGGAGGACGGCTCGAACCTGGACTGCGCACCCGGGCGGTGGAATTGGGGTGGCCAGTGCGGGAGAGTTACGGGATGACCGAGACGGCGGCGCAGGTCGCGACCCAGACATCCACCGGAGATCCGGACGGCTGGCTCCTTATGATCCCGGATTGGCAGGTGCGGGTCGAAGACGCCAGCATTCGAGTTCGCGGGGGGCCGCTCTTAACCGCTTACCTGGAGTTCTGCCCGGAAGCAGGAGGTTGGACGTGGCGCGATCCCCGGGATGAAGAAGGTTGGTTCGCCACGGGCGACCTCGGCGAATTGGATGCGCAAGGTCGCATCCGAGTGCGGGGGCGTGCCGGTCGCGTTGTCAAGATCTTGGGGGAACTCGTGGATTTGGAGCGCCTGGATCTGCTTCTCGCCGGAATCTGTCCCGAAGGAGAGAGCGTCATCGAGCCAATGGAGGACTCCCGAGCCGGATGGCGATTGGTGCTTGTCACGGAACGCTCGCATGCCGACGGGGAAGCCTTGGCGGCGAAGTTCAATGAACGGGTGGCCGGGTTTGAGCAGATCCGGGAAGTGCGGACGGTCGAACGGCTGCGACGCAGTCCGCTCGGCAAGAGGTTGCCTCAGTTTCCGCCGGACTCCAACGCCTGACCGAGCGAATCCCAGGTCAAATGGCCGCTCTCGATTCTGGGCAGAAGGTCAGCGACTTCGGGGCGCAAGGCGGCTAGCGAACCGCTGGGATCGGCGGAGACGAGAAGGGCGGCGGCTTCCCGTTGGCCCGGTCCGGGGGTGTCTAGGACGCGGGCGACATCGACGGCAAGTGTTGGGGTGGCTTGCTGCTGGCAAGAGCGCCAGAGTTCGGGAGGAACCGGACGATTCGCGGCCCAACGCTCGTGGGCGAGGTCGGTCAGGGATTGAGCTAAGGCTGGATTGGCGCGTTTCTCAATGTCCCGGATGCGGTGGATGGGGCGGCGGATAAAAATGGCTTTGAGCACCATTTGGTTCCAACCCTCCTCATCGAAGTGCATGGCTGGAAACGGATTGTGCAGCGCGATGGCGTCGAAGACATCGACGATGTTGCTGCGCAGGCCGTCACGGGCCAATGGAACTAGGGCAGCGGCTTCGGGAAGCAACGGAAGCGCGGCGAAGAGGGCCACGGATTCGCGCATGTCGGCGGTGTCGAGCAACGCGCGGTAGGTTTGCAAGAAAACGCTCGGGTGCGTTTCGACCAAGGAGAGGAGGAGCACGGTCCGAGCCAATTGATCGATGGTCCAACCGTGCGGGGCGAAGTCCGGGGAGGACGGGATGCGAAGGGACGCATCTTGGACCGGCACCTTGGGGAAACGGCGGGTGGCGCCGCTGAAAGCGTAGTAGAAGGGGCGGGGCTCGAACGATTCCGCTTGGTGGGCCAAGAACTGATGCAACCACTGTCCGGCTTCAGCGGGGGCGAGCTCGATCAGGCGTTGGCGCAGTTCGGCGAAAGGGGAATCCATGCCTGCCAGAATAGAGGCGTGGAGCGCCCGTGCAAGGGGCGAACCGTGTGGCCTTCTACAACGACTTTCTTGTTTACAGGGATCGCCTTGCCTGACACACTGCGGATTGGTTTGGGATTCCCCAAGCCTTCAAACCAAAAAACAAGACGACACCATGGGCGACAAATCTCCCAAAGCGAACCAGAAGGCGAAATCGCAAAAGCAAGCCAAGGCCGTCGCTCCGGCGAAGGCCTCGGCGAAGACGGAGACCGCGGAAGCCAAACCGGCTGCTGCGGCCAAGCCCGCCGCCGGGAAGAAGAAATAAGGACCGGCGCTCGGGCGGTTGTTGCGCAAACCCAGAGTTTCACTGGGTTTGACGAGAGCCGCCTCCGGCGGGATGATCGAGCTCAGGCATCGCAGGCCGATGCCCGGTTCGACCCATCCCGCCGTTTTCGTTTTTGATTGAGTGTGTCCCCCACATCCCTGATCGCATCGCTCCGAACCTGGGCGGAGATTGATCTCGCGGCCCTGCGCCATAATTTAACCGTAGTCCGGAAGTCGGCAGGACCGGATCGGAAGATCATGGCCGTCGTGAAGGCGGATGCCTATGGCCACGGCCTAGCCGCCGTGGTTCGGGCCCTTTCTGGAATGGTCCCCTGTTTTGGCGTCGCCAATCCGCGCGAGGCGTTGGTGGTGGCCAATCATGCTCCTGGCGACATTTTCCTGCTGGGTCCCGTTCTGCCTCATGAGCGGTCCGTGCTGGCCTCGCCCCGCTTTGTCGCCGCGATTTCTACTCTTGAAGAGGCCTCGGCGCTTCAGGCGGCGGGTTTCCCAGTCCGGGCGCATCTCTGCGTGGACACGGGGATGGGCCGGATGGGCTGTCTTCCCGCGCAGGCCGCCGAGCTCCTCAAAGCGATTTCCGGGATGCCCAACATCCGCCTTGAGGGATTCTGCAGCCACTTCCCCTCCGCCGATGAGGATGCGGAGTTCACCAACCGGCAGATCTCCGAGGTACGCGAGCTGTTGGAGACCTTGCCCGACATGGGGGCGGTGCATTTGTCAAACAGTGCGGGGATTCTTGGGTTCATTCCGGCGCAGCCTTTCGTGACCATGGTGCGGCCGGGGCTGATGCTTTATGGGCTTTGTCCCACCGGAGCGCATCAGGAGGACTTGGTGGCGGTGCTGAGCCTGCGATCCCGGGTGACGTTGGTGCGGACCTTGCCGGCAGGGCATGGCGTGAGCTACGGGGGAACTTTCGTGACCAGCCGGCCCACGAAGGTGGCTACGGTGGGAATCGGCTACGCGGATGGCTACCCGCGGCAGCTGTCGAACCGGGGGGCGCAAGTGCTTCTCCGCGGCCGACGTTGTCCCGTGCTCGGCCGGGTCACGATGGATCAAATCATGATCGACGTTTCGGAGCTCCCAGAAAGGCCGCAACCCGGGGACGTGGTGACCTTGCTCGGCCGGGATGGAGCAGAGCGCATCCTGGCGACGGAAGTGGCGGCCTGGGCGGGGACGATTTCTTGGGAGATTCTCACGGGCCTGACGGCTCGGGTAGAGCGCGTGTGCATCGGCTCGTGACGAGTCTTAGAGATCGAACTCCAAGCGGAAGCCGTTCTGACGCCACTTCTCCCGGACATCAGCCGCGAGTTTGGAAAAATCCCGGTCGCGCATCAGGTGTGTGGCGGCGGCTTCGCGGGGATCGGTGCCGGAACGGAGGGCTCGGAGATAGGCGGCCACTGATTCACCGGTTCCCGCACCGTCCAAATGGAGGAAATAGGTCATGAGGACATTGGCCGAGTTGTAGTTCTTGGACGCATTTTCGTTCTCCAACGATGCCGCCCACTCCTGACGGGAGATGGTCATGAGTTGCTCCACGGGGATCATGCGGAATTCCTTGCCTCCTTGGTAACGCATGACCGCTTTCTCGACATTTCCAGTCATGTTCGTGAACCGCATCGTGCCCTTGCTGTAGGGCGCGGATTGCATGTATTCGGCAATGCCTTCGGAGAACCAAACTGGGGCGCCGTAGATGCCCCACATCACGGCGACCTGATGGGTGATCTCGTGGGTTAAGGTGCCGCTGTCCTTGTCGGGATCGATGATGAAGCGATTGCCCACCTGTTCCACGCCAAGGCTGGTGAGTGGCACGCTGATGGCACCGGAGACGAACTCCCGGCCCCGGCTGACGGAGCTAAACATGCCGCCGCTCCCAGGCATGCCACCCGCCGCGTAATAATCTTCCCGATTGGCGAAGAGATTGGTGAGAAAATGGCCGCCAGCTTGCGGGGGCATCGGATCGAACCCGACGGGCAGGGCCTTGACTCCTTCGTAGGTGGCTTCGAAGAGCCGGGCGAACTCGCGGACAACGCTGTTGGAGAGGCGGATGGGGCAGCGGAACTCGAAGTGCGGGCTTAAGTAGATGTAGTCTCCCCCGGCCTGCTTTTCATCGATCTTGAGATCTCCGGGGACTTCGATCTTCTCGGGCCAGGGAGCGAGTTTGATGGGGGCTTGGCCGCGCCAGGCCGTCAGGAATGCCTGGTCTTCCGCGCTGAGGCGGGTGACCGGAAGCTTGAAGAGCCCTGACGTGGTTTTGAGCGCCACGGTCTCGGCGTCCGCATCGATCAAAATCGCATCAATTTTCTTTCCATCGCTGCTTGTCCAGATGCGGGCATTCCCAGGATATTGCGCCATGGACTGCGTCGACATGAGCAAAAATAAGGCGAGCGCCGGGATTGCAGGGCGGACACACGAAGTCATGGCAGGGAGCGGCGGCCCGTGTATTCGTAGCGAGTTCCATGGAGATTGACAAGCACTTGCGAGAAAGATTCGGGCACGATGCCTTTCGTCCGGGGCAGAGGCAGGTCGTGGAAATTCTCCTGGCGGGCCGGTGTTCTCTGGCCGTGTTTCCCACCGGGGGAGGTAAGTCGCTCTGTTACCAGTTGCCCGCGCTGTTGCTCGAAGGAGTGACATTGGTGATTTCCCCGCTGATCGCCTTGATGAAGGATCAGGTGGAAGCTCTTCAGGCCAGGGGAATCGCGGCGGAGCGTTTGGACTCAACCTTCACTGCCGAGGCGGTCCGTTCCATTCTGGCCCGGATGGAGACTGGCGAACTCAAGCTGCTTTACGTGGCTCCTGAGCGGCTGGCCAATGAGGGGTTTCTGAATCGGTTGCGGCAAACCCGGATCAGTCTGTTGGCGATCGATGAAGCACATTGCATCTCGTCTTGGGGCCACAACTTCCGGCCGGATTACTTGAAGCTGGGACTTCTGGCTCGAGAGCTCGGGGTGGAACGAGTGCTTGCCTTGACGGCGACCGCCACTCCGGAAGTATCGGCGGAAATCCGGGAGCACTTCGGCATTCGCAAGGAGGATCACGTGCAGACCGGGTTCCATCGCGGCAATCTCAAATTCGCCGTGACGCCCTGCGAACCGAAGGACCGGGACGACCTGCTGGCGCGGAGGCTACGCTCGCAAACGGGATCCTCGATCGTCTACGTAACGTTGCAACATACCGCGGAAGCACTGGCGGCTAAGCTCCGGACCGCCGGTTTTTCCGCCAATGCGTATCACGCGGGGTTGCCTGACGACTACCGGTCCGAAGTCCAGCAGGCGTTTATGCTGGGAGACGTCCCGATCGTCGTGGCCACCATCGCGTTCGGGATGGGAATCGACAAATCGGATGTCCGCGCCATTTATCACTATAACCTGCCGAAATCACTGGAGAGTTACATTCAGGAGAGCGGCCGGGCGGGCCGGGACGGGTTGGATTCGACTTGCGAAATCTTGGCCTGCGCGGACGACCGCATCGTCCTGGAAAACTTCGCGTATGGAGATACGCCTTCGCCTCGGGCGGTGCGCGCGCTGGTGGAGCATCTGCTGTTGCAAGGAGAACGATTTTCGGTCTCCCGTTACGATCTTTCCGTGATCAACGATATCCGGCCGCTGGTCATCGCCACCGCGCTGACGCAGCTCGAATTGGATGGGATTTTGATTCCCGAGGGACCGTTCTATGCGAGTTATCGTGTCCGTCTGGAGCGTCCTTTGGCCAAAATTCTCGCGGGGTTTGCGGCGGAGGATCGAAGGCTTCTGGAACGGATGTTCGCGGCGGGCAAAGCCGGAAGGACCTGGATCACCATGGAGATGGCCGCCATGAGCGAAGCTTTGGCGGTCGAAGAAGAGAGCCTGCGGGCGTCGCTGCAGAATTTGGAAGAACTCGGAGACGTGGTCCTGGAACCGGCCGGATTGCGGCACGGCTACCGGCTCGCGCCGAGTCCGCCCAAGGCGGGAGCGCTGGCGGAACGGCTGACCCGCCTTTTTGAGGAACGGGAAGCTGGGGAAATCGCGCGGTTGGATCAAGTGATCGCGTATTGCGAGTCATCGGAATGCTTGGCACGGCAATTGGTGGGGCACTTTGGGGATGCCCTGCCGCAGGACTGCGGGGTTTGTTCGAGTTGCCTAGGGCGTCTGGGCGTCCGGGCATTGCCTCGCGCGGATGAGGTGGAACTGACGAGTGAAGACTTGGAGGTGATTCGCGGCGTGATGACGGAGAAGCGATCCGCGCTGCGGCAGCCGCGCCAGTTGGCGAGATTTCTCTGCGGCTTGAGCAGTCCGGCAGCCACGCGCGCGAGGCTGGGGAGCCACGATGCCTTCGGCGCGTTGGAGCACTTTCCATTTCCGAAAGTGCTGGCTCAGTTGGAGACGATGCTCGTTTGAGGGCCCTGTTAAGCGACCTGGTCCGGGCCGTGCAAGGCATCCTCGAGGGCGTGCCAAGCGAGCGTGGCGCATTTGATCCGGGCCGGGAATTTGCGGACCCCGGCCAGGGCGGCGATTTCTCCGGCTTCCACCAAGTCGACAACGGGTTCCTCGGCCTTGGTCAACATGTCGTAGATTTCGTGGGCCTTGGCGTGTGCTTGTTCGGGGGTAAGTCCCGCCAAGAGGGTGGTCATGATGGAGGCGGAGGCCCGGGAAATGGCGCAACCTTCGCCCACAAAAGTGGCCTCGGCGATTTTGCCGTCCTCTTCGCGCACGAAGACGGTGACCTTGTCCCCGCAGATCGGGTTGTAGCCTTCGGCGCGGCCGGTGCAGGGGTTGAGTTCCCGTTCGTGACGGGGGCGTTTGCTGTGATCCAAGATGATGTCCTGGTAAAGCTGCTCAAGATGATCGTCCATGCGTGGATAGGGTCAGCCGAAGTAACGGTGGGCTTTCCGCACCGCCTTGGCAAGCGTTTCCACCTCTTCCAGGGTGTTGTAGCAAGCGAACGAGGCACGTGCGCTGCTCTGAATTCCCAGTCGCGCCATCAGCGGCTGCGCGCAGTGATTGCCGGCGCGGATGGCCACGCCTTCGGAGTCGAGGATGGTGCCGATATCGTGGGGGTGGATGCCGTCCATGGTGAACGAAACCACCGGCGCCTTGCCGGGAACGGTTCCCTGGATTTTCACACCCGGGATGGAGAGCAACGCCTCATGCGCGGCGGCCGCCAACGCGTGCTCGTGCTCCCGGAGTTCTGGCCAATTCAACAGGGCGTGGTAGTCAAAGGCCGAGCCGAGGCCGATCGCGCCGGAAATGTTCGGCGTGCCCGCTTCGTATCGGTCCGGCGGGGGGCGGAAAGTGGATTCCTCGAAGCTGACGCGTTCCACCATGTCGCCGCCGCCTTGCCAAGGCGGGAGACTGCTGAGTAGTTTGCCACGGCCGTAGAGCACGCCGATGCCATCCGGACCGAACATTTTGTGCCCACTGAAGACGTAGAAATCGCAACCGATCTCCCCGACATTCACGGGACCGTGCGGCACCGCTTGGGCGCCGTCTACGAGGGTGGTGATGCCCCGTTCCCGGGCGATCCGGCAGAGTTCGGTGGCGGGATTGACGGTGCCGAGGACGTTGGAGACGTGGGTGAAGGCGAACAGCCGCGTTTTGTCCGTCAGCAAGCTGGGCAGTTTGTCGAGATCCAAGGCGCCCTCCGGCGTGATCGGCAGCACCCGGATCGTGGCCCCAGCCCGGCGCGCGAGGAACTGCCAGGGGACGATGTTCGCGTGGTGCTCCATTTCCGTGAGGAGAATTTCATCCCCGGCGCGAACGTGGAGGTCTCCCCAACTGCGGGAAACCAGATTGATCGCCTCGGTCGTGCCCCGGACGAACACCAATTCGTCGGGGCGAGCGGCGCCCATGGCTTGGCAAATCGTGGCCCGGGCCCGGTCGTAGGCTTGGGTGGCCTCGCCGCTGAGGAGGTGGACGCCCCGGTGGATGTTGGCGCACCCGTTCTCAAAAAAGCCGCTGATGGCGTTGATCACGGCACGCGGCTTCTGCGAGGTCGCGCCGTTGTCGAGGTAAACCAGAGGCTTGCCGTGGACTAGGCGCTCCAGGATGGGGAAATCGCGACGGAGAGTGGCGGGATTCAAGCTGAGGAGGAGCGATGGATTGCTAGAAGAAGATACGTCCTTCGGGGCCGTTTGGCCGCGCACTTGCGGGTTGCTCCGGGAACGTGTAGTTGGGCGCAGTGATTCCGTGGGCAACCCAGAAGCGTCAAGCGAGAATTAGCCTGCGATTGGGTTTGTCCGTGGCCGTTCTGCTGCTAGCGACCGTGCCGTTCTGGGTGGCGCCGCTCGATTTGGTGATCCAAGGCGCCGCCTGGCAAGGGGAAGAGGGGTGGAGCCTGGGGGAAAAGCAGCCTTGGAAGTGGATCTATCATTTTGGCACATTGCCAGCCGTGGTGATGGCGGTGGCGGCGCTGGCGGCGTTTCTGCTGGGGTTGCGCGGAGGCAACTTGGCGCCCTGGAGCAAGGCGGCGGCCTACCTTGTGCTCTGCATGGCGATTGGGCCGGGCATTTTGGTGAATTTGGTGCTGAAGGACCACTGGGGGAGACCCCGGCCGAGGGATGTGCAGCCTTTCGGAGGGGATTACCCGGCGGAGACCGTGTGGATCGCGGACCCAGCTAGCCCGGGGAAAAGCTTTCCCTGCGGGCATTGCACGATGGGGTTCTATTTCTTCGCCCCTGGGATTTTGCTGTGGCGCCTCGGCCGGCGGCGATCGGCTCTGGGGATGTTTGCGTTGGCGGTTGGATTGGGGCTCTTGCTTGGGATCGCACGAGTCCTGCAAGGCGGACACTTCGCCAGCGATGTGCTTTGGGGCGCCGGAATTTGTTGGCTGGTCGCGCTCGGGCTGTTTTATGCGCTGGGCTTGGATGAGCGGGTGGAATGGAATCTTGCTCTGCCGGCTTGGTTCCGCCGGGGACCGATGCAGTTGGCTGGGGGTGGCTTGGTGCTGCTGCTTTTTGGAGCGATTCTGGTGGCCACTCCGTACCGGCGGGAAGATCGCCACGACCTTGAGGTGGCGCCGAAACTTTCTCTGGAGCTGTCGCTCGTTTTGGAGGGTTCGCGGCACCGCATCTCCATGTCCCATGAGACGGAGCGCAAGGGGCGTATTGTTTCGGAGGGGAGCGGTCATGGAGTGCCGGGAAGCGGGGTCAAAGCGACCTGGACGGAGCGGATGGAGCCGGAGGGGCAGGCTTACTTTCAGTTCAAGCAACGCCTGAGCGGCTGGTTCAGCGAGCTCGATCAGCGCAACGAAATCGTGGTGCCGGCCGTTCCCGGTGAGGTCCGGGTGCGAATTCAGTCAGGCGTCGCCGAGATCGAATTGGGGGAAGCCGGGGTGAAGCAAGATTGGAAAATCGAGGTGAACCCGGGCGCGACCTGCCGATGGACGGCGGGGGAGATGCGGGGGGAGGTCGCAGCTGGGAACACCCAGGAATTGGAGTTGCCTCTTACTCTGGGTCCGGCTTCCCGGTGAGCCGGGCGTATTCTTGGCGGAGGAAGCGATCCGTCATGCCGGCCACGTAATCGCAGACGGTGCGTTCCAACGATTGTCCCGCGCCGTGAGATTCGAGGTAACCTTGCATCAAGGCGGGATCATTCCGGTAGGCGAGGAACACGGTTTCGATCATGGCGCAGCCGCGGTCGTTGATCTCCGCGATTGATGGATGGCGATAGACGTGATCGAAGAGAAACGTGCGGAGCTGGGCGTTCGCCTTTTTGAGTTCCGCGCTGTAAGAGGCTAGCGGGAATGGTTGGCGGCGCACCTCATCGGCGTGAGTCACACCGGCTTCATTGAGTCGGCGCAACGTCTCCCGGACCACGTCGGCGACCTGGAAGTCGATCAAGGCGCGGATGGTGTAGGTGACGAATTTCTTGGGGTGCAGAGCCAGGGCGGGAAACTGCTGCCGCACTCGCTCGGCGCACCATTTCCACACGGCGAGGTCGGTTAGTTGATCCACGTGGATCAGGCCGTGGTCGAGTCCGTCGTCGAGGTCGTGACCGTGGTAGGTGATTTCGTCGGCAATGTTGGCGAGTTGGGCTTCCAAAGACGGGCGAGGGAAGCGCTCGGCCGGGTTGTTGCCGAACGCGGGCCGGTCAAACCCTTGGTGGTGCTTGCGCAACCCTTCGAGGACTTCGTGAGTGAGGTTCAGGCCGGGGAACGCGGGATACTTGATTTCGAGCCTCTCGACGATGCGCAGGCTTTGCAGGTTGTGCTCAAATCCACCGTGGTCGCGCATCAAGTCGTCGAGCTTGGTCTCGCCGCAATGGCCATAGGGCGCGTGGCCGAGGTCGTGGGCCAGGGCGATCGCTTCCGCGAGGTCTTCGTTCACTCCCAGCGCGCAAGCCAGGGTGCGGCTGACGGAGGCGACTTCGATGGTGTGGGTCAGCCGGGTGCGCACGTGATCCCCGGTTTCGTTGAGAAAGACCTGGGTTTTGTATTCGAGGCGGCGGAAGGCCCGGGAGTGCACCACACGAGCCCGGTCTCGTTGATACCCGGTGCGATACGGATGCTCTGGCTCCGGATGGGCTCGGCCGGCGCAGGCTTGGGCACGTTGGGCGTAGGGCGCCAGGGCTATCGATTCAAAGTGCTCCAGCTCGGGCCGACTGCGCATGCCGTAGACCGGCCTCGGAGCGGGGAGAGTCCCGGATCCGCTTTCCAAAACCGGTTCAATCATCGGGGGGATTTGGGGAGACGGTGTTCCTGGCGCAGCTCACGGGGCACGCGGAGCATGTCGTAACCGGCCAGCAGGATGATTGCGAGGGCCAGAAGAGTGACGGCCGACCAGTAGAGGAGGAAGGCAACGGGGGCACTAGCGAGGTGTGCCTTGAGGAACGAGCCGCCCGCGAACCAAAGTGAGAGCAGCGCCAAGGTGAGCCAAAACATCAGCGAACGCCGTTGGTGGCGTTGCTGAAGCCGAATTCCTGCGCGCCGGACGAATCGCCCCATGACGTTCAGTTTACAGCCCGTCGGGGAGAAAAACAGCTGCGGAAATCAGGATTTTGTCAACCCGCGCTCACAGATCCCATCTGCGGCGGAATTCGCCAATCGCGTTTTCGACCTGGGAGCGCAGGGCCGTGGTGGAAATCCAACAGCCCTCGGCTGCGGCGACGGCATGTTGCACGGCGAGGTCGTCACTGGCGGCGGTGATGGCATACTGTCCGGCGTAGCGCACCGCGAGCCGCTCAATAATGGCATCGGCGGAACCCTTGGCGGGCGCGTAAAAAACCTGGACGCCGGATGGAGCTTCTTCCGCCTCCGCCCGGGCACCGCCGCCGTCGAAGACAACGACGACGCGGGTCTGGGACATATCCTGGTAGGCGGTGAGGAGTCGGCAGAGTTCTTGCCTGGCCTGGGCCGGGCGACTCTGGTGCAGCTTTTTCAGGTCGTCCCAGGCGTAGATGACGTTGTGTCCGTCCACGAGAAGCACGGGGACGGCACTGGTCGGCATACCTGGGAACGGTCGCTGGGGTCAGGATTCCTCGGACTCGGTCTCTTCGACCTTGGCCTCGGCATCGGCCTCGACCGCAGCTTCAGTTTCGGCTTCGAGCACCGGTTCTGCTGCGGGCGTTTCGGCTACAGGGGCTTCCTCGGCTGGAGCTTCGACCTCGACCTCAGTTTCAGGCGCTTCGGTGACCGGAGCTTCCGCGACGGGCGTCTCAAGCTCGGTTTCGGATTCGGCTTTCTTCGGGGCAGCCTTTTTGGTGGCGGGCACCTTTTTGGCGGCGGGCGCCTTCTTGGCCACTGGTGCCTTCTTGGCGCTGGCGGCCTTCTTCAGTTCGGCATCGCTATCCTCGGCTGGGGCCGGTTTGGGAGCGGTTGATTTCTTCGCGACGACGAGGTTCGCCTTCTCACGATCTTTGAGCCGCTTGAGGTAATCTTTGCGGCGGCGTCTCTTGATGACCTTATTGTACTGTTGGCCCATGGTGCGGTATTGACGGGGTCCATCGCGTTACCGGGAGCCGGGATTCGCGGGGCAGGCACTAAGAACCGGTAATGCCGAGTGATCAAGGAAAAAGACCTGATTGGTTGCGGACGGGACCGGAAAGACCTGGGGAGAAAGGGGGGCGACGGGCAAAATTCGGAGACCGTGCGCAAAACCGCTTGCGTTGCGGGGACTCCGTTGTCTAGATTGATCTTGTTCCTCTGACATGATGGAGTGCTGCATTGCTTCATCGTCCCCCTGATCATCATCGGTGATTCTCGGTGAGCTTTTGATGGTCAAGTTGCGGAGTGTCCTGGTCGTCCTGGACTTGAGCTTCGCATCGGGCAGAGGATTAGCCCCGATTCATTAGAGAGCGGAAGAGATTAACGGCGACGCCGCCAGGCAGAAAAAAGGCGGTCCTGCAACCACGCAGCGAAGGTAGCTGATTGGCCTCCAGCCCCAAAAAGCAAACTCCGATTCAGCACCACGCCCGTCCCAGCTTGACTCTGCGGTCCTGACAAGATTTAAAAACGCACGATTTCCGCCTCCTCGACGGATGGGGGCGATTCTTTTTCAAGCCCCCTTACCTCCAGAACTTTCTGGAACTCACCTGAACTCAGCGACATGAACGACTCGCACGCGGCGGAACTGCCGCTCTTCCCCAATACGGACCTTTCCAAGGCGGCTTCTCCGAAGCCCCGGAAAGAATCAGCGACCGCCGGTGATGGAGAATCCTCCGGAGCCAAAGAGGGAAGCAAACGTGGACGGAGGCCCCGTGGCCTCGGGCGCCGAAAAGCCCCGGCGAAAGGGGAAGATGGGGCACCAGCCCATGGAGAGCCTTCCGGTCCTGCCGCTGAATCAGCCCCAGCCTCCCCCGCGCCGGCCCCGCAAGCTCCGGCCCCATCGTCCGGCGATGCCCCGGCCGCCCGCGAAGGAGGCGGCGGTGGTCATCGGCCCCATGAGCATCAGCCTCGGGAACGCACGCACGACGACCGCCAGCGCGAAGGCGGGTTCCGCCGCCGCAAAGGAAAACGGCGCCGGGATCGCAATCGCGGCGAAGGAGACCGGGATCGGGACCGGGATGGTCATCGCGATCGGGACCGAGACCGGGACCGGGATCGCGAACCGCGCGAAGATCGGGACCGCGAAAGCGAGCGTCGTCCGGAAGTGCTGACAGGTCCGGTCGTCGAAGGCGAAGGGCTTTTGGAAATTTCCAATAAAGGGTTCGGCTTCCTTCGCCAAGCAGACTCCGATTTCCAGCAAGCTCCGAGCGATGTCTTCGTGACTCCGGAAGTGGTTCGCGCGTATGGACTCCGTGACGGGATGTGGCTGAAGTGTGCGGCGCGGGAAGGACACCGTGGGCCGCAGTTGACGGAAGTTTTGGAGATTTGCGGGAAGAATCCCGAGGAATGCAAGGACTTGCCCTACTTCGAGGAATTGACCGCGATCAATCCGGACAAACGCCTCGTGATGGAAACGCGCCGGGATCGCTACACGACCCGCGTGATCGACCTAGTGGCTCCGATCGGACGAGGACAACGCGGATTGATCGTGGCGCCGCCGCGGACGGGAAAGACAACCCTGTTGCAACATTTGGCCGAGGCCGTGCACCAGAATCACGAATCCGTGAAGATTTTCATCCTCTTGGTCGATGAGCGGCCGGAGGAAGTCACCGAGTTGCGCCGGGCCTTGCCGTATGCCAACGTGTTGGCCAGCAGCAACGACCAGGACGTGAAGAATCACACCCGGATCGCGCAGCTGGCGATCGAGCGTTGCAAGCGCCTCGTGGAAACCGGCCAGCACGTCTTTCTGCTGTTGGATTCCATCACGCGGATGGCTCGGGCTTTTAATAACGCCATCCGTGGCGGAGGCAATCGCGGGACCGCCTCGGGCGGGTTGGCCGTGGGCGCGTTGGAGATTCCCCGCCGTCTTTTCGCCTCCGCGCGAAACACGCGGGAAGGGGGCTCCCTCACCATCATCGGCACGGCGCTGATCGAGACCAACAGCCGGATGGACGACGCCATCTTCCAGGAGTTCAAGGGCACCGGGAACATGGAACTCGTCCTGGATCGCAAGATTGCCGAACAATACATCTGGCCCGCGGTGAACATCCATGCGTCTGGGACCCGCCGGGAAGAACTGCTGTTGCCGCCGCACCAGCTCGAGAAAATCCATGTCATTCGTCGCGGACTTGCCGGGCATAAACCCGTCGAAGCCATCGAACGGTTGTTGTCCCTGATGGAACGATTCCCCAGCAATGCCCAGATGTTGGTCGAGCTGAAGGCCAGCGCCGCCTGATCGATTGCCCCATGAGTTCAACGGCTCCAGAACAAGCCCGGTCCACGGAGGTGGCGCTGCCTGGAGATGTCGCGCCGGTTCAGGAGAAAGCGAAAGCGACGGGCGCGATCGCTTGGCTCATGGATGAGGTGATTCCGATTCCCGGCACGAACGTCAAGATCGGGCTGGACCCGTTGTTGGGCGCCTTTTCGGCCTTGGGCCTTCCCGTGGGGGATGCGGTGACGAACGGCGTTTCGTTGGTCGCCTTGGTCGAGGCGGTGCGGCGAGGTTTGCCGTTCAAGTCCATGATGCAAATCGCGGGCAACATTCTGATGAACGCGGGCTTTGGCTCGGTGCCGGTCATTGGGAATATCTTCTCCGTCTTCTTCCGCAGTAATTCCCGGAACCGGGACGTGATCAACGAGCATCTGCGCAAGGCGATCGAGACGGGGGAACCGGCGAGTTGGTGGCGAGTGGTGCCGGTTTTGGTCTTCCTGGTGGTTTTCGTGCTCGGCGCGCTGACGCTGAACATGCTGCTCTGGGCCTTTTTGGCCGCGCTGCTCTTGAAAAATCTCGGCTGGGAATTGCCGCAGCTGAACCTAAACCTCCATCTGGGGAATTGACCAGGAGTGGTGTTGCTCGTGATGCTGACGCAGCAACTCGAACACCGGCTCTGGCACGTAACGGCGGACTTGTGCTTCCCAACCTTGCGGGCCGACCAGCGTTTTGACCATGCTGGAGCTGACCTCCGCCACGGCGCGTGAGGGCATCAGGAAAATGGTGGTGATCTCCGGCCGGATGTCTTCGTTGATCTGCCGCATCACCTGCTCGTATTCATAATCCGAGGGGGAGCGAATCCCCCGGATGATGTAGCGCGCTCCGATCTCGGCCGCGTAATCGACGAGATACCGGTGGTCGAAGTGGGCGATCTCGACTCCCGTCCCGGCAGGAATCGATTCCCGGAGCAATTCGAGGCGAGTGGCGAGGGAGAAGGTGTTGTTCTTGTCCGGATTGTAACCGATGGCCACCGTGAGCCGGTCGAACATATGCCGCGCTCGTTCGACAATCCACAAATGCCCGTTGGTGATCGGGTCGAAGCTTCCGGCGTAAACAGCGTGTCTCACCAGACCAGCGTAACGCATGAGGGGACGGGCGCCAGGGGAAACGGGTTTAGGCTTTAGGCTGGAGGCTGGAGGCTTTAGGTCAGAAGGAGGGAAGCCAACCTCCGGGAGTTTCGGTCGAGCCTTTCGAAGGCTGGGGTTGTGTGATCGGAACGCTCCGTCGAGCCATCCGAAGGCTGGGGGGGGCTCGGAACACCCGGGTGAGCCTTCCGAAGGCTGGGGGCGTGTGCTCGGAACACTCGGGTGAGCCTTCCGAAGGCTGGGGGCGTGTGCTCGGAACGCTCGGGTGAGCCTTCCGAAGGCTGGGGGCGTGTGATCGGAACGCTCGGTCGAGCCATCCGAAGGCTGGGGGCGTGTGATCGGAACGCTCCGTCGAGCCTTCCGAAGGCTGGGGTGGTGTGCTCGGAACACTCGGGTGAGCCATCCGAAGGCTGGGGGGGGGTGATCGGAACGCTCGGTCGAGCCTTCCGAAGGTTCCGGTGAGTAATCGGAACGGCTGTCCGACTCGTGGTTCATGTGCCAGTGGCTCTGGTCAGTTGCCGGACGGGCCCGGCGACGATCCGGGAGGCATGCGGCGCACCTGCAAGCCGCTGATCGTTGTCGGGAGCAGCTCCGTGTCCGAGTTAAACCAGGGGCCACCGAACGCAAAGCGGAGGCCTTCGCCTTCGAAGCCAACGGAAGTCTGCGATACATCCACAAGCTGCTCGCCGTTGACGTAGACCCCAAGCCAATCATCGCGGCGTTCGATCCGGACGGAGACCTGCAACGACGGAGACCGGTAATCATCCCCATCCAGCATGCGATTTGTCCCTGCCAGACTCGCGGCCACCCAGATCCGCTTTCCCCATTTCGAGAAGCTGACCATCAACGGCGGAAGCTCCGCTGCTTCTGGCGGATCAAACAGTCCCACGATGATGGCTGCTTGATCGTCTTTGTCCCACCGCAGGTCGAAGTCGATATCGAAGTTCTGCCCTAAACCCTGCAGAAGATGCGGATGGCCGTAGGCGGCGCCGTGCAGGGTGATCTGGTCCGCCGCATACTGGTTCTGATTGCCTCGCGGGTCATCCGGCAGAGGCAGCCGGGTCCAAGCCGAATCCCCGAAGCCAGATCGCAGCGGCGCAGGACGGCCTAAAGCGGAGCCGGGTAAACTTTTGGCATCGCCTCCGGTGCCAAGCCTCTCGTCGAAAGCAGGGGCAATCCCGGTCGATCCTGGTGGCGGCTTCACGGCAAGCTTGCTTTTCTTGCGTTGGAAATCCCAAAAGCTCCCCAGCAGGAGGCACGCACCCAACGCAAGGGCGATGAGGACCAGGATGATTCTCGCGCGCATCTAGTCAGTTTCCTCGGTCAGCAACTTCCCGGCGATTTTCGAGGCCTCGGCAAAGTCATGCCCGGTGGCGACGACCTTTCCGTTTCGTCCGATCACGACGTAAAACGGAATGCCCCTGAGATCATAATCGCCGAACGCCGGGGCGTCTTCCGTGGCAATGGCGACTGGGAAGTTGTAGTCTGGATGGGCGTCGAGGAATTCCTTTACTTCCTGTTCCGGGTAGGAGCAGTAGGCGATCACTTCCAAGCCGTGGTGGCGATGTTTGGCCCAAAGTGCCTGCATCTTCGGAAAGGCGGCCAGACAAGGCGCGCACTCAATCCCCCAGAAATCGAGGATGCGCACCTTGCCTCCGGCGTGAGAATCCACGGGCAACGGCGCGGAATGAATCCAAGCTGCCACTTGGATGGGCGGGGCGGGCTGGCCGATCAGGTCGACTGGCTGCGATGGGCGCGGCGTCACGGGGGCGGGGACTGCCGCCATCTGGATGGTTGCGTCCGTCATGCCGGCCTTGAGGCGCGTGTCTTTCTTAAAGGCGCCCCCATCCGGTGTCCTCACTCGCACCGCCGCGTCAAACCAGCCTTTGCGGAGACCGTTGAGTTGGAAACGTCCGTCCTCACCGGTGACCGCTTCCGCGCCATCGCGCGCACAGGCAATCACCGCGTTGGCCAACGGTTTGCCTGCCCTGTCCACAACGACTCCAGAGACGGCTTCCGAAAAATCCGGCCAGACCAGCCGGACATGGTCACTTGGGACGTTGACCTTGCGGTAGACCCATCGCTCCGGGGACGACTGGCCAAGTGCCAAGCTGACCTGACCCGCCGAAAGGCCCACAAGCTCGAAGCGTCCCTCAGCGTCGGTCGTCGGCGTAGGCCAAGCTTTCGCTCCCATATCCCGAACGGTGATTCCCGCAACCGGCTTGCCCGCCGTGTCCACCACCGTTCCCGTCAATCGCTCATTCGCGCGCTTCAGCGCCATCTCAAAGTGGCTGTTCTTCCCGGCCGGAAACGACAGATCACGCAAAGCATCCGCGCGATAGCCGTCCGCGCTGAAGAAGAGAGTGCCGGCGTCGTCCCCAGTCCACAGCCGGGGAATCTCAAATCGCCCCTGCTCGTTGGTCTCGAACTCCTTAGGCACTGGGCCGCTCTCCCTGTCGCCATACCAAATCTCGTTACGGGACCATTGGACCCGCGCCCCGGAGATCGGTTGCCCCTTCTCATCGGTCACTACGCCGCTGACGCTGGCGAATCCCTCCGTGCGGATCACAACCCTGCTCGGCTTCCCCGGCGTGAAGTCCACTGGATCTGACATCGCTCCCTTCTCATCCCACGCGAGCAGCTTTGCACTTTCCCTCTCTTCTCCTGGCTCAGGCAAAGGCGCCACGATTTGAAAACTCCCGTCCTGACCACTCTTGACCTTCTCTGGTGTGCGCCAGTCTCCCGTCATCAGGAGGACCGAAGCACCCTCGACCGGCACTCCCGCGGCATCCACCACCGTGCCCCTAACCCGGTCCTCTTCTTTCACGGGCCGGAGTCGGAACTGCACGGTCTGGCGATCTCCAGGCTTTACTTGGACGGCAACCACATCTTGTTCCCCGGGCCAGTGATATCCGTTTGGTGTTCCCCGTTGATATCGCAAACCGTGGCCACCTTCCGGCAGGCGAAACGTCAGTGGCTCCTCAACCGTGGCGCCGGTTTCCGCGTCCAAAATCTCCGCGATGACGATCGCTGCCTGCGCCAGTGGAATGGCTCCCACGTCGGTCACCTGATCCACTTCTACGATGACGGATTGTTCGCCGACGCAGATCCACCCCGGAGTCACGCCTAGTGGCGCAGCGTCGATGCTCAGGGAGTAGGTGGCGGGAGGGACTTGCTCGAAGAGGAATTCCCCTCCCTCACCCGTGTGCGTCGATGAGGCAAATGCCGTCTCGAAGGGCATGGGGTCACGGATGGTGACGATGCACCCCGGAGCGGGCTGGCCATCCGGCAATGCCACTCGACCGCGGACGCTGCCGGGCCAAGTTAAGGTCAGCTCTCGCTCCTTCCCATCCGCCGTGGTGGCGCCCGGATGGAAAATGTAGGTCTTCCATGGGAGCTGAGCGAATCGTTTGTCCCGATGGGCCAACCAAATCCAGGCGCCTTTGGGAACCTGCGGGATGGTGACGCGGCCCTCCGCATCCGCGGTTGCCTTCCAGAAGGAACCTGGGAGGGATGGGACCTCTACCCTTTGCGGGATGGGATCTCCGGCCCGCATGGGCAACGTAGAGGTATCCACCCATACCTCCAACCCCGCGGCGGGAGTCCCGGCCGGTGTCAGAAGGCGGGCTTTCACCGCTTCAGCCGACGTCAAGGTGACGCGGGCCTCGGTGGGGGCGGTCTTGCTTCCGAAGAACTGGCCTTGGCCCACGCCCCGCGCGCCGCCATCCACCACCACGGTGAAGTGAAGCATGGGCCAGTGATCGGGCACGGCAAACTCGGCTTGGAACCGCCCCAGCGCATCCGTCCGGCCCGACGCAATGAGCTGGCCCGTGGGCATCCAATGTAACGGACCACACAGGAAGACCTCCGCATCCGCAGCCGGAGCCCCTTCCGCGGTGAGCACCTCAAAACGCAAGGTCACCGGTTGCGCGTTCGCGTGGCAAAGTGCCATCAGCAAGCTGAGTCCAATCACCAGGGCTGGGATCGAGGTCATGCGGTCGTTTTATCCATAACTTTGTCAGGATGAAAGCCAAGAAATGATGGGTGCTCGGCCTCTAGCCAGCGGAGATTCGCGCACGATTTTCCGCAAGGTGGAGGTCAGGGAAGTGACGGGCACTGGGAAATTCAGCAGGTAGAAGCGGGGGCTTGCGGCCTGGCTCGTGAGCGTGATCACCCAGTCAAGCGTTCGATGACTCGCTTCCGGGCCACCTCAATGGAGTCCGCCGTGGCCATATCTCCACAATCCCGGTAACCCGCCTGCAGCAACGCACAATTGCGATTGAATCGCGCAATCGCATATCCATGCCGATCGAATTCAGGATTGGAGTTCTTTCGGGCCAAGACATCCTCCAAAACGAACGCCTCCGATCGGAGGATCGGAGCCGGGTCCCCCAGCAACGCTCGGAACTCCCGGTGGCGATCTTGCTCGATCACCCGCAGAATCACTTCTGGATAGACCTTGCGTGCGATTTCCGGCCAGCGGCTCATCATGTCTCGCAGCAAATCGATGAATGCCTCCTGCATGCCTAGGTAGTCAGAAGTCGCGTCGGCATCCAGGAAGGCCTCGATTTCCCCAGTCTCCTTGGCGCACTCCGCCGCTGCCGTGAACTGTTGAATGAGCGATACCCGGGCGGCCGGGTAGACCTCGCCGAGCTTGGCCCAATCGCTCAACACAAACGAGCGCCTTACGCCGCGATGGGCTCGATCGATCCGGACGGCATTCGCGAAATACCATTCGTAGCAGGCCAGAGCTTCGCCAAGCCGGCCCACGTTTGCCAAGGTCCTCGCCTCGGCCAAGACGTCATCTGGATCGGTGGGATCATAGGTCATTGAAAAGTTCCTGGTGTCCGGTGGTTGCACCCCGGCTCTCAGCGCGAAGGCGTCACGTAGAAATAGCTCGATCCGTCCCCGTTCAACGCCCGATAGAGCACGTAGCCCGCGACTGGTGCTTGGATGGGCGCCCAGTAGGCCGTCGGATCTTCACCATCCTGGGTGAGGTGCACGGTGGCGAAGCCGGGCCGCAGCGCGGCTCCTCCGGCGAGTTGCAGCTTTTTGCCTTCTTCCAAACTCCCGAGCCAGCGTCCCTTGCTGCTTGGCTTGGAGCGAATGTTCAGCCCGATCGGTGCGGCGACTTGGTGCGATTTCCGGACGGTGACTACTTCCGTCTTCGGAGCGGCTCCGGCGGCGGTGGTGAGAACCGCGGCGAGCAAGAGCAATGTGGAGGTGCGAATGAGGCGAATCATGGCCCTATTGTCCGAAGCCGATCCGGCAATGGCGAGCGAAATCCGCCGGGAGCGCGTGCCGAAACGTCTCGAGCGATGATTGGTGGGCGGGCGAGGGGAAGAAGTTGATGCGAATCAGTTGCCCCTGACGACTCGCGCCGTCAGTGAAGAGATCGTATTCCGCATCCCACCTAGCGACGATGTGTCCTCCGTAACCCTCATGAACCGTCCCCCCAGTTCACCATCGTAGAGGATGATCTCGACGCCGCGGGGAACTTTGAGCGAGTTGATGCTGTCGTTTTTGATCCCGGCCTTCTTGCGTTCCTGAGGACCGGTGATCTCAAAGGGCACGCGAAGCCGCACTTGGTTCCCTTTGAAGTCCTCTTCCTCATATACAACGACGCTGAATCTCTCCACGGACGTTGCATCCGTTGCCTTTTGAGCATTTGCGTTGGCTTCCGCGAGTGCATCGACCTCGGCTTCGAGTTCCTCAATTTTGTTCTGCACGGCCGCGACCGCCTCGGCATCGCCGAAACGTTCGAGAGTCCCTTTGATGGAGCGTAACCTGAAAAAGAGATCCTGGTTGAGTTTCCGTACGACGACTTCCTTGGCCTTGGTGTACTCGTTCACGGCTGCCTGAGCCTCGGGCGGAAGCTCCTCAGCAAACGAGAGCGAGAGGCTGAAGGCGAGGGGAATGAGGATGGCTTTCAGGTGAGTGGTCATGGTCAGAGAGGATGGATGGGGAGAGTTACTTGGTGCCCGGATGCTTGAGTCGCTCCGATAAAACCTTCAGGAGGCGAGCGCGTTCCTCGCCATTCAGGGATGCGGTCCGCGCCCAGGTTTGGTACTCCCGGAGGGTGTCCGGTTTGAGCCCGTTGTTCTTGGCCAGCAGCAGGCGGGTATCGCGGCCGGCCGCTTCGGGCATTTGCTGAGTCCAGGCGAGGGGCACCGCCAACGGGGCACGGTTGTCGAGCCACACCTTGCAGAGCACGTTCGCCCGCGCGGCCACTTCGGGGCCCAGACGGGGCAAGTCGAGCTTCAGGATCTCGGCGGCATTGGCATCGATGTTGCCCAGTTTGTTGTAGAAATTGTCAGTCAACATGCGCAGGGCGGCCGATTGCCAGTCGCCGCAAGAGTGGGCTTGCAGAAACGCGTAGGCTTCCTGGGGACGGCCGGGAAACTTGACCATCGCCAATTGCCCCAGGGCGACCGAGTGGACCTTGGGATCGGTGATCTGCTGGATGAACTGGGCCGATTGGGCAAGATCATTCTGCGCGGCAAATTCCGTGACCAAGTGGGCAACGGAGGATTCGTAGTCCATCCCGCGCACGTTCTCTTTTTCCACGAGTTCCAGCGCAGCTTGGGGATCGACGGCGGACAGGCGCTTGATCAGAACCATGCCGATGTCTCTGCGGTCATTGTCCGCTGGCAGTTGTTTGAGCCACTCAGCGGCGGCCCTGGTTTCCGCCAGGGGGATGTAGCGCATCACCTCCTGCGCCGCCGCCACTTGGTCGATGATCTGGGAGGACTGGATGATCGCTTCCAGCTGAGCGAACGGGTCGCTGGTGGTCCGGCCATACAGACTGGCCCAGGCGATGTCGTGGGCCGTCTCCGGCGCAGAGGCCAGCCAAGATGCGAAGGTGGCCTCAGCCGGAAGGCTGGTCAGCCCGCGGATGACGTCACGGAGCCAGGCCAAATCTTTCAGACCGGAGGCGTAGCGGATGGCGTCTTGCGGATCCGCCGCGGCCCATCCTTTGAAAACGCTGGAGCGGAAATCGCTCATGCCTGCCTGATCACAACGGACGACGATCTCAAGCGCCTGGCGGTAATCGATGCTTGGGTCCCCCTGGGCGGCTCGCAGGATGGTCACGGCGCCGACCCGGATGTTGGCATCGGGCGAGAAGGCCAGCTCCCGGATGAGGACATCCAGGTGTTGGGACGACGAGACTCCCTTGTCCAGCACGTTGCGCATGACGCGAGCGACGATGACGCTCCGGCCGGCGGCGAGTTTGCGGCCAAATGCTGACCAATCGAGCCGCTCGCCTTGCAAGAGGGCCAGGTCGACCAGGAAGCCCTCGTTGTCACCGGTATTCATGTGCGCGATCGGCGCCGAAGGGTTTTGCATGGCCTCCAGCGCGAGCGTGGCTTCGTGCTTCATGGAGGCGGTGGGCAGCCCAGTGATCCAAGTGCCCAGCGCGTCGGGCGTGAATTGCTTGGTCGTCAGGACGTAGAGCAATTGCTTGCGCAAGCCCGAGGCACCGTCGGGTTGGGAGGTCACCCAGTTGAGCGCGGCCAGCGGATCCTCGTTGCTCCACGCCATGACGTAGTGATCAAAGGCCTCCGTGTGATTCGCCAACACGTCGAAGGTGTTGCGCCACGGCGCCACGCTCGCGTCCATGCCTTGGGCGATGAGGGCGTCAAAGCCAGCGCGCGAAAGGCGCAGTCCCATCGCTTGCAACCGTGCATAGCGCGCATCGGGATCGGCTTCCAAGAGCACGGCCTTCTTCTGTTCCACGAAGGCCATCGCGTTGGTGAACTGAAAGCTGGCTTTTCCGTTCTCTTGCCTTGCCGCGCCGCCGGGAGCCTTCGGGGCATCTGCTGGCGTGGTGAGGCCCTGGACATTGACGATCTGCTGCCCTCCGGCCCTGGGTGGAGCTGCGTGATGGCCGACGAAGGCGACCATGGTCGTTCCGGCTAGGGCAGCGGTGGCGAGCAACAGCTTGGACTCGACCAACGCGGCGGTGAGGGTGGTGGCGGTCACGGCGTTTGTCGTCATGGCCGTTGCGATCTCCGCACTCCCGGCCAGGACCGCGGAGGAGGCGTTGGCGGGAAGCACGCCGGTGAGCGCCGCGCTGGTAACGACGACGCGACGCTTGGCAAAGAAGCGGCGCAGAGTCTCGATGGCGGCGCTCAACTCGCGGCTGACGAGGCTTTCCGAGCAATTCAATGCCGCAGCGGCCGAGCGTTGCGATTGATTCTGAAAGTAGCACTGCACCACCAGGGTGCGCTGGCGTTCGGGCAGGGAGGCCATCGCTTCATCCAAGTGCGGTTCGATCTCTGCCCAGAGGTTCGGTTGGGGGGCGTGTGCCAGCGCATACAGGGCCGCAGCGGATGTCTCCCGCATCCGGCGACGCCGGGCCGCGCGCCGGTGGTTCAAGGCGGTGCGGTAGGCAGCGTGATACAGCCATCCGGCCAACGAAATCTCCAGGGAGAGGCTCCGCGCCTTTCTCATGAGGAGCAGGAAGGTTTCCTGAGCCGCGTCCTCCGCCAGTCCTTGATCGCAAAGAACCCGGAAACAGGTAGCCTTCACCAGGGGCCCATACCGCTCCACAATGGTCCGGCAAGCCGTCGAGGTTTCTCCGGCGCGGAGCGCTTTCAACTCCGGATCGATCCGAGGAGTAGGGGATGGGGAAAGCATGGTCTTTGCATCAATCTGTCCGCTCTGTTCCGAACCTTGCAAAAAATCGCACGCAATCGCGAGCTGCCATGAGCCTAATGGGGCTCATATGACCCATACGACCCAGCTGCCCAGCCTGATCTCGGTCGGGGGAAGACATGACGATTCTTCATGGATCGAGCGAAGACTGTCAACACTGCTGGTAGGCTGAGGGAGCCAGGCCAGATTTGCCGCTCGACAGCCCCAGCCGCCGGGCCTAAGATCTTTCGATGAGCGCTGTCGCGGACATGCTCGAAATCCCAGAGGTGCGCGCTCGCGTATCCCCCGTTAGCGTGGCGCAATACCATCGGCTCTTCCCGGAGTTCACCGAAAACGGACGGCGCACGGAACTCATCCGCGGGGTCGTCGTGGAAAAAATGTCGAAATCGCCACTTCATTCCTCCACGGCGCGACGTCTCGCTCGACTCCTGCAAGCCATGCTGCCCGAAGGTTTTGTGCTGCTGCGGGAAGATCCGCTCACCTTGGCCGATTCCGAGCCTGAGCCGGACTTGGCCATCGTGCGGGGAAGGGAGGATGATTTCGCCGAGCGGCACCCATCGACTGCGGCTTTGGTGATCGAAATCGCGGTTTCGTCGGTGGCTGAGGACAGAGCGTTGCGTTTGGTCTACGCCGAAGCTGGGGTCGAGGAATACTGGATCGTTCTGCCATCGGAGGCCAAAGTTGAGGTCCACCGCCAACCGGCCGCTGGCGTCTACCAGGAGCAATTCACCGTTGGCGGCGATCAGACCCTGGAGTCGGCCGTTGTGAGCGGCCTCCGGCTTCGGTTGGCCGAGTTGTGGTCATAACTTGGGGCAACGCTTCTTGATGGCGGCGACGAAAGAATCTGCGGTCCTCCAGGTCGAAGCTGAGGAGGATGCGGCGGAGTTCAGTCCAAACCGCTGATCTTGCAGCCCGCGGCCGGGACCGATGAGGCGCTGACCGGCTTTCCGGCCAAGACGGCATCGAGCGCGTCGCGCAAATCCTGGGTGGTCGGCTGCTTTTGTTTCCGGGTCGGCGTCAGGTAGTAATCGTTGATGCGGCCTTGGTAGAGCTTTGCGGCCTGTTCGCCGAGCACGACCGCTTCCGGCGTGATTGTGGCTCCGGTGAGTTTCGCCAATCGGATGGCGTCGTCTAGCAGGACCGGAGCGGTGATCGCCGTGAGTTCGATGTGGCGCAGGACGTCCGGCAACTGCAAGCCGGGCTCCGCTTCCACCACGTAGAAGGCGACGCGATCCCCGTACTCCTTCACGATGGAGTTGATCTCCGGCATGAAGTTATTCGACGTCGGGCAAAACGGCGAAACGAAGAAGAGCACGGAGGCTTTCTTCCCGCCGGGTTCCAACGGCTGGTAGTCTTTGCCGTCAACTCCTTTGACAGTCAGCGGCTCCGCCGAAGCGAAGCCGCACCACGAGAGGAGGAGTCCGGCGAGGAAAGCGCGCATCAGAAGGATTTCAGGCAAAGAAGGAAGTCACCGCCTGAGCCTTCACCAGCTCGCGCGGCTGGTTGAGATGGTTGTAGACGATGGTTTCCGGGTCAATCGCCATGGCGTGGTAAATCGTGGCCAGGATTTCCCTCGGGTGAACCGGAGCTTCCGCGGGCGCGGAACCGGTCTTGTCGGATTTGCCGTGGACTGCACCGCGTTTGACGCCGGCGCCACCGATGATTGAGGTGTAGCAGTAAGGCCAGTGGTCCCGGCCATCGCTGCTGTTGTTGTTCCCACTGGTGGAAATGCCTCTTTCCGGGCTGCGTCCGAATTCGCCGATGGCCACGACGAGGGTTTCGTCGAGCAACCCGCGTTCATCGAGATCGGTGAACAGGGTGGAGAGTCCCTGATCGAGCATGGGGCCGGACTGATCCTTCATCCGCTTGGGAAGACCAACGTGGTGGTCCCAGCTGTGGTTGTCGGAATTCGCGACCTTGGGCCAGATCACTTCGACCACCTTGGTGCCGGCTTCGACGAGGCGGCGGGCTAGGAGACAGCTTTGGCCGAAGGGATTGCGGCCGTAGGCGTCGCGCATTTTGGGATCTTCGGAATCGATATCGAAGGCTTGGCGGGCGCGACCGGAGACGATGAGGTTCAACGCTTGGTCGTAGTATTCGTCCAGGTTGTAACGGGCCACGGCCTTGTCGACGGCGGACATCTGGGCGTCGAGCGCTTCGCGGAGCTTGGCTCGGCGTTGCAAACGGAGGGAGAAGACTTCGGGGCGGAGCTGCAGGTCATCGACCTTCACGGAGCTGAGCTTGCTCATGTCCATGTCGTCGCCGTCGGGGAAGAGGTAATACGGATCGAAGGCTTTGCCAAGAAAGCCGGCGGTGCCGCCTTTGTTGATCACGCCGGATTCTTGAAGGGGGCGGGGCAGCACCACGAAGGGGAGCATCGGCTCCTCGGTGGGCTTGAGGCGGATGATGTTGGAACCGAAATTCGGAAAATCCTTCGGCGTAGGCGGTTCGAGCTGGCCGGACGGACTCACCTTGTCCGTCGTGTAGCCGGTCATGATTTGGTAAATCGCCGCCGTGTGGTTGAAAAGCCCCACCGGCGTGTAGCTCATGGATTGAACGGTGGTGAACTTGTCCGCAACTTTGGCGAGCTTGGGAATGATCTCCGTGTACTGGAGACCGTTCACGGCAGTGGGGATCGGCTTGAAGATGGAGCGAACGTTGTCCGGCGCATCGGGCTTGGGATCCCAGAGATCGATGTGGCTTGGCCCGCCTTGGAGGTAGACCATGATGACGCTCTTGGCTTTGCCCCAACCGGGGGATCCGACCAATGATGAGGAGGCGCTGGCGGACTGGGCTGCCAGAATGTTATTGAGCGTCATCCCCAGCATTCCCGCGCCACCGACGCGGAAGAAATCGCGGCGAGAGGGTTTGAGATGGGGATCGCAGAGATCTTTGGCGGTGGGGCCGGCGATGCGAAACATGGCTTTGTGGAATGAGGGTTAGTGATTGAAGAGGAACTCGGGGTTGTTGATCAAGGCCCAAGTGAGATCTTGCGCCGCGGTGAGGCGGACGTTGCTGGTTTGCAACGTCGATTGCGCGAAGTCTTGGCGCAGTTGACGGAGCTGCGGGTCGATACGGATCGGGGTGCGGGCCTCGGCGAACTTCGCCTTGAGAGCTTCCATCGCCGGATCCGGCGGAAGGGGACGCTCTTCCTTCACGACCGCGAACTGGCGTTTCAGCGAATTCGGATCGGTGCGGCGGAAATAGGTTTCCAGCGCGGCGAGGTCACCGGAGCTGCGGGAGCCCGGGGGGCGTTCCAAGATGCTGGCAATTGGGGCGGGGATACCAGCGGCCAACGGTTGCTCGCTCTCCGTGAGGCGCACCGCGAAGTGGCCCAGCGGATATTCGCCGCCGCCGTAACGGCAGGAAATGCGGAGCCGCAGTTTGGCGCCAGGGGGCAGAGCCAACGTTTTCTCAAGGGAGAAGCGGCCGATGTGCGGGAGACGTTCCTTGCCGGCCACCGCCCAGGCTTGTTGGTTCCCGGGATTGCCATCAATGGCCAGCTTGATGTTGAAGTTGGTTTGGATGTGATCGACCCGCGCTTCCGCGAAGCTGACCTTGGTGAACTGACGAGGTGTGGCGGCGGGGGCGGTTTCGAGTTCCACCTCGGTCACCACGAAGTTGCCGTTCTCGCTCAGACCGGGACCGAAGCCGGGCAGGCTGGCGTGCGGCATAGCCTCGATCGCCAATCCGGTGACGGTCCGGAGGCCGCCGGCTGGAGCGTCAAATTCGAGAACGTAGTCGGTGGATCGGTTGCGGTCCGGGCGGGCTGCCGCGGCCAGGACCGCGCCGTCTTCGACAACCTTCAGTTCGATCGCCGGAGACGTCGATTTCACGGACGTGGGCGTCAGGGGCTGCCAGCGGGTGGTGAGGTTGGCGGCCGGGTAATTCACTTCCCACGCGGTGAGCAGAGCTGGGGTGGCGGAAGCGAACGCCACGAGATCCTTGCGGGCGGCGGAGAGACGAGTTTGGCGGGCGGCTTCGGCTTGGCGGTACTTCTCACCCCACTGCGGGACGTAGGCGTCCAGGGCAGAGGCTGCGTTGTAAATGGCTTCCGAACGCGTCTTTTCCAGGGAGGCTTCCAACGGAACCCACCATTTTTCCCGCTCGGCGAGCATGACTTGCAGGGATTGGTGATCACGGGAAACGGCGGCGAAGTTCCCGAGTGCGGTCTTCACTTCGTCCGGACGCGGGGCACGGCCGAGGACGCGGTAGTAGATCTCCTCAATAAGCTTCTGATCGTCCGGCTGTTCCGTGGTGAGGCGGACCAGGGCGCTTTCCTTGGCTTCGATGGCATCGCTGATCGCCGGGCCGGAGAGGAAGGCCATGACGGCGCTCATTTGCAGATCGGCGCTGCGCTCGCACTCGCAGGCGCTCTCGCGTACGGGCCGACCTAGGTTGGCGAGGAAGCCGGATTTCAGATCAATTTGCGCGTCTGGGAGTTGGCTGGCGCGCACTCCCTTTCCGGCTCCAGGGATATCCGGGGTCGCTCCGGTCGCCGCGTAGATCGAGTCGTAGAGCACTTCGGCGGGGAGCCGCTTCGCTTTGGCGCGGGAGAAGTTGGTTTCGTCGTCCTCGTTCCAACGATTCGCGGCGATGGAAAGTTGGTAGGTCCTCGACTTGCAGATCGTGGCCATGAGGTCGCGGACGTTGAACCCGCTTTCCACGAAGCGGCGGGTCAACCATTCCAGCAGCTCGGGATTGGAAGGAGGATTCCCAGCGCGGATGTCGTCGAGCGGTTCGATGATGCCGGTGCCGAGCAGGTAACCCCAAATCCGGTTGGCGTAGCTGAGCGCGAAGTAGGGATTGTCCGTGCTGGTCATCCAGGCGGCGAGGGACTCCCGGCGCGCGGGCTTTTCCGGGGTGCGGAAGCTGACGGGAGCCAGGGTGGCTTCAAACGGGAAAGCTGGTGCTTCCACTTGTCCGGTCCGGGCATGGGTGACCTCGCCGGCGGCGGCGTCGGAGATGATCTCGTAGAGCGGCTTCGCTTCATCGACGGCGGAGGCGCCGATCGATTGGTTGGGCGCGTTCTTCATGTCGCGCTTCAGCTCGACTTGGGCGAAGTAGGCGGCGGTTTCGTAGTATTGATCCTGGGTCCAGCGCTCGAACGGGTGATCGTGGCACTTGTTGCAATTGAAGCGCGTCGCCAAGAAGAGATGCGTGGTGTTCTCCATGATGTTCTCCGGCGTGCGGAGAATCTTATAATAGGCAGCGGCCGGATTTTCCTTGTTGGAGCCGGTGGCGGTGAGGATGCGGTAGACAAACTTGTCGTAGGGCGTGTTCGCGGCGACCTCGGTGCGGATCCAATCGCGGAACAGCTTGGCGCCTTCGCCGCCTAGGAACTTCGAGTTCACTTGAAGCATGTCGGACCACTTGTTCGTCCAGTGATCGACAAATTCGGGGGAGCCGATCAGGGAATCGACGAGGCGATCGCGCTTTTCGCGTTGCGGCGAGGGATCGGACTCAAAGGCGAGGATTGCGGCCGGAGAGGGGGGAAGCCCAGTGAGATCGAGGGTGACGCGGCGGATGAACTCGGTGTCGGTGCAGAGTTCGCTGGGCTGAATCTTGAGGCGTCGCCACTTGGCGGCGGTGAATTCATCGATCTTGTTGTTCGCCGCTGGCTGCTTCCAGACGAAGCCGTCCCGGTTCCCCATGACGGTGAGAGTCGTAGCGGCATAGGCGCCTTCGTAGCGGGCCAAAATCGGGGCTTCGCCGCGCCGGACGGTGGTGATCAGAGCTTGCTGGTCGTGCGTGGCCACTTCGGTGCTGCCGCTCTCCACGAAAGCTTCGGAGGTGACATCGCGGCGGGACCCATCGGCAAAGAGGGCTTCGACCCGGATTTGCTGACGACCGCCGATCGCTTCAATCACCGGATTGCGCGGGAAAACCTCGATGGAAACCACCTTGGCGGAGCTGGGATTGAGGCGGGCGCCTTGGGAAATCCAATCGCGAACCACGCGGTAGTAGGTGGAATCTTGAATCGCGAGCTGGCCCCCTTCGTGCGGCACGGCGCCGGTCATCTTCAGGAGCATGAGGGAATCGTCTGGGGAAGCGTAGTTCACGCGACGGCTGGTCAGGTCATCGGTGAAGGCGCGGACGTCGTAGAACGGGTCGTAACCGCGGAGAGAGAGCTTGAAGCCGTCCTTTCCATCCTGAGCACCGTGGCAAGTGCCCATGTTGCACCCCATGCGGCTGACCACCGGATTCACGTCCCGGACCCAATCTGGGTGGAAGGCTTGCGCCGAGCCGGACACCTGAACGGGAATTTCCGCCTTGGCGGCGCCGAACTGAACGGAAAGCGTGGTGGTGCCATCCTTGACCGGCAAAACTTTGCCTCGCGGGGTCAGGCGGACCAATTCGGCAGCCGGCTTGACCACCGCACTCCGGGTGATGTCGAACTTGCGGCCGTCTTTGGCCACGGCGGTGACGACCAGCTGATTGTAACGCGTGGGGCCGTCGATCCGGACTTGGGCGGGGGAGACTTCCAACGAGGCGATTTCGGCCGAGATCGCTTTTTCCTCGGGAGCGGCGGGGTGCCTGTCGGCATTGGGGCGCTGCTCATCGGCCAACGAGGCGGTGACTTCGACGGGGACGAACTCCTTGGTGACGCGAGCCCTTGAGGGATCGATGAAGCGCACTTTACCATCGGAACCCGCGGCAGCCACGGTCGCGGAATCGGGGCTCCAGGCCAAAGCGTAAATCGAGGCGTCGAGTTTGAGCGCTCCGGTCTGTTCGGCGCCTCGGGTTTGGAACTCTTCGATGAGTTTGTAGTCGGAGGAACCGGGCCGGACGTTTGCCTGCTCCATGGCCCGCTTGAGCTCGGGCGTGAGCGTGGCGTCATAGTCAGAGCGGTAAAAATGCACTGCGCCGCGCCCATCGAGACTGGACCCGGCGGCGAAGCTTTTGCCGTCGGGCCGGAACGCGGTGGCCCAGATCCGGCCTTCCATGGCGGGGTACTTGCGGATTAGGTTGGCGTTGTCCCCGATTTTGCGGGCGGTCTCGCGCTGGGGCCGGTAAATCTGCGGGATGCCGTCGGAACCTCCGACGAGGATGTGATCGGCCGTAGGATGGAGGGTGACGGTGGCAATGCCGCCGCGCAAAGCGCCCGGGGTGATCGAGGTGATGTTGTCGATGAACCGTTCCGTGGCGACTTCGGTGAGCTTGGCGGACATGTCGCGCGCCACGGAGATCAGTTGGGCGCCGCTGTGGGCAAAAACGGTGTCGAGCACCCAGTCGTTGTGGCCGCCCATGAAGAGGACTTGTTGCCCGCTCTCCGCTTTCACGGCGCGGACGCTGTTGTCGGGCATGCCGAAGGCGACCAGTTTGCCGTCGGGACTCCAACTGGCTCCGTAAATGGTGTCGTAACCGGCGGGCACGGATACTTTCAGGCTGCGCTTGGCCACGTCCCAGATCTGCAGTTCACCCATCCGTTCCGGCAAGCCACCGGCCACGGCGAGTTGGGTGCCGTCCGGGGAAAACTCGATGCTTTGGATGCGCTCGGAGAGACCGACCAACCGGGCGACTAGCCCTGAGCCGTCGGCGTGATGAAGCAGCACTTCATGGAAACCGGCGATCGCGAGCAATTTGCCGTCCGGAGAGAAGTCCAGGGCAGAGATCACCGGGGGCTTGGCATAAACCGGCGGGTGTTCGGGGCTGTAACGCTCGACTGCGTTCGCCGGAGTGTCGTCGTGGGCGCCTTCGGAGATCCAGCGACTCACCAGGGCGACTTCATCGGAAGAAAGCGGTTCGCCCTTGGGGGGCATTTCGACTTTGCCGTCGACTGGCGTGATCTGTTGCAGCAGCAGGCTCTCGGCAGGCCGTCCCGGGACAATGGCGGTGCCGTTTTCTCCACCTGAGACGAGTTGAGCGAACGTGGTCATCACGTAATCGCCCTTGGCCTTGGCGGGCTGGTGACAACCCATGCATTTGGCCTGCAAGGCGGGACGGACATCCTTATAATAACTGACGGGAGCAGCGGTGGCGTGGGCCAGCAGCAGGAAAAAAGAGGATGCGCAAACGGCGTGGAGGCGACGACGATTCATCAGTGGGCTTTGGGACGACACGCAGGCGATCGGCCCGTCCTTTCAGCCACAAAGACGGAGTAACGAGAATTCAGTCGATCCGGATCGCGGCTACGCCGATATCGTCCGAGCCAGGAAAGTTATAGGAATCCGTGCAGATTTTCTCCGCCCACTCCTTGCTGAACGGATGCTCCTGGAGGCTTTCTGCCAAATCCTTTGCCTCAAGCACAAGGCCATCGGTCGCGCAGACGATGAAATCGCCCGGGGAGAGGTCGATCAATTTGGTGCGGAACGCAAAAGCGGTAAGCCCACTGAAACAGTCCGTGAGCATCGGGGTGCCCTCGATCTTGTCGGGCGTGGTGAGGGTTTGCCCTTCCAGACCGGCATCGCGTCGGCGCACCAGGTGGACCGGGGAATCGCCGGACCAGAAGACGCAGGCTTTTCCTTTGCGGACCAAGACACCGGCAAGCGTGCAGGCGCTTTCCATCATGTCGACGTCGTCAGAGAATCGGCCGAGGAAGTCTTGATGCACCTTGCGGAGATAACTGCCGACGAGGCGAGACAGATCGGGCTCGGATTCCAGGGAAACGGGATCTTGGCTGAGGCGCTCATGAATCAGCCAATGCGCCACGGCGCCACCATCGGCGCAACGGCTGACGCCATCGGCGACGGCGGCAAGGATGGCGGGGCCGCCTTGGTCTGGGGCAAAAGAGCGGACCAGCACGCGATCTTCATTGGAGCGGCGGGCCGTGAGATTTCTCTTTCGGCCGCCCATGGTGTAGGAGAAAGCGGTGTACATCGAAGCGCTGGCGCCGCCGAGGCGTGCCGGGTTAGGGATGCTTCTCTTGACAGGAGCGGGGCGCAAGCAGGAAGTTGGCGGCAGGTGCAACCGAGGATCATTCAGCTTCTCGTAGCGATCCTCCCGGCGTTGAGTGGAGCGAGCGAAATTCGTGCGGCGAAGATCGAGGAACGGCCCAACGTGATCGTATTGGTGGCCTCCGGCACGGGTTGGGAGCAGGCCATGGACTGGAAGGCGGGCGGCTCCCGGGATGTCTTGGTGAAACTGCGCGATGGCGGAGCGACCCTGCGGAGGTTTCATGGAAATCCGGTGGCGGCCCCGGGACACGCGGAATTGCTGACTGGGCGGCATTTTTTGCGAAACGGTGTTTCCGGGGACACCGGGGGCGAGCAGTTGCTGCACGACTTGGAGGTGACGCTGGGCGAAGTTTGCGCGGAGGCTGGCTACGCGACAGGCTACTTCGGTTGGTGGAGGCACGGCAGCAATCCGCCGCAACACCCGGTCTCCCAAGGATTTTCCGAATTCGCGGGCCGCTGCCGGGCGAGATGGGAGGCCGACCGGGCGTGGATCCAGCGGGGGCTTGGGCCTGAAGAGCCGGCCGCGGACGCATGGACGGAAGTGAGCGCCGCCGCCTGCGGGTTCATCGAGAACGCCCGGGACCGGCCGTTCCTCTGCTGGGTGATGGCGCCACCTGGGGACGAGGGATTGACGGCGTTGAACCGGATCGCGAGCGACCTGCTGGAGACGGTGGAAGCGGAAGGCCGGGCGACGCGGACGTTGACGGTCTTGGTTGCGGATCGGCCGGATGCAGCTGGCGAAGCCAAGTTGTTTGGCGGGCCTGGCAGTTTGTCGGAGGGCGGCGTCCGGATTCCGGGATTCTGGCACTGGCCCGGGGTGATTGAGCCTGGGCTGACGATCCATGACATCGCGCAAAACGTGGATCTGTTCGTCACCTTGGCTCATCTGGCGCAGGCCCGCATCCCGGATGACCGGTCGATGGACGGGATGAACTTGGGCCCGTTGTTACGGAATCTCCGTCCTGAGCGTTGGCCGAACCGAGACATTGGGAACGTTGTCATTTCCAATCGGAATCCGGCTTCGGCGAGGATGTCGTTTCGCACGACGAACTGGCTGGCGGTGCGGGATCCGGAGACGCGCCGCAACCCGAAGTTGGCGCCTGGGGAGACTTGGGAGTTGTTCGATTTGCAGGCCGATCCGCGGCAGCTTTACGAAGTGGGCGAGGAGTATCCGTTTGTGTTGGCGCGATTGAAATCGGACTTCGGCCGGTGGTATTTGGATGCCGCTCAATTCGACTTGGAGCCGGTGGGCCTGACGGTGGGACGGCCTGAGGTCTCCGAGTTGCGGCTGCTTGCTGACTATGCGGAACCGGCAGGGCCGGACGCTTGGCGATGGCACCTGCAAACCCCGGCAAAGGTTCTCGTCCGGGTGGATTTGGATGCGGTTGAGATGCCGAGGACACTCCCCGGGAAGCTGCGGATCGATGGCCGGGAGTTTGCCGCGGAACGACGGGATGGCGGTTGGAGTTTTGGAGCGGTGCCACTGCCTTGTGGCCGGGTGGAGGCCGTTCTGGAAGGAGCGGGATCGGACTTCGCGAGGAGCGGCGAGTTGCGCCTCCGGGCCATCGCCCCCTGAGTGTCGGCGGTTGACATTGTGCCAGGGCGGGGGACATTCGGGCCGTAAATTTTAACCCGAACTCAACCGCCTCAATACCATGCCCGTGCTCGTCGGCAGAAGTGCCCCTTCCTTTACCGCCAAAGCAGTCGTCAACGGAGAAGTCGTTGAGGATTTCTCTCTCGATTCCTATCTTGGCAAGTCCTACGTCGTCCTCTTCTTCTACCCGAAGGATTTCACGTTTGTTTGCCCCACGGAGTTGCACGCCTTCCAGGATGCGCTCGATGAGTTCCGCAAGCGCAACACGGTAATCGTCGGCTGTTCCACCGATACCGAATTCTCCCACTGGGGCTGGCTCCAAGTTCCCCGGGACAAGGGCGGCATTGAAGGCGTCCAGTATCCTTTGGTGGCGGACACCAACAAAACGATCTCCTATGCCTACGGCGTTCTCGCCGGGGAGTACGACATCGACGACGACGGTGATCTCTGCGTTGAAGGAGAGTTGGTGGCTTACCGCGGGCTGTTCCTCATCGACAAAGAAGGCGTCGTGCAGCACCAAGTGGTGAACAACATGCCCCTCGGCCGTTCCGTCTCGGAAACCCTGCGGATGGTCGACGCGTTGCAGCACTTCGAGCAACACGGGGAAGTGTGCCCCATGGATTGGCAGAAGGGCTCGGCCGCGATGAAGCCGGACCACGCCAGCACCGCTGCCTATCTCGCGAGCAAGTAAGACGAATCTCTTGCTTGATCATCCGGGGATTCCGGTTGATAAGTTCCACCCCCGGGCCGTTTCTGACGGCCCAACGGGAAAACTCGGGCTGTGGCGCAGTCTGGTAGCGCGCCTGCATGGGGTGCAGGAGGCCGCTGGTTCGAATCCAGTCAGCCCGACGTTTTTTCCCGGTCAACACAGTGTGGCGGTTGCGCCCCTTGTCAGTGCACGCCGGGTGCCGTAGAATCCAGGCATGCCCACCCTCGTCGCCGAGTCAAAGACCATCCAGCGCGACTTGCTCACCGCCGAGGACTTCCTTGACTGGTTGGAGCCGGGTGTTCATGCCGACCTTATTGACGGCGAAACCGCCATGCACTCTCCAGTCAATCTCCGCCACGCTAATCTGCTCAACTTCGTCGATCGTCTCTTAGGCAGTTACATCGACAAACACCGCCTCGGGGCCCTCTACCGCGAGGTGGTCGCGGTGCGGCTCGGTTCTCGCAATGTCTTCCTGCCTGACCTCGCCTTCGTTCCCACCGAGCGACTTGCCGGACTGCCCGAGAGCCATATCCCGTTCGCTCCGCCGTTGATCGTGGAGGCGCTGAGCCCGCGCACCGCCGGACGCGACGTCGGCCCCAAATTCGCCGCCTATGAAGAGCACGGCGTGGAGGAATACTGGGTGCTCGATCCCGAAACGCTGGAGCACCGGTTCTATGAACGGATCGACGGAATCCTTACCGCCTTCGGGGAAGGGGAGGAAGTCATGCATTCCCGGGTCGTGAGTGGCTTCCACTTTCGCCGCTCGTGGCTCGACCCCGATGCCCTGCCGCCGATCTCCAGTTGCCTGGCGGAGTTTGCGTGAGAGTCTCGCGGACTTCAGCTAACCGAGCAAATCCCGACCGCTTGTTTGAGCGAGGCCATTTTGTCCTCCCGTTTCGGGATGAATTCTTGGCCGAGGTACCCGGTGTAGCCTGTGGCTTGGATCGCCCGGACGATTGCTGGATAGTTCAGCTCCTGGGTTTCGTCGATTTCCGCCCGGCCGGGGACGCCGCCGGTGTGGTAATGCGCGATGTGAGCGTGATGCTTTTGGATCGTCGCGATGACATCGCCTTCCATGATTTGCATGTGGTAAATGTCGTAGAGCAGCTTGAAATGGGGCGTGGCGCCGAGCCGTTCGCAAAGGGCGGCGCCCCAGGCGGTGTGATCGCACATGTAATCCGGGTGATTCACCTTGCTGTTGAGCAGCTCCATCACCAGGGTCACGCCCAACGTTTCCGCTTTCGGAAGAAGGCGCTTTAAGCCGATGGCGCAGTTTTCCAAGCCTTGCTCGTCGCTCATGCCATCGCGGTTGCCGCTGAAGCAGATGATTTGCTTGAAGCCGGCGGCGGCGCTGGTTTCGAGGAGCGGTTCGTAGGCTTGGATCAAGAGGTCGTGGTGTTCCAGCCGGTTCCAACCTTTCGGGATGGGGCCGATCTTGACTCCGCCCGGGCCTTCAATGGTCGGAAAGCTCACCATGGCGCAGTGGAGGCCGTGCGCTTGGACGATCGGGAAATCCGCGGGATCGAGCAGCTCGATGGATTCCAAGCCGATCTCTTTGGCCGCTTGGCAAAGGGTTTCCAGAGGAACGCCTTTGTAACACCACTTGCAGACGGAGTGCCGCACTTTGCCTCCCCCGGCGGCAGCGTCTGCCGCTTCCAGTTGGCTACGCAGCAGGGCGGAGAGGGCGGTCACTCCGAGGCTGGCGGCGACACCGCGCTGCAAAAAGTCACGCCGGGGCGAAGCGGAAGGCTGGGCAAAATCCATGCCGTAGGCTACGCAGCGGCGCCTCCGGAGTCGAGCCCGACTTTTCCGGTGGGAGGAATGATTCTGGCGGGAGGTGGTCTCCTCGCTCCTTTGGGCTCCCGCGTCGGCGGGAATGCGTGGCCCACGCTGGATGTGCGTTCCCGAATCGGCGGGAGCGTGTCCCCCAGGTCGGCTGCGTCCTTCCGCCTCGGCGGGAGCACGTCTCCCGCGGCGGTGCATCTTCCCGCCACGGAGGGAGGGCGTCTCCGGTGCTTGGTGCATCGTCCCGCGCGGGCGGGAATGCGTTGTTGGCGCGGGGAGCATTTTCCCGCCGCGGCGGGAAGCGCGATCCGCGTCCGGAGCGTTCTCCCGCCGGAGATCTTCAAGGAACCATGGAAACCTCGATCGCGGTCTCCGTCGCTTCCGCAGCGGCGACGTCTTCTGGCGGGATGGCGTATTTGCGCATGGGCCGCGTGAGAAGGAAGGCGTAGAGACCGCTGCCCGGCATGACGACGAAGACCTTGAACAGGATCCAAATTTGCAGACCGGTCGTTTGGTGACCAAAGACCGTGTAGGGATTCGCGTGCCAGAAGGCGAGGCGGATGACTTCATTGGCCACGGCGAGGACGATAAAGAGGATCATCATGCCCATGGTGAAGCGGTTCCAACCTTCCTGGGTGTAGTGGAAAGTCTTCTCGAAGGCGTATTTGAAGAAATTCTTCTTCGTGGCCAGGCCAAAGCCGAGGAACGCGGCGAAGGCGGCGTTAAACATGGTCACCTTGATTTGGACCCACACGGGATCGTGGGTGACCAGGGAAATCGAACTGAAGATCAAGGTGAAGCCGCCGGCAATGAGCGCCAGAATCGGCAGCTTATTGAGAACCACCCGCATCGCGATGAGCGCCAGGATGGTGGTTCCAATGAGAGCCCAGATGCCCGCCGTGACGCCGAAGAGGGCATTGACGACGAATAGGGTGATGAGTGGGCCAAACTCGCTCAGGAGGTTGACGGTCTGTTCGAGATTGAACGGGTAAAGCCGACGAAGAAAGCTCATGTGGTGGTGGTGCCTTGTCAGACGGCGATGTGCCGCCAACATGCTACGGAAATGCAGTCTCCCGCAAGAGGGGATTCTTACGTTGTTTCTTCAGGCTTGGGTGGGTGCTGAAGAAGGTGATCGATGAACCAAGCTTCCACTTTCTGCCGGGCCCATGGGGTTTTGCGCAGGAAGGTCAGGCTGGACTTGACGCTCGGATCATACTGAAAGCAGCGGATCGGAACGCGGCGGCTCATTTCCTCCCAGCCGTAATGCGCCTCCAAGGTGGTGACGATGCGTTCCAGGGTGATCCCGTGCAGAGGATCGCGAGATTTCTGGGGTTGGGGGCCGGTGCTGCTCATCGGGTTCAGACGGTAACGCCGCTGTAGCGATACGCGGTGTCCCAAATGTCATCCAGAATGTGCAGGGCATCGGCCAAAGGCGGAATCTGGAGGTGCCCCTGGGCGTCCGTGGTCAGGAGCGGCACGGTTTCTCCGGCGCGGTTCCGGCCTTGAATCCGGCTCAGGTTCTTGATCGGCCCCTGGATGTCGAAGTTGATGACGGTGCCAAACTTTTCGCGCATCCAGGACTCAATCGAGGCATCGAGCTGCGCCGCAGTCATTGGTTGGCCGCCGTTGGCGAGCAGGTGGTAGTAGACCAGCATGGCTTCTTTGCATTCCTCTTCCTCGGCGCTGTCGAGCAAGCGGCTGAAGACGGACTGATTCGTGGCCAAGTTGCGGTAAAAGAGGTTCTCGGCGACGAGCTTGAGGAAGTTGTTCCGCTTATTCTTGTAGGTGTTCCACTGCTTGAACGCGAAGCCGCCCAGGGCCAGGATGATGGTGAAAATCGCGCTCAGCGCGGCCAAGGCCTGGACGCTATTGTGCTGCTCCAGCGGGTCGATTTGGTGACGCAACCACGTCCACCCCATGGCGATGGCCACCGCCACGACGAGGATCACAAATTGTCCGCCCACCTTGGCCATGACCGCCGCCCCGGCGCCGATCGCGGGGACGCTCATCATGATCTTGTCCTTCTTCGTCATGCTGATCCGGACGTTGGGAAAGAGCAGTTCCAGGTCGCACTTCGGCACGTCCTTGTAGTGGTAGGTGTAAATCTTGCCCGGCTTGAAGCGCAGGTCCGGGCGAGTGCCAGTTTTGCGGTGCTTGGGCGTGATGAAGTGACTCTCATCCTTGAAGTGCAGCAGGAGAATCACGCAATCCCAGAACTCCGCCTCGACATCAACCTGGCGGAACATGCGCGGCACCTTGATTGTCCGGCGCGAGCTGCCTCGGGCGAAGGTGGCAACGCGCTTGAAGTCGTTGAGATCGACGTCGGTGGCGAGTTCGACCAGCGTGGAGTCCTTGAAGCTGCGCTCCAGTTCTTCCTGAGACACCTCGCGATAGTTCGCCCGTTCGGCGAAGGAACGGAAGCTGCCGACCACAGCTTTGGCGGCGGATTCCAGTTCAGCGGCAGGCGCTTCGGTGCAGGTGCGGCCTTCGTGGTCGGGGTTGAAGCACCAGTAGTGGCTTTTGAATTCCTCGGCTTCCCGGTGGAATTCGAAGTGGGTGTAGGCGGCGAAGAGTTCGCAAAAGTGCTTGAATTGATCCTGATCGGCAGGGGAGAGACGGCCGTCCGCCATACAAAGGCTGAGGAGTTCCCGGCGGAGGTAGGGAATGAAGGCCTCGCCTTGGGAGGAAGGACCGGATTGCGGTGGCTGTGAAGGTGGCTGCGAACTCACGTCCGCCATTGTAGGCCAGACGGCCCCGCTTTGTAAAACGGCCGTATGGATGCTCCGGAGAGAAAAAATAAGGTTACGTTGGCGCCCTCTGGCGGCAAGCTCCTTGACCGATGCTCACCGCACGCGATCAATCGGATCTTGCGATGCCCGGCTGCGGGTGTGAATGGAACTGATGGTCAGAAAGGGCGGAATGCGTGGGCGATTCCGCTACGAGAATGAATCTGAGTAGCGGAATTCCCAAGAATTCCGTTCCAGCGTCCATCACATTCATTCCCCCCCGGCTGCCGCCGCTTTGCATCGTGCAGCGTTGAAGCGATATGAAACGTGTCATTCTCGCCATTACCTGGTTCTGCCTCTTGTGCCGAGGCGCGAGCGCGGATCCGGTTCTGTTTCTCGAATCCTATTGCCTGGATTGTCATGACAGCGCGACGAAGAAGGGCGGTATTAATCTGGAGGCAATCGAGCCGTATGCGCCCTTCGAAACGTGGGTCAAGGTTCACGACGCCGTCGTCCGCGGAGAAATGCCTCCGGTCGGCAAAAAGCAACCCGGCGCCGAGGCGCGGCGAAGCTTTGTCGCGGAAGTGGATCGCGGGCTGATCCAGGTGGATCAAGCGAGGATTGCCGCAGATGGCCGGTCGATCTTGCGGCGTCTCACGCGGGTCGAATATGAAAACGCGGTGAAGGATCTTCTCGCGCTATCCGACCTTCATCTTGCCGAGATGCTGCCGGCTGATGGGACGCGACACGGCTTCGACAAGGTTGGCGAGGCGCTCGACCTTTCCCATGTTCAGCTCGCAAAATATATAGAAGCGGCGGACCGGGCGCTGGATGCTGCCATTGCGACCCGAGCCACGCCACCACCAGTGGTGAAGCGGAAGATTTATCCAACCGAGTCATTCAAGTTTGATATGAACCTGAAGCTCGGGAGTGCCATCCTTCTCAAGGAAGGGCAACCGGATCCGTTCTGGCCAGTGCCCACCGTGAAGGGGGATTTGGCGGATCTGGCGGCGATCAAGGCTCCGGATTTTTGGAAGCTGAAGCAATCCGTGGCTCTTCTGACGCCCAATTTGGAAGGTTGGCGCAAAAGTCTCTTGTTGTCTCCGATGTATTCCGGGCCCTACCGGCTGCGCTTGTCGACGTGGAGCTTCTTGTGGAACGCAGGGAAGATCGAGCCTGCGGCAGTTTCACAATGCGCCAAGCTGCATACCGGCCCGCGGACGTTGGGCTATTTCGAAGCTCGTTCCCTTTCGCCCCAAGTATATGAACTGACGCCATGGCTGGAAATGGGCGATGAGGTCATCTTTGACCCAGCGTCGTTCTTTTGGACGGGGTTGCAAACCCACCAGCGCAAGCCTGGATCCGAATATGTAGGACCGGCCACGGTGGTCGATTGGATGGAGGTCGAGGGGCCGATTTATGAGCAATGGCCGCCGGAAAGTCATCGTCGTATTTTCGGGAATCTGCCGATTGTTCCGTTTGATGCTGAGGGTGGGTTGACTCCACCGGCCCGAGTGCAGCCAGTGCAGCGACTGGGCTACGGTTGGCCCAAGCCTCATGAGCTTCCGTTTCCGGAGCGCAAGCCAGCGTTATGTTCGGTGCGGAGCGAGGAACCGCTGGTGGACGCGAAACGGCTGCTCGCGCCCTTCCTGGAACGCGCGTTTCGGCGTCCCGTCCGGGAGGCCGAAGTAGACCGGTATGTCACCTTGGTGGCCGGGCGCTTGGAGCAGAAAGACTGCTTTGAGCTTGCGATGCGGCACGCGTGCAAAGCCGTGCTCACCTCGACGCAGTTTCTCTATCGCCACGAAAAGCCAGGAGCGCTCGATGACTGGGCGTTGGCGACGCGGTTGGCCTTTTGGCTGCACAATTCCACTCCAGACGAGGAACTCCTGGTCTTGGCCAAGAACAAGAGGCTGCGGGAGCCGAAAACGTTACAGGCTCAGGTTGACCGCTTGCTGAAGGATCCACGGAGTGAACGGTTTGTCGCGGACTTCCTCAATCAGTGGCTCAATCTGCGCAACATAGATGCCACTGATCCCGACGCAGCACTTTATCCGGAGTTCCATTTGTATCTCAAGGAATCGATGCTCGCGGAGAGCCGGGCCTTCTTTCGCGAATTGATCGCGAAAGATCTGCCAGCGGCGAATCTTGTCGCGTCGGATTTTGCGATGTTGAATCAGCGATTGGCGGAGCATTACGGCATCCCGGGTGTTTCCGGTCCAGAGATCCGGCGGGTGCAATTGCCGCCCCAGAGCCATCGTGGCGGTTTCCTCACCCAGGCCGCAGTACTCAAAGTGACGGCGAATGGGACCGTCTCTTCCCCGGTGGTGCGGGGAGTCTTTGTCACGGAGCGGATCCTGGGGCAGCGAGTTCCTGCCCCGCCGGCTGGGGTTCCTGCGATTGATCCGGACACGCGCGGAGCGACCACCATCCGGGAGCAATTATCCAAGCATCGCGCGGATGCGAGTTGCGCGGCTTGTCACCGGAAGATGGATCCTCCGGGATTCGCCCTGGAGAGTTATGATGTCATTGGCGGATACCGGGAGCGCTATCGATCCTTGGAGAAGGGCGTGCCGGTGAGCTTCCGTTTTCCGGACGGGACGGGCGTCCGCTACAGAGAAGGACCACCGGTGGATCCCAGTGGAGAAACGTCTGGCGGCGAGCCGTTTGCCGATTGGGCCAGTTTCCAATTGATTGCCCTGGCTCATCCGGATGTGATCGCCCGGGCTTTTGCGGGGCAAATGCTGACCTATGCCACTGGCGCGGAGATCAGCTATGCGGACCGGCGTGAGCTGGAGCACATCTTGGAGAAGACCAAACCATCCCAATACGGGATCCAATCTCTGATTCATGCCATCGCGCAAAGCACGCTGTTTCGCACAAAATGACGACGATTCCCCGCCGACGCTTTCTCCGTGCCGCTGGCGCCCTGCTGGCGTTGCCGCTTTTTGAATCCTCCGGGGCCTCCGCGCCGCCGCGCCGGTTGGTATTTATCATGACCAACATGGGAGTGATGCCTCGCTATTTCTTTCCGGCGGGGATGGGGCGGGACTACGAATCGACTCCATATTTGGAGCTGCTCCAGTCGCATCGAAATCGGTTCACGGTGTTGAGTGGCGTCTCGCATCCAGGAGTCGATGGACAACACCTCTCCGAGAAAAGCTTTTTGAGTGGTGCCCCGCACCCGGCGGCGAGCAATTTCCAGAACAGCCTTTCCGTGGATCAGCTGGCGGCGGAACAGATCGGCCCACAAACACGGTTTTCTTCTTTGGTGTTGCGGGTCGGTAAGGGGCACGAGGGGACGCCGAGCACGACGCGCGACGGGGTGGCGATTCCGCCCGAAGCGAGTCCCGCCGGGCTCTACCGGAAGCTGTTTGTGCAAGGCTCGCCGCGGGAAGTGGAGCGCAATATAGGCGACTTGCGGAAGGGCGGGAGTATTCTCGACTTCGTGCGCCAGGAGGCGCGAGGTTTGGAGAAGGAATTGCCTGCCCGAGACAGGGAGCGCTTGGATCAATATTTTACGTCGGTGCGCGAACTTGAGGCGCGGTTACAACATGCGGAAGCGTGGGAACACAAGCCAAAACCGGCGGTATCCGCGCCGGAGCCGAGGGATATTCCCAGCGATGCCGAAGTGGAGGCGCAAACCAACCTGATGTATGACACGATGCGGCTGGCGCTGGAGACCGATAGTACGCGCGTGGTCAGTATGTATTTGGGGCCTTTGCTGATCACACCCAATATCCCTGGAGTGAGAAATCAGACGCATGCATTGACCCATCACGGCAATGACGAAGCCAAGATCGCCGAATTGCGCAAGATCGAGGAAGCTCAATTTCGCAGCTTGTCCCGTCTGCTGGCGGCGTTGACCGAGGTGCGTGAGGGGGCGGGGACGCTGCTCGATGAAACCATGGTGCTCTATGGTTCCAATCTGAGCAACGCAAATGCCCACGATACGACAAATCTTCCGATTCTCCTCGCGGGTGGCGGTTTTTCGCATGGGCAGCATGTTGCTTTTGATCGCAAACAAAACAAGCCACTGGCCAATCTGTTCGTCACGATGTTGCAGCGCGCCGGTCTTGAGATAGACCAGTTCTCCAGCAGCAATGGAACCATCACCTTATGAATGCAAAGTTCCTGATTCTTTTCCTTGTCGCCTCGGGGCATGTCCTGGCCCTTGACTATCCGCATGTGACCGCGGAGCCCCAGAAATCCGGTTGGCCGCTCACCGCGGAGGAGCGGAGCTATGTTCTCCAGGCGGAATATCAGAGGCGTCCTGGTCAAGAGTCGGGCAAGCATCTTCCAGCTCTCTGGCCGGTGGTGCCTTCGGCCGGCTTCTGGAGCGGCTCGTCCTGGTTGGACATGCATGCTTCGCTTGTCAAGGAAGTCGAGGCCCGTCAAGGTGCGGTCGATGTGCTTTTGGTGGGGGACAGCATCACGATGCAGTGGGGCGCTTCCTGGGGGCAGAACTTTCCGGAGCACAAGGCGGTCAATATCGGCATTGGCGGGGATAAGACGCAGAATGTGCTCTGGCGTTTGGATCACGGTGGGGTTGCGGGGCTTCAGCCAAAGGCCATTGTGCTTATGATTGGGAATAATAATATGTTCTTCACCCCAGAAACGGGAATTGAAGCGGTGGCCAAGGGAATCGAAATGTGCGCCAGAAACCTGCGGGAGAAGTTTCCGGATGCCCTGTTGATTGTGACGGAAATTCTGCCGGCTCATGCTCCCGGGAATCCGTTTTACGAAGATATCAAGAAGATCAACTCTGCGCTTCAAGCGTTGCGGCTTGACTCCGTTCCGAACATCCGGGTGCTCAAGCTTTGGAGTCATTTTACGAATCCAAATGGCACACTGAAAACAGAGCTGTTCACGGCGGACAATATCCATCTTGCGCCCGCGGGTTATGCGGTCTATGCAGCAAACTTGCGGCCCTGTTTGGAGACTCAGTGATGGAATTCCAAGAGATGATCGATCTCAGTGTCCCGTTGACGCATCAAGCCGTCAGCGAGCCCTGGCCGGCGCGGATCCGGTACCACACCCATCGCAAAGGGGCGTGGCAGATGCGGTGGTTGTTCGGGGCACGAAAACGGGACCTGCGTGCTTCTGGCGGCTTGGGATGGGCGGTGGAGACTGTCGAGGCGATGACCCACACCGGCACGCATGTGGATGCTCCGTGGCACTACGGCCCTATTTCGGGCGGCAAGGCGGCGCGCACCATTGATGAAGTGCCTCTGGATTGGTGTTTGGCGCCCGGGGTGCGGATCGACGTTCGTGATCTGGCTGATGGGGATGAGATTACCGTGGATAGATTGCGAAAGGGGCTCGATGTGATTGGGCACAGCTTGCGGCAGCGGGATATCGTTCTCCTTTGGACTGGCGCGGATGAACGGATCGGCTCCAAAGCCTATTTTCAACAGCCCGGCCTTGGGCGTGAGGGCACCCTTTGGCTCGTTGAGCAAGGAGTGCGCGTCATTGGGATCGATGCCTATACGATCGATCGCCCGTTTCGCCACATGAAAGCGGATTTCGCCCGGACGGGAAATGGCGATCACATCTGGCCGGCGCACTTTGCCGGCATTGAGAAGGAGTATTGCCAAATCGAGAAGCTGGCGAACCTGGGAAGAATTCCTCGTGCGAGTGGGTTTTGGGTATCTTGCTTGCCGGTCAAGATTCAGGGAGCCAGCGCGGGATGGTGCCGGGCGGTGGCGCTGGTGTAGCGCTTTAGGCTTTCGGCGATTGAGATGTCAACACACCCGCGTACGGCCATGACGTGGGACGATTGAGATCTCAACACACCCGCGTACGGCCAGACGTGGGACGATTGAGATCTCAACACACCCGTGTACGGCCAGACGTGGGACGATCGAGATGTCAACACACCCGTGTACGGCCATGACGTGGGACGACTGAGATCTCGGCACACCTGCGTAGGGCCATGACGTGGGACGACTGAGATCTCGGCACACCCGCGTAGGGCCATGACGTGGGACGACTGAGATGTCAACACACCCGCGTAGGGCCATGACGTGGGACGATTGAGATCTCAACACACCCGCGTATGGCCAGACGTGGGACGATTGAGATGTCAACACACTCGCGTAGGGGCGTGACGTGGGACGATTGAGATGTCAACACACTCGCGTAGGGCCGTGACGTGGGACGATTGAGATGTCAACACACCCGTGCAGGGCCGTGACGTGGGACGATTGAGCCTAGATTCAGGAATGATCCGGGCTCGCACAAAGGCGCCAAGACACAAAGAATGCGGTGGGATATGAAGTTTGGGGAACTTGCCAACTCACCCTCAGGGTGGGCTGAACTTCCTGCCCGAAACCTTTGTGAACTGGCTTCCTCTTCGTG
>CAMCXS010000038.1 GCA_945883495.1 Akkermansia muciniphila
ATCGACGGGGCGAAACCGTCCGTGGTGGCTGAGAGCGAGATGCCGACTTTGAAACGGCTCGCGGCGGAAGGAGCGGTGACCTGGGCGGCGAGCACCATTTTTCCTTCGCTAACGCTGCCCGCGCACACCTCGATGCTCACGGGGGTGGGGCCGGACAAGCACGAGATCCTCTGGAACGGCTACACGCCGATCCGTGGATTGGTCAAAGTCCCGACGGTGTTCACGATGTTGCGGGTGGCGCAGCCGGAGTCGGTGACGGCGATGTTTGTGGGGAAGGTGAAGTTCCGCCATCTCTGGCTGGAAGATAGCCTGACGATCTTCGATTTCGGCGGTCCGCAAAGCTCTGCTCCGGTCGCGGCGACCCCTGAGCTGGAGCAAATCAAGATTCCCTCGCAAAAAGTGGCAGCAAATGCCGCGGCCTGGATCAAGGAACACAAGCCGAGGTTGGCGTTCGTCCATTTTGCCGATCCGGACACCGCCGGGCACGCGAGTGGCTGGGGATCTCCCGAACAGAAAGAAGCGCTCAAAGTCACCGACCAAGCGCTCTGGCAAATCTGGCGGGCGGTGGAGGAGGCGGGAATCGCGGAGTCCAGCGTCCTCCTCATCAGCGCGGATCACGGCGGGCACGATCTGACGCACGGACTCAACATTCCCGACGATATGCTGATTCCCTGGGTGGCTTGGGGCCACGGCGTAAAAAAAGGGAGCGCCATCACCCAGCCCGTCACCACCTACGATACCGCCGCCACCGCGCTCTGGTTGTTGGGCGTGCCGCTTCCGGCCGGTCTCGATGGAAAGCCGGTGACTTCCGCATTCACGGAATGAGGCGCAATGGTCAGTAGGTCGCGCGCCCTCCGGAAAGATCGAACACGGCTCCGGTGGTAAACGAGCAATCCTCAGAGCAGAGCCAGGCGGCCAGGGCAGCTGCTTCCTCCTTTTTCCCGAAACGATTCATGGGAATCTTGGAGAGCATGTAGTCGATATGCGCTTGCGTGAGCTGTTGCAAGATATCGGTTTCGATGACCGCCGGGGTGATGCAGTTCACCGCGATATTGGTGGCCGCTAATTCTTTCCCGAGAGACTTGGTCAGCGCCACCACCGCAGCTTTCGCGGCGCTGTAATGTGACGCATTGGGATTCCCTTCCTTAGCGGCGATGGAGGCGATGTTCACAATGCGGCCATAGCCGTTGTGCAGGAGGTGCGGCACGATGGCGCGGCAGCAATAGAAGACGCCGTTCAGGTTGATATCCACGACGCGGAGCCAGTCCGCGGGATCCATTTCCCAAAGCTTGGCGTTGGCCCCAGCGATCCCGGCGTTGTTCACCAGGATGTCGATCTTGCCGAAGGCAGCGAGCGTCAGTTCGGTGGCGGTCTCGATGGAGCTCAGATCGGTCAAATCGACCAACGCCGTGTGAACGGTTTCTGGCGAGCCAATCTCCGCGGCGGTGGCGGCCAAGGCCACGGCATCGCGATCCCAAAGGGAGACCCGGGCTCCGGAGGCAAGCAGGCGTTCCGCGATGGCGCGGCCGATCCCGCGCGCGCCGCCCGTGACGATCGCGTGACGTTGGTTGAGATCGATCTGATTCATGTCAACTCACCTTGAAGCGGCGCAATGGCATTGAGTCAATCGCCGATGCAGGGAAGCCTGCGCCCGCCTGCATTCCGGCCCCGCCATGAGCGCTCACGGATTCAACCGGTAAATCGCAAAGTTGAGCACCGCCGCAAAGCTCACCCATGCGACATACGGCACCAGGAGCAGTCCCGCCGGTCGTGACACCTTCCAAAATAGCGCGAGCGTCACAACGATGGCGAACCAAAGGGCGACGATGTCCGCGAACGCGAGGTCCGGCCGTTGCATGCCAAAAAAGAGCGGAGTCCAGAGCGCGTTGAGGAACCATTGGGCCATGAAGGCGCCGAGCGGTTTGGCTTGGGCCCTCCAGCCTCCTTGCCTCCAAACCAACCACGCCGACACGGCCATCATCACGTAGAGCGTCGTCCACACCGGGCCAAACACCCACGAGGGCGGATTCCACGATGGTTTGGCCAGGTTCGCATACCATTCACCTTTGGTGACAAACGCGCCGGTGGCCGCCGCGCCGAAGCAGAGGAGAATCCATCCGGCCAAGGCGAGGCACTGCTGAAATTTGGAGGGGGCACTCATTCTCCGACGTTCCCTCAATGCGGCGCCGGATACCAGACGTAAAGAATGAAATAGACCAGAACGCCGGTCACCGACACATACAGCCAAACCGGCCACGTGAACCGCGCCCAACGCTTGTGCCGCTCAAAATTCCCCCGGATCGCCGCCAGAACAGTCACGATGATCAGAGGCAGGTTCACGATCGCCAAAATCGTGTGGGAAGTCAGCAGCGTCAGGTAATACACGCGGAAGGATCCCATGTGCTCCGACGTCGTGGTGCCGTGAAATGCCTTGTGCACCAAATACCCGATCAGGAAGAGCGTCGAGGAGACCAACGCCGCCATCATCAACTTGGCGTGGAGCCGCTTGTTGCCCCCCTTGATCGCCACCAAGGCACCGACGATCAGCACGGTGGAGGTGGAATTGAGAACGGCGTTGATGGCCGGCAGGTCGGCGGTGCTCATGGATTTTCGAGGACGTAGGCGAGGTGGGTGCGGAGGGTAGCAATGTATTCCCCTCCCTTTTCAGGATCGAGCACCCGGTAGTAGCCCCGGATGTTCGCCTTTCGATCCACCAGCACCACCCTGGTATCGTGCCGGACCGCGCTCGGGGCGGCCGCTTCCGTGGGCATTTCCGGATAGAGCCGCAGGAAACGCTTCACGTACTTTGTCAGCGGCTCTGGCTGTCCGGCCAGAAATCGCCAGCCGCTCTCGGTGAGTCCGTTCCGAGCCAGAAACGCCTGCATCATCTCCGGTTTATCCTGCTCCGGGGTGGCGCTGAAGAGCACGACACCAAAATCATCCCGGCTGCCATAGTCCTTGGCCACCTCCTCGATCGCCGCCGGGAAAGCCGCCGGGGTCCCGCCATCTTGAGCCGAGACCAGCGCCGCCAGGTAGACCTTGCCCTTCATGCTCGACAACCGGAACGGCTTCCCGTCCGCCCCCGTGCCCTCGAAGTCGCGCTCGATTTTGGTGATGAACGGCGGCCGAGGGCTGTTCGCCTCGTAGCGATTCCGTTGCATGTAGGAAATGCCGACCACGACGCCACCGAGCATCAACCCCACGATGAGCCGGAGAGTCCAGGCCTGGACTCTCGGCGAAGCTTCGGTCGGTGATTCTAGCTGTGGCATCGTCTCTGCGCCCAAACCTTACGATCCAGGCTCCGCAACGGTTACGCTACAAACGGGCGGCGATCGCGTCTCCCATCGCGGCGGTATTCACCAGCGTTGTGCCGGGACTGCCGGAGAAGATATCGCCAGTGCGCAGCCCGTCGTCGATCACGCCCTTGACGGCCGCATCGATCGCGTTCGCCGCCTCCTCCATCCCGAACGAGTAGCGGAGCATCATCGCCGCCGAGAGGATTTGCGCGATCGGGTTGGCGATGCCTTTCCCGGCGATGTCCGGAGCGGTGCCCCCGCTCGGTTCATAAAGCCCGAAGTGGAGGCCAGAGTCCTTGGCTCGGCCCAGGCTGGCGCTCGAAAGCATGCCCAACGATCCGGCAATCATCGCCATCTCGTCGCTGAGGATATCGCCGAACAGGTTTGGGGCGAGCACGACATCAAACTCGCGCGGACGGCGGATGAGCTGCATCGCGGCGTTGTCGACATAGAGATGCTCGACGGTGACATCGGGGTACTCCTTGGCCACGGCGTTCACCGTTTCGCGCCAAAGGACTCCGTTTTGGAGGACGTTCGCTTTGTCGATGGACGTCACCTTGCGGCGGCGGCCCATGGCGGCTCCGAACGCGACGTGGGCGATGCGCTCCACTTCGCCTTGCTTGTAAATCATGGTGTCGATGGCCACGCGTTCGCCATCGCGCTCCCCGAGGAACTTGGGCTCGCCGAAGTAGACATCGCCGGTGAGTTCACGGACGCAAAGGACATCGAATCCGCCCTCGATGAGTTCCTGCTTTACCGGGGAAGCCTGGGTCAACGACGGGAAACAGACACCCGGACGCAGGTTCGCGAACAAGCCGAAGTGCTTGCGGAGGGGAAGGAGCGCGGCGCGTTCTGGTTGCTGAGCCGGGGGAAGCTTTTCCCACTTGGGGCCACCCACGGAGCCGAAGAGAATGGCTCCGGCGGCTTCACAGGCAGCCACGGTTTCTGGCGGCAGAGCGGTCCCCTTTTCATCAATGGCGATCCCGCCAACGAGTTGCTCATCGTAGCGGAACGTGACGCCAAACCGGGTGGAGATGCGGTCCAAAACGTTCACGGCTTCCCGCATCACTTCGGGACCAATGCCATCGCCGGCCAATACGGCGATGCGGTGGGTTTCGCTGCTGCTCATCCGCTTCCCATCGCGAGGCGGAGACGGCGTGCAAGCGGAAAAGACGTTCTATCGGCCTCAAGCGCCATTTTCCGGGCGCACTGTTCACATGAGGCAGAAGACCCTTCGAGAGATGCCAACGATGAGATCATCCCGCTCACGTTCAGGGTGTTCCATGCATTCCGTGGCCGGTTATTCCCGTTTCTTGGCTAGAGCCAGAACGGTCGAGAATTCGCCGCGGAGCCGTGCCCGGAATTTGCCCCAAGTAACCCACCAACAAGCCGCCGAAACCCTTGACGAGATCGTCAACAAACGCTCAAATCACCTCAAGGATAGAGTAACCCACCTCATCCCCAAAAAGAATTCTCAACGTCCCACCCCGACCGGTGACTCGTGGACGGGCGGGCTCGAAAAAGCAAATTCTTGCAGTTGATCAGAGGCGCCTTGTCCCGACTGGCGAAACGCGAGGACTTCCTACCACATCTCGTATGTCCGATGGATCAGATCAAGCCACTTGTTGGATAGCCCCGGCACCGGAATGGGCGGTGATGCATGAGGTGGAGGCGATCAAATCTGATGGGGAGCCCATCAGCGTCCTGATGGAAGATCAGCAAATCGATCTAGCCTCGGGACAACGATTCTTCCGGTCAGTCAAAACCCTGCACAATGCCGAGGCGGTCCGCGTCTGCTCGAAGTTTGAAGCAACCTTCGATCCCGTCACTGACTATTTAGCTGTTCATCATCTAATCATCCACCGGAATGGCCAAACCATTTCGCTTCTGGAAAATGGCGGGGAATTCCAATTGCTTCAGCGGGAGACAAACCTCGAACTGCAGGTTTTTGACGGTTCACTCTCCGCTGTCATGCTCATTCATGATGTTCGCATCGGAGATACGCTCGATTTTTGCTTCAGCAGGATTTCCCGGTGGGAGCTGATCCCCGGCAAACACTCGTTGAGACTCGATCTGGCCCGCTCTTACAAAGTGGCTAGGTTTTACCTCACGGTTCTTACACAGCCAGGCAACAGCCTCCAATGGAAGGCGCTGGGAGGCGCCAAGGCATTGAGTTCTCGGGTCACTGAAAGCGCAATTTGCTACGAGTGCGCGATTCGCAACTTGGCGCCATTCGAGATCGAACCTGTGACGCATCCCTGGCACGTGCAATCTCCGGAACTGCAATGCAGCAACTTCTCCTCTTGGGAGGAAGTTGGACAGTCATTGCATCAGCTTTGGGAGCACGCTACGGCCATGGAATCGGAATCCCCCGCACTGACCGAGGCAGTGGAATCGATCCGTGTGCCCGAGCACTCGCTGGAGGTTCAGGTGGACTCGGCCATCTGGTTTGTCCAGAACGAGATTCGCTATCAGGCGATCAGCATTGGGAACGGCCGGATGATTCCTTCCAACCCTGCGGTAGTGTTGCAGAGACGATTCGGCGACTGTAAGGACAAGACCGTCCTGCTCAACTATCTTCTCCATGCGCTCGGCGTGCCGGCGGTGCCCGTCTTGGTCGACTCTACAAAGGGCCCGGCCCTTTCTCAGTTTTTGCCCTCCTTCGCGGCGTTTGATCATGTAATCTGCTCGTACTGGCTGGAGAATCAAAGATACTATGTGGATCCAACGGTGACCGGTCAGGGAGGGAGAGCTAAGACCCGCTACCTACCCGACTACGGCCATGCACTGGAGGTCAGCGCCACATCCCAGGGACTTATGCCACTCGGCCCCAGCGGATACGACGCAGCGCGGGTGGAGATCAGCCAAAAGGTCAAGATTCATGGCAGCGGTGCCGCTGACCTGGAAGTCATTACCGCGGCGCATGGACTTGAGGCGGATCAAATTCGCTCCCAGCTGAATATTCAGGGAAAGGAAGGGGTGATCCAGGAACTGCGCAGCCAAGTCGATAACCGCTATGACAACGTCAAGCCTCTGGGGACGCCAACAATTTCAGACAACCTGCCACAGAATGTTTTGACCATCTCCGCAACCTACCGGATCGAAGATATTACTTTCAAACCCAAGCCCGGAGTCCGGATGTTTGCCGTTAGCACGCTCGATATTCTACCCAGGCTGTTGCCAATCCCACCGGATGTCGAGCGGAAGAGTCCGATCGCTCTGATCCATCCGACTCACGTAATTGAGCGCATCGCCATCACCACTCCCTGGGCGGTGGCGCGGCGCGAGGAGGTGAAGGTACGGGGCCCCGGCTTTGAGTTCGACTACACCTGCGCGCCCCAAGGCAAACTGGCAAATCTATCCTTTGAATACCGGACAACGCGAGATCACCTGAGTCCCTGGCAGATTCCCGAATACGTCCGGAAAATGGAGCAGCTTATCACGGCTTACGTGATCGATCCAAGCAACCTGGTTTCGCCCGATGCCGATTCGACCTCAAAAGGATCGAACGCTGGCCCATTCTTGCTTTTCGCCGCAGTGGGCCTGTTGACGGCAGGGTTCTACCTCAAGGATGCGGCTTTTCTGAAGAAGATCCCGATCAATGCACCGCAAGCGCAGGAGACAACCGCTCCACAGGCGCAAAAGCAACTACTTGCCGAGAAGACTAAGCCCCTTGTTCCGATGCGTTGGTGGACGGACGCCAGGGGCAACCGGATTGAAGCGGAGTTGACCTTGGTAAGGCTCAATGCGGACAAGCGCTATGAGGGAACGTTCGTGTCCAAGGATGGAACGTCCCGCGTCGTTATCATTGGATCCCTTTGCCGCGAGGACGTTGAGCTGGTCCGGGAAACGATGAAGTCCAAGAATCTGCTCTCACCCTGAAGCCGCGGGTGGGCCTGGAGGACGAGCCCCGAACCTGAAGAGGGCCTTGACCGGGCAGGGAAGCAAGGATCGCGTTTGCAACCAAACGCGAATCGGTGACACATGGGCTGGTGGATTGAATCAGCCAATCCGGGGCACAACCCGCGCCATTCTCATCCTCCGAGAGTCCAACATCGGCGCCATCCGGCTTACTTTGCACGCCATCCCCGACCGCCGATCATTTCCGCGAAACCGCAGCTCTGTTAGTCGTCATATTCCCAAGAACACCTCAGCCACCCTCTCGCTTCTGAGATTTCGTGGCGGTGTGAGGCGGCAACCAATTCCGTGCCCCCATCCACACTCTCGCGCATGAGAACACCATTCTCGCGCACGCGAACCAGAAACCGGAGCACCCACGCGCATTCTCGCGCCTGCGAGCGAGCCTCTCGCGGACGCGAAAGATAAGTTCGCGGAACCCATCGAGATTTGCGCGCGCGAGAACGGGTTCGCGCGACTGAGAAAAAGAGTTTGGCGGAACCATTGCGAAACCCGCGAAGCCCATCCGCTTTCTCGCGCATGCGAACGGAAAGGTGGAATCCCTCATCCACGGCCCCGCGAAGCGCGAACCGCAGAACGGACGGAGCTCAGGAAAGGAGGCATCCCCGAATTGTCGCTTCCCATCCCTGGCTTTGGTGACGGAGTCACCCGGCCTTGACCTGGGGCGAGACGCTCACCTTTCCGAAGGATTCAGCATGTCTACGGGGAGCGATGCATTCGCAATCCGCAACCGCCCCTCACCGGGGGCTTTCGTAGAAAATGTAGTTGGTAGAGAAATCACTGAACTCGAAGTAGACCCGTTTCTCGGCACCATCCTTGGCGGCGTTGAGGTTCTCGTCGAGAACACCATAGCCAAATCGGTAGGGACGGGACGTGCCGCCGCCCGTCGCCGTCGCGGTGGTGAGCTTATCGACGCTGATGAAACGCTTCACCAGTTTGTCCCCCGCATAGATTTCCAGGACGCCATTCACGCCAGTCCAATTCTGGATGGATCGGCCGATCTCATTTTGAGTTTCCTGGGTGCACCCCGAAAGCAGCAGCAAGCTCATCGGCACCACCAGCACAAAGAGACGAAGGGGAATCATGGTAGGAGATTACGCGAAGTCCGGCAATTTTCGAGCCGTTTCGCTCTCTGGCTCGCAGGCTCGACCTTGATTCACAGCGGACGCCTCCGGAGGGCGCGCTTCGAGACCGCCCCCCGTTGACCGCGGAATCACACCGGGCGCGCGGCTCCCAATGCGCACCTCATCCCATCCAAGGCAGCGCTGACAATCCCCCCTGCGTAGCCCGCGCCTTCCGCGCAGGGATACAGACCCGCGACCTCCGGATGTTCCAACGTCTCCGGGTCCCGGGGAATCCGCACCGGAGAGCTGGTCCGTGTTTCAAAGCCAATCAAGAGCGCATCCGGGTCCAGATAGCCCCGCATCTGCTGCCCGAACAATGTCAACCCCTCCCGCATCCGGTTGGCCATCCAGCCTGGCAGGAGTTCATCGATCCGCGCCGCGTTCACCCCTGGAAAATAACTCGTCGCCGGCAGGCTTGAGGACTCGCGGCGTTGCAGAAAGTCCACCACGCGCTGTGCCGGAGCCACTTGGCCTCCGCCGCCCGCGCGTTTCGCGGTATGCTCCAGCGCCTCCTGAAACGCAATCCCCGCCAGGATCCCATGTTCCTTGCGAAAGGGCGCCGTATCCTCGGGCTCCACGGAAACCACCATCCCGCTGTTCGCGAAAGGCGAATCCCGACGGGACAAACTCATCCCGTTGACCACCACTTGGTCGTTGGCCGTCGATGCTGGAACAATAAAGCCGCCAGGACACATACAAAATGAATGCACCCCGCGCCCCCGGATCTTCGTCGCCAAACCATACCGCGCCGCTGGCAGCAAAACCGGCCGCTCCGTGCCGCGTGGATAATGATATTGCACGCTATCGATCAGCTCCTGCGCATGCTCGATGCGCACGCCCATGGCGAACGGTTTCTGTTCCAGCCGCACCCCGCGCGCATGGAGCAATCGGTAGATGTCCCGGGCGGAGTGTCCCGTCGCCAAGATCACCGAGTCTCCAGAAATCTCCGCGCCCCCGGCGAGAACCACACCGTGGATGCGCCCGCCCGCGAGCAGCAAATCCGTCACTTTGGCGCCGAAATGCACCTCCCCGCCTGCGCTCCGGATGCTCTCCCGAAGCGCCTTGACTACGTTCGGCAGCAGGTTGGAGCCGATGTGCGGGTGCGCATCAATGAGGATCCGCTCCGGCGCTCCGTGTGCCACCAAGGTCTCATAGACTTCCCGCACCGGTCCGCGCTTCGTCGCCCGCGTATACAGCTTGCCATCGGAAAACGTCCCCGCGCCGCCCTCGCCAAAGCAGTAATTTGATTCCTCATCCACGATCCCGCGTCGCAAAATGGGCGCCAAGTCGAAGCGGCGGCTGGAGGCGTCTTTGCCGCGCTCCAGGACGATCGGCTTGCAGCCCATCTCCAAACAGCGCAACGCCGCGAACAATCCACCCGGCCCAGCCCCGACGATGACGACACGCCGCGCGCCCTCCGCCACCGGCGGATACGTCCGGCGCGGCGGTTCCTCGGGCGCCAACGGGGCGTCGATCCCCACCTCCACGCGGAGCTGCACCTTGATGTCCCGCTTCCGGGCGTCGAGCGAGTGCTTTCTGAGCCGGATCCCCGTGATCCGCCGCGGCGCAATGCCCAATTGAACGGCGGCGGCCTCCCGGATCGCGTCATCGTTCTCTGAAACCGCAAGCGGCAAAATGATATCGATCACCGGCACGGCCGGCACGCTGGAAGTCTCGGGCACCCGGCAAGGAATCACAGGGCAACGGCGGGTTCAAGGACCACCTCATCCGCAACCCGTACGCTCATCCGGGCCATTCCCATCCTCACCGGTCACCCCGAAATCCCACCCCCAGCCTAGGTTTGCGCCGCGCCGTTCCTCATCGATATAAGACACACCCAATCAACCGATTCACCCATGAACAAAAAACTACTATTCGCCCAGGTTCTCTTTCTCGGTCTCACTTGTAGCGCCCTCCAAGCTCACGACGACTACCGGACGTGGACAACGGGCACCGGCACCGCGGCCGTCACTTCTCCCAAATGCCGCAGTGTCGAGAAATATAAATTCGTGGAGAAACCTCGGCAACAGGCCGTGAAAGAAAAGACCGTGATGAAGAACTGCTGCCAGGTGGAGAAATATATCCGCAAAGTGAAGAACGGAGTCGTGGTCAAAGATCGTCCCGTCTCCAGAAATCGTCACTGCTGGAAGTGTCACCGCTCGTAAGCCGGGGAGCTAGACGGCGGCGTGGAACACACAGGCGGCCCCGGTTGTATTCAAAGCACCGCCGGTACGCTATGCCGCGCCAGAAAGGTCCGGAGTTCCTCCACGCCGCCAGGATAAAAGTTCATCTCCAGCTTATCCCCCACCCCACGGATGCCGCGAGGATATTGGAAGCGATAGAGCGGATTGCGGTCACGGAACCCTCTCTCCCCGGCATCCCCCGAATATTGCCAGAGGTCCCACGGATCCCAGGCCGGAACACCTGGGATCTTCTTGGTGCGGGGATGATAGGTCCAGGATGAGGTCCACAATGGGCACTGCGACAAGGTCTCGATGTCCCGGCGCGAATGCTCTTCCGTTCGCAAACGGCGATTGGCTTGATACGGGTTCACGTAAATCATGGGATAAACACCCGTGCGTTCGTGAAGCAGGCGCGCCAGGGAAGCGAGATCGGGAATGGTGATATCCCCCCGCCTGGGGCCGCAGGCTTCCAAATCCAGCACCACTACGGTCCGGTAGGATCCATCGGGATGGTAGCCAATGCTTTTGAGAAAAGTGTTCAATTGGGACTTGATGCCATCCCCGGTGCAAAGGTGATACGCTCCCCACACCAAATCGGGATTGAGACGCGCCTCCCGAGCCCGGGCCCCGTACCGGGAATCCGTATCGAGTCCGATGGAACCACGGTGGATGACGACCGGCGCCTTATCGAGGGGGAACTCGTTGATCGGAGGCAAATGCTCGTCCCATGCGGAAAAGTTTGGGAACGTGGTCCCACAAGCGGCTAGGCCAGCGGCACAAGCGCTTACGAGGGCAAGAAAGAGTGGCTTCATCAGTCGGCGTTGTGGCTTTGGACTAGGCGCCTTTACGTGCAGTTACTAGGCCAAGTTTGCAACGAAATCGTCTTCAAACCGGCCTCAAAGGAACCAAATCCGGCCTCAGCCCAATCCTGTGCCAATGCTCGGTTCGAACGAGAGCTAGTGCCGTTCTCTGGCTTTCAGGAGCAAAGCGATGTCGCTTGATCGTCCTCTCTGTCCCCTTCGCCGAGGAGCAAATCTAGCTCAAACCCGGGAGCAGCCCAGAACGTTCTGGTAGGCCGCAACGTGCCTTGATCAAACGAGCCCGTGGTACAACCCAGCCAAACCGTTGACTCATTGATCCGCACCTCCGTCCGGGCCTCCGCTCTGCCGAGAGGTTTCAACCATAGAGAAATGAATGCAGCGAGCTCGCCCCCAGGCTCTGGGATATCCCGCGAAACAGCCGCTCCGGTGCGCCATACCCGAATCACTTTTCGTTCCCGCAAACTCATAATGCCAAGAAATGAAATGGTCCCAGCCCCACCTTCACGCAACCTAAATTTGATCCAATATCTTCTGTTCTTATGCTATACTGAAACTATTCACGACGACGTAACACAATTACTCAACCGGTCTTGTGCACTACGTCTCAAAAGCCTGAATAGCTCCTGCATAAGATGCGCACCGCCCCAGGTGTCTCCAGCCGGCTTTTGCAACGAAGTCGCCGCTAAAATTACGCCCGCGCCAGATCTAGAAGCCACACCGGTGACTTCGGCGAGCGCAAGTTTGACTCTTCCACCGTCGGACCTAGGCTGGGATGGATCTCATGAAAGAATACCGTCCCGACATCCGGCCAGGCACCATTCCAGAGCCGGTCACTCAAATCCCGTTTTTCCAGTCGCTCAGCCAAAGCACCGTCCAACACATCTTGGCGCACACCACGATTCTCGATTGCGAGCCAGGAGATCACATCGTGGAGGAGGGCGACACCGATTCGACGCTGCTCTTCCTCCTGAAAGGGAAGGTGCGCGTGGTCAAGGACGGGACCCTCATCGGAGCCACTTGGGGCGCCGGACAGCTGCTTGGAGAAGTCGCCCTGCTCACGGACGGCATTCGCTCCGCATCGCTGGTGGCGGAGAATCACGTCTACTGCCTGCGGATGCAGTCCGGCTTCCTCGATGAGCTATCCGACGTCGAGCGCAGCGCGTACTACGCTTCTCTCTACTGCTTCCTGGCCAAGCTCTTAGCGGAACGGCTTGACGAGACCACCGTGAAGCTGGCCAAGGCGGAGCAAATGCTCGGGCACACCATTCACTGAATTTCCGCCCTGTGGCCCGTCGGCCTCCTCAAACGCCAGCGCGCGCGTCACGGCTCCGCATCTGGTTCACCCGGCAGATAAGAGTTGATGTAGAGGGCGATCTCCCGCGCCTCATCCAAGGATGGGAAACGCAATGCCATGGCATGCATTTGCAACGATTCTCCATGCCCAGCGTCGGGCTTGCGCAACCCCACTCGGAAACGGCGGATCTGCTCCACCAAATACCAGTCTTGGAAGGCATGCAGCGGCGGCGTCCGCTTCACCGGATCGCCTTGCGCTTCGGCCCCGTGACAGCTCGCGCACAGTTCTTGGTACGGTTGACTCCCCGCTTCCGGATCCCCCGCCACGGTCCGCTTGGGACGTTTCACCGGCAGGGAGGCGATGTGGATGGCGAGTTGCTGAAAGAGGGCGTCCTCCAGTTCCACCGCTTCCCGGTGCATCTCCGCCACGAATCCAGAACCGGTATCGTCCTCTCCCTTGCGCAGGCCCTGGCGGAATTTTGCGATCTGGTCCAACAGATAGTAATCCGGCAAACCCGCGATGGCAGGCGCCTTGGCCTCTTCGATCCCCTCCCCGGTCTGCCCATGGCACGTCGCGCATTCATTGTTCCAAAAGTGGACGATCTCTTGGCTCACCTGCACCTGGGGAGCTGGGGCGTCGTTCTCCTGGGCAAACGCCGTCCCCAGAAGCCCCAGCCAGGCCACTGCCAGTATTCGAAGTCGCATCCCCACAGTTTGCCGGTTCCGGCTCCTGATGACCAGCCATTGTTTGTCATCAAACCCGCATTGGCTGCGTAGCGAAATCGCGTAGCGTATAGGCTCACTTTGACACGATGTCCCCGGACCTGCTCGCACGCCTCCACGATCCAGTCTGCTTTCCGGGCTCGCCGCCGTCGGTCGAAGTCCGGCAAACGCATCTCTCCGTGGTCTGCCTGGCCGGGGATGATGTCTACAAACTCAAGAAGCCAGTCCGTTTCTCGTTTGTCGACTTCACGACGCCGGAGTTGCGCCGCCATTACTGCGAGGAGGAGGTCCGCCTCAACCGCCGCCTCTGCCCAGAAATTTATCTCGGCGTGATCCCGCTCTACCAAGATCCGCACGGCAGTTGGTCATTCCTCCCCTCTGATGGCGCAGTGATCGTGGACTTTGCGGTCCACATGCGGCGCCTGCCCGAAGACCGGCTGCTCAGCGCGCTGCTGGATCGTGGAGAAGTGGACCGCGCGGACGTCGTCCGGCTGGCGGAAATCGTGGCCGCCTTTCATGAGCATTCTCCACGCGACGCCGCCACCTTGGCCGCGGGCGGACCTGACGCGAAAATCAACGCCATCCTGGGCAACTTCGAAGCCACGGAAAGCTTGACGGAAACCGTCTTCCCAGGCCCGCTCTATCCGGCGTTGGAGCGGCGCGTCCGGCGCGATGTGGAAACCTTGCGGCCGATCCTAGAACGCCGCATGGAAGCTGGCTACGTGGTCGATGGCCACGGGGATCTGCACGCCCGCAACATCTTCCTGACCGATCCGCCAGCCATCTTCGACTGCATCGAATTCCGGACGCAATTTCGCTGTGGAGATGTGGCGTTTGAGAATGCGTTTTTGGTGATGGATCTGATTCATCGGGGCCGGCCGGACTTGGCGGAGGCGTATCTGAGCACCTACATCGAACGCACCGGCGACTCCGCGCAACGCGCGTTGATGCCCGCTCTGGTTTCTTACCGGGCCATGGTCCGCGCCAAAGTCGGCGCCTTGGCCGCCGGGAGTGGAGATCTTCCTGAGGCCGAACGCGACTCCGAAGCCCGGGAAGCGCGCCGCTACCTGCAACTCGCCGCCGCGTCCGCCGCCGTGGTGGGTTCGCCGCCATTTCTGGTCGCCGCCTGCGGTCTTCCAGGCGCGGGGAAATCATGGCTCTTGCAAACCTTGGCGGAACGCACCGGTTGGACTTGCCTGGCCACTGACCGGCTCCGCAAAGAGCTCGCCGGCGTGCCCCCAGAAGCAGTACTGGCACCGGAGTTCTACACGCCCGAGGCCAACGAGCGGACTTACGCGGAACTCCTCCGCCGCGCCCAAACCGCGCTCGAAGCAAACACCAGCGTGCTCCTGGACGCAAACTTCCGGACCAAGCCCTCCCGCGCCCAAGCGCGCGATCTGGCCTTGGCTGTTGGAGCCACGCCGATCCTCGTCTGGGTGCGCACCGAGGAAGCCACCACCCGCGCCCGCCTCGCCCTGCGCGACGAGGATCCAAAGGTATCCGTTAGCGACGCTGGAACCAGAGTCTACGAGCAGCTGCGCGATTCGTTTGAAAGCCCGACGGTGGAAGAAGAACTGCAGCTCCTGGAAATCGACGGCGCCGCGGAGGTGGAGGGGAACGTGGATCGCCTTTTGGTCTTCGCGCTGGTCACGGGGGAGGCTCGTTGAGGGATGATAGGCGGGAACATTACTCCATCCGGGCGCAACAGAGCCAAATATTAGGGAAAATCCATATATCAGCACAAGTTAACCTTACGTTTTTCTTTCACGATTTTGGCGGCATGATCAGTCGCATGAAAGCAACCGCAATTCATACACAACTCACCTTCATCGCCATCCTGGCTTCCACCATCGGCTTCGCCCCTTCATTGTGGGCTGGGCCCGTCGTCCAACCACCGGCAGAACAATACAACTTCTACCTCTTCGGCTTCGGCGGCGCCAACTGGCTGGAGGATGCCGACGGCTCCTTCAACGGCACCTCCGTCGATCTCAACTCTGACACCGGCTGGACCGGCGGCGCCGGTTTCGGTTGGCGCTCCGATTTCCTAGGCGGCACCCGGGCGGAGATCGAAGGCGCGTACCGCAGCAACCAGCTCGACGAGGCGCGCTTCGACGGGCTCAGTATTGGACTGGGCGATGGCGATAACGCGGAGATCAACTCCACCAGCATTATGCTAAATCTCGTCAAAGAGTTCCCCCTCTTCAACGGTGGCCTCGTTGCGTATGCCGGTGGCGGCGCAGGCTGGTCCTCGGTGCAAGCCCGGGTCAACTTTGCAGGAGATGACTTCGAGGACAGCTCCGAGGTCTTCATCTGGCAAGTGATCGCCGGTCTGGAACTGCCCATCACCCCGCGCTTCGGCCTTTACACGGAGTACCGTCTCACCCCATTCACCGATTTTACCTGGCAGGCGGACACAGCCATCGGGGATGTCGATCTCGGGTTCGACCAACTCTACAACCACGGAGTCGTCGGCGGATTCCGCTTCTACTTCTGATCAAACCAGCAGTAACGCTAGTTTCAACCTCTTCCCAGGCGGCCCATCAAGCCGTCTGGGATTTTTTTTTGCCTGAAAGCCCGAGTGAATGGTTGACCGTCGGGCGAAGTGCTCCTCGCGCTTGCCGCCTCCCCGCGAGGGAGCACGTCCAAAACCCCGGCAAGCCTGGATTTGGCAAACGTCAAAAGCTTTGCTACGATGCGTCCAAGGTCCCGAGCATCGGCATCATGGAAACGGAATACAGTTGGCAATCAGCCAAATCGAGCGGCTACAGCCGGGCCTCCACCGGGAACAATTACGGCTGGTGGGTCTCCCTCGCCATGCTTCTATCGATCCTAGTCCACCTAGGCCTCTATATGGTCTTTGAGAACATCCAGGTGAAACAGATCGTCCCCGGCTTCCAACAGGTCATCCAACTCCCCGTCGAACGCACCGAGACCGTTGTCGACGAGCAAACCACCAAGCGTCTCACCGAGGAGGCGCGCCCCGCTCCGCAACCCTTGGAGCCGCTCAAGGAAGAGACCAAAATCCAAGAACCCGCCGCGGAGATGCCGGAGATTACGGAGACGATCAAGCTGACTCCAGCCACCGACGTCGTCACCAATCTGTTCACCACGACGGAAGCCCCCGCGATGCCGGCCGCCATCAGCATGCCCGATCTTTCGAAGTCAATGGACTTTGAATTGCCGAAAGGCACCTCGGCCTCCGACGTGAAAGCACAACTCGCCAAGGCATCACAAACCGCTTCCGCCAATCAACCCACGATTTATGTCGATGAAACCCTTCAGGTCGGAGTCGATACTGATGAGCTGGTCAAGCAAATGTCTAAGCAAGCGGGTGGAGATGTCGGCAAAGCCATCAGCTCAAAATTTTCCTCGCTCGATACGCTCTTGGGCGAGGGCATCCAAACCCCATCCGCCGAGGTTCTGATCCCGACCGACCTGCTCTTTGAGTTCGCTTCCTACGAAATCAAGGAGGAGGCTAAATTGAGCCTCATGAAGCTGGGGATGCTGATTTTGGCAAACAAGGACGCGACCTTCATCTTTAAGGGGTTCACCGATTCCATTCCCTTCGGCACCGCCACCGGCCCCGGCCCACGGAGCAACGAAGAATTAAGCCGCCTCCGCGCGGAAGCGGTCCGCAACTGGCTTGTCTCCCAGCTCGGCCTCGAAGGCTTCGATTTGCAGGCCGTCGGCTATGGCCCCGCCAATCCCCTCGTCCAGCCCACCGGCAAGATCGAGATCGACAAAGTCCGGGAAGCGATCAATCGACGCGTTGAGGTGGAGATCATCATGCGCGTCCCGGGATCTCCGGTCCGAGCCAAGCCGATCAGTCGTTGATTCCGCAAGAAATATTCAATCTGACGCTAGCAGAGGAAGATTTCTCGTCTGTTGGCTCATATGACAGACTGCATCGCGCAAACCCTCAGCGGGATAATCCCCCCTGAAGAAACGAGAAATTCTAAAAAGGGATGTGATCTCTTGAGTCGCCGTGATAGCCTAAACCAGGACCATCGCGCGCTGTCTCCCCAAAATTCCCGCAGCCACATGAATAGCGCTGAAGCCAAGGCGTCCAATGGGACGGTTGAACTCTCCGACGCGGAGCTGGTAATCCAAAGCCAGTCCGGCGATATGGGAGCGTTCGACCAGTTGGTTACCCGTTACCGGGGAAAAGTCTACGCCATGATCGTCAACATGATCCATAACGAAGCCGATGCCTGGGACCTCGCCCAGGACACCTTCGTGAAGGCGTGGAAAGCTCTCCCCCGCTTCGAAGCCCGGTCGAACTTCTACACCTGGCTCTACCGGATCGCCCACAACGTCACCTACGACTGGCTGCGCAAGCGCCGCGTCCGTGGTGACGGCACCGAATTCGACGACACGATCCGAATCGAAGCGATCGAATCCGCCGCCCCCACCGCGCCCAAGCCGATCTCCCGGCCGGACGAAAGCGCCGAGAAATCGGAACTCCGCCTTCGCATCGAGAGCGCTATCGCCAAACTCTCGCCAGATCATCGCGACGTGATTCTTCTCAAAGAAATCGATGGCCTGAAATATCAGGAGATCGCTGACCGCGTTGGCTGCTCGATCGGCACGGTCATGTCCCGCCTTTTCTACGCACGCAAGAAACTTCAAACACTCTTAAAAGACGCACACCCGACAGCAACATGATGGAACAACTCACGGATGACGAGATTAGACTAACGAAATGGTTCGATGGTGAACTGAGCAGCGAAGAGATCTCCGATCTTTTGGAAGAGGCCCCAGAGCTTTTTGACCAGAGGATGGAACTCGAAGAAATCGGCGAAATGATCCGCCTCCACGCCCAACCCAGCACGGAGTCCTGTGAACCTCCCTTCCCCGAGCTGTTCAATCGACAGATTCTGCGCAAGATCTCGGAAACCCCAGCCACCCGGATTCAGGCCTGGTTGGAAATGGCGCGAGACTGGTTTGAGGGCTCTCAGTGGGCCGTGCCTGCTACCGCCGTTCTCGCCCTGAGCGGGATCCTCATCAGTGGCACTGGAATTATCAAACCAGGACCGTCCCACTCCGAGGTCCTTCACACCTTCGCTCCCCACCCAGAGCATGAAGCCTCCGCCCTCTACCTGCCACTGGCGGAAGCAACCATCATCCGGCTGGAAGGGTTGCAAGAAATCTCGCCATCCAAACAAATCATCGGATACTTCCGCCCCCAGGGCACTTCTCCTGATCGTTTAGCCTCGGCGGTGGCATACCCGCTCCACGGCGAGCCCACCGTTAGAACCGGATCTCCCTCCAGCTCCGTCGCTCGCATCCAATTGGCTTCCTCGACCACGACGCGATGACTCTCCTGCTTTGGCGGACATCGTCCGCTTCCTGGCTCAGCCTGGGATGCGTCGCACTCCTCGGCATGCCCTGTTGGACCCTGCCCGTCACCGGGCAGGAAGCCCCCGCCGTGGAGAAGTTTCAGCCAGGCGCAAAGCTTGAGCTTGAAGACTGCCTAGTCTGGGGCGCTCTGATTCGCGGCTCGAGTTCCCCAATCCAGGGCGAAACCTTGCCACTCCCTCCCGGGCTGGCGGATCGTCTCCAAGCCGCCTTCGGTTTCTCGCACCACCAACTCATGGGAGAACATACCCAACCGGTTCTAGCCGAGTTCGCCTCCTATGTGGTTCCCTCCGAAGAGCTCTACATGAAGATAGACTGCGAAGGTCCCGTAGAAGATGGCCTCGGTCTTCAACTCCAGCTTTGGCGCGAAGAAAGCGTGATCGTCAAAACCGACGTCATTCTCCGCGACCACAGCCCAGTGCTGATTGCGGGACCGAAGTGGGGCGAAGATCAATTGTTTTTCGTCGTTGAACTGCAACTCAAGGATTCCCAGCCAGTCGCCTCGGCCCCCTAAGCCTGTTGAAATACTCCTAGCGTTAATTATCAGACACGGATGCCGGTGAGCGTGAGCAAAGCCTGACCGGCTTGGCCCGAATCGGAAATGATCCGTGATCAAGTAGCGCGGGCTCAAAACTGCCAGCCTTACTACTGAACGCCTGTTCCCCAAACCTGACCGGCGGAGCCCTGTCCTTCATCTCTTCTCCGCCCTCAATCGTCGACGCCTAGCCCTCCCCAAACCAGATCCCAAGGCTCACTCCCGAATTCCAGCACCTCTCCTGCGGCGTTCCACACCTCCTCTCCAAAGTCCAGGACTTCACCATTGGGTTCTCCACCCCAGGCTTCAAGCTCCCAGTCGAGTGGATCCGCTTCGTAGCCAGTCGAGAGCCCCTGTTCATGCTCGTATTCTGACGGCCGACGAGCGCGATCGAACAGCACCTCCGCATCGTGCGCCGCCCACCTCTCCTCCTGCTCTGGAACATCGTATGGGATGACACAGTCTTCATTCGGCTCCGCCTCCAGCAACTCCGCACTCCATGGTTCTTCTTCGTTCATCTCGTCCATTCTCCTTTCTGTATCGATCAATCCGCCAAAACCACTCCGCCCTTCCGCGCGCCGGGCATCGACCACCGGCTGAGCACGTCCGCCAAGCGATCCACCGCTGCGGCGTCTGCCAGCGTAAACGAGAGCCGAAGTCTTCCATCCTCGCCAGTCTCCAAGCACTCACCGAGACTGGCCCGCACCCGCTTGGCGATGGCTTCCCGTGCCGCTGCTTCCACCGGTGAATCTGGGAGGACTTCCGCAAGAAACGCCAGGGCCGCCCCAAGCAATTCGCCTCCAGCGGCCTCCACTTTTTGCCGGCGCACCGCCAAAGACCGGCTCTCCGTCTCGACCGCTTCCCTCGCGACCTCGTCGATCGCCTGCTCCGGCGGCTTGCCCAGCAGAATTTCCAACCGCCGCTTCAAATCCTCGAGCCCCGAAGTCAGGTCCACCGCGTCCAACTCCGAATCGAAATCCAGCGCCGCTCGGGCCAACTCGTGCTTTGCGGAGAGCGTGTGCAGCAGATTTTCTTCGATCGTTCCCTCCGTCACTAGAAGGTAAACCTGAACCGGCCGCTGCTGCCCCATCCGGTGTGCCCGGGCAATCCGTTGCTCAAGAATTGCTGGATTCCACGGAAGGTCGATGTTGATCACGGTATTGGCCGCCTGGAGGTTCAACCCAGTCGATCCAGCATTCGTCGTCAAAAAGACACGGCAGTCCGGATCCGTCTGAAACCGGGCGACCAGCGCTTGCCGATCCTTTTGCGGCACGGAGCCTTGCAGCCGGACATGCCCCAGTCTAAGTCCATCGAGCAACGGCTCCACTAAGTCGAGCATGGTCGTCCATTCGGAAAACATCACGATTTTGCGATCCTCCTCCATCGCGAGGCCAGTCAACAGCTCCGTCAGCGTCTCCAACTTGCTAGAATATCCCGGCGGCTGGTGGTGGATGAGAAAGGTGCTGTCCGCCGCCAGACGCGCCACCAGCAACGCCCGGCGCAACCGGAAGAGGTCCATTTCATTAAGATGCTTCTTCCGCGTGATCGAGCTCACGATCCGCATCTGCTCCGCAGAAATCTCCGCCTGCTCATCAGTGGGACGGATCCGCACAACCTCGGTGGTCCGAGGCGGCAAATCCCCCAGAACCGACGCCCGGGTCCGACGAAGCAGAAACGGCCGCAAGCGATCACGAATTTCCCCAAGATTTCGGTAGCCCAGCACCTTTCCCTTCTCATCGACCACCCGATGGCGGTTGAAGAAGCGAAACGCTGGGCCGAGCTGCCGGTCGTCAATGAACTCCATCACCGAGAACAGATCATCCAACCGGTTCTCCAACGGCGTGCCGGACAGCACGAGGGCAAACGGTGAACGGAGCGACTTGATAGCCTGACTCGTCTTGGCTTCCCAATTCTTGATGCGCTGCCCCTCGTCCAGAATGATCAGATCCCAGGGGACAGCTCCTACGGTGTCCCGGTCCCGGGTCACTTGTTCGTAATTGCAAATCGTGAAAAAGGCGTCGCCGCGATACTGCTCTACCCGGCTCTGGCTCGATCCGAGAACCAAATGGAAGCTGCGACCGGAGAATCGGTCGATTTCCGCCGCCCATTGCGACTTCAACGAAGCCGGACAAACCACCAGCACCCGCGAAATCCCGGCTTCGCGCCCCAACAGCTCCGCCAGCCCGATCGCCTGAATGGTTTTTCCCAGGCCCATCTCATCCGCCAAAATGGCCCTGCCTGCGCCCGCCGCAAAGGCGATCCCGTCCAATTGATACGGGAGCAACGGCACCCGCAAGAGACTCTCTCGCAATGGGTGATGCGCCGCATTCCGCCGTAATTCCGCCATCCGGCGCACCAATGCCTGCCGATCCAAATGACGCCCCAGATAATCCTCCGCGTCTGGAAAAATGACCACGTCTTCCCCCATCCGCGCCAGGGTCCGCACCAGGCCGACCACCCGCTCCATTTCGTCGGGTCTCTCCCATTCTTTGCCGACGAAATCGCGCACGACTTCGGAAATCTCGGAACAGCGGCACGTCTCTGGGCCCTCGAACCGCAGTTTGAGCACCTCGCCGTAGGTCAGCGACAGCGTAAACCGATCCGGAGTCCACGCCTTGCGCCGAACCTTCGCCGGGAACTTCCGCTGCGCCCAAGCGACCACGCGCAACGTGTGCTTGCAGACCCCGAGCGTATTCTTGCGGAAGTCCGGGCAGGTGCAATAAGCGCGCCCCCTCTCCCACCCACGCAACGCCACCCGGTAGGATCTCCCGGACTTCCGGTTCGTCACCGTGTAGTCCGTCCAGGGCGTCGCAGGATCCAGCGGAATCACCCGCATCGGCTCCGCTGCCGCTCTCGCCTCCCGCTCCGCCAAAGCCAACCCTACCAATTCCGGTTCGCTCAGCGACTCGATCGAGACCTTGTCTTCGGGCAGCGCAGCCAATCCTAGCGCCACCTTCCCTTCGAGAACAAACGCCAATGCGCTGCCCTGGTGGACACAAGGCCCCGAACCGCATTGTGAGCACCGCAGCTGCAACACCTGGCGCCGGTGCCCCTTCAGCCACATCTCCACCGAAACGCCCCGGCGTCCCTCGACCTCTTCGGTAAGCACAAGCTCGGAGGCCCCTTCCTGCAAAGTGCCTACGAATGTCTGACCAAACCCTCGTCCGCTCGAAAGCCGTCGCCGCCCTTCGGCCAGCAACCTGCGCCCGTCCGGTCCGAGCAACGCTTCCGCCGCGCGCAAGCCCAGATGCGAGAGATGATCAGCCAACGATCTTCCCGATTCCGCTTCCCGCGGGATAATTAATTCATCCCGCATGATATTTACCTCCCGTGTAGCTTTCGCGGGCTGGAGAGGCACAGCCGAACAATGTCATCATATGCACACCTATTGCATATGATCGTTCGAACAATCAAGCGAAAATGTTCATTTGTGCTATTTTCGCTGATTTTTATGCAGCCCGCGCCGACTATCTACGGGTTCGTCAAGTTCGGCGTCCAAGGCCCAGGGCTGATCTCGCGCTCCTTACCGTCCGGAGGCCAGGTTGCTTTCACGGCATCTTGCAACTGCGCGGAAAGTGCCGCCACGGTCTCCGCCTGCGCCGGAGCGTCCGCCAGATTCGTGAGCTCCCGCGGATCGGCCTCGTGATCGTATAACTCACGCCCATCTTTGCCTTCGTTCCACTCGGTATAGCGCCACCGCGGTGTACGCATGGTATATCCTAGAATGCGATTTCCCTTGTCTCCAACGGCGGGCGCAGCCCCCATCCGGTTGAAGCCGCCTCCGCGCACCACTTGGCTCAAGGCCCAACCACGTCCCTGCACCCCGGGATCTTTGAGCATCGGCACCAAACTCTGCCCTTGCAGATTGGCGGGCGCGTTGACTCCAGACAATTCCGCTAAGGTCGGATACAAGTCCACAAGCCCAACCGGCGCCGCCACTACCCCCCCCACTTTGGAGGCTCCAGGAGCAGCAATGATGAGGGGCACCCGGGCGCTTTCCTCGAATAAGCTTTGCTTTTGCCACAATCCATGCTCGCCCAAATGATAGCCGTGATCACTGGTGAACACGACGATGGTATTCTCTTCCAAACCCAGGCGTTTCAAAGCGTCCAGCACCCGCCCGACTTGGGCATCCATAAACGTAATGCTCGCAAAATAAGCCTGAATCGCTTGCCGCCGCAGCGGGTCGGTGAGCTTGTCTTGCTCCTTTTTGTAGCTGCCCAACGCATGCTTCGGCAGATCTTTCTGATCCTCGGCCACGCCTTCCACCAAAGGGATGTCCGCTTCTGGATAGAGGTCAAAATACGCCTTCGGAGAAACATACGGCGTGTGCGGCCGGAAGAAGCCGAGTGCTAGAAAGAACGGCCGATCCTTCTTTGCGGCACAACGCTCCAACACCCACTCCGCGTTCTCCGCCTGCAAACCGTCGGTGTGATACGCATCTTCTTTTGGCGAAGCATACCAACTCAAGGTGCCGCCGAACTGCCCCGGAGTCAGAGTAAAGATATGTGGCTGTTCCTCCATCCGGTCGCACCCCGCCGGATTCAGCTCCATTTCCCATGAGGCAGGATCATCATGTCCATTCGTTCCCATGGAGTTCGGAACGTTGTAGTGATAGAGCTTCCCAATGCGCGCCGCAAAATAGCCTTCGAGCCGGAACGCTTGCGGCAAGCTGATTTGCGCCGGGATACTTTGCCGGAAAATTTGCGCATTCGCCTGAATCCCGGTGCTATTTGGATACAGGCCCGTCAGCACGGAATTCCGGCTTGGCCCGCAGAGGGGAAACTGACAGTACGCCCGGTCAAACCGCACGCCACGCGACGCCAAGCGATCCAGATTCGGCGATTTCACCATCGGGTGCCCGTAACAGCCCAAACTATTGTTCAGGTCATCGGCGATGAGAAAAAGCACATTGGGCCGTTTGGCCGGCTCCGCAGCTGGTACGGCCAACGGAAGGAGAACGAGTAAGGCGATGATGCGGGAAAACATGGGATTTCCCACATGCTGCATGGCGGCGCCCCTCCCCGTCAACACCCAGTTCCTACGGCGAGAAACTCTGGATTCCCTCGCGATGCTGCGCGAAAGCTCTCCCAATGCCCACCACCCACGCGGTTCGCTTTCACGAGTTCGGTCCTCCCGAGGAAGTCGCCTGCTTTGAGCCCATCGAAATCGGCGATCCCGAGCCCGGCGAAGTCATCGTTCGCATGGAAGCCGCGCCCATTCACCCGGCCGACTTGAACCGCCTGGAAGGGCGTTACGGAGAAAGGCCCGAATTGCCATCCATTGGCGGCATCGAAGGTTGTGGCCTGATCGAGTCCATCGGCCCCGGTGTTGCGGATCTCGCCCCCGGGATGCGGGTCGCCCTCGCCCATGTTACCGGCACTTGGTGCGAACGCGTCCGCGTCCCTGCCGACCGGCTTGCGATCCTCCCGCCGAACCTCGATCCGGGCCTCGCCGCGAGCCTGATTATCAACCCCTCCACCGCCTGGCGAATGTTGCACGACTTCATCTCGCTTGCTCCGGGCGAATGGGTGCTCCTCAATGCCGCCAACTCCTCAGTCGGCCGCGCCGTCATCGAAATCGCCCACCACAAAGGTTGGCGAACCGCGGCCATTGTCCGTCGGCCGGAACTCATTCCCGAACTCAAGCAACTCGGCGCCACCGCCGTGCTCCTGGACGACGACCAGTTGCGCGGCGCAATCCCGGAAATCACCGGCGGAGAGCCCTTGCGTCTCGCCCTCAATGCCGTCGGTGGCGCCAGCGCGCTTCGTCTGGCAAACGCGTTGACTCCGTGTGGCACTCTTGTGACCTATGGCGCCATGGGCCGGCGCCCATTGGAGCTGCCCAACGGTTTGCTCATCTTCAAAGACCTTCGCGTTCGTGGCTTTTGGCTCACCCGCTGGTTCCGGCAAGCTGGCGCCGAGGAACGCTCCGCGATGCTCCGGGAAATCACCCGCTTGGCCGCGACAGGAGTGCTCCGAAGCCAAGTCGCCGCCACGTTCCCCTTGCGCGAGGCCGCGACCGCACTCTCCGCCGCTGCTTCTGATCGCCGACCCGGCAAAGTGTTGTTCCACATGGCTTCAGAATAGTCGATTCCGGTCTGGACGCGGCTCCGCGATCGCCTCCATATTGAGTCATGAGCAGCGTGCGACTCCTCGTCGGAACGCGCAAAGGCGCTTTCATCATCACCTCCGACGGCAAACGGGAGGATTGGAAAATCGACGGCCCTCACTTCGGTGGGTGGGAGATGTATCACCTGAAGGGATCGCCGGCTGATCCCGATCGCATTTACGCATCCCAATCTTCCAGCTGGTTTGGTCAACTTGTGCAACGCTCCAACGACGGCGGCCGGACCTGGGAGACCATGGACAATCACTTTGTCTACGACGGGGAAACCGGCACCCATCTTTATTACGACAACACGCCCCACCCCTGGGAGTTCAAGCGAATCTGGCACTTTGAGCCCTCGCTCCGCGATCCCGATGTCGTTTACGCTGGCGCCGAAGATGCCGCTCTCTTCCGGTCCTCGGACGGCGGCAAAAGTTGGCAGGAGATCCCCGCTCTACGGGCAGCCCAGGGCGAAAAATGGCAGCCGGGCGCCGGCGGCATGGGCTTGCACACCATCGTCCTCGACCCCTCGAACCCAAATCGACTGTTCGTCGCGATTTCCGCCGCTGGGGTTTTCCGCACCGATGACGCGGGCGGCACTTGGAGGCCGGTGAACCGAGGATTGAAATCGGACTATCTGCCCGACCCGGAAGTGGAAGTCGGCTTTTGCGTTCACCGCATCGCCATGCATCCCTCCCGGCCCGGCACCTTGTTCATGCAGCTGCATTGGGACGTGAATCGGAGCGACGACGGCGGGGAGCATTGGCACGAGGTCAGCGGGAATCTGCCAAGCGACTTCGGTTTTCCAATCGACGTCCACGCCCACGAACCGGATACGATCTACGTCGTCCCGATTCTCAGCGATTCCGAGCACTACCCTCCCGAAGGCAAACTCCGCGTCTATCGCAGCCGGACCGGAGGAAACGAATGGGAGCCGCTGACGAACGGCCTGCCCCAGAGCCACTGTTACGTCAACGTGCTCCGCGATGCCATGTCCGTCGATTCCCTGGATCCCGGAGGCGTCTACTTCGGCACCACAGGCGGACAAGTGTACGGATCTCCCAATGGCGGAGATCGATGGGTGACGATTGCCCGCGACCTGCCACCGGTGCTTTCCGTGGAGGCGCAAACGCTGCCATGATCCGGGTGATTCTGCCGTATCATCTGCGCAACTTGGCGCAAGTCAGCGGCGAGGTGACCGTGCACGTGCGTCCTCCAGCCACCTTGGGCGCCGTGGTCGATGCCCTGGAAACAAGCTTTCCCGCCCTTCGCGGGACAATCCGGGATCGCACCACCGGCAAACGCCGCCCGTTCGTGCGCTTCTACGCCTGTGCGGAGGATTTTTCCAACGAGTCACCGGAAACGCAATTGCCACCAGAGGTCGAAAGTGGCCGCGAGCCGCTGCTCATTATCGGAGCGATCGCGGGAGGATGAGGAGCGCATGCTCGCCGCCATGACGCCCGGAACGCCCGGAAAATCACCTCCCTTGCAAGCCCCAGCCGTGAAGCAGGTGCCTTCCAAGTCATGCAAGTGATCTTCACCGCGCTCTTCCTCGTCCTCGCCAGCCTCGCCACCGCCGAGCCGTTTCTTGAAAAGCAGAATCTCTTCAGCGCCGGAGACGATCCCGCTTTCAACATTTACCACATCCCCGGCGTCGTCGTCACCGCCAAGGGCACCGTCCTGGCTTGGTGCGAGGCCCGCAAGCGTCCCGCCGGGGTCAGCGATTGGGATGACATCCGCATTCTCCTGCGTCGCAGCACCGACGATGGCAAAACCTGGAGCCCGCCCGCCAGCATTGCGAACGTCGAGGGCCCAAAACAGAAAAACCCGTTCGCCCTTCGGATGAAGAACGTCGATCCCAACGACATTACCTACAACAATCCCGTTCTCATCGCGGATCGCGACGGCACGGTGCATATGCTCTTCTGCTTGGAATATATGTCGGCGTTTTATTAGCGGAGCCAAGATGATGGGTTGAGCTGGAGCCAGCCGGTTGAAATCACCAATACATTCGCCGCATTCAAGCCGGGTTATGAATGGAAGGTGATCGCCACCGGCCCTAACCACTCCATCCAACTGAAGAACGGCCGTCTCATCGTGCCCGTCTGGCTATCCACGGGAGAGGGCGGAAACGCCATTCTCTTTTCCAATCCACATAACCTCTCCCGGGCGCATGGAAAAGAGGCGCCTGGACGAAGCCGCGACCGGAAGAATCTGAGCATCAAGCTGAGCCGGGACGACGGCCAAACCTGGCCCGTCAACAAGCCGCTTGAGCCCGGCCCCAGCATGTATTCGGACCTCGCGGTCACGCCGACTGGAACCATCCTCTGCTTCTACGGCCGCAGCGGCCAACCCGGCTTTGCGGGCGCCTCATTGACCTTGGCGCGGTTCAATTTGGACTGGTTGCTGAACCCGTGACGCTTTCCGGGCGTCGTAGGGCCGCAGCAAGTCCCGCAGCACCGGATTCGGGAACCGTCGGGTAATGGTGATGGCGTGGAAGGTCTCGCGGATCTCCGTAATCCGGTGCCGTTCCACCAGCAGCCCGCTCTCCAACTCGCGTCGCACCACCACCGGGGGCACCAAGGCAAGTCCGGCGCCTTCGGACGCCAAGAGCCGCAGCATCGCCATGTCATCCACCTCAGCGGCAATGACCGGCCGGACGCCCATCCGCTCCATCAATCCGTCAAAGGCCGCTCGCAAGTTGCTATCGTGGCCCGGGAGCACCAAGGGAGTGCTGGCCAGGTCCAGAGGGAAGCGAAATTGCTCCCGCTGACGGGAGGCTAATTCCACGAGGCTCACCGGCTGCTCGTCGAGGAGACGAGAATGCCAAGGGGTTTCGCCATCCCGCTGCACCGGCAAATTGGAAAGGACCACATCCAAAAGGTGCGCCTTGAGCATGGCCAAAAGCTCCCGCAGGTTCCCCGATCGCAATACCAACTCGACGTCGTCCCGGCCCAGCAGCGGACGGAGCAAGCCGGCCTGAAAGTTCCGCGACAAGGTGGCCACGGCGCCCACCCGGAGAATCGTCCTCCTTCCGCTTCCTTGATGCCGCAGGACGTCAATCATTTCCTCGCCAGTTTGGAAAATTGTCTCCGCGTAGTCCAAGGCGATCCGGCCCGCCTCGGTCAAGACGAGCGACTTGTTTTCCCGGCTGAAGAGTGGCTGGCCAAGACTCTCCTCCAGTTGCCGCAACTGAATGCTCAAGGAGGACTGGGAGAGATTCAGCGCCTTGGCCGCTGCCGTCAAGCTTCCCTCTTTCGCGATGGCCCTGAAGTAGCGGAGATGATGGTAATTCAGCATAAATTCAACCTGAAGGCTGCGTCATGGATTGATAAAAGCGAACGATATTTAACAGAACATATATTGGAAGAAAAGATCGATTGGATGGATGTGTGGACCGATGACCGCGCCAGCCCTTTATCATTCGTTACCTCCAAGCGCAGCTTGCCTTCCCACGGTGATCCTGGCGCTTCTGGCTCCCTTGCTCCCGCTGCTCGCCGCTCTCGCGCCCAGGGTGGAGTCTGGCCCAAGCCGCGCCAAGCTGGTTCATGGGTCCTTACTTGGATCTCTGGCCGCTGCGGTGGTAACGGCGCTGCTTGTGGGCCTGCATGGGGAAGCACACTCCCTCTGCTTTCAGGTGGATTCCCTGACCGCCGTGATGCTCCTGCTCGTCTCATTCCTCGGCGCCGTGGTCACCCGCTACGGCTGCCACTATCTCGCTGGAGATCCCGGACAGAGCCGCTTCGCCAAGTGGCTCGCGCTCACGCTGACGTCCGTTCTCACGCTGATTGTCTCGGGGAATCTCTTGCTCTTTGCCGTCGCCTGGGCCGCCACCAGCCTGACGCTGCACAAGCTCCTCACCTTCTACCCCGCCCGGCCCGCCGCCCTGCTCGCCGCGAACAAGAAGTTTCTCTTCAGCCGGGTGGGAGATCTCTGCCTGATCGCCGGGTTGGCTTTGGCTTGGCGCTGCTTTGGGACCTGGGATTTTCAAGAAATGTTCTCCGCCTCGGCCAACCTGAGCTCGGGTTGCGTCGTTCCCCTCGCGTTCCTCCTCGTGCTCGCCGCGCTGCTCAAGTCCGCCCAGTTCCCGTTCCACAGCTGGCTGCCCGACACCATGGAAACCCCCACCCCGGTTTCCGCCCTGATGCACGCGGGCATCATCAACGCCGGTGGCTTTTTGGTGGTTCGCCTCAGCCCGATTCTGGTCAACGTCCCCGCAGCGCTCAATGCCCTGGCCATTACTGGCGCGTTCACCGCGCTGTTTGCCTCGGTGGTGATGCTGACGCAAACCAGCATCAAGCGCTCCCTGGCCTACTCAACCATCGCCCAGATGGGTTTCATGATGCTGCAATGTGGACTCGGCGCCTTCTCGCTGGCCGTGCTGCACATCGTGGCTCACTCGCTCTACAAAGCGCACGCCTTCCTCTCCTCGGGCAGCGTCGTGGCGCTGAAAAAGGCGGCCTGGTCTCCAACGGAACGTCCTGCCGCCCACCCGGGAATTCTCGTCGGAACACTGATCGCGGCCATCGCCCTGACGGCGGGAATGGGCGCTTTGTTCGGACTCCGCTGGGATGCCGATCCCGGCGTCCTCCTGCTGGGCACGATCTTCCTCATGGCACTGGCCTACCTCTTCTGGAGCCTCTGGGCCACCACCCACGAACCGGCACTTTTGGTGAAGGGTCTGCTGGCGGGAGCGGGCGCCTCCGGGGCTTACTTCGGTCTCCATGCCGGTTTCGAAAGACTACTCGCCGGCTCCATCCCGCACTATGCCCCGGAGCGTTCTCCGATGGAAGCCGCCGTTATGATCGGCGTCGCCGCTCTTTTCATGGCGGTGACGATTTTACAAGCCCAGCTCCCCTGTTGGTCCACCAGCCGCCGCATGCGCGCCCTCTACGTGCACATCAGCAATGGTGCTTACCTCGGCACCTGGGCCAATCTGCTCACCGCACGGATTTTCAAGAACGCCAGCACCACCATCTAAACCATGAGCCAATCGATGACTTCCCACGACACCCTTCGCTCCGGGCAAACGTCCCCGGCCAAGTCTCGCCTCAACGCGAATTGGCAGGCGGTCTCTGCCTCCGCCGTGGCTCAGGAAGCTTGCCGCCGCATCGCTCCGCTTTGGCCATTGCGTCACTTTGTAGCCACCAACCCGTTTCTTGGACTGACGGGGGATCACTTCATCACCGCAACCGAACGCCTCGGTCGCGTCGCCCCAGGCGGACTTCGCATGGATCTGGCGTTCTACCGGGATAAGGCTTTGTCCGGCGAGATCACCGAACATGACCTTGAGGTGGCCCGCCTCCGCGCAAAGTCGACCCCCGGCGTCGATCCCGCGTACTGGGATAGTCTGAATCTCACGCGATTGCGTTTGGCCCTCTTCCAACCCTCAGGTGACGAACGCATCCCTCAGGAAACCTTGACCTTGGCGGAGACTTTCGACAGGATTCATGGCTCCGCTTGGCACGCCGCCCTCACGGAATCCGTCGCGGACTTTTGCGCGGCGTACTTCGATCAGGGCCAAAGCGCCTGGCGCATGCCTTGGCAGGGCGAATCCCTTTATGCCGCCTGGAAGGAGGCCGGATCGATCGACCGGAAGCCGGAAATGCTCGGCCTCAAACGCTTCCGTGCCCGCGTCCGCGAGCTGCCGGCTGATCCCGCCGACTCCATCGCCGCTTCGCTGAATGCTTTGCGGATCGACCCGTTTACGGCGCCAGATTATCTGCACCGCCTCCTCCTCTCGATTCGTGGGTGGGCCGGATATGTCCAATACTTGGTCCGCGAAACGACGATGCGGGGCGGCCAGGACGATCGCCTCCTGGAACTTCTTGCGATCCGCATCTCGCTCGACGCCGCGCTCTTGGAGCTGGCCACCATCCCGGACCTGATCGAATTTTGGCCCCCGGCGCACCAACTCGATGACCGGCTGTCGGACTCCACCTGCGTCCGCCACGTCTTGCAGGTGGCGCTGGAGCATTCTTGGGAGCGCAGAGTCCGCAACGCGATCGACACCAGCCGCGCGGCTGAGCGACTGGCCACCTTGGAACGCCCGGACGTCCAGGCCGTGTTTTGCATCGACGTCCGTTCGGAAATCCTGCGCCGTTTTCTGGAAGCATCCTCCGCGGGCATTCAGACTCGCGGGTTTGCCGGATTCTTCGGGCTTCCGATCGAGTACCGTCCCTTGGACATGGAAAAAGGGCAAGCTCAATGCCCGGTGCTCCTGCTGCCACAAGTGGTGATCCACGAGTGCCACCACGATCCAGCGGAAGACGCCGCTGCTCGTCGCAAATTGGGCATCGGCAAACGCTTCGTCCACGGCTGGAGTGCCTTCAAACATTCCGCGATCTCCTGCTTCTCCTTCGTGGAAACCGCTGGCTTGCTGTTTGGCGGTTCCCTGTTGCGGGACGGACTCCTGCCCGGCCGTGCCAAGCCGAAAGCCAAGCACCAGCATTGCGGACCGTCGCTCGATCACGGCGGTGGCATCCCACTAGAAGCCCGTCCCGGCATCGCCTTCGGGATTCTCAAGAACATGGGTCTTACCGGCGGTTTCGCCCGGCTGGTGCTCCTCTGCGGACACGGCAGCGAAACCAAAAACAATCCCTACGCCTCCGGCCTCGATTGCGGGGCTTGCGGAGGTCACGCGGGCGATGCCAACGCCCGGGTCGGTGCTCTCCTCCTCAACGACCCGGGCGTGCGCACCGTGTTGGCCAGAGAGCATGGCATCGAAATCCCGCGGGATACTTGGTTCCTCGCCGGGCTGCACAACACCACAACCGACGACGTCACCCTCTTCGACCTTCACCAAGTGCCGTCCTCCCACTCGTTGGATGTCGATGCCCTCCGTGCGCACCTCGACCAGGCCAGCGCCGCCAGCCGCCGGGAACGCGCTCACCTCTTGGGACTTTCCCCGGCTGATCCGGAAATCGACGACCGCATTCGCTCCCGGGCGTCCGACTGGTCGCAGGTCCGGCCGGAATGGGGCTTGGCCGGGAACGCCGCCTTCATCGCCGCGCCTCGCGCCCGGACAGCTGGGGCCAGCCTCGGAGGCCGCGTCTTTCTGCACGAATACAATCACCAGGCAGACACCGATAACTCCATTTTGGAGCTGATCATGACCGCTCCCATGGTGGTGGCGAACTGGATCAATCTTCAGTATTACGCATCCACCGTAAATAACTCCGTATTCGGCAGTGGAAACAAGGTCCTGCATAATGTCGTCGGCACCCTGGGTGTCTGCCTTGGCAATGGTGGCGATCTTGAGACCGGCCTCCCCTTTCAATCCGTCCACGACGGCATTCGATTCATCCACGAACCGATCCGATTGCATGTCTTCCTGGAAGCGCCGACGGACCGGATTGACGCAGTGCTCGCGAAGCACGCCAATGTCCGTGAATTGGTGGAGAACGGTTGGCTCCTGCTCTTCGCCATCGCGGATGATTGTCAGGTAAAGCGCTACATAGGCAATTGCATTTGGGAAGCACATCCCACACCGATTGCGTCTTGATCCAGCTGCGGAGGGGTTCTAGGCAAGTTGCCCAAACTTCGTGCCACACCGCATTCGTTGTGTCTTGGCGCCTTTGCCCGAGCCCGAGCATTCCTGATTCTAGGTTGAGCGCTCTCTAGAGGGCGCTGCGGTGTCGCCGCACAAACCAGCAGACGGCGGGAGCGCGTCCAGTCCATGGAAACCACCTCACGCCGCTGCGGGGCAAGGCCCCAGGCGTGTCCAACGGACTCCCGTCCCTGCGGAAAACCGCACCGGACGCCGGAAACGTCCTCCCGCCCACGCGGGAGCTGCAACGGACGGCGGTTACACGTTCCCACCGCGGCGGGAGGATCCACCGGAAGTCGGCAACGCCCTCCCGCCAGCTTGGGGAGCTGCATCCGGCGCAGGGACCGAGGTTGCGCCGGCGCGGGAACGCAAACGGAAGAGGGGAAGACGATTCCGGCGCGATTTCACGTTGGCTGCCTTGGGGAACCACGGAATACACTGAAGAACGCCAACTCGCGTTCGCGAACTTTGCCCGTTGTGTTGCTTTGGGCTGTTGCGCGTTCAAGAAGGCGCCGTGTGCATGGGGCCGTCCCGGGAGTTTCCGCCACTTGAATCAGGGCCGGCCAGCCGGAACGTCCCCTTGATTTCATGCAGGCCAGCATGAGGAACCAGTGGCCACTAAGAGGAGAAACAAGGGCCCATGGACGCGTTGCCCGTCGATAGAACTTGGCGAGCGGGCTGTTTTCGCTCAATGATTCTGGAATCATTTCAAGATCCAACTAGAATGCGGACGTCGAAAAGGGCGTGACAACGTCAGGAAGGATCGGACCCAGCAGAGTTTATCGATGAGCGACCGCTACCAGATCGTAAAGAAAATTGGCCAAGGAGGAATTGGGGCGGTTTACGAAGCCTTCGATACCCAACTCAAGCGCCAAGTCGCGCTGAAGCGGGTCCTTACGCCAGATCAGGCCAGCCCGGAAGCAGTCGCCGAAGCGGCGGAAAGCCTGATGCAGGAAGCGACCACGATGTCGACCTTGAACCATCCAAACATCGTCAGCGTTTACGATGTCGGACGGGATGAGCTCGGAGGCTTTGTGGTGATGGAGTTGCTTCGCGGGGAAACGTTGGACCAGACGATCTCGGAATCGCTTCTGACCTTGGACGATTTCCGGGAAATCGTAAACCAGACGTTGGAGGCGCTGATCGCCGCGCAAGCCGCGGACATGCTGCATCGTGACCTCAAGCCTGGAAACGTGATGGTGATCTGGCGCCCAAGCGGCAAGTTTCAGGTCAAAATCCTCGACTTCGGCCTGGCCAAAGTCAGCCATAGCCCTTCCAAGCAGACGATCGACCAGGGCGACGCCATCCTCGGCTCCATATTCTTCATGGCGCCAGAGCAATTCGAGCGAGCGCCACTCACCTTCGCGGCGGATTTATACGCCATGGGGGCCATTTACTACTTCACGCTGACCGGAAAATACCCCTTCAACGGACCTTCGGCCGCAGCTGTCATGGCCGCTCACCTGCGTCACGACGTGCCTCCGCTCCAGGAGTTACGCCCCGATCTTCCTCCAGAAATCTGCCAGTGGGTGATGTGGCTGATCAATCGCAATCCGGAGGATCGTCCCCAGTCAGCCCGTGAGGCGTTGGATCTGTTCCCCGCCCCGCAACCGACCGGTGAAGTCGTCATGATGGCGGCCATGGTGGCCGACACGGTGCCCGTGGCCCGGGCGCTCCCCGCCGAAGCCACCCACTCCCCAGCTCCCAAGCGGAAAGTTCCTGCCCCTCCGCCAGCCGTGGTGACACCGGCCAAATCGACCGGCCCTGTTTCCACCGTCCGCAAACAGACCGAAAGCTACTCGATTCGCGCGGACGACGATGACGACGAAGAGGAAGGGAACAGCAAACTCAAGCTTCTGCTGATCGTCGGAGTCTCCGTCGGCGCGCTGATCATTTTGGCAGCGGCCGGGATGCATCTCGCCAAAGAGGCTAGCCTTGCGAGCTTCCGCAAACGAATTGACACCTTGGCGGCACCGAATCCAGAAGGCACACCCAAAGACGTCCACCTTTTGGCCCCGTATCTATCCACCGACCCAAAACGGTCCGACGATCGCGTCCTGAAGATTCTCTCTACAATCACGGGGCCCGGGATCGATGAAGCGATCGTCAGCGAACTCAAAAGCGCCCCAGCTGGCCCCATCCGGATTGGCTTGATGCGGGCCCTTGGAAGTCGTGGGGTTACGGCCGCGTTTGATCCCGTCCTTTCCATCTACCGCTCCACGCAAGGCGAGGAGCGGGCGGTCGCGGGAGAAACGATCCAGCACATCGCGAAACCGGGTCAAGAAGGCACCCTTTTGAGCTTCCTCAAAGACAACGTGCCCAACCGCGCCGACCTCGAAAGCGCTGTCGTCAACCTCATCCGGCAGAGCAAGGACGTCAACGGCCGCTCTCTCGGCCTGGTCGAGGACTTGACCGTCAGCAGCGGCGACTACCGGAAAAGCCTTTTCCGTATCGCCGGGCGGGTCGGGGGGACAAAAGCGCTTGAGCGTATTGGCCGTTCGATGGAGGACAAGGCAGGAGATTATTCGTTTCAATCGGATGCCATGCTTGCCCTTGCCCTCTGGCCAGATCGTTCTGCGGGCAATCTGTTGCGGCAATTGATGAACAGCGATAATGCCTCGATCGCCTCTGAGGCCTCCCGCGCCTACATCCGGCTGCTTTCAATGCCGGGAGGCGGAGACGATTCTGCCAACTGGAAGTTTGTTCTCGAGAAAGCTGCTCGCGGCGATGCCCTGACGGTCTTCGAAAGCATGGCGGACAATCCCACCGCCACCACACTGGCATTCCTGACCAAAGGAGATCTCCCGGGCTGGGAGCGGACCTTTCAACAAGCGCAAAAAACCGTCGAAGATGCAGCGGCTTCGGCTCATCCGGTGCAATCGGGCAAAATGATTTCGGCCAGTCTGGCCAAGCCACGGGGCGCCCCCGAGGGCGCTTCCTTCGTCGAGGAGGGCGCCTATTGGTCATGGACGACGCCGTCGGCTTGGTTCATCTGGGTTCTCAACTTCTCCAAGGCGGGCACCTACAAACTAGAGATCATGTGCTCCGCGGAGCATGGCGGCGATAGCGAATTCATCGCTTCCATGGCAGGCCAGACCCGGAAGGGCACCACCGTGACCACAAGTTCAAAAACCGCCTTCGCCCCGGCGAAGATGGAAGGCGACGGCACCTTCCAAATTAAAGACAACCAAGTCGGCATCCAAGTGCTTGGCCTGCAAGCCGGCGACGTGACCAAGCCGCGGATCATGAACTTCAACGGCATCAAGCTGACCGCGAAGTAAGACCGCGCTTCCAGCTCCCCTCAAAACCGGACCCGCCAATAGGTCCCCACCACGGATTCATGTTTCCAGTGGGCCGGGCCGCCGGTGGTGAGAATCATCCCAAAGACATCCAAGTCCGAGCGAGGGCCGGCCTTGAACGTCGTTCCCAACGGGACAAACCGGTTTTCGGTCCATTCTCCCCGGTGCAAGTCGATCAGAACCTCGTTGTTCGCGAACACCCTCGTCATCGGCCCGATCGGCTCCGGCAGCACCCAGCTGAGCTGAAATCGGTGGCGTGAGCGATGCACCGTGAATTCATCGCCTTCGTTCCAACGCCACTCCATCCGGTTGCGCCATTCCAACTCCAATCCCTCCGCCACTTCGAAGTGCGGGTTGATCTCCAACTCCGGCCGGAACTGCTCGAAGCGGACATTGGTGCCGGTATTCTCGATACTGAGGAATGAGAGCCCAAGGCCGGCATCCAGCCACGGCAGAACCGCGTGCCGGAAGCGCGGGCTGATGATCTGGACGTAGGCGCCGTCCTCGGGATCCAGGCGATTCCCCAGGAAGATCCAAGCCTTGCTGTCCTCATTGCGCCAGAACTCCAACGCAGACCAAGCCCACCACTCTCCCCCCTGCACGGGAATGGCGGGGAGGAACAAGATCAGTAGCAGCGGAAGACGCATCGCCCGCTGAACAAGCCGGAACCATGCCGGGAGGGAAACGGATCGGTCAGATCTGGCGAATCTGACCGATCTCTCGAAGAATGACTTACTTCTTCTCCTTGGCCTTGGCGGCCTCGGCGATCACGGCTTCCGAGACGTTCCGTGGGCAAGGCGCATAGTGCGAGAACTCCATGGAGAACTGGCCGCGGCCGGAGGTCATGGAACGCAGGTCCCCGATGTAACCAAACATATCGCTGAGCGGAGCCTCGGCCTTCACGCGAATCCCGGTCGGACCGGATTCTTGGGACTGAATCATCCCGCGGCGGCGGTTGAGGTCACCGATGACGTCACCCACGTGGTTGTCCGGAGTGAAGACGTCCACCTTCATGATCGGCTCAAGCAGCTGCGGAGCGGCCTTCGGCACAGTTTGGCGATAGGCGGCCTTGGCGGCGATTTCGAACGCGATGGCCGAGGAGTCAACCGCGTGGAAGCCACCATCAGTCAGCGTGACCTTGAGGTCGACCAACGGATAACCCGCGAGCGTGCCCTTCACGACGGAGAGGCGGAAGCCTTTTTCCACCGCCGGCCAGAATTCCCGGGGGACGTTCCCGCCGACGACGGCGGACTCGAATGTGTATCCAGTCCCAGCTTCGCCAGGCTCGATCACATATTCAATTTTCGCATACTGACCGGAACCACCGCTCTGTTTCTTGTGAGTGTAAGAATCCTCAATCTTCTTGGTGATCGTCTCACGATACGCCACCTGCGGCTTGCCGATTTCGACCTCGACCTTGTGGGTCCGCTTTAAGATATCGACTTTGATGTCGAGGTGAAGTTCACCCATCCCCTTGAGAATGGTTTCCCCGCTCTCCTGATCGGTTTCGACCCGGAACGAAGGATCTTCCTGGACCATCTTGCCGAGGGCGATGCTGAGCTTTTCCGCGTTTGCCTTGTCCTTGGCGGCGACCGCGAGAGAAATCACCGGATCCGGGAACACCATCGGCTCCAGGGTGGCGGGATTCTTCGGATCGCAAAGGGTGTGACCGGTCTGAATGTTTTTCAGGCCGACCAAGGCGATGATGTCGCCGGCTTGGGCGCTGTCCAACTCGTTCCGGGAATTGGCGTGCATTTCCACGAGACGGCCAACCCGCTCGGTCTTGCCGGTGGCGGTGTTGAGGATGGTGTCGCCCTTGCTGAGCTTGCCGGAATAGAGGCGGGTGAAGGTCAGGGCGCCGTATTGGTCGTCCATGATCTTGAACGCGAGCGCGCGCAACGGAGCGTCCGGCGTCACCGTGGCCACCTCACCGGTGTCGGTCCCTTCCAGGTCGACAATCGGCTGCGGCTTGACTTCGGTGGGAGACGGAAGGTAATCGACCACTCCGTCGAGCACCAACTGGACACCCTTGTTCTTGAACGAAGAACCGCAGAACGTCGGGAAGAAGTTCAGCGCGATGGTGCCCTTGCGGATGCAACGCTTCAGGGTCGCGATGTCCGGGATTTGCCCTTCGAGGTATTTCTCCATGACTTCGTCGTCCTGCTCCACGGCGGCTTCGACGAGCTTTTCACGCCATTCCTTGGCCTTGGCCACCATGTCCGCCGGGATGTCGGTCACCTGGTAGTTTTCGGGCAAACCGGAATCGTCCCAGATGTAGGCTTTCTCGGTCAAGAGGTCGACGACCCCTTTGAATTGGTCTTCAATGCCGATCGGGAGCACCATCACCACGGGACGGGCCGCGAGGATGTCATTGACCTGCTTCACGACGCGGTAGAAATCCGCACCGATCCGGTCCAGCTTGTTGACGTAAATGATCCGGGCGACTTCGGAGTCGTTCGCGTAGCGCCAGTTCGTCTCCGACTGCGGTTCCACGCCGCCAGAGCCGCAGAAAACGCCGATCCCGCCGTCGAGCACCTTAAGGGAGCGATACACCTCGATGGTGAAGTCAACGTGCCCGGGGGTATCGATGATATTGAAGCGGTAGTCCTTCCAGAAACAGGTGGTGGCGGCGGATTGAATCGTGATCCCGCGCTCTTGCTCCTGCACCATGAAGTCGGTGGTCGCCGCGCCGTCGTGCACTTCTCCGAGCTTGTGAATTTTCCCGGTGAGCTTGAGGATCCGCTCGGTCGTGGTGGTCTTGCCCGCGTCCACGTGCGCGAAGATCCCAATGTTACGGTATTTTGAAAGATCAGTCATTCCAGGTAGTCTACAAGTTAAGGAGTTTGCGCGGGCCGCGCGCGCTACATGTAGTTCATCGCGCAAATTTGGCAACTGCGTGCTGCGCTTTCACGCAACTCCATACCTATGGTCCATCCCAAAGCGGGAATCAACATGCCAAATCCGACCGCAACCGATGCACCGCTTCCTCAATCTTGGCCAGCGCGGAATCCACGCTCTCTAGCGGAATGTCACCCACCTCCCACCACTGAATCCGGTCCAGCCACTCCGGGAATGCCTCGGTCAGGAGCGGCCGATGTTCCAACTCACTGAGCGCGACGATCACCGAGGCCGTTTCCAGATCTTCCGTCTGCACCCGGCACGGCTCGCGATCCGCCTCCAGCGCGCAAGCTCCCCGCGTTTGCAAGGCGTCAAGCACGTAGGTCGAGATCGTCCCGGGATTGCGCGGCCGCGGGAAACTGGCGGCCAATCCCCGCGAACTCGCCCGCCACGGAGAACCGCTGCTGGCCGAGAGGTGGTTGAAATATTCTTCGGCGAACCGGCTCCGGTAATAGTTTCCGGTGCAGAGAAAGAGAACCTTCATGGTTTGGAATCAGTTCCGTGGAGCAAAGCTTCCAGCTCGGACACGGTTTGCACGGGCAACTTGCAGGCAAAATTCTCGCAGACATAGGCCGTCGCCTTGCCCCCGATCGCTTCTTGGGCGGCGGTGAACGGCGCAAGACGGGCGATCTCCGGATTCTCCCCGTTCGGCCGGAAGAGCACAACTTGGTCCGGCCGGAAATCCTTCCGCGCCGCGGCCAACAAATCTTTCACCGCCGGATCCCCGCGTTCTCCGGCAATGACGATTTCCCGGCCCGGCCCCGCCAAAAAATCGATCGTCTGCAACACGACCGGGAAGGAGTACGGAGCGTCCATGATGGATTGGCCAAACGCCCGCAGCAGTTCCCCCACCCGTTCGCCCAACTCCGCCCGGCCCGTCATCCGGTGGAGTCGCGCCAAATTCAACGAGGCCACCGCGTTTCCGGACGGGATGGCCCCGCCATATAGCGTTTTGGACCGCACCAGCAGCTCCTCGCTGTCATCCGCCGTCATAAAATAGCCGCCGTCTTTGGAGTCCCAGAAGTGGGCATTCATGACCTCCGTAAGTTCCAGAGCCGCCGCCAGATACTTCGGCTCAAAACTCGCCTGATACAGCTCGATCAATCCCCAGACGAGGAACGCGTAATCCTCCAAATGCGCCGAAAGTCCGGCCTGCCCCGCGCGATACCGCTTCAGCAAACGCCCGTCGTCCCGCCGCAATCTCGTCAACGCAAAGTCCGCCGCCCGGGTCGCTGCTTCCTCGTAGTCCTTTGAGTCAAACACCACTGCCGCTCGCGCCAAGGCGGCGATCATCAGCCCGTTCCAATCCGTCAAAATCTTGTCGTCCTTCTGCGGGTGCACTCGCGTTTCACGATGCTCGAACAGCTTGCGACGCGCTGCTTCTACCCGTTCGCGCAAATTCGCCGGGACCGGCTCCCGGAGGTGCGGGATGCTTTCCCCGGTCTGCGCGCGGGTAGCCTCTTCCAAGAAATTCCCCTCCGGCACGATCTGGAAGAGCTGGTTGAACCAAGCGCCCTCGCTCTCGCCGAGCACCTCGATCACTTCCCGCGACGTCCAGAGGTAAAACGTCCCCTCCTTCCCCTCGCTGTCCGCATCCTCCGCGCTGTAGAATCCACCCTCTGGCGCGGTCAAATCCCGCAACACGTAACGAAGCACCTCGCGCGCCGTCTCCGCATGCGACGGATTCCCGCCCGCCTGATACGCATCCGTCAGTGCCATGACGAAGAGCGCCTGATCGTAGAGCATCTTCTCAAAGTGCGGCACCAGCCAGACTCGGTCCGTGGAATACCGATGCACACCAAACCCGATTTGGTCGTAAATCCCGCCCAGCCGCATCGCCGTCAACGTCCGGTCCACCATGTCCATGGCCGGGGCTTCTCCACTCCGACGGTGATACCGCACCAGAAACGAAAGATTGGGCGGCACGGGAAATTTCGGGGCTCCACCAAACCCGGCGTTCTTGGGATCGAACGTCTGCAGAAAATGGCCATACGCCTGCTCAAGCATCGCCGCACCCGGCAGCTCTCCCGCAGTCGCCGTGGCTCTCGACTGCAAAAACGCCACCACCCGGTCGCTTTCCGTCAGCAATTTTTCCCGTTGTTCCGTCCAGAGCTGCTGGAAGACCCCAAGAATCGTCAACAACCCGCTCCGTCCCGGCCGGTCCGTTTTCGGAAAGTAGGTTCCCGCGAAGAACGGCTTTTTATCCGGGGACATGATCACCGTCATCGGCCATCCGCCGCTTCCCGTCATCGCCTGCGTCACCGTCATGTAGACCTCGTCGATGTCCGGCCGCTCCTCGCGATCGACCTTAATGGGCACAAATCCGGCGTTGATCGCCCGAGCCACTTCCTCGTCCTCGAACGATTCGTGCTCCATGACGTGGCACCAGTGGCACGTGGTGTAACCGATTGAGAGAAAGATCGGCTTGTTCTCCGCCCTGGCTTTGGCGAACGCCTCTTCCCCCCAAGGGTGCCAATCCACGGGATTCCGGGCGTGCTGGAGCAGGTAGGGGCTCTGCTCGAAGATGAGCCGGTTGAACTCCTCTCCCCCATCCGGCGGCAGCGTGGAGATTTCTTCCGGCGAGGGCAACGGGGCGCGGACCGGGCCAGTGGCGGCATCACTGCTCATGGAAACGACCAGAAGGAGAAAGAGAATGGCACGGCACATGGCGGGGGGCAACGTTCACCCTTTGTCAGATTCCGTTCCAGTCAACCCGGGGAAGTTACGAAGCGCTTTCCCGGCCCGGATTGACTTCCTTATTTCGCCGCATTAGTCTGTTTCCCCATGAGTGTGAGCCTCCTCGGTATTCGCGCCAGTTCTCCCTTGATACAGTTCATGGGCTGGGATGGGGAATTGCACTATCCCTCCGACGACGGCGAGCTGATGAGCGATGACACCCTCCATTTCGAGTGGATTCTCTTCGTCTACGACGCCATCCGCGAGACATTCCAAGACCGCACGGACGTCTTCACCGCCTGCAACCTGCTCTGGTATCCCGTGGAAGGCCGTCCCGATATCCGCCGCGCCCCGGATACCCTGGTCGTCCTCGGCCGCCCCAAGGGACCACGTTCCTGTTGGAAGCAATGGGAAGAGGAAGACCAGCCACCGCATTTCGCCGTCGAGGTCGCTTCCAAATCGAACACCGAGGACGAATTCCGCGAGAAGCTGGCCTTTTACGACCGCTACGGCGTGAAGGAATACCTGGTCTACGACTTCACCAGGAAGAAACTCGCCATTTGGTCTCGAGAAGTGGATCCAACCACCGGCAAACCTCTGGAATTGAAGCTCGTCTCCAGCGGTGAGCCCTGGACCAGTCCGCTCCTCAACATCACCTTCTGGATGAGCGATGACGGTGCCCTCGGCATCCGCCTCCCCGATGGTCGCCTCGCCCGTTCCCACGAAGACGTTCTCCGTGACTGGCAACACGAACGCGCTCGCGCCGAAGCGGAGAAAGAACGTGCTGAGGCTGAAAAAGTTCGAGCTGAAATCGCAAGGACAACGGCCGAAGCCGAATCACAACGCGCAGCTGCCGAGAAAGCACGCGCGGAACGCCTCGCCGCCAAGTTACGGGAGCTCGGCCTGGACCCGGACTCAATCTAGCCCAGCACTCGCAAAAGCCACCTTTCCGGCTACAACCACCGGTTCCGGCGGAAGATCACCAGCATCCCGCTTACGATCACCAAGACAATGCCCCAGAATCCGAGCGGGTAAAACCAGCTCTGCCTCATCTCCGGCATATTCTCAAAGTTCATCCCGTAGACCCCCGCCAGGAAGGAAAGCGGCATGAACAGCGTACTGATGATCGTCAGCACCTTCATCACCTGCGTCAGCCGGAAGTTGATCGCGTTCAAGTAGGTCTCCGACAACCCCGCCGCCTGGTCCCGGTACGTTTCCAGCAACTCGATCACCTGGATACAGTGATCATGAACATCCCGGAGGAACAGACGAGCCGCCTCGGAAATGTTGTTGTCGTCCGACCGTAAGAGACTGGCCACCACCTCGCGCATCGGCCCCATCTCCCGACGCAAAACCAAGATCTCATGTTTCAAGCGGCGAGCCTTATGCATCACCTTTGGATTGGGGCGCTGCAAAACCTCCACCTCCATCTCCTCCAACCGCTCCGCCAGGTGATCCATCACCGGAAAGCAGCTATCCACGATCGCGTCCAGCAGCGCATACATGAGGAAGCTGGCGTCATGCTCCCGCAGCGCCGAACCGTCCCGGGAAATCCGGTCCCGGACCAAATCCCAGACATCGCCGCGGTCCTCTTGCAACGTCAGGAGCGTGTGCCGGCCCAGGAAAAAGCTGATCTGCTCACAATGGACCTTGCCCTCCCGCAAGGAAATCATCCTCGCCGCAATAAAGAGCCGCGGCAGATGACTGGAATCCCCCGGATAAAACTCCGCCTTGGGCCGGGCGCCGGACCGCAGCGTGTCCTCCACCGCCAGCGGGTGCAGCTCATACTTGTGAGCCAACGCTGCCAGCGTCCGCAAATCCGACAGCCCATCCACGTTGATCCAGCGCACCCGCGACCAATCCGGACGGTGTTCCGCCAGAAACGCATTCACATCGATCACGTCCACAGATCGGCATTCCTCCTCGGAATAATCCGTGCACGTCACAAACGTGCTGCCCGGCCCGCACGGCAGCAACATCAACTCCTCCGGCCGGATCCCAGCCGAACTTCCCGGACGATCCGGCGGCATCAACCCGGCACCCGGCGAGGAAGCAGAAGAAGCAGGGGCATTGGCAGCATCCATGCCCTACCAAGCCAAAACTCCACCACTTTGCACGCGCGTTTCGAAGATTCTTATGCACTGACGCGCGGTTAAGGGTGGATGGGCGGGAAAACGTTTTGCCCGGGCGCAGAGCCAATTTGGCCGAAAGCGATGCGCTGAGCCGGCGGACTCTGGCTCAGGTGGCATCGCTTTTGGCGAGGATCGCGGTGAGCTCGGAAACTCTTTGTGCGTCCAGGATCAATTCCCGCCCAATGCTCTCGTCTCGCACAGCTCAAAACAGCCCACTCCGCACCAAAAGCGCTTCGGGGTCCGGGTCGCGACCCATGAAGTCGCGGAAGAGTTCGGCGGGTTCGCGAGAGTTGCCTTGGCTGAGGATTTTATCGCGGAAATCCCGGCCGGTTTGGGGGTTGAGGACGCCCTCTTTCTGGAAACGGGTGAAGGCATCGGCATCGAGGACTTCGGCCCATTTGTAGGAGTAATAGCCGCACGCATAACCGGTCGAATCCGAGAACAAGTGCGTGAAGCGGCGTGCCATCGTCGGCGCTTTGGTCGCCAGCGGGGTTAGATAACCTTCCAGGATCTTCTCGGCCACGGCATCCAGGTTGCGGTCATCGCCGGTATAGCGATGCAGTTCGAAGTCGAGTTTCCCAAACGCAAGTTGGCGCATCATGAACGACGCAGAACGGAAATTGCGCGCCGCGATCATTTTCTGGAAGAGCTCTTCCGGGATGGGATCGCCCGTTTCGTGATGGCGGGCGAAGAAGTCGAGGCATTGCCGGTCCCAGCAGAAGTTCTCCATGATTTGGGAAGGGAGTTCCACGAAGTCCCACGGCACGTGGATGCCATTGAGTGATTTCACCGGCACCTCACCGAAAAGATGGTGAATCAGGTGGCCGAACTCGTGGAAAATCGTTTCCACCTCGCTGTGCCGGAGCAGGGCGGGGCGGCCACCGAGGGCGGGGCTGAGGTTGCCGCAAATCAATCCTAGGTGCGGCGTGCGGGCCCTGCCGGGAGAGGGTGGCGTGCCGGTCTTGAGATAATTCATCCAGGCGCCCTGGCGCTTGTCTTCGCGGGGATGCCAATCGGCATAAAACGAGCCGAGATGTTCCCCGGTGGCGTCCCACAAATCATAGTATTTCACGTCCGGGTGCCAGACCTCTCCGGAGCGTTCCGTGATGTTGACCGCGAAGATGCGTTGCGCGATTTCGAACATCCCCGCAAGCACTCGATCGATCGGGAAATAGGGGCGAAGTTGTTCGTCGTCGAACACATAACGCTCCTGGCGCATCCGCTCGGCCCAGAACGCGACGTCCCAAGGCTGCATCGGTTCTGGAACAACCCCGAGTTTGGCGGCGCGATACTCCATGAGCTCGGTGCATTCGCGGTCGAAGGATTCCTTGGAGCGTGCGTGGAGATCCACAATGAAGCGGAGCGCGGTGGCTTCGTTGCGGGCCATGCGGCGTTCCAGGACGTAATCGGCAAAGCCGGCCTTGCCGAGGAGTTGAGCCATTTCGCGGCGCAGGTCGATGATTTCCCAGATGAGCGAGGTGTTGTCCCAAGCGTCCGTGAAGCCGATGGTGGTGCTTGCTTCCCAAACAGTGCGGCGGGTTTGCTCCACAGTGACGTGCTCCAGGACGGGGATCATGGAGGGAGCGTGCAGGGTGATGCGCCAAGCGTTGTCATGACCCTTGGATTGGGCACTGGCCCGAGCGGTTTCCAGATTGCTGGGCGGCAGACCATCGAGAAGAGCCGGGTCCGTGATAACCCATTCCCAGGCGTTCGTGGAATCGAGGACGTTCTCGCCGTATTTCTCGGTGACCTCGGCGAGCCGGGCTTTGACCTGGACGAGGCGCGCTTTTTGGTCGGCCGGGAGATCGATCCCGCTTTGGCAGAAGTCGGCCACGGTTTCGTCGAGGAGACGCTTTTTCACGCCGGTGAGCGCGGCGGCTTCGGCGGATTGGGAGAAGGCTTTGATCGACTGCCAGACCGGCTCGTTGAGGTAGATGCTGGAGGTAAAGTCAGTGACTTCAGGAAGGACGGCGTTGTAGGCTTCCCGGAGCGGGGCGGATTCGCGGACCGATTTGAGGTGGGAAACCAAGCCCCAAGCGGAGTTCAAGGTTTCCGTGGAGGCCTCGAAGGCGAGGAGCGTATTCTCTAGGGTGACCTCGGCGGGCGGGACGGCGGCGATGGCGTCGAGATTGGCCTTGGCTTCCGCGATCGCCGTCTGGACATCGGCGACGACGTGTTCCGGAGTGAGGGCGGACCAGGGGATTTCGAAGGCGGTCGTGAGGAAGGGCTGGGTCATGATCGGGTTGGGGGTCGGAACAAGTCGAAGCGAATCGAATCGATTCAAAAGGGCGGTCACCGAACCACGGATTTGGGCGGTTGCAATGGCTGGTCGCGAAGGGTGAAAGGGGAAAAAGCGGCTTGGGCGAAACTTTGGCGTTGTCCGGGGCGGGTGAATCACGCAGGGTGGCGACCCGGTATGCACGATCAGCAACAATCCTCGTCCCAAGCGTGGTGGAAGGAATTGACTCCTTACCACTGGTTCGTATTCGCGATGGCCTCGGCCGCGTGGTTGTTCGACTGCTTGGACCAGCAGATTTTCCTATTGTTCCGGAATTCCGCCTTGGAGCAACTGATGCCGGACGGGACGGATGCGACGGTGATCAAGAAGTTTGGAGGTTACGCGACTTCGATCTTCGTCATGGGATGGGCGACCGGGGGTCTGATTTTCGGGTCGTTGGGCGACCGGTTTGGACGGGCGCGGATGCTGACGGTGACGGTGTTGCTTTACTCGCTCTTCACGGGGTTGTCGGCGCTTTCGGTGGGCTGGCTGGACTTTGCGATTTACCGCTTCATCACCGGGCTTGGGGTGGGCGGCGTCTTTGGCTTGGCGGTGGCCCTAGTGGCGGACACATTGCCCGACAAGGCGCGTCCGGGCGCGCTGGGATTGCTCCAAGCGCTCTCGGCGGTGGGGAACATCACGGCTGGCCTCATTAGCATGTGGATGGGCGGGATGATCAAGGCGGGGAGCATCAGCCCGGATCATGCCTGGAAGATCGCGTTTTTGATCGGCGCCGTCCCGGCATTCCTCTGCGTGTTCATCCAGGTCCGCCTGAAGGAGCCGGAGAAGTGGGTCAAAGCGCGGGCCGCTAGTGCGACCTCCGGCAGCGCGACGAAGCTTGGATCCTACTCCAGCTTGCTCGGGATGGAGCGGTGGCGCCGTCCGGCGTTGCTGGGGATGATGCTCTGTATCTCGGGCGTTATCGGGCTTTGGGGGATTGGTTTCTTCGCTCCGGAACTGGTGGGTGACGTGATCACGGCGTCCCTCAAGGAAAAAGGCTTGGCCGAGCAGCAGGTTCAGGCGGCGGCAACCCAGTGGAAAGGCATCAACAGCATCGTGCAAAACCTCGGCGCCTTCTTCGGGATGATGGCGTTCACCGCGCTGGCCCAGAAGATCGGACGGAAGCCGGCGTTCGCGATCGGATTCATCGGCGCGCTGATCACGACCTACGGCTACTTCATGTTCTTCAACGGCGTTGGCCACATTTGGATGAGTGCGGTCATGGGCTTCTTCCAATTGGCTTTGTTCGCCGGATTCGCGATTTATCTGCCTGAATTGTTCCCGACGCAGCTGCGCAGCACGGGAACGAGCTTTTGTTACAACGTGGGCCGGTTCATCGCGGCGAGCGGCCCGTTCACTTTAGGCCTCTTGCAACAACAGCTCGCTAAGGGCGCGACCAACGCGGCCGAGAAACTGGTGGCCTTCCGCTCCGCCTGCCAATGGATGAGTTTGGTCTTCCTCCTCGGCCTCGTGGCATTGGCGTTTTTGCCTGAGACGAAGGGGCGGCCGTTGCCGGAGGATGCTTGACGTTGCGGCAAGCGCAAGTCCAGCCGCGGGACTTGTGCGCGCAAAGCAGCACATCCCCGTGTAGGTTTTCCCGATGAGACCCAAACACAGGATCTGCCTCTGGTTTGACAAAGAGGCGCTGGAAGGGGCCAACTTCTACGCAGAAACCTTCCCAGACAGCGCGGTGACCGGCATGCATTGGGCTCCGAGCGATTACCCGAGCGGTAGGGAGGGCGATCTGCTGACTGTGGAGTTCACCGTTCTGGGTATCCCTTGCCTCGGTCTGAACGGAGGGCCCGCCTTCCCGCATACCGAGGCGTTTTCGTTCCAGATTGTAACCGCCGATCAGGACGAAACGGACCGCTACTGGAATGCCATTGTCGGGAGCGGCGGGCAAGAAAGCGCTTGTGGCTGGTGCCGGGACCGTTGGGGTATCTCGTGGCAAGTCACGCCGCGGATTCTCATCGAAAGCCTCGCCGCCGGGGGACAGACGGCGAAGGCCGCTTTCGGAGCGATGATGACGATGGGAAAAATCGACATCGCAGGGATCGAAGCGGCGTTGCGCCAAGCTCAGACGTCCTGATTCGCCTGGGTGCACTATCTTGAAACGGGTCGCACGGAGAAGGTGCCGGATCGGCGGACGTTTGTACCTCTTCACCTTCGTAGCGGCTGCGCTTTCGCGGCCGACTTCCATCGTGGATTTTTCAAACACAACGGTGGAAACTGGCAGGGGAAGCCCCGCCGCTACGAGGGAAATGGATAGCGAGCACGATCATGGGTCACGGATCCTCCCGACTCACTCCGCGACTCCGCGTGAGCACAGGTCATTTCGGTTTTTTTTGTTTATCACCACGACGCACGAAGGGCTCGGGTAGGGTAAGCTTCTTCGGGACTTAGTGGATCTCCCGCTCGACTTGGCCATCTAGACAGACTCAAGCGAAGAACCTCCACCCTGCGCTCAGAACTGGAAGTAGATAAATGGCTTGGTCCCCAGATACATCAGCATCAGGGCCAGGAAAAATCCGGCGATGAGGACCGCGTGCAGCAGCCAGGTGCGCTCTTGCGTCAAGCGCTCAAAGAACGCCTTTTGCCCAATAATGAACGTGTCCACGAGCAAGGGCAGCAGGATCAGCAACCAAGGCACCTCAACGCTGGTGCTCCCGGCGGCCCCCCATCCCAACAGCCCTTGGACCACCGTCGTGGTGTCGGCAAGGCTGGTGCAGCGAAACGGAATCCAGCAGAGCAGGACGAACGACTGGGTGAACAGCCAAGCAAAGGCGATTTGAAGCGGACCGGCTTGACGGCCCGGTTCCCGCCGGTCGCTCCATTGCCGCCAAAGACGCTCTACACAGAGCCCCGATCCATGCAGGGCTCCCCACAGGACGAAATTCCAGCTCGCGCCGTGCCAAAGCCCTCCCAGCAGCATGGCAAGCATCAGGTTGCGGAGGACAAACATCATCGGGCCGCGATTTCCCCCCAGACCAATATACAAATAGTCACGTAGCCAACAGGAAAGCGAGACGTGCCAACGGCGCCAGAAATCCCCAATGCTTGCCGCTCCATAGGGGTGAAGAAAGTTGGGAGGAAACCAGTAACCCAGTGTTTTCGCCACACCAATAGCCATGAGCGAGTACCCATGAAAATCAAAATAGATCTGCCCATAGTAGGCGCTCACGGCTCCGAAGAGCGAGAGCCGGTCGTAGTCTGCCGGGGCTCGGAACACGACGTCAGCAAATTCGGCAAGGTGATCGGCAAACACGCACTTGGCCACGAACCCGGCAAGCACCCACCGCAAGCCGTTCAGCATGTCATTGGCATCCAGCCGTTTGGGACGCTCCAGCTGCGGCACGAAGTCCGTGGCTCTCACAATTGGACCGGCTACGAGGTGCGGGAAAAAACCGATGTAGAGAGAGACTTGGCGGAAATTTCGTGCCTGGGGCAAGGTGCGCCGGTAGAGATCGACAATATAACAGACGGCGTGGAAGGCGAAAAAGCTAATGCCAACAGGCAACTCCGGCTGCCACCCCGGTAAATTGACCGGCAAGGCACAGGCCGTCAGTAGGGCTTGCAGCGTGGCCAACAGGAATCCGGTGTATTTGAAAGTACCCAAGAGGAGCAGGCATGCAGCCACTCCCCCGGCCATCCAGCGCTTGGCCCGTGGCGCGTCCTCTGCTTCCCGCGCGCGAGCCGTCATCAGCCCGCAGCCCCACCCGATGACCATGAATCCCAGAAGCAGGCTTACATGCAGGAGCGCGCGCTGCATACCGGCTGGACCGGCAAAACCGCCATCGGCAACGAGGTCGCTGCAAGCATAAAAAAGGAAGCTCGCGCCAAGCAGCAGCCAGTGGCGCCGCCGCTCAGTCGGCAACAGCCAGTGAGCGGACCAGACGAGAAACCAGAAACACAGAAATAGAAGCGAATTGAACGTCACGAAGGTCTGCTGTGTTCACGGATGCCTGGGCGCCAGTTTGGCCGAAATCTGACTGGCGAGCCAGCGAGTGTAGCGCTTGGCGCCCTCTCCACTCAGGTGGCCAGCATCGTTCCACAACTCCGGTTTCAACAGCTCGGGGAGGATGTGAAACCCGCGAATCACCATGTTTTCGGGGTTTTGCCGAGCCATCGAACTTTCGTAGCTCCACATGTGGGGCTGGAGAGTTGGAGGAGCCTGAAACCACTCCTCATCCGCCATTCCATCCAAGGCATCGTGCCGCATCCACTGGTTCCGCCAACGCACCCACTCCGGAACATCGATCCGCGACGGCGGTTTGCTGATGGCCAGGGCGGCCGTCCCTAGGTCCGCCTGCATCTCGCGAAGCGGCTTGCCCGGCTTGGGAGTATGGCCAGCCAACTCGCGTTGCTCGCTCCAAAACTCTTCCTGCCCGAGGACACCGAGCCGGAAATTGTGCGCGTTCAGATGCTGCAGAAGGCGGATCAGCGCCTGCATGTTGTCTTGATCACGCTCGCGCAAGGCCTGCCAAGCACGGACGGTTTGCTCCAGAGAAAACGTTGAGGTGTCTTGCTCGTTCCCCTCCCCGGTCATGGCCACCCGGTAGAGCGGAAACTCGTCGTAATTGAGGTGAACTTCGTGCAGCAGAATCAGTCGTGAGCGATTGAGAAACGCCTCCTCGGCCTCGCTCAGGCGGTTGAGGAAGGCCTCCATGACAGCAATGCGGCTAAACACATTTGCGCCGCCGAACGACAGCTGCAAGACCCCGGCGGACACTCCACGTTGTTCCAACTCGGCTTCGAGAAGGTTGCCATCGACGCCGTAGGCGGTGTGGCTTCCGCCCTCCAGCAGCAGAATGGTCGATGGGCGTGCCGCCATGATTTCCTTGAGCTCCCGATGGAGCGACACCGAGAGTCGCGCTGTGCGGCTGGCGGGCCACGAACGCTCCACGGGCAGCACGACGTTTAGGGCGAAGGAGCCGATGAGCAGCGAGGCCCCAAAGATCAACCCAGTCACGCGCAGGCGGAGTGGCTTTCCCGGCTGGATGAGGTGGAGGAGGAGGAATAGCAGAACTCCAAGGATGACGGCGCAGTTACCCATGAACCAGACGTGACTTCCCGGGACCGGCAGCGCCGATCCGCAGATACCTCATCTTGGTGGCGATGTGAGCATTCCGTGAAGCCGCTGTCAAGCATTTCAGAGCCATTCGACCAAGGGGCGCTCGTGCCTGTGGACCGTAGAGGGCTGGGTGGCGCGTTGCTTGGGGTGATCGGCTTCAAAAGCTCCCCCCCGCTGCGTGGAACGCCATTGCGGACCTCGCTGCCATGAGTCCCATGCCACTTCCACGTCTCATCCCGCCTGCCTCCCTAGAGAGCTCTGGAGTTTGTGCGGTCTCCAGATTGTGCGGTCTCCAGAATCAGCGCGCAAAGAGCAGCGCCGCGGCTCCTCCACCGAGGGCTGAGAGGGTGAGGAGGAGGGCGCAGATCGCGGTCAGCTTTAAGAGGGTACTGACGGATTCCATGGCCTCGGTGAAGCCGGTGCTGCTGCCGCTGCCTTGTACTTCGCCGGAGAGGCGGGCTGTTCGCAGGAGGAGACGGCCTTGCCAGATGGGCAGCCAGCCGATCACCGCTCCACCGAGCGTGAGGCACAGCAGCACGCCCAGCACGATCAGAAGGCCACCCAGAAATCGGGTCCAGCCGGAGTTCGCGGCAAGGATCGCGGCGAAGGCGCGCACTCCGGCCGCGGAACCCGTGACGGGCAACGCGGGCGCGGCCACGGTGGACGCGGGACGTTGATCGGCGAGATCGGTTTTGACCAATATGTGGGATCCATCGGTGAGCGCGGGGAGTGCTTTGGAGATCGGCAGCCACTCGGTCATGGTCTCATTCCAAACGAGGGTCGTGGCCTTGACGCTCCCTTCCGTGAGGAGCTGGCGGAGGGCAGCCTCGTCGGTTTGGTTCTGCTGACGCTGGGCGTCCAGATAGTACCAATGCATGGAAACCGCTACCACAATGTCAGGAACCCGGGAAGCGACAAAATCGCCATCATTCTCCGCCGCCAATCGCCTCCGGCTTCAGCGTCGCGATGTAGGGGAGGTTGCGGTAGCGGCCGTCGTAGTCGAGTCCGTAACCCACCACAAAGGCGTCACCGATGGGAAAGCCGACGTAATCCGCCTCGAATTCCACGGCCCGGGCGACGCGTTTGTCGAGGAGGACGCACGAGGTGACGGAGGCCGCGCCCGCTTCCTCGCGGAGCACGCGGGTGACCGCCGCCAGGGTCCGGCCGGTGTCGAGAATGTCATCGACAACCAAGACATGCCGGCCACGCAGGGCGGAGAGGGATTGGGGATCCATGGTCAATTCCCCGCTGCTGCTGGTGCCGCCGTGGTAGCTGGCGACGCGGAAGGACTCCAGATAAAGTGGCAAGCTGAGGGCGCGCATCAGATCGGCCGCGAAGAGCAGGCTGCCGTGGAGCAGCACGAGCAGAGTGAGGTCTGGGCGGGTCGATTCGTTCGCCTCAATCTCCGCGGCCAGTTCCGCAATCCGCGCGCGGATCTGTCCCTCGCTCAAGAGGATGCTCTCCAGGTGATCGGCCAATTGATGTTCTCGCGGATGAGGTTGCGGTTGCGGTTGCATGATCCCGGTGGGGTGGGCAAACGTAGCACCCGGAAAGGTTGATGCACGTACGATTCCCATGAGCGACCCCTCACCCTCGTCTTCGTTGGCCACGATGCGCATCGATTACACGCGGCATCAGCTCGTGGAATCGGAAATCTCCCGTGATCCATTGGCACAGTTTCAGTCCTGGTTCGACGAAGCGCGCCGCCATGGACTCCGGGAGCCAAACGCCATGGTGCTCTCCACGGTGAATCCCAGTGGCGGGGTTTCTTCCCGGGTGCTGCTCCTCAAAGGGCTGGACGAGCGCGGATTTCAGTTTTTCACCAACCGGGAGAGCCGCAAAGGCGAGCAACTGCGGGCCGAGCCCCGGGCCGGGATGACGTTTCTTTGGGCGGAGCTGGAGCGCCAGGTGAACATCGAGGGAACGGTGGAATGGGTATCGGACGCTGAATCTGATGCCTACTTCGCGGTGCGGCCGCATGCCGCGCAAATTGGGGCATGGGTCTCTTCGCAAAGCCAAGTCATCCCAGGCCGGGACTGGCTGGAGCGCCGGGAGGAAGAGTTTCGGGCGAAATTCGCCGAACCAGGATCCGTGCCGCGTCCTCCACAATGGGGCGGTTACCGGCTGGTGCCGGCGCGGATTGAATTCTGGCAGGGCCGTCCGAGCCGGTTGCACGACCGGCTGGTATTTGCGCGAGACGGAGAAGGGTCGCCGTGGCGGCTGGAACGGCTCAGTCCCTAAACCGGCGAGAGATCGTTGAACGAGAGAGCCCCTGGTGGTGTCCGAACCTATCAAGATGCATGAGAATTCTCCCTTTCTCTTGTCGAAGATTCACCATCTTGCACTGCGCAACCGTCGAAGTTCGACTTGGCTGAGCCTCGTTGTGGCGATGACACTTGTGCCGGTAACGGTGCCCAGTGCCTTGGCGAGGGAAGCCAAGAGAATCTACCTCCCTGCCGAGGCGACTGAGGTGACCATCGCACGGATCTACTCATCCGTCGCGGAGTCCACCAATCCGGCGGATCAGCGAACCGAACTAAGGCTGGAGGAGTACGGGCGCGCCTCACGCCGCATCTCGCCCAAGAGGATCCCAAGCGTCGCCGTCGTGATCCAGTTCCGTGCGCCCAGCCAGACCATCACCCGTCCCCTGATGCGTGGCGGGCTCGAAGAGAGTGTAACGAGCGCCGTCCTCCACCGCACGGTCCATTTCACTACGGACCTGAAAAGCCGCTCCTTTCAATTGGTGCCCAAAGGCCGAATCACATCGACGACGGTGACTGAAGATGCTTCGCAGTGTTGGCAGCGTTCGCCAAGTTGGATGGATTCGCAATACAGCTACGGTTGTCGCGGCCCTTCCGTCAGAAGCAAGGTTGAGATGCTGGTGTTCGATGTCCTCCAGAACTGATTCCCGAACCCGACCAAGCCGGAACCCAAGCGGCGAACCTAAATCCGGCGATGGAATCATCTCGTAGAGGCGAAGAGAATCGTGGACGAGGGAGCGGACCCGCTCCCCTAGAGATTTTAACGCGCTGTCCTGGGTTCGACGCAGATGAACTCCCCACCCAGAACGTCATCTTCGCGGCACGAAAGGGGTAGTCAAATCTTGGGCGCGTCACGCCGCACTGGAGCGGTTCGCTGCGGCGCTCCGCCCCCTCCGCGCAATCCGTCACTTCAACGTGAGCACCGGCTTTCCGCCTCTGACTTGATGCTTCACGGTAGCGGTCATGTTGCGACCGTCCTTGTCGATGCCAATGTCGAACCAACCATAGAACGCGTCGAGCGGTGCCTCTCCGTTGGCATCGGTCACCAGATCCGCATTCGTCCACCATTTACCCTTTACCAAATCCCGCCACACCTGGACTGCTGGCCGTTCGGTCCAATCCGCCTTGAATAGCGCCGCCGTTGGCTTCCAATGCCGGTTCTCCCAGAATCCCCAGATGACAAAGCCCGTCATTTGCGGGTGACTGAATCCGAGGGTCAGCATGTCCCGCAGGTGATCGGCATGCAACTGGTCATCCAGGGTCTGGAAATCATACTCGGTTACAGTAAGATACTTCACCATTTTGGCGAACTTTTCCCAATCATTCCATTCTTCCTCAATCGAGGGGATGGCGTAGTCGCTGAAGTGGCTCTGGAAACCGCAGCCCTCTGGCGTCACGCCCTTCTCGATCATGTGCTTGATGTGCTGCTCGAAGCCGTCGGTGCGCGCCGGGTTAAAGGTGTCTTCGTTCACAAACAGAACCTTCTGAGTGAGCGGCCGGATCTTGCGGTAGATATCCGCATAAAAGTCGGGCCCGATCACGTTGTAGAGCGCATCTGACTCCACGAACGGAACCGGGTGATTCAGTGCGTCCCATTCATCGACGTACGGCTCGCAGAACGGGATCACAAAGCGGAAATGCCGGTCGTAGGTATCCAGCAAACCGACCTGTCCCCCCTTTTGCAAAGCCGCAGTCGCCCAAGGCTCCAAATAGCACCAGACCAAGTAATGTCCCCGGCTCGTCATTTTGTG
>CAMCXS010000039.1 GCA_945883495.1 Akkermansia muciniphila
CCTCCGAGGCGGAACGGACCACCTCCGAGGCGGAACGGACCACCTCCGAGGCGGAACGGACCACCTCCGAGGCGGAACGGACCACCTCCGAGGCGGAACGGACCACCTCCGAGGCGGAACCAACCACCTCCGAGGCGGAATGGACCACCTCCGGGGCGGAACGGACCACCTCCGAGGCGGAACCAACCACCTCCGAGGCGGAATGGACCACCTCCTGGGCTCGAATGCCCCACCCTGAGCCTGGTCAAAATTCCGTCGCGGCGTTGATCTCAGGGCAGGCGGAGTCGGGGATGCGGATGGCGCCACTGGGCCGCCGGGGATTGCTCAACGGACGTTTGCAAATGACAATACTGTAACTTGCCAGACGTGTAGGTAGATCCTAGCGAGTAACCCAGCTGAAACATCCAGTCGCATTTACGTAAACCTTAGATACCTAATCGAACCATGGAACAGAACTTCGTTTCCTCTCAACTGAGCGACGCCGAACGCGATGAAATCCTGGCGTTGCTCGAAGCCGTCTTGACGAAATTGAAGCCGGTGGCGCACGCGTTAACCCCAGAGGAGCGCGGAACCATCGTCCGGATTCGGCCTGAGGATCTGGCGCTTTTAGAGCAGGCCCTGGACTTTGCTAGGCAGAATCCGGCGGCGGTGCCGGATGATGTGGATGTGGAGGAACTGGCCAAAGACATCGCCCTGGCCCGGCAAGAGCAGCCCATCCTGGCGAAGGTCCAGATCCTTCACGAGGTCATGCAAGATGCATCCATGTCGGTCCTCAGCGATGCCTATGACGCCTCTCTGGACATCTACCGCATCGCCAAAGCGATCAACAAATCAGGGAAATACGACACCTTCGTGAAATCCTTCGGCGCCCGCTTTGCCAAGCGACGTCGGCCTAAGTCAGGTCCCGGCGAGAAAGCGTAAACCTTGGACGATCCGCCCCTATTTGGGGATGATGGTCGCTATCTTCGCAAGCATTCGTTTGATCTGTTTGCTGTCTGTGGGGAAAAGGGGAATACCTCAGCACAGAGGACAGCGAAAGCACAGAGGTGGTGGTTGCGTGGGCAACAGAAAAGCATATCGACGCTGATGTAATGTCTCTCCCATTCCTTCGTGGTGATCGGATCAAGAGCCGCACCACGGAGCAAGGGCCACGAAAGCTGGATGGGAAGCAGGCGGCCAACGATCCATCGATGGCTCGCTCATAACTCCCTCCCAGCCTAAAGTCCGTTCGGCAGTCATGGCGGAGCCGGTCCTCAATGGGTGTGTACGGAGTTGCCCTGGAGGTTGGCAGCCAGCGGCAGCCTTAGGTCAACGGGGCCACGTCGTAAACAACGACCCGCTCGAAGAACGGCTTGCAATTCGCGACGAAGCGGGCGTGGTCCGGGCAATCTTTCTGGTAGAACTCGTGGTCCGCCATCGACTTGAAATGAAAGGATGTCGAGTAGTCGAAGGAATGATCGGTCACCGGCCGGACCTCCGTGGCGGCGGGCTTGCCGATGAAGGCGTGCGCCAGGTAAGAGGTTTGGGCGAGAAGGGTGAGTTCACTCTCGAAATGCTCGCGCTCCCATGGGGTGAGGTCTTTACGGAGCCAGAAGTAAACGTTGTGGATGAGTGCTGCTTGATTGGGCATGGATGAAATGGTGAGTCGGAAGGCTTCGCTGTTTGGTGCAGAACACAGATTCTCGGATCACAGGCCCAATCCCAGGAAATCCCTGGCATTGGCGAAGCAGATGTTGCGAACCATGGGGCCGACCATGGTGTCGTCGTCCGGGATCACGGCGTCGGCCATGTCCTGGCCAATGAGATTGCAGAGCGTCCGGCGGAAATACTCGTGACGCGGGAAGCTCATGAAGGAGCGGGAATCCGTGAGCATGCCGACGAATCGGGACAAGAGACCGACGTTGGAGAGGGCGTTGATCTGCCACTCCATCGCTTCTTTCTGATCGAGGAACCACCAGCCGCTGCCGAATTGGACTTTTCCAGGCGTGATTCCGTCCATGAAGTTCCCGGCCATGGCGGCGAAGAGGTAGTTGTCTGATGGATTCAGGTTGTAGAGAATCGTCTTGGGCAACGCCTGCATCTCCGTGAGGCGGCCGAGGTAGCGGGAGAGCGCGACGCCTTGGTTCCAGTCGCCGATGGAATCGCAGCCGATATCGGGGCCCAAGGTCCGGAAGAGGTGGGTGTTGTTGTTGCGCAGCGCGCCGAGGTGGAGCTGTTTGGTCCACCCCTTCTCCGCGTCGAGCTGGCCGAAGAGCAGCATCATCGCGGTGGCGAACTTGGCGTGTTCCTCGGGGCTGGCGTTGGTTCCGACGCGGACTTTGTCGAAGATCGCGGCGACTTCGGCGTCGCTGCAAAAGTCGGCATAGCAATGGCTCAAGCCGTGGTCGGAGAGTCGGCCGCCGAGGGCGTGAAAGTCGTCGTGTCGCTTACTGAGCGCGTTTTTGAAATCGGAATAGGAGGCGATGTCAATGTTTGCGATAGCGGCGAGGCGGTTCGTCCAGGCGTTGAACGCGTTGGCGTCGTGGACGTTGAGGGCCTTGTCGGGGCGGAAGGTGGGATAGACGCGGACGTCGAAACTCGAATCGGCGGCGATGGCGCGGTGCCAGTTGAGGTCATCGGCCGGATCGTCGGTGGTGCACAGAGCGCGGACTTTGCAGCCTTTGAGGATGCCGCGAGCTGAGAGTTCCGGCTTGGCGAGTTCCGCTTGGGTTTGCTCCCAAATGGCGGGAGCGGTGTACTCGTCCAGGAGGGTGTCGATCCCGAAGTAGCGCTTCAGTTCGAGGTGGGTCCAGTGGTAAATCGGATTGCGCAGGGTGTGCGGGACGGTCCGGGCAAAGGCGAGAAACTTCTCGTAGGGATTCGCATTCCCGGTGCAGAAGGCTTCGGGAACGCCGTTGGAGCGCATGGCCCGCCATTTGTAATGATCGCCTTCGAGCCAGATCTCGAAAAGATTCCGGAACTGGCGATTCTCCGCGATGTCTTTGGGCGGCAGGTGATTGTGGTAATCGAGGATCGGCTCGTCTTTGGCGAAACCGTGGTAGAGTCGGCGCGCGGGCTCGGAACGGAGGAGAAAATCGTCGTGGATGAAGGGCATGACCGGGCGATTAACGGTGCGAGGCCTACGCACGTCAAGCAGCTGTCAGGGGGCGTCGCGGAAGGGGAAACGCGGTGCCGGATCGCTCGGTTTGGTGGAAGCGGCACTGAAAAGGCCAATGACGGGGGCGTCGTCGTCAGTGCCCAGGCGGTAGGCCCAATCGTGAAGGTCGGCAATTCTGACAGCTACCAAGCTTCCGTAGCGGAGCGATGGGAGTTCGATTGGGTGATTGGCCAATCGGCCTTCGATGGTTTCGTGGTGGAGAGCCTCGACGTGAATCCAGATGCACTCGCTCTTCGATCCTTCGATGACCAAGACCTTGACACTGAACAGATCACCAGCGCGACGGTGATCAAAGGCTGCCCTGAACTCGGGGAAGCGGAGCTGCGCATGGCGTGAAGCTTCGAGGACGCGGGCATCCTCCTCAGCAACGCGATAGGCGCCTGGTGCCAGTTGGCGGCTGAAATTCTCCAACCCATTCGGACCAACGAGGAGGCCGAAGACTTCGTCATTCCAAACATTGATTTGGCCGGTTTCGGGCCGGAAAACCGCCAGGGTATCCTCTGGATCGGCCAGCTCGACGAGCAGCCGGATAACCGGCGCATAGAGATCGTGAAGATTGCCGGGGGCTGCGGGGGATTCCACCAAATCCACACCGATCCATGCTTCATGGGAGAGGATCGCGCGGCGTCGAGCAGGATCGATCACCAACGACGCAATCGCCGTCGCGTCGGGCCAATAAGGCGACGAGAGGGAATGAACGTGGAAAACGCCGTGGATGCTGCGAATCCGAAATGACGATGCATTTAGGGACTCCACCGGATCGTTATAGTTCCCGCCCCAAGCGTCGCCGGCGAGTTGCTGCAACTCCGCCGCGGACATGGATCTCGGCTTGGTGAGGAGGAGGACCAGAGAAGTGAGGGAAGGAGGACGGCCCGGAGCCGCGGGTGGCTGGACGGAGCGGGTTGCTCCCGGGCAGCTGGTTTCGGCGGAATCACGGGATCTCGTGAACGGCAAGGGAGGGGCCAAAGCGAGAATCAAAAAGGCGTTAGCCGCCGCGAAGGCGCCGGCCCAAGGAACCGGCTGTGTCAAGAAGTGAGAAAGGTGAATAAGGGCGCTCAAGGAAAGCACGATGAACAAGATCGACCTGGGCCTCCTCTGGCCGCGCTTGCGCCAAGTTGTGATCGCCGCCACGCAAGTCATTGGGCCGAGGAGGAAGTGGGAGGCTTGAGATGCGCCATGCCAAATGGCCCAGGCCAAGGTCAAAATCCCGAGACAAACCGCCGCTGCGAGGGCGAAGTGTGAGGAAATGGGGGCTCGGGGGGCGGCGGGCTTCATGCCAAGCTCGGGGAAAACAAACAACCAAAGGTCATCCTAGGAGCGTCACGGCGAAACGCAAACGTGATCGTATTGACGTAGGACGAAGTTCAGGAGAAACATGGAGGTCCCAATGGAAAAAAGAACCCTTGTCCATCGAATCCATGCCAGCCTGCTCCTGGGCGGACTGGCCCTGACGCTACCCACGCCTCTTCCGGCGGAGGTGCTCTCACCGGCGCAGATCGCAAAAATTCTCGCTGAGCTTCAGCGAGTCGGAGAAGTGATTGACGGCAAACAATTGGAGGGGCGTCGCAGCGCGGTGGACGCGTTTCGACGAGGCGCCGCCAGCGAAAAAGAGGCCTATGACCTTTACCTGTTGTGTACGAAGCAGGTCGATTTCGATGAACAAGGGAAGACGTCGATGGATTTTCGCGACTGGAAGGAACGGCAAGAGCCGAAGCTAAAGACCCCGTCCCGGATGGCGGCGATGCAACTGCAATTGCAGTATCTGGTTCTCACCCTGAGGCTGGCGCAAGGGGAAGCTCCGTTGAAAATGGTGCCCGAGGTGGAGACCTTTTTGGCGGCGCTGGTGAGCAATGCGGATTCCCTGGAAGGGGATTTTGCCGTTCTGCAACGCGAGAGCATCTTGGCTACCCCGTTTGCCAAAGCGTATGACCTTGACCAGACGGTGAAGCTGGAGAACTGGGCGCTCAACCCTGCAAACATTGGGCAGGTGTATGATAAGTTTGTTCTGCCAACGATGAGAGAATCGCACCCGGAGCTGGTCGGGACGACTTGGGACCGGCGGATTCAGTTGGAGACTCAGCTTTTGCAAACGACCCGGAAAGACGATCCAGTAGCAATGCAAAGATTCGGGGCCGAAACGTTGCCTCGATTGCAGTGGCGTCGATGGGAGGATGTCTTCAAGATGGGGCAACAAACGGAAGCGGCGCTCGCGATGCTTAAGCTGTTGCAGGATCGTGGAGATCATCCAGATGCAGGAGAATGGCTTGACAACTTCCGGACCTTGCTGCAGCCGCCTGAAGACAAGAAGGCAAATTAGGACCACAATCGGGCTTTTGCTAGCGGTCGTCGGGCAGTCGGGCGCTGCTCAGGACCCAGTCCTGTTGGTGGAGCTCTCCGCCTCAAATCCTGGGTTGAGCCGGGCCATTTTGCGCTCGTCCACAGGCCGGGAATTGGTGTTCCCGGTTGGCTCTGGCAGCAAGGGCATCCGGCCAGAGGGGGCGAGATTCGTGAACGGCTGGTCTCTCCTCGGAAGGTTTCGGGTGACCGGAATCCTTACGTCGCAACGGTTCGAAATGGAGGCGACGCTGATCGCGAAGTCCGGAAAGGAGGAGACTGAACTGCGGAAAGTCCTCTTTGCAAACATGAGCCGAATCGACTTCGACGGCGATGGGGCAGCTAGGGAATACGGGACCGGTTTTGCCGGTTTGGAACCAGAGAATCGCGCGGTGCCCCAACCCTTCGGCTTTGGCGAGTATCGGGGAGTTTTTCGGTGGTTTAGCTACGCGGTGCACGGGACCGAGGACGAATCCCGAGTGGGACGAAGGTCCACAGGGGGGTGCATCAACCTGAGGCGGGCCGATTTGGAGAGGGTGCTGGCCGAGCTGCGGGTGGGATCGCGGGTGGAGATTCGGGAAATACCGTGACTTTTTTCGCTGACTGAATCTTTATCCTTGAAATCGTGCTGAGAGGGTTTACTAAGACGGCCCTCTTATGGCGAAACAAGGTTGGATTGAGCGCAACAAGCGCAAGCGCAGGACGGTTGAAAAATACGCCAAGTTGCGCGCGAAACTGAAGGCGGACAAAGATTACGTCGGCCTCTCGATGTTGCCCCGTGATGCGAGCCCGACCCGAGTGGTGAATCGCTGCCAGGTCACAGGCCGCCGCCGCTCGTTTATTCGTCGTTTTAAGCTCTCGCGGATTGCTTTCCGTGAGCTTGCCTCCGCTGGGATGATTCCTGGTGTGACGAAGAGCAGCTGGTAAGTCGCCGTTGGCACGACGGTTTGTCGGAGGTGCAGTTGGAAGCTCCGCCTCCTTTGTCTTTTTCGGTTGGAATTTGATCCTTCGCTGACTATTTTCTAGGGGTCGACGATGCCGCTCTACGAGTACATTGCTGAGTCTCCCGAAGATTCCTGCCGGGTGTGCGCCCGTGGATTTGAGATTCGGCGGCCGATTTCGCGTCCGCCACTTGAGCGTTGCCCGCTTTGTTCCAAACCGGTACGCAAGCTGCTATCCCGGAACATATCCCAGCCCAAGCTCACGGCTCCACTTTCCGTGTCGGACGCCAAGGCGTCTGGCTTCACGGTGTTGGAGCGCAGAGACGAGGGGGTCTACGAGAAACTGTGAACCTTGCCGCCATGCCACTCCGACCGTGGAGCGTTTCTCTTGAGGAACGGGGCCGCCGCAGCGCCGCCTTGTTGATCCGATGATCGCTCCGCAGCTCCTCACCTTGGTTCTTTACGCTGCCGCGCTTCCGGTCACGGATGAGTCAGGCTCCATCGGAGGGAACCTGGGCCGTTTCGCCGTGCTGCTGTTTCTGGTGCTTTTGAATGGGTTCTTTGTCGCGGCGGAGTTCTCCATCGTCAAAGCGAGAGGCAGCCGGTTGGAAGTGCTGCTGGAGAGAGGGGATGCCCGGGCGAGCGTGCTGGAACGGATTGGAACCCAGCTCGATTCGTATCTTTCCGTCACTCAGTTGGGGATTACGGTCTCAAGTATTGCCCTTGGGGTCATCGCGGAGCCGTTTTTTGCGTTCGTTCTCGATCCTCTGGTCCGGAGCGCTGGTCAGTCGGAGCCTGCGGTGCTGGACTTGGTGTCCTTCGCCGTTTCGTTTTTGGCGGTGACCTTTCTCCACGTTGTCCTTGGGGAGCTGCTCCCGAAGAATCTGGCGCTGCTACGGCCGCTGCAAACCGCCTTGTTTATCGCGCGTCCGCTGCAACTCGTTCACTCCGTGGCGCGTCCCACGGTTTGGCTCCTTACCGGGACGGCTCGGGCGTTGTTGAAGTGGATCTTCCGCGTCGATCCGGTGAGCGAAAAGGAGATTGGGCACACAGCGGAGGAGCTTGCCGTCCTCGTGAGCGCTTCAGAGAAATCGGAGGTGACCGAGGTTGAGAAGGAGATTCTCATCAACGCCCTGGAGCTGAGCGAGCTAGAGGCACGGGAAATCATGCTGCCGCGGAACAAGGTGGTAGCACTTGACATTAACGATGGCTTTGAAGAGAACTTCGCCAAAGCGATCGAATCTCGGCACACGCGGTTCCCTCTGGTCAACGGACACCTAGACCGCACCTTGGGACTGATTCATGTGAAGGACTTGATGCAGATCAGCCGAACCAAGTCGCCGGATCTGAAATCGATTATCCGGCCGCTTGAGTTGGTTCCTGAGCGCATGGCGGCGGACCTCTTGCTTAAGAAATTTCTCAGTTCGCGGATCCACATGGCGTTGGTTGTGGACGAGTACGGTGGCTCCTTGGGGATCGTAACCCTTGACAACGTGGTAGAGGAGCTGGTCGGTGATATCAATGACGAGTTCGACGAAGGGGAGTCCGAGGCCAGCCGGTTCTCGCGCCTCAACGACAACGCCTTCGAGGTGGATGGGACCCTGCCGATGTACGAGCTGGCGGAATACAGCGACTTAGAGCTCGAGGACCCTGAGGTCTCCACCGTCGGGGGCTACGTCACCCATCTTTTGGGGCATTTGCCCAAAGTGGGAGAGCAGATTCAGGTCGAGGATTATCTCGTGACCGTGATTGATGCAGATGAACGAGTGATCGGCAAGCTTCACTTCGAACGGGTTCCCGAGTCTCGTTCGCCGGAGGAGCCTCCTCACGGGTTGATTCAAGGTACTCCCGAGGACGCACTCGCGTCCTAATTCTTTAAAGGTGACTTCAAGAACAGCGCCTCGATTCCATGGTGCTCCGCGATCGGTCGACCCGATTCTGCTCCATGCACCAACAGAGCGGTGGCCCATGCATCCGCCTGCATGGCACTGCGGGCGATCACGCTGACGGAAACGGTGTCATGGGTGACGGGCTGCCTCGTCCGTGGATCAATGATGTGGCCTCTCTGAGTGTAGTTGCCCGAGGTGGCGAGTGCTTCGTTGTACAGACGCAGGGTTGTGAAGATTTGCCCGGCGGGAGCCCCAGGGGTTTGCACTCCAGTGGGCCATCCAGCGCCATCTGGGCCCGAGCCGCGAGCCAGCAGCTCGCCGCCAATCTCGAGGAGAAAGCTCCGGTGGCCGGTCGATTCCAAGCGGCTGGCGATTCGGTCCAGAGCAAGCCCCTCGACGAAGCAGGAGAAGTCAAGAGTCGCTGATGCCCGTTGTTTGATGAGAGTTTGAGAGGCTGACTCGAAGGAGATTGCACCGAAGCAAGGCACGGAATTTGGATCGGCCAAGGCTGGCGGCCCGTAACCAAACGCCGCGACGAGAGGCCCGACGGTTGGATCGAGAACCCCTTCGGTGCGGTTGTGCATCTCAGCGGCGAATTGAATGGCGGCGGCGAGTTCAGCGGACGCGGCGAAGGGCAGTGCGGCTGGATGGCGATTGAAGCGGGAGATCTCCGATGCGGGGTTCCAGGTAGAGAAAATCGATTCCAAGGAGTCGAGCTCGGATTGAATTTCGTTTTGATCGACCGGAGTCTCCAGGGTGTGCAGTGACCAAGTCGTGCCCATGGTCCGGCCGCCGTACACCATCGCAAAAGGAGGCTTGGTGCACTGGCTGCACAAGGCGGAAACGGTGAGCGAGAGCATGACGATACCCGGTCTCACGGCTACCCCCAAAGCGCGATTGCGGCTCCTGCGGCGAGAAGTCCGAGAGCGGCCCAGTCTCGGCTCTCGAATCGATGTTGAGATGCCCCAGTGCGCAGAAAGCGGAGCAAGGCCCCGGTCGGACAACCGAACTTGCAGTAGGCTAGCGGATGGAAGACGGAGGCGATGAGCCCAACGAGGGCAATCGTGACGCTGGCCATCCCCGAGGCGCGGAAGATCCAGGCATCAAACGGTTCAAACGCCGCGAGATTGATTCTCGCCCCGGCAGTCACGGCCAGCAGCAAGGCGCTAAGCAGGAGAAAGGGGATCTTGGTCATCCATTGATTGAGTGTTGCCGGTAGAACGAATTTCTTATTGGTAAGCCTTCCGAGCCATTGTTGGGCGGCGCCATGCGGGCAGAGATGGTGACAGTAGATCTGTTTACCAGTAAACAGGGGAACCAGCAGGGCAGCGAGGGTCAAAACGGCAAGGCCGGGAAGGCTCCGCCAGGCAATTCCATGCGTCGCCCAACCAGCCAGGAGAGCTTGGGAAACCAGATCGCCAGCGATCAAGCCGACGTAGCCGATGAGAATGCCATTCCAGATCCAGCGAACCCAGCGGTTGCCTCGCCACGAACTGAAGGTCAGAACGCCGGCCAAGCAGACGATGGCGATGAGCAAGCCGTCCCGCAGTTCAAAACGGAAGCGGGAGGCGTTTCCTATGGATGACTCGTTGAGCCGCCGCTGAACGCCTTCGACAACAGCCAAGCTGGTGCGAGTCGCCCCGGAAACGCCGGAAACGCCTTCACGCTGGAGGTCGAAGTTTCGCATCGATTCGACGCTCCGGCCGGAAAAGCCCGGGAGAAACCGGGAGTCCTTGGTCGCCACGGAGAGGTATTCCTCCGTTTCATACGAATCGCGGACCCGGATCTCGCGGATGACCTTTCCGGTGGGATCGAGGACGACGATCGTATCGGTTGGGCCTTTGTAGCCAGTCACTGGATCGCTCGCCGGTGAGGTTCGCAAGACGCGTCCCAGGACAGCGTCGCGGGCATTAAGGACCACGACGCCGCCCAATGCCGCCGGATCGTGTTCCAGCTTGGTAGCGGTTGGGAAGAGAGGTTGAAGCTCCCTGAGCTCCAGTGGATACGGGAAGAGAAGCGACGCCCGTTCCGCGCTGCCGAGAGCGCGCAAGATGCCACGGGTGATCGCAGAACTTGTGAGTGTGGCGCCGCTGACATTGCGGATGAGACCTGCGTCGGGAAGGGTGCGAACTTGGTCCCAATACTCCGCGTCCTCCAGAACGCGCCGAACATGATCCGCCGTATCTCCGCTCGAGAGAAGCTTGGCGCCTTTCACCTTTCGGTTGCGGTCAAGGGCAATCAGCGTATTGCTCGGACCGGAATACCCGATGATGTCGTTGGCGCGGGGCAGAGTCTGCATAAGGACGCCAGTCAAATCCCCGAATCCGTCGGTGACATACTGGGCGCCCGTTTCGCCATCGGGGGCGCTGATTTTGGCGGCTCCCGGGAACCATTGCTTGGCCTGCTCCTTGACTAGGGGAACGGGGCGGTCAATCGAGCGGCATTGCGAACGAATCAGGGCCATCGCCGCGATCAAGACGGAGAGGCGCCAGAGCCGCAGCAACCAGACGCGGTGCTTCACGGCATCCGCACGACTTGAACGGCGTCGGCATGTACCGTGCCATCCACGCCCTGGTTGGTGAGGGTCACGGAATAGGCTTGTCCCGGCGCAAAGGACCAAGTGCCGAGCACTCGATACCCCTTCTCCCCGGGAGCTTGCTGCTGGTTGACCGTGAGCATGGTATCGCCGTCGGAGGTGCGGATCGTGACCGGCGCGTTGGAGGCGCGGTTGTCGTGAGCCTGCCAGTAGAGGCGGACTTCGTGGCTCCCGGCTTCCTTGACGAAGAATTCAAAACGCGCCGCGCCCTCCCCGGCTTGGGGATGGTAAATGTAATGGTCCCCCACGTAATCGGAGAGGCCTTCGCCGGACTTCCAGGAGCCAATGAGCTTGGCCTCGGTGTCGTCGATCACGATGCCTTCCAGCTCTGCAGGGTCAATGAATTCAATGCCGGTTGGCAGGAATTTGGGGCCGCCCGGTGGGACGTAAATATCCGTGGTCAAAGCATCACGACGAGCCCAACCAGGCTGCCTGCAAAGCTCCTTGAGGAGATCAAGGTGGTTCTCGTAAACCCCGCGCGGCGACGTCTCGTGACGGAGAACGATCCAAGCGGCTTTGCCGATAACCTCGCCCATCATTCCGCAAGTTCGCATGACCCGGGTGGTACCGAGGGCAAGGCGATCGACGCTGATGTTGCGCCCGGCCATGAAGAGATTCTCGATGTCACGGGAATAGAGGGTGCGGTAGGGGACCAAGTAACCCTCCTTCTTCTCGCCCTCGAAATGACCGAACTCGGCGCGGGAGATAAAAGGATTGTCCTTGTAGCTCTTCATGTATTCCTCTTTGGGGTAATGGAGGTCCAAGCCCCAAGTAGTGGCGACTAGACCGTCGTCAAATTTGCGGCCGTTCTTGATATCGTCTCCGGTCAACACTAGGTCGCCAGTGAGGAGGCGGGACTCGCGGTTTCCGCCGATGCAGGCGACCCAAGCCATGGACTGAGTCGCGTATTTCTCTGGAAGATTTCGCTTTAGTGAGGCAAAGGCCCCATAGACAGCACGGAGGTTCCAATCACGGATGAGTTCGAGGTCGTTGAGCGGGTGCTTGTCGAAGCCGCTTTCCCAGAACCACTCACCCTTGAGATAACTCCGGTCCCCCCAGGTGGCGGGACGCGGTTCGGGGAACTCATCCAAGGTGAGTTCCAAAGCCCACGGCGTATCTGGCCAGGGGGCCGGCCTCCCGGTGTCCTCGGAGTACCACATGTTGCTCATGCCGAGGTGGCCCTTCTCCGCCATGGTGAACGGTGCACCTGCGAGGGCTCCGATCGTGCCGTGGCCGGTGCAATCCGCGAACAGCTTGCCGGGAAAGCGCTTCTCCTGGCCGGAGCGGGTATCGAGAGCGTGGACCGCGATGATGCGCTTGCCTTGCATCTCCACCTTGGTGCCGTGATGGTTCAGGAAGAGGGCCAAGTTCTTCTCCGCGCGGACGATCTCTTCCTTGAGGTTGTCTCCGTACTCTTCCTCGGAGCCGGGGCTGTTCTTGGCGTGATCGGTGAATTCCTCCACGATTTCACCGAGGCGAGGGTATTCATTGACCCGGGTTTTGCCTTGGGCCCAGACACGAACTTCACTGCTGCCGTTCCCGCCAAGGACGGGACGGTTCTGGATCAAGGCGACGCGGAGTCCTTGCCGAGCACCGGAAATAGCGGCCGCAGTTCCGGCGTAGCCTCCGCCGGTGACGACGAGATCAAACTCACCGGCATCGGGCGGCGTGGCCGGAAGCCCAAGGGCTGCCCTCCGGAATGCGAGCAATTCTTCTCCCGAGGCTGGAGGAGCCGGGGTGCCAGGCTTGCTGAAAACTATGGCGTCGCAACGGCCGGCGAAACCAGTCAAATCGTGAAGACGGAGCTCAGTTTCCGGCGAGGTGACTTCAATGGTGCCGCCGTCCTGCCAATGCCAATCCGCCCCCGTGGTGCCAAACTCCGCGGCCACCGGTTTGCCCGCGACTACGAGCTGAAAGCGGCCCGGGGTGCCCGGCGCGGACCAGGGGCCCACCCAATCTTTGGTGCGGACGTGCACCTGCCAAGTGCCGGTGGAGGGGAAGGTCACTTGGGCGACCGCATCCTCGACTGGGCGGCCCATTCCGTGCGCCAGGAGATACGGCGATCCCATGATCTCAATAAATTGGGTGTCTAACGTCCAGCCTCCGGGAGTGGAGAAGGATTCAGCCTCGATGAAAACTTGAGCAGCGGAGAGGGAAGTGCCGGAACCGGCGCAGAACGCGACGGCCAGGAAGGCTTGGAACAACGGACGCATCGCCGACTCTCTGCCGGTCCGGCGGGCCCGGGCAAGTCTTTTCTTGATACGGCGGACGAGATTCGCGGTCCTCGCCGTGGACGAAACGGGAGGTGTGTGGTTGGTTGTCCGCCCGGAATATGTTCTCGCAGCTCAGCAATCAGCTCGAAGGCGCCTTCAAGAAACTTCGTGGTCACGGCAAGATCTCGGAGTCCAATGTGACCGAGGCCATGCGCGAGGTCCGCATGGCGTTGCTTGAGGCGGATGTCGACTTCAAGGTCGCCAAAGACTTCATCGGCGCCGTGAAAGAGAAGTCGCTGGGCACGGAGGTGCTACTCAGCGTCACGCCGGGACAACAAATCGTGAAGATCTTTCACGACGAACTCACGCGGGTCCTAGGAGGCGACTCGGCCCCCCTGGATTTGAACCCGCCGGGCCGGATTCTCATGGTGGGGTTGAACGGGGCGGGGAAAACGACCACATCTGCCAAGCTGGCGCTCCACTTAAAGAAAGAGGGGCGTCGCCCGGTTTTGGTGGCCTGCGACTTGATCCGTCCGGCGGCGATTGAACAGTTGGTGACGCTCGCCAAGCAGATCGATGTCCCGGTCTACGCGCCCTCCAAGGACGAGAAGGATGTCCTCAAAGTGGCCGAGGCCGGCCTGAAGTTTGCCTCCGAGCAACAGGCCACCGTCACCATTTTCGATACAGCTGGACGCCAGGATCTCGATCAAGGACTGATTGAGGAACTCAAGAAGCTCAACAAGCTGCTGGACCCGAAGGAGGTGCTTCTGGTGGCCGACTCCGCCACTGGCCAGCAAGCGGTTAACGTCGCTAAAACCTTCCAAGACGCGGTCGGTTTGACCGGAATCGTCCTCACTCGGGTGGATGGTGATGCCCGGGGCGGGGCCGCTCTTTCGATGCGGACCGTCACTGGACTCCCCATCAAGTTTATAGGGGAAGGGGAAAAGCTGAATCAACTCAGCGTCTTTCATCCCCAGCGGATGGCGGGCCGAATTCTCGGCATGGGCGACGTCGTCAGCCTGGTGGAAGCGGCCGCCGAGAACATCGATCAGGACGAAGCCATGCGGATGGCAGAGCGTCTGAAACGCGCGGAGTTCGATCTAAATGACCTCTTGGCGCAGATGAAGATGATGCGCAGTCTCGGCCCGCTAGAAAATTTGCTTGGCATGCTGCCGGGTATGAGTAAACTTGGCCCCCTTTCGGTTGATGAGAAGCAGATCCGTCGCACTGAGGCGATTGTGCTTTCGATGACACCGAGGGAGCGTTCCCGGCCGGAGATCATCAATGGAAGCCGCCGGAAGCGTATCGCCAAAGGGAGCGGTACTAGCGTCCCGGCGGTGAACCAGTTACTCCGGCAATTCTCTGACATGCGGAAGCTGATGCGAAGCAAGGGGAAGATGCGGAAGATGATGAAGCAGATGGGTGGAGGCGGAACGAAGTTCGGCTTCTGACGTTTAGGGAAAACTTTTAAGAGACTGAGAAGAGGACAGATTATGGCAGTAGCAATTCGACTTCGTCGCGAGGGAACCAAGAACCGGCCTTTCTACCGGATCGTTGTCGCGGATCAGCGTCACCGTCGCGACGGTCGCTTCATTGAGATGATTGGCACCTATGACCCGCTTCATGCGGAAGGTGAGACCAAGCTTGATCTAGCCAAAGCGGAAGCGTGGATCGCCAAGGGCGCCCGTCCATCCGAAACCGTCGCCAGCATCATTAAGAAAGAACGCAGCAAGCCGAAGCCGGCGCCTGCGACGATCGACGCTTAACTCGACTTCCGGAATGATCCGGAGTAATTGGGAACGGCGCGGAGCGTCGTTCCTTTTGCTTGTACGCGAATCGCTATGGACGCAGGTCTTGCTCTCAAGGAGTTTCTCGAATTTGTGGTGGGCAGTCTGGTACGCTATCCCGAATCCGCCAGTGTCGTGCATGAAATGCACGGAACCAAGCATGTGTATCGGTTGCGGCTGTCGTCGGAGGACATGGGCCGGATCATTGGGCGCAACGGATACACGATCAGCTCAATTCGCAGTTTGCTGGACGCGGCTGCGGAACGGCATCATCTCAAGGCTACCCTTCGAATCGACGAGAGCTGACGGGAAGCAGGGGTAAGATATCGAGCAAGATAAGCGGTCCGCTTGTTCAAAGTTCACATTTTAGTTGATTGTTAGGAAGAGCCAACTAGCGTGGGTTCATCATGCCTGCGCAGTATCTCAAACAGCTCGCTTTCTTCGCGCTCGGATCCTTCGTGCTCTCTTCCTGCTCGCTGACGGACTTGCCGGACGATGACTTGATCCCTACGTCCGGGGCGATGTCCGCCACCGGGTCCAAAACCAAGTCAGCAGGGAGTTTGGCAGCAGAGGAATCGAAGCACTCCAAGCTCCCGCTCCGTCCCCTGGAAAAGGGCGAAATGGGCGGTGATCTTGGGGTGACCGAGCCATTTCCTGATTACAATCGGGAACCGCTTCCGGCCTCCACCCGTATTTTTCTAGTGGCTGGAGGTGCTGGGGCAGCGACCTTCCTGCAGGAGATCGTGGTCCTGCGGGATTACTGGTTGAGCCAGGGCTATCGCGCGGATCAAATCGCGTGTTACTACGTGAAGCCAGAGAAGTCCGACTATGAGGCGGATCGGCGGAGATTTGATTCGATGGCAACGCGGACGCAGTCGTTCTATTTGGCGGCGCCACACGTGCTGTTCCGGCACCTGAAGACCGTGGCATCTGCCAATCCGCGGGTGATGCATCTCTACGTGAACGGCTTGGGCAAAGCGCCGATGAATGCCACGAGTGAAGAACGCGCTTTGGCGGCAGAGTTTCCCGAGTTCGCGGGTTGTCACCGGATCGTTCTGCGCGGAGGTCCCAGCGGCCACATGAACGAGCGGATGCGTTTGGAAGCGCTGCGGGACGGAATCGATGCGCACTACTTGGTCTTCAACGCCCAGTTTTTGGCGGAGGCGCTCAATGAATTCCCGGCGTCTTGCGAGAAGTTCGTCGTATTGAACGCGGACCATTCGGGTGGTTTTCTGACGGGAAGTGCCGGGCAGGAGGGCTTGCTGCGCGGATTATCGAACATAACCGTGCTGGCCTCCTCTGGCCATGACCGGAAGAATTCGGACGAGGGAGGGGAGTTAAGTCAGTTCGGGGGGCTCTTCCTTTCGGCTTTGTCGAGCGGATCGGGCACTGTGGAAGCCCGTTCGTGGCGTAGCCTGGCAAACGAGGTGGTGGTTTCCGTGGATCGTAGCGAGGGGAATGCTGGAGTGCGGGCTCGTCTGCGGAGTCGGCCCGAGTTTTTCTCCAATGTTGCCCGGGAGTCCGGCGGATTGGCGGAGTTGGCGAGTGAGCTGGCGGTGTCCGAGGAAGAGCGTGCCCGGATCGTGCCGGTCAGTGGGTTGCCAGTGTCGGGGGGAACGAGCGAGGAAGCGTCCAGCAATCTGCCTCCGCCCAGAACGGAACCACGGCGCAAAGCAGGAGCCAATGGCGCTCCAATCATTTCTGAATCAGTCAAAGTGGAGGAACCGAGGCCGACCGCGCCGCGGACGGTGAGTCCAACCCAGGGCACGGCGGGCTCGGGCTTTGGCCGCGGGCGGTTCAACCGTTGAAACTGTTTGCAATGCCGGTGCGCCTGGGCAAGCTGGACGACTCTTCTTTCGATGCGCGTTGTTTACGAAATCGCCGGGAAATACGAAAAGCCGGAGCCATGCGATGGCTTAGTGAATTCTCAGATTGACCCGGGCGTCACCTACCGGCGCAGCCGTCTTTACGACTTCACCTTTGAAGGCGATGCCGAGCGATTGGACGCGTTTGTGCGCCATTCTCTCTTCGATGAAATCGGCCAACAGCTGCGCCAAGATGCCCCGTTGATTGAAGGTCAGAATTTAACTTTAGAAGTCGGGATGAAGCCCGGCGCGCTCGATCTGGAGAAAGAGGCGATCGTCGCGGTGTATCGCGGGCTTCCCGACGCCGGATTCGTGTTGTCGCGCTTCCGCCTGAGCCAACGGTTTTGCTTTTTTGGTCCGGTGACCGAGACGGTCGAACGCCGTTTGGTGCGCGATTTGGTGAACCCGGCCATTCATACCCACACCCTCGTCCGGTCCGCATGAGTCAGAGCGCCAGTTTTCGACAGATTCCGATTCGGGAGCTTTCCGGCGGAGAGCTCCTTGCCCTGAGCAAGCAGATGAAGCTCTCGCTCAGTGAGGAGGACATGCTGACCGTGCAGGGAATCTACAAGCAGTGGGATCGTGAACCGAGCGATGTAGAGCTGGAGGTCATCGCGCAAACCTGGTCCGAGCACTGCAAACACCGGATTTTCGGCGCCCAGATTGAGCACGAGCGGGACGGGGTGATGGAAACGGTGGACGGACTGTTCCGGACGTTCGTTCGCAAAGTCTCCGAGGCAATCTTCGCGGCGAAGCCGGGGTTCGTGCTCTCGGCGTTTCATGACAACGCGGGGTTCATCACGCTAGACGAGAATCTCGCGGTCTGTCTAAAGGCGGAAACGCACAATCACCCGTCCGCCATCGAGCCTTACGCCGGGGCGAACACCGGTTTGGGCGGCGTAATTCGGGATATCCTCGGCGCGGGACAGGGCGCCAAACCGATTGGCTCGCTCGACGTGTTCTGTTTTGGATATCCCGACACCGACCCGGCCGAGATCAAGGGCGATGACGTGATTCATCCGCGTGGAATTCTCCGGGGCGTGGTCCGCGGGGTTCGCGATTACGGAAACCGGATGGGAATTCCGACCGTGGCGGGCGCGATTCAGTTTGACCCGGCGTATCTATACAATCCGCTGGTTTATTGCGGGACGGCTGGGGTGATTCCCCGTTGGGCCATCGACAAGAGGGTGCAGGCCGGACACTTGGTCGTGGCCGTGGGCGGCCGGACGGGACGGGATGGGTTGAAGGGGGCAACGTTTTCGAGTGCCGCGCTCGATGACACCAGCCACGTCGAGGATCAGCAGGCAGTGCAGATCGGCAACCCGATCGAGGAGAAAAAGGTCGCCGACTTTATCTTGGCGGCGCGTGATGCCCGGCTCATCGAGTTTGTGACCGACTGCGGCGCGGGCGGTTTTTCGTCAGCCGCCGGCGAGATGCTGAGCGAGTGCGGCGGCACGATTTACCTGGAACGAGCTCCGCTGAAAGAAGAGGGGCTCGTCAGCTGGGAAATCTTTATTTCGGAAAGTCAGGAGCGCATGGTTTTGGCTGTGCGGGAGGAGTCGCTTCCGGAGCTGCGCCGTTTGGCCGCGATGTTTGAGACCGAGCTTTGCGTCTTGGGTGAGGCGGATGGCAGCGGAGTGCTCAAGGTGACCCATCACGGCACCGAAGTCTGCCGACTCGACAACAGCGTGCTGCACGAAGCTCCGCGTCAGCATCGCCGCTCGCGTTGGACGACGCCCAACTTCGATCCCGAACCGGATCTGTCCGGCCTAGATATCGCCTCCACTCTAAAGGGGATGCTCGGCGACTTCGCAATTTGCAGCCGGGAGCCGATCATCCGGGAATACGATCACGAGGTGCAGGGCAATACCTTCCTCAAGCCGCTGGCCGGTGCGAAAGGGGACGCTCCCCAGGACGGCGCGGTGATCCGGATCGATGGCAGCGAGCAGCTTCTCGCCATTGGGCTTTCGATCCTGCCCGAATGGGGCAAAACCGATCCAGAAGGCATGGGCTTGGCCGTGGTCGACGAGTGTTTCCGGCAGTTGGTCAGCGTGGGATCGAACCCGGACCGGATCGCCCTGCTCGACAACTTCTGCATGGGGAACCCGAACGATGAACGGGAACTCGGCGCTTTGGTGGAAACGTGCCGCGGCATGGCCACGGCGGCGACTGCGTACGCGGCTCCGTTTGTTTCCGGCAAAGATTCCTTCTACAACTACTTTGAGGTGGACGGTCAATCGATCTCGATTCCCGTCACCTTGCTCTTAAGTGGCATGGGGATCGTGGAAGATGCGGCGCACGTGACCGGATCGACAATTCGCCGTCCGGATTCGGTGCTGGTTCTAATCGGTCATTCGAGCCGGGATCTGGGCGGAAGTGTGTTGGCTCGCCGCCTCGGACAGGGGAATTTGCGGGTGCCTCGCCCCGACTTGCAGCGCAATCTGGCACTTTACCGCGTTCTGTATCAGGCGATCCGCGATGGCCTAGTCCTGTCCGCCCACGATGTTTCCGAAGGCGGTCTGGCGGTCGCCGTTGCGGAGATGAGCTTTGGCGAGAAGGCGGATGTGAAGATCGACTCCCCGCTGGATGCGGTGGACTTGTTTAACGAGGCTCCGGGGCAGATCGTGTTGGAAGTGCCGACGGCGAAACAAGAAGAGGTGCTCACCCGATTCCACGATCTCCCGGTCCGGGTGATTGGCCGGACTCATTCTGGTTCGGGACGTCTCCGCATTGGTTCGGCCGTGGATGAGCCGATTTCCGTATTGAAAGCCATTTGGAAAGCGCCGTTGGGCGCTCATTATTGATTTATGGCCCGGCCCAAAGCCCTACTTTTCAAATTCCCCGGCACGAACTGCGATGCCGAGACGGACCGCGCGATGCGGCTCGCGGGATTCGAGACGGATGTCCGGCCGATCGCGGTGGTGGATGCGGCGTCGTTGCGGGAGTATCAGCTGCTGGTCTTCTCCGGCGGGTTCAGCTATGGCGACTACGTGATGGCGGGCCGGCTGGCGCAATTGGAGATCGAGCGCCGGTTGGGGAGCGCGATTCGCGACTTTCACCATGCGGGCGGTCACCTCTTGGGGATCTGCAACGGCTTTCAAATTCTCTCGAAAATCGGGATTCTTCCTCCGGCCAGTTTGATCGAGAATGTTTCGGGGCGGTTCGTCTGCCGTTGGGTTCCGCTGCACCGGGTGGCCAAGGACAGTCCGTTCCTCTCGGCGTTACCCGACGACTTTGAACTCCCGGTGGCTCACGCCGAGGGGAGGCTGGTCACTCCGGCGCCGGAAGACGCGGAGACTTATCTGCACAATGGCTTGGCCGCGCTGACCTACGGCGAAAATTTCAACGGCAGCTCCGCCGCGATCGCCGGGTTGCAGGATCCCTCGGGACGCGCTTTCGGCTTGATGCCGCACCCGGAACGCTTCATTGACCGCCGCCAGCACTACGATCGCGATTGGATCGCCGCAGAGCATGGTTGGGGCCACTATCTGTTTCAATCGATCTACGAACGCCTCGCGGCATCAGCATGAGCGAAGAAAAGTTTACTTACAAACAGGCCGGTGTGGACATCGGCGAGGCGGCCACGCTGGTCGGTGACATCGGCAAACTGCGGGCTCGGACTGAGAAGAACCGGCGGTTGCACCAAGCGTTTGGCCTGTTTGCCGCGAGCTACGACCTCTCGTCTTACAAGAGTCCGGTGATCGTGACCGGCTGCGACGGGGTGGGCACCAAGCTGGAATTGCTCCTGCGCCATGACCTCCTGGAGATCGCCGGGATGGACCTCGTGGCGATGAACGTGAACGACATCCTCACGACGGGAGGCGATCCGCTATTGTTTTTGGATTACGTAGCCATGTCCCATCTCGACCGGGGTCGGATTAGCCGGATCATCGCCGGGATGGTCGACTATTTGGAGGCGTGCGATTGCATTTTGGCCGGTGGAGAAACCGCCGAGATGCCAGGGTTGGTCCCTGAGGGAGCGATTGAGCTTTCCGGATTCTGCATCGGCGCGGCGGAGAAGGAAGATCTGCTCGACCCGGCAAATATCGAGGCGGGTGATGTCTTCATCGGCTACGCCTCGGACGGATTCCACGCCAACGGTTGGAGTTTGGTCCGCCGGGTCTTGGCCCAGCACGCGTCCGAGTTCACCACGGAAGAAATTGTCGATCTCTTGGCGCCGACTCGTCTCTACCACGATGTAGTGGGCGGGCTGCGAAGCGCCGGACTCCGCCCCAAAGCGATGGCGCACATTACCGGAGGCGGACTGCCCGAGAATCTCGAACGGCTCCTCGGCGGCAAGGCGGCTCATCTGACCATCCCGCAGTGGAATCGCGGAGCAGTGCAGAAGGTTCTCTCGCATTGTGATCCCGCGGACTGTTTCAACACGTTCAACATGGGGATCGGTTGGGTGGCGCTCGTGGCGCCCGCGGACATTGATGCCGCGCTGGGAGTTGGGCCCGGCGGACGGCTTCTCGGAACTGTCGAGGGCGAATCCGGGCACGTCAGTGTGGTCATTGCCGGTTGAGGGCGCGAGGACCTACGGACGGTGTCTGGCCTGTTGCCCCCGAAAGCTGTTTTGGGCCGAAACGAACGTTCCGCCGAACTCTCGATACCTGCTTAGGGCCGAGACGAACGTTCCGCCGGGCTCTCGACACCTGCTTAGGTCCGAGACGAAGATTCCGCAGAGCCCTCGACACCTGCTTAGCGCCGAGACGGACGTTCTGCTGAGCCCTCGACAACTGTTTTTTGCCGAGACGGACGTTCTGCTAAGCTCTCGACAACCGTTTGGTGCAAAAACGGACCTTTGTCCTTGCATCCGTGAGTGGTTTTCTCAGCGCAAACAGCTGGTCGTCTCACCCTTGAGAAGAAAGCATTGAGATCGAGCGAAACGGGGAGTGGGAGGTGGAGATCATTTGGTTTTTCGCTCCGCGGCGGCGCGTTCCTGCTCTTCCATTTCGATTACTTCGCGATTCAGTCTGTCGACCTCCTTCGTGGCGGCCTCGATTTGAGGGCGCATTTCCCGGTAGCGACTGACGCCGCCCATGCCGGGTTTCGAGGCATCGTTGTTGAGTCTGTCAAGATTCTCCTTGGCGCGCACCAGCGCCCGCTGCCGGGCCGTCAAGGCGGGTGAAGGCTCTTGGAGCGCGGACAGGTTGATCACCGGGAGCCCTTCAATGAGTTCACGCGTATCGGGGCTGAGTTTCGATAAGGGAAAGACGTAAGAGCGGACCGTGGTCTCGTTCATTCTGGTAAAGCGGACGGAGGATTCATCTCGCCCCTGAACGCTTACGAGAATGCTTTTGCCTTCCTCGTTGGTGAGTTCCGTCTGAAATGGGGTCCGCAGGATCAATACCGAAGGAATTTTGGCCACTTGGCGCTGCGAATCCGTCGTCAGCTCGTTGATTCTCACCAGGGCGACTTTGGTGGCCAGATCCCTGTTATCTTTAACCCAGAGGGCAGTTTGGGTTCGCCCCAAAACAATGAAGTTTCCCGCACGGCCATCCGCAAAACTGAGGTGCTGTGCGACGGGGGGCTGCAATGCTGGATCGGTCTCGGCCATGGGGGCGGGTGTCAGCTTGGGCAGCTCAAAACAGCCACTGAGCACACAGGCAAACGAAACGAACAAGCCGGGAGATAGCCATCGCATTTGACAATCGGTGGCAGCGTCAGTGCCCCTTGTCAACTTCGACATCCTGCCCAAGCCTATCCAGAAACAGCGGTCGGCAAGGAACAAAGGCGGATGATCTTGCCGCGATCCGATGGAGAATTGGCGGAAACTTCCGGACTCCCGGAAGGGCTAGCGGGCACGCTGCTACTTCGGCAAGTGTCCCGCGAGGGCGACAAGGAGGCGCTCCAGCTGAGTGACGGCGGCTTTCCCACGAGCCATGACGTCCTCGTGATCGAGGATGTTATCGGAGAGTCCGGCCGCCCAGTTGGTAAGATACGAAAGGCCGATGACTCGCATCCAAAGCGCGCGTGCCTGGATCGTTTCGAGAACCGTCGACATCCCTACGGCGTCGGCTCCGAGCAAGGCGAGCATCCGGACTTCCGCCGGCGTTTCGTATTGAGGTCCCGGCATGCCGGCGTAAACGCCTTCGGCAACGTCGATCCCTTGTTCCCGGGCGACGCGAAGCAGGAGGGCGCGCAGCATCGGATCGTAGGCCTCGCCCATATCGCAGAACCTGGAGGAACCGGTCAACGGGGATGCTCCGGTGAGATTCAGGTGATCGGTGATGGCCATCCAGCTCAGCGAGAAATCGCGATTGATGGCGCCGGCGGCGTTTGTGAGGAGAATGGTCTCGACGCCGAGGCTGGCCATGGCGCGAATGTGGGCGGTGGAGCGTCGCCCGGAATGGCCTTCGTAAAGGTGGACGCGGCCTTGGGCGATGATGGTTTCCACCGAGCCGATTTTGACCCGCACGAAGCGCCCGGCGTGCCCCGGAACCGTGCTGGCGGCCATGCCCCCGACGTTGGTGTAGGGGATTTCGTCGAGTACTTCAAAGCGATCCACGAGTTGTCCCAAACCGGAACCGAGGACCAAGCCAAAACGGGGCCGCCAGCCTTCGCAATGAGCGGCAAACTTGGCGAACTCGCGGTCGAGATTGGGACGCATGGCTGAATGGAACGGTAATTAACGAGGGGCGCGGACGATGCGATCCACCTGGTGCTTGGTGACGATGTTGCCATTGCTGTCGCGGCCTTTGATGGCGATTTCGCGGAAGTCGAAGTCGAACTCCAGGTTGCGCAAACGCGGGGCCGGCTTGAGGTGAACTCGCAGCTTGCAGGCGGACGAAGAGGCTTCGTCGTCATGGACCTGGAAGTGGAAGACGCGGCTCCCTTTGGTTCCCTTGGTCAGATCGTAGATCCGGTTGCGGGTGAAGCCGCTGACTTGGAAGCGCTTGGCGTAAAGGGCGCCATCCTTGCCGTCACGGTAAATCATGTTGTAGACCACCGGAGAATCCTTCTGGAAGACGGCGCAGTAGACGTTGTTCTCCCCGACGAACACCTTCTCGGCGGCGGGGACCACCCGCATCGTGCCATCGCTGGAAAAGGCGATGATGTCGTCCAAGCGGGAACACGGTCCCACTTCCTCGTCCTTCTTCAGGGCCCAGCCGACGAAGCCGTCCTTGCGATTGACGTAGAGCGTCTCGTTCGCCACCGCCACTTCGCGGGCCTTCACCCGGTCGAAGCTGGTGAGCACGGTCCGGCGCTCGCGGCCGGCTCCATACTTCGTCTCTAGGTTCTCAAACCAGGAAATGGCGTATTGGGTAAGGTTGCGCAGGTTCCGGCGCACGTCCTTCATCTGGTCTTCGAGACCCTTGATGTATTCGTCTGCCTTGAACGAATCGTATTTGGAGATGCGCTTGATGCGGATTTCCGTGAGCCGCTCGACGTCTTCGTCGGTCACGTCGCGCTGAAGCTTGTGGAGGTGCGGCTTGAGGCCGATCCAGATCTCCTTCATGACCGCTTCCCAGGTCGTACACTCTTCGATGCGACGGTAGATGCGATTCTCGATGAAGATCCGTTCGAGCGAGGAGAAGTGCCACTTGTCTTCCAGCTCGCCGAGTTCGATCTCGAGCTCGAGTTTGAGGAGATCCCGGGTTTGGAAGGTGCATTTCCGGAGAATCTCGGAGACGCCGAGGAATTTCGGTTTGTTGTCCTCGATGACGCAGGAGTTCGGCGCGATGGAGACCTCGCAATCGGTGAAGGCGTAGAGCGCTTGCAGCGTTTGCTCGGGATCGGTGCCGGGCGGCAGGGTGATGCGGATATCGACCTCATCGGCGGTGAGGTCATCGAGCTTGGCGATCTTGATCTTGCCCTTGTTGTGGGCGTCGGTGATCGAGGTCTCAATCGACTCCGTCGTGGTTCCGAAGGGGATTTCCCGGATCGAAAGTGACTTATTCTTGAGGATATCGATCCGGGCGCGGACGCGGATCCGGCCGCCGCGGAGACCGTCATTATAATCGGTGGCATCGAGCAAGGCGCCCTGAGCGAAGTCCGGGTAAAGCGTAAACGGCTCGTTGCGCAGGACCGCGATGGAAGCCCGGATCAGCTCAATGAAGTTGTGCGGGAGGATCTTGCAAGCCAGACCGACGGCGATGCCCTCGACGCCCATGGCGAGGACGAGTGGGAACTTCACCGGGAGCGTCACCGGCTCCTTGTTCCGGCCATCGTAGGAAGCCGCCCAGACCGTGGTCTTCTTGTTGAAGGCGGCCTCGAGAGCGAACTTTGAGATTTTACACTCGATGTAACGGGGAGCGGCCGCGTTGTCGCCCGTGTGAATATTTCCCCAGTTTCCTTGGGTATCGATCAGAAGATTTTTCTGGCCCAATTGGGTCATGGCTTCGCCGATCGACGCGTCCCCGTGGGGGTGATATTGCATCGTGTGACCGACGATATTGGCCACCTTGTGGAAGCGGCCGTCGTCCTTCTCAAACAACGAATGAAGAATCCGACGCTGGACCGGTTTGAGTCCGTCCAAGATGTGGGGAACGGCCCGCTCCAAAATGACATAGGAAGCGTAGTCGAGAAACCATTCGCCATACATGGCGTTCATGGGTGAACCTTGGTCCGGTGCGGTCGTTGCCATATTTAGAGTGCGGCCAAATTGTCCTTAGGAGATCTTAAATGCAAAGAAAATATGGGTTTTCTGTCAGGATCTTGCCCGGAGCCTTCAGATCGCCTAGGCTGCGTGATTCTTCAATTTGGAAGCGCTCATGAATCGCCGAGATCTGCTGCAACGCACCGCCCTTTTGGCCACAGGCGCCGGATTTCTCCCGGCGATTGGCGAGGCGACCACCCACACCCAAGTCTTCGACGGCCCCGACAGTTTGGTGCTTGGACCGGAATGGGAGTCGCTCAATCCCGGCTATTGGCAGATGAAAGACGGGGCGTTGCGACGCCGGCTCCGCAATGTCGGCGACCGGGCGCGCTCCACCGGATTTCCGTTCCACGGCGGCCGCAAAGGGGAGCCGTTTTCGACCCAATGGGATCCATCGCTGCCGATGGGCGTGGTCTACCGGAGGGACCAGCGTCTCAAGGGGGACTACATTTTAGTCGTAAAGTTCATTTACCGGGCGGACCGGCCGGAACCGGGACGCGGCGACGATCCGACGTGGAGAATGTATCAAGACGGCCACGGATTCTTCGGCGTGGCGCTCGGGGCGAAGAGCATTTTCGAGAGCTTTCAGGGAATCCAGCACGCCATTTTGGTTGGTTGGAGCGATGACGAGCATCTCCGCGTGATCGTTCCCGAGGGCGCGGTGAAACGGCGCAGCATTCCGCTCGAACCAGGGTTGGCGGCGTTGGAGCAACGCGAAGTGCCAGCGCGACGGCCACTCCCAGGAGATGAGGTGAAGTTGGAAGTGCGGGTCACGCTGGATCGGGGAAGTCTCTCGTTGTTAACGGCGCGGATGTCGTGGAAAGGCGGGCAATCGCCCGATCTAGTGGCCTATCTGCCATCGGTGGAAACTGAAGGCTTCTATGGGATTGCCGGCCGCGGATTGATCGACTTCGAGGTTCGCGAGATCACGGTGGACGGCACCGATGTCCATGTGATGGACGCGCCCCAGCCGGAATGCGTGATCTGCTATCCGCTGGGCGACTCTTTGCGGCTGGAGGATGGGAAATGGAAGGCGAAGTTCGTCGGGCTCTTCCACAGCGCGGGAACGACGATGGAGATTCGCGTGGCTCGGGAAGAAAACCCGCCGGGCGGCTGGGTGCTGGTTCCTCCAGGAGGGAAAGGCGCGATCGTGAACAACGACTGGCGGCGGCACACGGCGGTCGCGGAAGTCGAACTCCCCACGAATCCGGCGGAAACCGATCTGTTTTTCACGGTGTGGAAGGATGGGGTCAACGTGACCGGTGATCCGCGGATCGGCACGGGCGCTTGCGGACCGGGCACGGGCTTGGTAGGCGATGTTCCGGCGAAGGGGAGCTATGTGGGACGTTTGCCGCGTTTGACGGCTCCGTACAAGCTCTGCGGCCTGAGTTGCCACGCCTTGAGCAAAGGATTGCAGCGCCACGTGGACGGGAAATGGGAAATGGCCGGCGCGAACGACGAGTGGAAGCTGCGCGATCAACCCACGGAGGGCGCCTATCGGGAGTTTGAGAATTACGGCTTCCAGATCCTGGTGTGGGAAGACGACGTTTGGTATATGGAGCTGGAGTTTTTCCCGCCCAGCACCGATGACGCCTGGAAGGTCATCAGGCACTCCATCGCCGGGCCCACCAGCCGCTGGCAAATGATGCGGCACTGGAACGTCATCAATCCGGGAGATCACGACTACGGGATGGATGACATCAAGGGACCGGAACAACTGGCGGTCCGGCGGCGCGGCGACTTAGGCCAAGATCCGGCGTATTTGCGGCGCAACTTCCAGATCGTCCATCATTTGGTAACCGGCGCGGAAGAGATCGATCCGTTGGAGAACCCCAAAAAGTGGCGCGCCTGGAAGATGCCGAGTCGCGACTTCACCCTGCTCGTGCTCGACGCCCGGCTTTGGCGGACCAGTCAAGACACCAACCTCTGGACTCGGGAAGGCTGGGGAGCCGCTAAGGACGCGCTCGATCGCACCGATCCCACCCGGACGTTGTTGGGCGAGGAGCAGTTTGCCTGGCTCGAAAACCAGATCCGGTTCAATGCCTCGCCGTTGATCTGTCTGACCGGGCTCAACGGATTGCACACCATTTGGAACGGAGCGAAAGCGGCTCCGGAATGGGATCAGAGGGATCGCGTCACTGCAGATTATGCCGGCTGGGTCAAAGCGGGCGCCGATCGCGTTCTGGAGCTTCTGGGACGACGCTCCGGAGTGATCACGGTTTACGGGGACGTCCACAACGGTTCCATCCTGCGCAACCTGCAGCATGGCCTCATCGAGTGCTCGTTTGGTCCCATCGGACGGAGCGGTGGCCGAGAAGTGATCGAAGGATTCGGTCCAAAGATGAAGGATCACGACGGACGCGAGGTGGAAATCACCGCTCTCTATCACCAAAAGTACGCCAATCCGGCGCTGGAACCGCACGCGGAGAATCAGCCTTACTACTGGAACTTCCTAGAAATGGAATTCGATCCCCGTCCTGCGGATCCCAGGATCGCGTTGCGGTTGCGGAACCTCGTCGATCCTCCCGGTGAGGCGCCTCGCGGTGGCGGGGCGTTGGACGTGTTTGCCTCCGCTACCGGACGACCGATCACATGCCGCTTTCCGGAGCTGAAGTTGCTGCCCCATGCCGATGTTCGCATCTCGGATCACGAAGGTGATCCGGTGCGGGCGGTTCGTAGCTTGGCGGATGGAACGGTGCCGTTGCCCGGGTTGACCGGGGTCGCACCAGGTGCGTTTTTGCTGGTGACGGCCTTCGACGGGAAGACCGCATCCTCCGTGGTGATCGACACCCTCCCGCTTACGCCCTGAAACCGGCAAGATTTGCGACTAGAAAGGGATGCGACTAGAGTCGAAAGAGTTGAGCTCTTTCATGAACCGGTCTCGCCAATTTCTCTCCTCCCTCGCGATGTGCGCGCTCCTGCTGGGGGTGACCGGATGCGACAAGCTCTGGGAACTTGGCCAGAAGCTGAAAGCGCCCGAACCTCCGGTGGCGGAGGTTGTGGCGTCCACGGAAACCGCCGCCCCTGCGCCGGAGGAACCTCCTCCGCCACCTCCCGAGCCGGAAGAGACTGGGCCGGTGTTCAATCCCAGCGTCCAGGTCTCGATTTTGGGGTATCACGACTTTTCGCCGACGCGCCGCATTTCGGACATGGTGATCCATCCAGACCGGGTCCGGGCGCAGATGGAAGCGATCAAGAAGGCCAATGTCCCAGTGATCCGGATGAGCGAGTATCTGGCATGGAAGAAGGGACAGAAGAACATTCCCGACCCCTGCATCGTGATCACATGCGACGACGGTTGGGAGGGCGTCTACACGGACGCGTATCCGATCTTTAAGGAATATGGCTATCCATTCTCGATATACATTTACCGGAATTACATCGGTGGTTCGGGCCGCTCTTTGAGCATCGACGAGATCCGGGAGATGATGGCGAACGGCTGCGAGATCGGCAGTCACTCCGTGAGCCATGCGGACCTCACCAGAAAACCGAAGGACAAGGACTACGATCAATGGCTTCAAGAAGAATTGGTCGGCTCCCTGGAGTTCCTCCGCGCCACATTCGGCGTGGAGAACGTGCTCCCGGTCTTCGCTTACCCCTACGGAAAATACAACACCAAGGTCCTCGACCTTTGCAAAGGCTACGGCTACGAGCTCGGAATCACCGTGGCACCGAAAAAAGCGGCATTTGGCGAACCAAATCTTGAAGTCGGCCGCTTCATCATTCACGGGGACGATGACACGAACTTCAACTACGCGATGAGTTTTAGGGGCGCTCTCCCCCCGTCCGGCGGGAACTTACTGACCAGCACGGAGGGGGCGCCGCAAGTGACTCTTTGGCCGGAGGATCAAGGCATCGTCACCACGCGGCTCCCGCGTATCGAAGCGGACTTGTCCCAGATCGAAGGAATTGAACCGGACGCAGTTTCCATGCGGTTGAGTGGATTTGGCGAGGTTCCGTGCGTCTACGATTCCAAGTCCGGGCGTCTCCATTTCCAGGTCACCGAATCGCTGCGTTCGGAGCGATGCCAGGTTACGGTCCGGTTACAGCGCAAAGGGCAAGAGAAGCCCGATTACATCAAATGGGCCTTCGAAGTAGACCTGGAGCACCTCTACCTTGATGAGACACTCCAGGCCCAGCCCCTGGCTCCGGCCAACGGGGCGGAATCAGGGAGTTAAGCGGAACGGAGCGATCAAACGACCGGAAAGGGCAACCACTTCTCTGAGGACTGAGAGCTCCGCACAGCGGTCTCAATGAACGCCATGCCGGCGATCCCGTCGCGGATATCCGGGAAATCGTAACCTTCGGCTGGAGCGGGTCGGCCTTCAATCCGGTCGGAAATGGCCTGGCCGGCCGCGAGGTAGATGTTCGCAAACGCCTCGATGAATCCTTCCGGGTGGGCAAACGGAGTCCGGGAGTAGGCCTTGGCTTCCGGCCCAAGGTAGTCGTTGCCACGGCGGTAGACCTTGCGAGGCGCGTTGGCATACTTCACGATCAAATCGTTCGGGTCTTCCTGGTGCCACTCGATGGACGCTTTCGTTCCGTAAGCACGGATCGACAAGGCGTTCTCGTCGCCGTTGGAGATCTGGGACGCGTAAATGATTCCCTTGGCGCCGCCTCGGAAGCGGACCAGGATGTTTCCGTCGTCGTCGAGCTGGCGCCCTGGAATGAAGGCGGTCAGCTCCGCGCACATCGACTCGATCTCCACCCCGCAGATGTAGCGGACGAGGTTGTGGGCGTGGGTGCCTATGTCCCCAATGCAGTTGGAAACGCCCGAGACGTTCGGGTCGGATCGCCAGTTGGAGATCTGGCCCTGGCCATCGCCTTCCACGTCGCCGACGGCGTAGCCTTGCGGATACTCGGCGACGATCTTGAGCAGACGGCCCAGTTCACCGGCGCGCACCATGCGACGCGCTTCCTTGACCATCGGATACCCGGTATAGTTATGGGTCAAGGCGAAGACCAGACCGGTGCGGTTCACGATGGAGCGAAGCTGGAGCGCTTGTTCCAGATTGAACGTCACCGGCTTGTCGCAAATCACGTGAATGCCCGCTTCAAGGAACGTCTTGGCGACATCGAAGTGGAGATTGTTCCGGACTACGATGCTGACGAAGTCGATGCGCTTGTCCGCCGGTAAGGCGGCTTCCGCGCTCGCCATCTCTTGATAGCTGGAGTAAACCCGGGACGGATCGAGGAAGAAGTCCTCACCAGAAAGACGGGATTTCTCCGGGTCGGACGAAAAGGCGCCGGCGACCAGTTCGATTTTGCCATCCAGGTTGGCCGCCATGCGGTGAACTTGGCCAATGAAGGCGCCGCGTCCGCCGCCCACCATGCCCATGCGAAGTTTCCGTTTCATGCGAAAAGTGGATTGAATTGAGGAGGATAAGGTTCAGCACGCCACCGGAGCGCCGGTGCGAGCGGAGAGATAAATGGCATCGATGATCTTCATCAAGGCGAGCGCCTGGGAGGGCGTGTTCAACGGAGCCTCGGTCCCTTCGATCGTCCGGATGAAGTTCGAGGCGGAACGAATCCGGCCCATGTCTTCGCAGGCGGGGACGACGACGGAGCGATTCACCGAGTTCCCGTTCTCCTGCACGTAGAGCTCGCAGGTGTCGATCGCGGTGGCGTCGAGGCCATCGCGGCCAAAGAGGCGTTCCACCTTGCCACCGGCGCGGGTTCCCTGGAAGACAACGCTGACTTCCTCACGCTTGACCATCTCGGCCCAGGAAACCTGAAGGCTGAGGACTTGACCGGTGCGGAAGGTCACAAACCCGTGAGCCGCAGCCTCGACGTCGGTCGTGCCACCAGCGACGTCTGGCAATCCCCAAGGTCCTTTGAACGCCTTGTCCGTGATGAAATCGCTGAACGTCTGTCCCAGCACATGGGCTGGCTCCGGATAGCCCATGAAGAACAGGGCCAGGTCGATCATGTGGAGCAGGTCGATCAACGGACCGCCGCCGGCCAGGGACTTGGTGGTGAACCAGCCGCCGAACCCTGGAATGCCGGTGCGGCGGATCCATTTGGCTTGGGCGGAATTGATGGTGCCGACCACGCCGCCTTTGATGTAGTCCATCATCGCGTAGGATTCCGGCCGGGCGCGGTTGTTGAAGTTGAACATGAGCGTCTTGGCGGCCCTCTGGGCGACGTCGATCATCTGCTGAACCTCGGCGGCACTGATCGCAGGCGGCTTCTCGCAGAACACGTGCTTTCCGGCCTGAAGGGCTTGGATGGCCAGCGGAGCGTGAAACTTGTTCGGGACGATGATGGACACGGCATCGATCCCGGGATCGGCCAACATGCTGGCGACATCGCCAAAAACACGGGGAATGCCCTGGCTGGCGGCGGTGCGCTGGGCCGCTGCTTCGTTGACGTCCGCGATGGCGACGATTTCAGCGCCTGCCGCTTTGAAGCCGTCAATGTGATAGCGGACCATGCCGCCCGCTCCGATAACTCCTACCTTGGTTGCCATGTCGTGGGGGTGGCCGTCGGCCACGTTTTGATGACCTGTCATCTAGAGTGGGAGCTTCCGGGAGGCAACAGGGAAATGACAGAGGGTGGAAACCTAGCGATGACGAGGCCGTCGACCGCGTGTGAAATTCTAGAACTGTTGGTTTTCAACTTGGCAGATGATGGGAAATCCCCTAACATCGGCCTCATGCAAACTTTCGTTTTTGAACCAATGATGGCGGCCGCCCTGCAAGAAATTGGATTCTGGTGCGGCATTGGAATCCTGGCCGGGGCTCTTGCCCGCTGGATTCTCCCTGGAGATCAGAAGATGAACTGGATTCTCACCATGGTTTTGGGGATCGCCGGGGCCTTTTTGGGAGGCTTTGTTCTGGATCTCATGAAGCTTGAGGGCAGCCCCACGTGGATGCCGCTCGTTTCGGCGACCGTGGGCGCCTTTATCCTTCTTGTGGTCGTCCAGGCGCTAGGAGTTTTTAAGCCGAAGAGCTGATTTCTGCCTCTGTCCAGTCCCGGGCGGTCTGACTTCCGGCCGCCTCGGGCTTTAGAACTGCTTAGCGTCTAGAATTTATCGGGATCAATCAGGAAGGTCCCCACCGGGCGAGCCGTCGTGCTTCCCGACCAAGCGTCAACCATCTTCATCAGCACTGGATCCTCGTGCCGCGACCAACCAAACGAGGCCCAAGTCAAGTCACCACGCTGAATGCGGCGCAGAGTGTCGGAGACGTCTTTCCACTTGTCGCCAGCTTGCGGAGTCCCGAAGTCGCGGATCAAACCTGAATCACTCGATTCATCCAGATTGGTGAGCAGACGGTAGAGCGTGTGCCGCACCCAGAGGAGGCGATGGCGTGACGCCTCGCTCGCTTTGGCATCCGCGGAGTAGGAGCGATGAGTAACCAAACACGCCGTGACGCCGCGAGTCGAAATGGCGCCCTTTTCCGCAGTGAGGAACTCGTAATCGCCTGATTGAATCGTCGTCTTCACATAGCCCCGGAAGTCGGGATCACGGTCGACCGCGGCGTCGGCCTCGGGACCGAACGGCAGGAGGGCCAGTTGGGCCACGCTGGTGGTGCGATTGAAAAGGCCCTGCTTGACCTGATCCATGGCGAACTTCTCCAACGCAGGGAAGGGGACCCCTCCAACGAGAATCACCGCGTCGAGCTCCCCTTGCCCTTTGGTAAGAGTCTCCAAGGCGGCATCGGCGGGGAGGAATTGTGGCTTCCACCGAGTTTCGGGAGCGCCCTTGGCGCGCAACTCCCGGAGAAGCATTTCTTCCAAAAGCGTGCAAGTGATCATGCTGCCCGATCCAGTGGTGCCGACGCTGACCCGTGCCTTGCTCTTGAAGAGGCCCATAAGGTCCTTGAACTGATCCTTGCCGTAGGGCGTGACAACGATGTGGATTTGCTCGGTGTAGAGAGGCAAGAGCAGGCGCGTATCTGTGGCGATCTGGCGCCATGATTCGCGGGTCTTGGTGCTCAGCCAATTGCCCGCGCTGGTGGCCGGATCGCCCAGCTTCTTGGCGTAGTACCAAAGATCTGACTGCACGATGCCCATTTGCACATCGGATTCGAGGCGGAGGCGCTTGACGCTGTCTAGGCCGCCTTCCGTGGCGACTACGTTGAGTCGATACGGGGACCTTCCGTCGCGAGGCTTGGCGCAAAGCGTGGCAAGATCTTCGGCGAAACGGAGGTAAAGACCGGAGTGGGAGCCGCTGGCGATTCCTGGGTTAGACCGAGTGTTGGTCGCAGCCCCTGGAAAGGTGCCAACGTCCATCGAGAAGATGCTATCTTGGGCTACAGCGCCATAGGGCGTGGACAAGCCGAGGGTGACGACGGCGGCGAGCTGGAGAATCGATGCGGAGCGTGTCATGGGAAGCCGTGGTTAGAACGGATTGTCGGGATCAATCAAGTTTGGCGAAGCACCGCCCGGCAAGCCTTCACCCCAGGTTCGAAGCATTTCCTGGAGCACGCGATCGTCGTGGAGCTTCCAGCCGAAGCTCTCCCAGGTCAGCCCGTCGACCTTTTGATTCACTTTCTGGAGATTGCGCGCGGTTTCCTGCCACTTATCGCCAGCGTGCGGAGTTCCGAAGTCTTCGACCAAACCAGTTTCACTTCCGGGACGCATTTTGCTGAGCACCCTGTAGAGAATGTGGCGCACCCATTGGATCTTGTGCGCCTCTTTACCAGCGGTGTCATTATACTTCGCATGGGTGACCAAGCAGGCCATGATGGAGCGCGTCTTTACGGGAGTAGATTCAGGTTCCAGGAAGGAGTAGTTCGATGCCTCAATCGTAGCCGGGAGATATCCGCGGAATTCGGTGTTCGCGTCGATGACTTTGTCCGCTGCGCTGCCGAACGGCAGCAGCGCCATTTGCGGGGTGAATTTGGGCTCGGAAGTAAGATCCCGAAACAGGTTCCGAGTCGGGGTCCGCTTCATGTGATCGACATGAAACTTCTCCAAGGCGGGGAACGGCACGCCGCCGACAAGGATCACAGCGTCCAGTGTGCTTTCCTCTTTGTTCACGAGGCGTGCGAGCGCCACATCGGTGCTTTCATAGGCTGGTTTCCAGGTCTTTCCACCAGTTCCCCCGGGGCCTTGCGTCAAAATTTGCTCCAAAAGCGTACAGGTCACAAAGGCGCCCGATCCCTTTGTTCCGATGTTAACTCGCGCTTCCTTGAGAAAGAGGTCAGATAAATCTTTAAACTTCCCGGATGTCTTGTCTTCCGGGCGGACCAGGATGTGAATGGTCTCCTCGTAAAGGGGCAGGAGCATCCGAATATCCTGATGAATTTCGCGCCAGGAAGCTTGAATCTTCTCCTGCGCGCTCTGCATCCGTCCGGAAGTCGCGGATGATGGGGTGCCGAACTTTTTGGCGTAGTACCACAGATCGGACTGCACGATGGCGAGTTGCACCTCATCTTCCTTCCGGAGCCGTTTGAGGCTATCGAAGGCACCCTCAGTGGCGAAGACGTTCAATCGGAACTTGGGTCGGCCCGAACCCTCCTCATAGCGTTCGCAGAGATTGGCAATGTCTTCGGCAAAACGGATGTAGACCCCCGCGTGAGTGCCGCTGGCGATCCCGGGACTTACTCCGCGCTCAAGAGGCTGCAAGCCGGGATAGGTCCCAATCGGTATCTCGAAGAAGGTTCGCGTCGGTCCCTGCGCCCAGCTGCCGCTGGTCGAGTAAAAAAACAAGACGGAGATGGCAAACAGCAACGGCAAGCGAATCGGCTTCATGAATCCCGGCATTCTCAATGGCTGGCCGCGAGGCGATAGATTTTCCTCCTGGCACGGCTGGTTAACCGCTGATTGTGCCCAGCAGGGGCGCGGAGTCAATCTCAATCTCGCCTTGGATCGCGGGTGGAGGTGTGTTACTCCTTCGCAGAGGGCCAGTTCCGCCTTCGCTCTCGCTGATTTTCGTTGCCATCAGGGGATGCCTCCTCAAACCGGAACGCAATTTCTTTAGGTAGGCTGCAACCCTCGGTCCCGGCTACGCTGAGGGCGGTGGCCCAGGCGTCGGCCGCGACACTGGACGGAGCCAACACATTGACCATACGACGGATCGAGAGCCCAATCCCTGTCTTCGGATCCAGAATATGGGAGTAGGTCACTCCTGCGATCTCCGCGGCTTGCTGCGTATCACCGGAGGTCGATAGCGCTTGATTGCGAAGAAGAATCGACGCGTTCAGGCCATCGGGATCATCCAAACTGGCGATGCCAACCTCCCAACCTTCTTTCCCCGGCGGAGACTCGCCGGCCAACACGTCGCCACTGGCCGCCACCAGGGAGCGGTCCAATCCATGACTCTTGAGGATCGCCAAGACGGCGTCCGCCGCATATCCTTTTGCAATTCCGCCCAAATCGAGCCGCATCCCGTCCACCTCTAGAGTCGCTGATCCATCCGGGAAAAGCTGGATTTTGTCCCCACCGGTGACAGCGCGAGCTTCCTGGATCCTCGCGGCGGAAGGCATTACGGCGTCCCGCCGGCTTTGGCGCCAAAGCCGCTTGAGCGGACCAATGGTGACGTCGAAGGCACCTCCCGAGGATCTGCTTATTTCCCCAGATAGTTGAAGAATTCGATAGAGGTCCGGCGATAGCTGAACCTTGGACCCTGGCTTTGCCCGGCAGAGCCGCATCAACTCGCTTTCCGGGTCGTAGTCGGAAAAGATCGCGTTGAGCCGGTGCACCTCGATCCAAGCGGCTTGGACCGCATGCTGGGCGCGCCCTTCATCCAGGGCGTAGACTTCCGCCCGGAAGATGGTGCCCATGGCGGGCTCCTCAAACCGGAAGCGCTTCAGTAAACAGTCCTCCGCGCCGGCAGAAGCCAGCGCGGCGACCATCGCACAGGTGATTAGTCTCGGAGCAGTCAGTCTTTCTTCGCGTCTTTGACTTCGTTCTCCTCGCCGCGACCGGAATTCCAAATCGCGTGCATGGTCTCCGCCGACGGAACATTCAGGGGACGGACGAGACGGAAGCCTAACCACTCACCATCGGTATGATACCAGATCGACTTCGGAAGCTGGGGATCCTGAATCTTCCACTTCGGGTTCGACTTGAAGCGGGTCGAGGAGCGGAGGAGGTCCATGTCGTCATACCAGCTCCCGCCACGGGCCACGCGGGGATAGAGGAGCTTGCCGGGTTTGACATAGGGATTCTCCACCACGCCGGTTGCGGCCGGGTAAGGTTCGTACCAGTCGAGAACCCACTCAATGACGTTCCCGTGCATGTCATGCAACCCCCAAGGATTGGGCTTCTTCTGACCCACCTTCTGATATTTCTCGCCTGCGTTGTCCCAAAACCAGGCGTAGTCGCCGCCCTGAGCCGGGTTGTCCCCCCAGCTGAATGCCGTGGTGGTTCCGGCGCGGCAAGCGTATTCCCACTCGGCTTCGGTCGGGAGGCGGTAAAAATGTCCGGTTTGCGCGCTGAGCCACTGGCAATATTTCAGGGCAGCGTGCTCGGTCATGCTGATGGCGGGGAATCCTTTGGTGCCCATCCCGAAGCTCATTTCGGTGTACGGCGTCGTAGGCTTCGAGGTGATGAACGCGGCGTCCGCGTCGGCGGGGATCTTTTCCGGCGAGCCATTTTTGCGGCGGGCCACGTCGGTAATCATGAAAGGCTCATACTCGTCCCAGGTCACCTCGAACTTGCCCATCCAGAAGGGGTCGATCTTCACCTTGTGCTGCGGCCCTTCGTCCTCCTTGCGATCGGCCTCCGAAGCGGGACTGCCCATGAGAAATTCGCCGGCAGGGATGGGAACCATCGTGTAGCTCGCCCCGGTGATCGGCACCTTCGCTTCGTAAACCTTCATATCCGAAGGAGATTCTTCCGTGTGCGTGGCCGTGATCTTCTCGTGGATCGTCTTGACGAGATCCAGGTTGTCACCGGGGCCATCGGGCTCTGGACCGCCAAGTTTCAGACCTTGGGGCCAAACCGCGCCTTGTTCACTCCAGAGGCGAATCATTTTGACCTCCTCCGCCGTGAACGGTCCGCCGCGGGCAAAGAGCGGTTGAATATTGTTCGCAAAATCCATCCGCGGCGTCTCTTGCAACACGACTCCGTCAGGCCAGGGAGCACCGGCTAAAATCCACTCCTTCAGAATGTCCGTCTGCGCCTGAATCAATGGCTTCTTCGGCGGCATAATGAGATCGTCCGTCGGAGGCAACGTCGTCGTCCACCACACCGATGACTTCTCCGGATCGCCAGGAGTGATCCCTGGATTGTCCTCGCCCCCGGCATACGCCGCCTCTTTGGTGTCGAGCCGGACGTCGCCCTCTTGCTTCTCCGTGCCGTGGCAATGAATACAAGCCGCTTCAAGAATCGGACGGACGTCGCGATTGAAATCTAACTTGGACTCCGCCGCCATCATGATTCCGGGCAGGAGGAGCGAAACTGAGAGAATACGAAGATAGGACATGCTGCGAATGAAGGTTCGGCGCCCGGACCGGGACGCAAAGTGGGCTATTTCATTCCACTTTGGCCGCTTTTGCAACTGGATTACGGCGGCATGCGTTTCGGGGACGCCGTGGAACAGACTATGTCAAAACACGGGTTTTCAATATCTCTAAGAAAGTAGTGGAAATTAATAAAAAATGTAGTAGGATTATGCGTTGCCGGCTATCAGTCGCCGCAACAACAAAAAAACTCTCGCTTTTGCGACGCAGTGAGGCCTATTTATTTTCATCCCAGGAACCAGTGGTGTTGTTGTGACTTCCGTAACTTGTCATTCTGATGCCGATTTCTTGATCCGGCTGGGCCGCTTCATGAGCCGTCTGATCGTACTCATGACGCTGACCTTCCTCATCGTCAGCGTAGGAGTCGCCACGGCGCGACGCTGCGTTCGAGCTGACTGGTTCACCAAGCTCCGACTGGAGCGTGACGGATATAAAGCGGACATTGCCTCCGTGCATCGTGCGCTTGAGCAGGGGGACGCTTTGGCTCTGACTCGGCTGAAGGTGGTCGGGGTTCCGCTTGATCACGCGGATGAGAGTGGTAAGACCCCGTTCCAAAAGGCGATCTTGGCGAATCGGGTGGATATGATGCAGTGTCTCGCGGATCTGGGCGTGGCCTTGGATCTATCGCGAATCGAAGGGCGGCCCGCCGAGGCTCGGGCTTTGGAAATGGGCTCGTTGGCGATCGCGGATTACCTGCTTTCCCGAGGGGGCAATCCCGATGTCGACATGGAGCCGGGTGTGCCAGCGTTGGTCTGGGCGATCCGTGACGGACATGATAAGGCTTTGGATCTTCTGGTGAAGCATGGGGCTTCGATTCAGGTCCAGAGTCCCATCGGGACTCCTCTAGCCGTTGCATTGGACCGTGGAGATGGCCGGGCGATTGATAAGCTTTTGCAACTCGGGGCCGACCCGGCGGGAACAACGGTGGACGGCAGGCCGTTGACGGTGGCCTGTCTTGAAACGGGCCGGGTCGATCTTGTCGAACGGCTCCTGTCGGCAGGGGCCTCTCCGGAATCCGAGGGCAAGAACGGGGAATCCTTGATTGAAGCCGCTTTTCGGCTCCGCTCGCAACCCGCCTTTCTCCTCTGTTTGGCCAAGGGCGCAGATTTGGAGAAAGCTCGCAGTGGACAATTCGGACTTCTGGAAGCCGCGTGTGAAGCAAATTCGCTGGACTGGGTCGGCCTTCTGCTGAAACATCGCGCCGATCCTTCTCAGGTGAGCGGCTCCACGGGCGAAGCGCTTTGGTGGAGCGAACTTCAACATGGGCGCCCCCATATGGCCGAAGCGCTCCTGGGGGCGGGAGCCGACATCAACGCACGCTTTTTGGACGGGCGTACGCCGATCGAGCGCGCTATCGAGGACCGCGATTTCCGGCAGACCCGGTATCTCTTCGGCCGAGGCGCCAAGGCCCGTGGCAGCAGCCTTTGGGGACCGATGCAGGCGAAGTCGTATGACGTGATGCGCCTTCTTGCCGCTCACGGGGACAACTTGAACAACCCAACTTCCACCGGGTTCACGCTTCTCGGTTTTGCAGTGATGAATGGGGACGTGACGGCCGCAGCGCTCCTTTTGGAATATGGCGCTCGCTACGAGGCGAACGACCGGCCTGGCGGACACCGCCTGTTGGAATGGTCGGTCGCAAACCGTCAGCCAGCCATGACGGAATTGCTTCTGGCGAACGGTGCGGATCCGAACGGTCGATTGAATTACCCTGTCAGCGGCGAATTTCTCGCGAAGTTTTCGGAGAACGGCAGCCTAGCCTATCGCTTGAAGAACGAGACGAATGTCACCCCGCTCATGCTGGCGGCCGGGTCCAAGCAGTTGGATGTGGCGAAAATCCTCCTGAAAAAGGGTGCGCATCGCAACCGGCCGACCAACGACTATACCTACCCTGTGACGTTTGCCATTAACGCTGGGGATATCCCAATGGCCCAATTGATGCTGGGAAGGGAACCCGAACTGGACGGCAAGCACCAGCGTAAGATTGTCGTTTCGATCAGCGACCAGGTCGCACGGTTCTACAAGGACGGCTCCTTGCTCTACTCGACCGGGTGTTCGACCGGAAGATCTGGCTTCCGCACGCCCCGGGGTACATTCGTGATCACCGACAAGAGCCGGCTCCGCTATTCCACGCTTTACGGCTCGGCTATGCCGTTTTTTATGCGGTTGAGCGGCAGCGCCGTCGGGATGCACCAGGGGAATTGCCCTGGTTATCCGGCATCGCACGGGTGTATCCGGTTGCCCTACACCTACGCGAAGAACTTCTTCGGCGTGGCCCAAGTTGGGGATGTCGTGGTGGTCGAGTAATCGCCTAGAATTGATCAGCCAAAGTACGGAGGACGCCCTTGACCCGTGTGGTGGGGGAGAGTCCAGACGAATCCGCGAGTTCCTGCAAATCAATCAGTTGCTGGGTGACTCGTTGCAGGCGGAACGCAAGCAAACGGGCGATGTGGATATTGAGCTCTGGATGGGCATGAAGGAATTCCTCGGCGTTCTCGGCCACGTAGAACTCGCATTCCACCGCGGCGACCACGGACGCACTATGCGCAGCTTGCAATAGCGCGGACACTTCCCCGAAAATGGCCCCCGGCGTGGTGGTGGTGATCACTGGTTGCCCCGCCTTGCGAACCTCGACAGCTCCCTTTTTAAGAATGTAGAGCCGTCCATCCTTGCGGTCTTCATGAATGATGACGTCGCCAGGTTCATAGGACCAGACCGGCAGGTTCCGGCAGATTTCGAGGAGAGGCGGCATGTCGTATCGTCAGCAGAACTTCCCGAAAAAGCAAACCGCTCCTCGGCTCCTGCACTCTCCGGGAATTTTGACAAACGGCATCCATCCATGAAGGTGGAATGGGTTGAGTTCCAGGATCGTCCAAAGCACGACCCAGTCGAAATTCGCGCGAGCCGCAATGAGTAATTATTCCGATCCCTACCAAGAACCACGCCGGTTTGACCCTCTGATGGCGGGTCTCACGGCCACGCTCTTCCTCTTGCTCGGTTCCACCGTCTACCTCGCATTTGGATTGCGGGAACGCAGTACCGAGCTCGCCGAGTCCAAAGCGCAGGCCGCAGTCCTTCAGACGCAGTTGGATGAAACGAAGAAGCAGGCCGAACGCGACAAGAGTGCGCACCTCGCGGAGGTTCAACGGCTCAACGCGGATTGGGAGGCCCAAGTTAAGGCCGTCGAACAAGCCGGGGAACAGCGCCTCAATCAGGGGATGGTCGCCGTGGCCAAGGTCGTTGACGATGTTGTGAACAACAGTGAGGCCACCGTCGGCTATCTGCGGCAGCTTGAGGCCAAAGTCCGGGGCGGGCAGCAGTTGCAACGCGCGGAGATCGACAAGCTGCGAGCCCTAGCCGGAGGGTTGGCCTACCTCAACAAGCAATACGAAAAGCCAATCGAAGAATTCAAAGAACTCGACTCCTACGTTTCCCAGCAGTTGCAACTTCCGCCTTCGACCAGTCCGGAGGAAAAGGGGAAGCTGCTTCGGAGACTCTTCAGCCCAGGCTACCGCGAGCAACAAAAAGCACAGCTGGCGCAGTTCCACGAGGATCAGGGGCGGCGTGAAGCATTGACGGCCATGCAAACAAAGGTCGTTGAATCTTACGGGGAAGCGCAGAGCCAAATGGCCGCAATCCGGGTGGATCAGGACAAATACCTCGCCAGTTTAGACGCCCTCGTGAACGGAAAGGACGCCGACATCCAGGCCATGGAATCCTTTTTTCAGGTTTCCGCCAAGATTCTCGACATCCACCAGAAGATGATGGCAATCGAACCGCCCGCCGCGGAGCTGGCTCAACCCACCAAGCCGCAACCCTGACTTCCGTTACGGTAGGAATGCCCCCAGCGACGCGAACTCGGCCGCTGGTTCGGGGTATTCGAATAGCTTGCCCTCGTAGTTGCGGACGATGATCCGCTCCTCGTTGCGCTGAATGACCGTATCCGGGTGAACCGGAACCTTTCCGCCTCCGCCCGGGGCGTCGATGACATAGGTGGGCACGGCGTATCCCGTGGTATGGCCCCGGAGCCCTTGGATGATCTCCAATCCCCGGGAGACGGGGACCCGAAGGTGCGAGGAGCCGAGGATCAGATCCATTTGATACAGGTAATAGGGGCGCACACGGCAGCGGAGAAGCTTGTGGACCAGCACCTTCATCACATCGAGGCTGTCGTTCACTCCTCGCAACAAAACGCTCTGGTTCCCCAGCGGAATCCCGGCGTCCGCAAGCCGCTCCAACGCCTGCTTCACCTCCGAGGTCAATTCTCGCGGATGGTTCGTGTGAACGCTGATGAAGAGTGGGTGGAACTGGCGCAGCATGGCGCAAAGCTCCGGTGTGATCCGCTGGGGCAGGAAGATGGGCACGCGGGTTCCAATCCGCACGAATTCGATGTGCTCAATGGCGCGCAACCGGCGCAAAATCCGCTCCAGTTTGCCATCGGAAAAGAGCAAGGGATCGCCACCAGAAAGTAGCACGTCGCGGACCTCGGTGTGCTCTTCGAGGTAGTTGAACGCAGCCTCGAACTCGGTCTCGAGATGTTGGGTTCCGGCGCCGCTCACCACCCGGCTCCGAGTGCAATAGCGGCAGTACGATGCGCACCGGTCCGTGACGAGGAAATTGACCCGATCCGGGTAGCGGTGGACCAAACCGGGAACCGGCATGTCGCCGTCCTCGCCGCAGGGGTCTGCCATTTCGTAGTCCGCCTCCACGGTTTCCTCGATGCGAGGGATGACCTGGCGCCGGATGGGGCAATCGGGATCATCGCGATCAATGAGGTTGAGGAAATGGGGCGTGATGGCCATGGCCAACTTGTTCCCCGAAAGCAAAATGCCGCTGCGCTCCTCACGGGTCAGGCGGAGATGATTCTCCAGTGATGGCAGATCATTGATGCGGTTCTGGAGCTGCCACTGCCAGGAGTCCCAGTTCACACTGGGCTGATTTTTCCAATAACCCGGCGCATGGGAGGAAAAGCTCCGCTCAGGAACGTCTCGGTCAAAGTGCATGGTGAGATACCTCTACTTCAGGATGCACCACCATCACCGCCTCGACCATAGTCTATGCGACCCATGTGTCAACTGACGCCAGCGGTAGCGGAGGCGAGAACCTGATCCAGGTTTTCCACGATCAAGCGAGACCAGGACTCCAAAAATCCGCCCTTGGCCCGTTCCACGAGTTCCTCCTTGGTGAGGAAGCTTAAATTCGTGATGCCGACCTCATTGGGAGCGACTTCGGTTGACTCCAGGGTGAAGAGATGGACCACGCCGAGGTGGACCTGGCCGACTTCAGTGGTGTCGTCATTGATGAGGCCGACGATCGACTGCTGGTATGGACAGCTGATGCGAAGTTCCTCGGCGATCTCACGTTCGACGCCAGTAACGTAGAGATCCCAACCGAGACTGCCACTGGCGTGGTAATCTTCCGCGTTGACGTGACCGCCGATGCCGATCGATCCCTTGGATGCGAGCCGTTGTTCCCCCGCATTTCCGCCACGCACGTAGTGCAAAAAGCGGTCGCCACACTGAAATAAGGCGTAGGGGATGATCTGCTTGTGCCCCGGATCGGTTTCGGCATCCGCCCGGCAAAGAAACGAATTGTTCGCCGGATCCAAAATGGACGGCAGATAGCGGCCAGCATCGGCCTCATAGCCGTGAAAGGCCCCGAGTTCATCGAACAAGGCGCGAGGGATGACCAGGACGTGCTCCAAAGAATGATTGCCCATCCGTCTTTCCTAACATGCCCCCCCTGAATCGCAACTCAGCCGTCTAGATATTTCTGAAGATCTTCCTTCAATTGGGCGCGAGCCCGGAACAAAACGCTCTTCACCGCAGGAAGCGACAAACCGAGAATCTCCCCGATTTCTTCATAGGCCATCTCCTGGTAGCGGCGCAGAACCACCGCCATCCGTTGTTTCTCCGGCAATCGCTGAATCGCAGCGTCTACCGCGGTCTCCAGCTCCGCGTGCAAGGCGAACTCATCCGGCTTCATCTCGCCATCCACAGAGAGCGTGCCGAAGTTTTCCTCCTCCCGCTCCTCCAAGGAAACCGCAGGCTTGCGTTGTCGACGTCGGATCTCGTTGAACACCAAGTTCCGCGTGATTGTGAACAACCAGGTCGTGAACTTGGCCGTGGGCTGGTAGCGCGGAGCGGAGCGCCAGACACGGACGAACACCTGCTGCGCGACGTCTTCCGCTTCCGTGGCGTTCCCGAGCATCTTCGCCACGGTCCCCAAGACCGCGTGCTGATGGATTTCCACGAGCTCCGCGAACGCGACCTCATCCCCTTCGGCGATCCGGCGCATCAGGACCAAGTCCCGATCGTCGTCGCTTCCGGAGGCTGGCGCGGCCGGATTGCTGGTCTCCATCATACAGGGGTTCGCTCAAGAAACGGTTCTCCCTCTAAACCAAACCGGGAGATTCTACGAGTTCCGGATCTTGAGAATTCCACCATCCGTAACTAGGGTCGGAGTTTGATCGAGTGAAGGACTACGCCTTTTTAAAAACTGACTCCGGTCAGATCGTTTCCGGCTTCGGTCCGTTCACCAGCCGGACCGAGCCCCCGGAGAGCGGGGTGGCATTTTATTGCAACGACTTCGATCTCGGGGACGCGATGCCGTGGAAGGTCCCAACGCAGTGGGGGATGTCCCCTGATTTGACCACGGTTCGCGCGAGCCTCAATGGAGCCCGACACCCCGACATCCGGTGGGAGCCCCCTGATCAAGGCCCGTTCGCCACGATTTACGAAGCTATCATGCGGGAAATTCTCGATGGCGAGATGACCAAGTCCGTCCCAGTCTTCACCGAGCGCGGGGCACTGCAATCGGGGGCGATCGACTCTTTGATCCCGAATCTTGATCACTTGCCGGCTTCCTTGTTCGGCTACGGCTTCCGCGAGGGCGATGCGGGGTTGATTGGAGCCACCCCCGAGCTGCTGCTATCGGTGCACGGCCGCCATCTCGAAACGATGGCCCTGGCCGGGACGACTTCCGTGGAGCAAGCCGAGGCATTCGAAGCGGATCCAAAGGAGATCGCCGAACATGAATTCGTCGCCGAATACCTTGTGCATAAATTGCAACCGCTTGGCCACGTGCGCCGTGATGATCGGCAGCTTCTGACGCTGGGGACCATTGCCCACTTTCTGTCCTCCATTCACGTGGAGCTCCTCGAGCCACCGGACTTGAATTCCCTGATCCGTCTGATGCACCCAACCCCAGCGCTCGGTGCCTTGCCGCGCACGCCGCCTATGCTGGATAAGTTGCGGGGCTATCGCGCTCAGTTGGGAGCGCCGGCGAGGTTTGGGGCGCCGTTCGGTGCTTGGGTGAACGGTAGCTTTCACGCCGTGGTCGCCATCCGGCATGTCAGTTGGTCTGCGAATCGCGTCTTTCTCCCCGTGGGCTGCGGGGTAATTGCCGCGAGTGTCTTGGAGAAAGAATGGCGCGAATTGGCCTTGAAGCGGAGCTCGGTGAAGCGGTTGCTCGGCCTGTGACCGATAGCGAACAACTAGCGCGCGCCGTGATTGTGGCGTGCTTGCGGCGAGGTGTGGCCGAATTCGCCATTTGTCCCGGCTCTCGCGACAGTCCCCTCATTCTGGAAATCCTACGCTCTGGACTGAAGTCGTTCCCGTTCGTTGATGAACGGAGTGCTTCGTTTTTCGCGTTGGGACGCGCCATCACCTTGAACCGGCCCGTTGCGGTAGTGACGACATCGGGAACCGCCGTGGCGGAACTGTATCCGGCCGTGGTGGAAGCGCTGTATCAAAGAGTGCCCTTGCTCTGCCTCACGGCGGATCGTCCGGCAGAATTTCGCGGCAGCGGAGCTCCCCAGGCGATCGAACAACGGGGATTATTCTGCCTCTACGCAGTGGAGAGTTGGGACGTAAGCGGGGGCCGGGTCGATCTCAATCGATGGGCATGCGATGGGCCCGCCCACCTGAATGTCTGCTTCAGCGATCCGTTGCTGAGTGGACCGGGCGTCTCCATGCCACCGATCGATGAGATTCCCGTCGTGCCGCCGAAGCGAAAGCAGAAGCGGAGTGCGATGGAGATTCCGCACCCGGATCTCGTGATCCTCGGGGCGATTGCCGAGCAGGATCGGGAGCGGGTTTTAAAGAAGATCGCGAAATGGAGTTGCCCCATCCTGGCCGATGCCATGAGCGGTTTGCGGGAAGCGCCGGCGCTTCAAAAGTGGATGATTCAAGGCGGCGAACGGGCGTTGCGCGCTCATCCGGTCCGTTCCGTCTTGCGAATCGGCACCGTGCCGACCTTCCGGTTCTGGCGCGATTTGGAGAACCGGCCAGAAATCTCCGTTTGGTCGGTCGAATGCCACGGGTTCCGGGGGTTGGGCCGGGATTGTTATGTGCTGCCGGGCTTGGATGGATTGACATTCGCTCCGCCCACCGAGCCGAAAAGGATGCCGGAGACGGATCGCGCCACCGCGCAGCGTCTTGAGGAGGCTCTTGCCAAGCACGCCCGCTCGGAACCGGCTTTGGTGCGTTCCCTGGCCAGCCAAATCCCTTCGGGTGCGCGGGTCTTTTTGGGCAACAGCTTGCCAGTGCGGGAATGGAACATGGCGGCCGCCTACGCCGATTCCAGGCACTCGGTTTGGGCGAACCGGGGTGCCAACGGGATCGATGGCAATCTCTCCACTTTCTTCGGTTGGGGGGCCGATCACGACGAGAGCTGGGGGATTTTTGGCGATCTCACGACGATCTACGACCTCAACGCACCATGGATTCTTCCTCATCTTCCGGGCTCCAAACGCCGGATTGTGGTGCTGAACAACGAAGGCGGCCGGATTTTCGCTCGCCTCCCCGGATTCAATCAGATCCCGGAGCCATTCAAAATTTACACAGAAAGCCGGCATTCCCTGCGGTTCGGTGCTTGGGCGGATTTTTGGGGCCTGCCGCACGTGGAATGGCGCGGTGGTCCGTTGCCGAAGTTGCCGGATCAGGTCGTGATTGAGGCCATCCCGGACAACGCGGAGACCGAACAATTCTGGGAGACCATGGGATGATTTGGGCGCTGCATGGGAATCTGGGTTCGCCGGACGACTGGTCCGCCTTCACCGCTGTCCTTGGAGAAGAGGTGGTGCCCCCAATCCTTTGGGAGCCCAAGCCCGAGCCGTTTTCCGCTTGGGCGCGGAATTTCAACGACGAGGTTCGCCGCCAGGACCCCAAGCCCATTGTGATCGGCTATTCGCTCGGCGGGCGGCTGGCGATGCACGCGGTGACCGCGCCAAATGCTCCGTGGAAGGCTGCCATCTTTGTCTCGGCGCATCCCGGACTGGGAGACCGCGGCGCTCGTGCATTCCGTGTCGATTCGGATCGGCAATGGACGGACCTCCTGCGATCTGGCTCGAAGGATGCCTTTCTCGAACGCTGGAATGCTCAGGCGACGTTGCAGGGCGAACCGGTCTCCGGCCGCCAGGCGGAGGTGGTGGGGCGCTATTCCGAGGCCATCGCGGAAGCGTTCCACGTTTGGTCTTTGGGAAACCAGAAGGACCTGCGCTCGTCCTTGGCGGACTGCCATATTCCGCAACTTTGGGTCGCCGGCGCCGAGGACCGGAAATTTGCCGGTCTCATGCGGGAAGCGGCGGCCCATGTCCCGTCCGCTTCGTATGCAGAGATCGAGGCAAGCGGGCATCGAGTTCCCTTGCGCAATCCTTCGGGCTTGGCAGAATGCGTCCGCCGCTTCCTCGCCTCCCTTTCCCTTTAAACACCATGTGGACTACCGCCGCGACCTTCACTGATCTCCTCTACGAAAAGACTTCGGACGGGATCGCCAAGATCACCATCAACCGTCCCGAGGTCCGCAACGCCTTCCGGCCGCTGACAGTCAAGGAGCTGCTGATCGCCTTGGAATTGGCTCACGAAGACCCGTCCGTCGGGGTGATCATCCTGACCGGCGCCGGCGACAAAGCGTTCTGCTCCGGCGGCGACCAGAAAGTCCGCGGAGAAGCCGGCTACGTGGGCGAGGATGGAGTTCCGCGTCTGAATATCCTCGACGTCCAGAAGAAGATCCGCAGCTTGCCCAAACCAGTCATCGCCATGGTGGCGGGGTATGCGATCGGCGGCGGCCACGTGCTCCACGTCGTCTGCGACCTGACGATTGCCGCAGAGAACGCCCGGTTCGGGCAAACCGGCCCCAAGGTCGGCTCCTTTGATGGAGGACTCGGCTCCAGCTACTTGGCACGCATTGTCGGGCAGAAGAAGGCTCGGGAAATCTGGTATCTCTGCCGCCAATACGACGCCCAACAAGCTCTGGAAATGGGCTTGGTGAACACGGTGGTTCCGCTGGAGCGCTTGGAGGAAGAGACCGTCACCTGGGCGCGTGAAATTCTTCAGCATTCACCCCTGGCGCTCCGTTGCCTCAAGGCAGCGCTCAACGCGGACTGCGACGGTCAGATTGGACTTCTCGATTTGGCCGGAAATGCCACGCTGCTCTACTACATGAGCGAGGAAGCGCAGGAGGGGAAACAAGCCTTTCTCGAGAAGCGAGCACCGGACTTCAGCAAGTTCCCACGCGTCCCGTGAAGTCCTGGATTCTGGCCGCGCGCCCGAAGACGTTGCCTGCAGCCATCGTTCCGGTCTGGTTGGGGACGATGCTGGCCTGGTACGATTCAGGAACGGTGTCGATCTGGCTCGCTGTCGCCACCATCGTCAGCACGATCTGCATTCAGATTGCCACGAATCTGTTCAACGACGCACTCGATGCGCAAAAGGGGGCGGACACCGAGCGGAGGCTGGGACCGGTGCGGGTCACGGCTTCCGGCAAGCTTCCGGTGCGCGCGGTGCTACTGGGCGGGGTGGGGTTCTGTGGATTAGCGGCACTCTTCGGGCTGCCGTTGATCGCGGCGCGGGGCCCCGTGATTTTGGGGATCGGCGTCGTCTCGTTGCTCCTGGCCTACGCCTACACCGGAGGTCCCTATCCGTTGGCCTATCGCGGAATGGGCGAGCTGTTCGTGATTCTCTTCTTCGGCTTCGTGGCCACCCTTGGTAGTTACTTCGTGCAGACGGGGCAAATGGCCGCCATGTCTGGCTGGATGCTGGCGCTGCAAGTCGGTCTCCTCAGCTCCGCGTTGATCGCCATCAACAACCTCCGCGACGCCGCGGAGGACGCCACCACGGGCAAACGGACCCTCGCGGTGAGGTGGGGGACAACGTTCGGTCGCGTCGAAATCACCTTGTTCTGCCTATTGCCACTGCTGCTCGGGTTCGTGGCTTGGGGCTTTGCCAGCACGGTGGCATGGTTGCCTTTCGGGCATCTTCCGGTGGCACTGATCATTTGCCGGGGAGTCTGGACTCAGCCACCAAGCCGGGCCTACAATCGGTTTCTCGCTCTCGGAGGCGTCCAGCTCCTGACGTTTGCCGTGCTTCTGACGGCCGCGCTGCTCCAATCGAAATGATCAGCTCTAGACCATCGCGCTTCTGAGTTCGCGTGAGTTGATCCCATTCCCGCATCTAAGCGAGGGACAGAAACCACCTCCGAGGCGGAACGAACCACCTCCCAGGCGGAGTTGATCCGGAAGAATCATAGAGGCCATCTCCTTGATCAGGACCTGCTCAGCGGCAACCATCTCCGTCCAATGAGCACCGCTCATTGGGAAAGCTCCACGTTGAGATCAAGCGAAACGATGAAGCAAACCATCACCCGAACCCTCGTGGGAGCGGTGGCGCTCGCCGTGGCCACTACCCCCGCAGCCGAAACCGAAGTCACGCCGCACCCGGTGCCTTGGGAGTTCGCATCGGCCCGCTACGGTGTCACGGTCAATGGTAAGCCCGTTACGGTGTTCTTCGCTGCGATGAACCTGCATTTCGCGAGCTTCGACTTCACCGGCCAGGCAGAGGTACAGGTCACGATCAACGAGACCGATTACAACCGCAGCGATGGCAAGACTTACCTCAAACCGGATGAGTTCTGGCAGGGCAACGCAGTCGTTCGTCCATTGGCGCGCGGCATCCAGCCGACAACGGACGGGCGCAAGGTGAGCTTTAGCGTCACCCAGCCCGGCCAATATTCCATCGAACGTCCCGGCACGGGCCACTTTGAAGACGAAGTTCTATTTCTTTTTGCCAATCCAACGGAGAAAGACATTCCGCGGCCCGACGACGCGAAGGTCATTTGGCTCGGTGCGGGCACGCACCAGCGAACCGTCGATCTCACGAGTGGCCAGACCCTGTATCTAGCGCCCGGCGCTGTGCTCTATGGAGCCATCAATATCTGGGACGCGGAGAACGTGCGCATCAGCGGGAGAGGCACGGTGGTCTACAATGGACCCAATGCGCGGAACTTCGATTCCGGTTGGATGAGCCGGCCAAACTGGCATCCGCTCACCACGCACAATGTGAAGCACCTCGCCGTGGATGGCGTCACTTTCGTCAACCGCGCACGCACCTGGAGCCTTCAGTTCCGCGGCACCACGGATTCAACCTTCGACAACATCAAGGTGATCGCCTCCACGCCGGAGAATCTCAACTGCGATGGCATGGATTGGTATGGCGGCGGGCGCGCCGTGGTGCGCGATAGTTTCTTCCGCACGGCTGACGATATCTTTGCCGTGCATCCTGAACAGGCCAGCATTGCTCTGCGTGTGGATCGTGGCGGTGGTGGACATCTGCCTGGAGCGCCACATACGAAGACTCCGCCGACGCGCGGTGAGTTTCATGGGCTCAAGGTCGAGCGCTGTATCTTCTGGCCCACCGTAGCAAACATCTTCCGCGCTGGATGGAACAATCAGTCGCTCACCACGAGTGATGTCATCATCCGCGATTGTGATGTGATCCACTCGCGCGAATTGCGGGAGAAACCGTGGATGGGAGCCGACTGGGCGCTGTTTACCACCGTGATTCCTGACGGCAGCGGCGTCTGCGAGCATCGCGACTATCTCTTTGAAGAAATCCGTATCGAACACCCCTTCGCCCTGCTGGGCGTGAACTGGCCGGAGGCGACGCTGCGGAACTTTCAGTTCAAGAACATCCAGATCGCAGGCGCGGCCGGCAAGAGTTTGCTCAAAGCCAATGCGGATGGCATGACCTTCGACAACGTGCGCATCGGTGACCGAGCGGCAGAATCTCTGGACGACATCCACCTCACCATTGAGGGCGATGCCGAAAACCTCCGCTTCTCTCCTGCGGAGAAGTGAGCGGCGATTCGCCAGCACCAGAAACAACGTCAACATCTCCTTCCCAGCTTTTGCATGAAACACACCTTCCCACTCATCACCCTCCTCGCGCTTTCACTTAGCTCAGCGACCGCCGACACCGTCACCACCTTTGCCGGGACCGGCACCAAGGGCTTCTCTGGAGATGGCGGCCCGGCGACAAAGGCAGAATTGAACAATGTCTTCGGCGTCGCTCGCGGGCCGGACGGCTTTCTTTACCTTTGCGACATGGACAACGCTCGCGTCCGGCGAGTCGGTCCTGATGGCAAGATCGAAACGTTTGCGGGCAACGGCGTGCGTGGGCGTAAAGGCGATGGCGGCCCTGCCGACGAAGCCTCGTTGAACATGCCCTATGAGCTGGCTTGGGACCGGGCTGGCAATTTGTTCATCGTTGAGCTGGCCAACCATGCGGTGCGCCGTGTGGATGCAAAAACGCGCATCATCACCACCATCGCTGGGTCGGGCAAACAAGGCTTCAGCGGCGATGGCGGACCCGCGACGGAGGCGCAGTTCAACCAACCGCACAGCCTCGCCTTCGATCCGGCCGGCGATCTCTACGTCTGCGACATCATGAACCATCGCGTGCGCAAGATCGATATAAAGACCGGCATCATCTCGACCTGGAGCGGCACGGGGGAGGCGAACACCGCGCCCGATGGATCGCCCATCAGTGGTTCGCCGCTCCACGGTCCGCGTGCCCTCGCCTTTGGCTCGGATGGAAAATGCTATCTCGCCCTGCGTGAGGGCAACGCATTGCTCCTTCTCGACCCGAAGGCGAACACGATCAAGCGAGTCGCTGGCACTGGCAAGTCCGGCTTCACCGGCAACGGAGGCCCCGCACTCGAAGCCAGGCTCGCGGGTCCAAAGGCGGTGGCTCTCGATGCCGAGGGCAACGTCTATCTGGCGGACACTGAGTCGCACTCCATCCGCTATCTCGACGTGAAAAAGGGCACGATCGAGGTCCTCGTCGGCAATGGCAAGAAAGGCGACGGCCCCGATGGCAAGGACCCGCTCAACTGCCAGCTCGCCCGTCCCCACGGCGTTTTCGTCGACCAAGACGGCTCCATCTTCATCGGCGACAGCGAGACACATCGCGTGCGGGTATGGCGGAAGTAAGGTTGTGGCACAGACCTTAGCCACCCTCCCGCGGGATGCGCGAAAAATGAACCCCCACCATTCCACGCCGACAGGCGCCTCGTGAGCGGGCGGGGAACGGTATCGGCAGATCCCTGTCGGTTTAATTAGGCCCGTCGGGCCTAAAAGGCAGGCAAAACGAGTGACAAAGAGTCAGGCTCTCCTCCCCGCCGCTGGGAAGCTCCACGATGAACAGTCGTGGAGGGGGGGCGGGATCGACCCGCACCTCAAGTTGGACCTGTGCTCCGACTGAACGAAGCAACCTACGGAGTTGCCGTCTGACGCCCTCAGCTGGATAGCTCCGCCTTCTTCCCGGCCGCCTTCTTCTCGCGCTTGGCCGCGGTCGTGTCCCGCAGTTTGGCGAGGGAAGAAAGGGCGACGAGTTCGGCGCGCAGGCCGCGAAAGATTTCGGCGTGACGGCTTTCGCTGCCGAGGCGGTTGGCGGCCCAAGCGAGGTTTTCGAGGAGGATGCGGAGGGTTTCGTTGTAGTCGCGGCGGATGTCCTTGAGCCCACGTGGTGCTGGGGCCGTGCGTTCGTATTCGTCGAAGGTCTTGTCGGCGATCTCGAATGCGCTTTCGGCGGAGGCCAAGGCGTTGACCCACTCTGTCAAGCCCGCATCAGCGACGGCCTTCTGGACGCCCGGTTCGGCGAGATCGGTGAGGAGCTGCTGCAAGTGGGCGGTGTTTTCGCCGTAGATCAGATGCTGAAAGCCGGCGGGGCGACGGTCGAGCACTTCTTGGACGATGGCGGAAGCGGCGCGGACGGATTCACTTTCCGGATCTTCTCTGGCGATCCGGGTCATCTCATAGAGCCGCACCTTCAGTCGGTCCCGCTTCTTGTCCGCCTCGGACTTCTGGTCGGCCAACGGGTTGCCCGGCAACCGGCCGATGCGTTGTCCCAGTTCCTGATTCAACTCGGCTAGGCGGCCGGATAGCAGCGAGAACATCTCCCCTGGGGCAAAACCGGTGAGGAGCTCGACGGATTTGGCGCCGAAGTTGAAGAGGTGGTCTTCGGAAAAATTGCGGATATCGAAAGACGGGGTGGTGAACAGCATGGGGAAGCTGGGCTGATGGTGAGTTGGATTGCGGCGGACCTTCCTTTGCGTTGGGGGGAATGACAATGCGTTTTTGAGTGAACTGTTAGGATTGGGCCTTCCCTCTCCCGTGCACGGCGCCGGACAAGCCAGAATCAGCCTTGTTCTCACCGGTCCAGCGCCGTCCCGGGCGGAATCAAGGGTGATTCTTGCTGGGGCGGCTCCGTGCCGACCCGACCCAAGGGTCATTCTCGTAGGGACGGCGCCGGTCCTGGCGGAATGAAGGGTGATTCTCATCGGAACGGCGCCGTCCCGAGCGGAACCAGGGGTGATTCTCGTGAGGACGGTGCCGTCCCGGGTGGAAGGAAGGGTGATTCTCGCTGGAACGGCGCCGTCCCGGGTGGAAGCATATCCCCTGGAAGACGGTCCAATCCCTGCGCGGGGCCGAAGCAGTGTCCGCATCAGGCGTCGTGAGGCGATCGCTCGTACGTTGGACCTGTGGTCCGACCGGCCCCAATCATCACGATGGAGGACGGTCGGATCACAGATCCAACCTACGGAACGAGGTCTTGAGCGACGGAAAGAAGAAAACGGGAATCACCACCCACGGAATACACGGAACATGCATCGGCGGCGGCTGTTCTCCCCGGGGACATCTTTGCAGCGTGGCGATGGTGGTAGAGCACGGTCTCCTGAGCCAGGCACGCGGAGGTCGGCGTCAAACCGCCAATACGGCGGACAGATCGAAGGCAAATCCCGGCAGCGCGCTGGACTCCACTAGCGTTTCGGCGGCGATGTGGAGGACCTCGGAGTATCTCCCATCGACGGGACGCCGGTAGACCTCGGTGCGCTGATCTTCGGGGACGACGATCCACACTTCCGGCACCCCAGCTTGGGCATACGTCGCCGTCTTGGCACGGTCGAGCGCCAACGAGCTGATCGCGACTTCAATGACCAAGTGCGCCGTCGTGGGTTTCAGGAGCCAGAAATCTTCCAACCTTCCAGCCACCACCGAAATGTCCGGCTCTGGCTCGGAATCTCCGATCGTCAAAGGATCTTCCTTGCGGACCAGAAACTGATCTTCGGGACAAAACTTCGCTAAGGCCCGGAACAAAACTTGGAACACAAAGAGGTGCAGCTCGGACTTTGACATTTTCTGGACGATCACGCCGTTGATCAACTCGACGGGGCACTCATCAAACACCCCTGCCGCGATCATCCGATGGTAACGCTCAATGGTCACGGGCGCGACTCGCTTGCGGATTTCAGCGTCTTCGAGGATCTCCAGCACAACGGCAGCCTACCGTGAGGGAAAGCGCAGAGCAAGGCCCCAGTCTCGGGTCAAGTAAGTCACCCAAGCCTAAGGCATGATCGCGGCTTCAGAGAGCCCGCCGATACCGCTCAATGGC
>CAMCXS010000040.1 GCA_945883495.1 Akkermansia muciniphila
AGGAAACATATCCAGACTATACCCTCTATCTGGCCATTCCCTCAGACACCCACGAAACGTTCTTTCGGCAGCCGATTGTCCAGCGCGTCATCGCACGCTATGGTATCAATTTGATCGTCTGCAACATCCCCGAACGAACCATCGAACAATGGATACCCGCGAAGCCTACGAGCGAGCCATCCTGACGGTCCTGGAAGATCACCTTCCCCGGATTCCGCAGCCCGGGCTCCAAGTCACCTTGGTCAAGGACCGGGAAAACGGCCATTACCAGATCGTGCATTCCGGTTGGCAGCAGGGAACCTATTCCTACGGCTCCGTCCTTCACATCGATCTGACCCCAGACCACAAGGCCGTGGTCCTCCACAACGGCACCGAGGCGATGATCGCGGACGATCTCCACGAGGCCGGAATCCCGAAACAGGACATCATCCTCGCCTTCCTTCCCCGGTATGCCCAGGAGGCGTCGGGGTTCGGGGTGGGGAATTGACGGTCGTTTGGACGTGAGCTAAGGCGGCGCCCGGGCCCGGACCGGTCCCCGCGCCGAAGTGACAATCTGACGTGGAGCCCAATTCACGTAGGCCGGACATTCCTGTCCGGCCAACAACCATCCACGGGAAAGGCCAGACAAGAATGTCCGGCCTACGGAGAGAAGGCGAGTCAGTAAGCGACAGTTAAGCAGGTTGATTGTTGAGTGCTTAGGGTTGTCAGTCTACTTGGCCCATTTCACGACAGACGGATTCACCTTCACGATCACGGCGTTACCCGTTACACTTCGAGCTTCTACTATGATGAAGGCCACCCTATCTATCCTGTTGGCAGTTCTTTTCGTTGCGATTTCTCACGCTGCGTCGGACACGGACGTCACGATTCTTGCTGCGACCAGCGTTGAGATCAGAGACGATCAGGTCACGATTATCGGCCGCGCTACTACGCGAAGTAGAGTGGTGGTGTCGGACGAACCCGGAGACTTCCTTGGGCGATCAACGCGATGGATTGAGGCATATTCAGAAAATGTCGCCCTCGTGATCAATCGACCCTCACTCCACTGGAATGGTCCAGATGGCGAGGAGAAGGCCAAGTATCGGCGAATCACAGAAGACGGATGGCAGATGACCCTCGATGCCGCAAAGGATCTTCGGGCGGGCAAGCAAGTTGGCCGCATCGGTTACTATCAGCCGACGATCACCATCGCAAACTCGACGATTGTGAAGATTGAAGGCACTGGCTACTTGTATCCCAAGCGCGTAGTCGAAGAGGCAGAACGAGCCGGCGCGGGCCGCCCCGTGGTTGAGCCGGAGAGTGCCGACAAACTGAGACTGGAAGCGGAGGGGCGCTCCCGGTAGCGGTGCCTGGCGCTATCGTTGGCTCGTTGACAAGAATCACGCAAAGCTGCCCCAATGACCTCCTCGCGGATCTTCCGCATTTACTATGTCCTTCTGTTCAGCGCAGGAGTAACGGACTTTGTGTTTCGACCCTTGGTTCTCGGATTCCTTGGCCCGGCTTGCCTTCTGAGCCTTGCCCGGCCAGAGGATGCTGTCCGGCGAGTGCTTGGCACGCCTTGGATCGGAACGTGTTTTCTCACGCAATTCGTGATCGGCGCCTTAATGGTATGGGCGGGACAGCTACGCCATGCCGCTGCGGCGGTTATCCTAGTTGGAGCGGTCTATTGTTGGCTTTGTGACTGCATCCTGATCTCAACCCTCGCGTCCCGCACGCCGGCCCCTGGACGGGGAGGAGTCCAGAGGCCGGGTTCGGGAGATGAGCAGGGAGGTAGGTTGGGGAGGAAAACTTAGCGGACCGGAATCGCTCGATACACCGGGACTTCGCGGGTGGGAGTCACGACTACCGGGCGGCGGGAGCGCGTTCCGGTCCAGGGATTGTCTTCGTCAAAAATGCTGGGGCGATTGTAGCCGAATCGGGGATCCACGCCGCGGGAGGGACGGCGGTATCCGGCTTGGACGTTCCAGGAATCGAGCGTTCGTTCCATGCGGACGATGATCCCGTCCATGCTGGCCAACAGGTCGAGGGCTTCTCCGAGGCAGCGGCGCGAGTGTCGCCCGTATCCGCCATCGACGAGGAGTTCTTCCAAGTGATGCACTTCGCGGTGCAAATCCGCCAACGTCTCGCGGAAGCAATTGCAGTCCGTCTCGCCGTCCTCGGCCATCTCTTCCACATGATGGGCCAAATCTTCGATCTCCGCGGCGTCGCAGAGGACATGACGGAGAAGGGGAGAGCCGCCCAGATGGTAGCGGAGCTCGTCGTTGAGGCCGTCGGCGAGGTTTTGCAAGTCTCGGGACATCCGGATGAGGTTGCCGTAGCAAGAATCGGCCTGGGCGGCAATCGGCCAACCGGAGATCCCGGCGAGAACCAGGGCGAGCCACGTCGCGGAGGTCGAACGGAAACGGGAGGGGGAGCGGGGAATCATGGGTTCCGGTGGCACTGTTGGGGCGCAGACGCGGCCCGCCTTGGCGCTTGCGCGAGATTTTCCGGAAGGCGAGGCGGCCACGCCTCGTGCTCCCCGGAAGCCAATGTTCCGCCGTTTCGTTCCTCTTCTCCTCGTCGCTCTCAGCCCGCTGCTGGCGCCCCGGTTGTTGGCGGCGGCTCAAAGCCCGGACGCGGAGATCGGTCCGTTCTTGGAGGAACATTGCTTTCGCTGCCACGTCCTCGCGCCCGGCCGTTAGCTCAATCTTCTCGTTCCATGCTCCTGATTCGCCGATTTGTGCTTTTGATCGCCGCTGGGTGCGGCTGTGGCCTCCTGTGTTTCCAAGCGCGAGCCGAGCTGCGCGCTGGCGTGTCCAAAGTGGATATAACGGATCGAGCCGCCGGGCCGGTAAACGATCCCTGTTTTGCCAAGGCGCTGGTGCTCGAACGCGACGGCTTGCGGATCGCGTTGGTCTCCGTCGATGCCGTGTCGATTGGCGAGATCGGCCGGATCGGCAATGATTTTCTAGGCACCGTTCGCCAGGCAGTGCAGCGTGAGGCGGGAATTGCTCCCGACGGCGTGTTGGTGAATGCGAGTCACTGCCATGGCACGGTGAGGATGGACACGGCGGCGTTGGTGATCCAGGCGGTGAACGAAGCTGCGAACCGCCTGGAACCCGTGCGGGCGGGTGCGGGCTCCGGTTTTGAGGACCGGGTCAGCGAGAACCGGCGGCTCAAACTCAAGGACGGGTCGGAGGCGGACATGCGGCGAGCGTACGCGATGCCATCGGACCATCAGATTGCCGCCGTGGGTCCGATCGATCCGCAAATCGGCCTGTTGAGGCTCGATCGGGTTTCCGACGGGAGGGCGATGGCGTTGCTCTACAACTTCGCCTGCCATCCCATCATGAACCCGCCGGGGAAGGGGAGTTCCGCGGACTATCCCGCGTACGCCTCGCGGTTGATTGAAGAGGCGTTGGGGCATGGGGCGCTTGCTTTCTTTGTGCAAGGATGCGGTGGGGACATCAATCCGGTTCGCTACAAGGAGGTGAACGCACCGCCGGATGCCGAACCCTTGGGAAACCTTCTTGGTCTGAGTGTGTTGCGGGCTGCCCGGGGCATTCGGGCCGAAGAAAATGGGGAGCTGAAAATTCGACGAGAGGTTGTCGAGCTTCCGCGAGCCCAGGACTACGAATTCCGGATCAAGGCCATTGAGGCGAAGCGGACGCAATTGGTGACCTCCTTGCAGCCGACGAACATCAATTTCAAAGCGTTTCTTCCGATGTTGATTGAGGAGAAACTTTCGCCGGACGCGCCGTCGCACTTCGTGCAGAGTTATCTGCACGAGCGGACGATGCAGCGAGAAACTCTCAGCCAATTTGATGCGGATCGTCGTGCCAACCTGGAGCGTTATCGATCCAACATAGACGTGATGGAGGAGTTGACCCGGTTGAATACGAATCTGTCGTTGCTCCGCCGCCACTTGGAGCAGACGAAGGCAGCCGCGACGCCGACGCTTGCCGTGGAAGTCGTAGGCTTGCGGATTGGTGATTTCCGGCTCGTGACCTTCCCCGGTGAAGCCACGGTTGAAGTGGGGCTAAATATTAAGCAGGCGAGCGGACATCCTCATGCCTTCGTGGCCGCCTATACCAACGGCTACATTTACTACGCTCCCACGGCGGAGCAACGCCGCAACTCCGGCTACGCACAAGAGGATTGCGATACTCTTGTTGCTCCCGAATGGCAGGCCATCTTTGAGGCCAGAGCGGTGGAGATATTGGAAGGACTTTGACCGCCTGCATCGTTTCGTCTTCAACGAGGCGGCTCTCGGAAATCGGGGGCGTCGAATCTACTTTCGGCGAGGGACCAACGACGCACTCATCGCTCTCGAACAGCGTCACACCGTAGCGGGTGTGATCCATTGTTCCCCGCGCCGACCAGAAGGCGGGCGGTCAGCTCCCGAGCACTGAACGGCTTCACGACATCATCTTCCTCGCCAGCCCGACCAGGTGATCGCCCCTCCGTCTGCAGGGCGAAGAAGATGTTGTCCGCGATGGACGGCTCAGCCTCGTAGTGATTGCAACCAAGCAACGAGATCGACCAATTCTTGGGCGCTGAGGACGGCGGCGAGGCCGGGCGGCATGAGGCTGGTGGTCATTTCCTCCCGGCTTGCGATTTGGTCCTTCTTCACTGGTTGACTGACGCCGCCGGGCATCCGGATGGTGAGGTCCGTGCTGGTTTCTCCCGTGACGAAACCGGCGAACGAAGAATTGTCCTTGGTCTTGATGATCACGCCCTGGAAGCCGTGGCTGATGGCGGCGCTCGGGTAGAGAATGGCTTCGTAGAGACCTTCCTTGGAAAGCTTGCTGCCGATTCCCGAGAGGGCGGGGCCGAACTCGATCCCGGCCGAGCCGACTTTGTGGCAGGTGATGCAGGTGGCTTTGCTGAAGGCGGCCTTGCCGTGATCGGGATTGCCCTTCATGGCGAGGAGCTCGGCCACTGGGGGCAGGCTTTCGGTGCCGAGGGCGGCGGGCACCTTGAACTTCGTCTTCGCCGCATTGCGCAAGCTCTCGTCCGTGGAGCGCGAGAGGGCCGTGGCCGCCAGGAAGTGGAGATCCGCTGGAAGCTGGCCGCTCTCGGAAAGCTTCACGAGCTCCTGACCTCCGCCCAGGGAAACGGCGAGCGAGGAGACCAGCTCACGGCGCAGTTCGGGGGTGAGTTCCTTGCGAGTCAACTGCCCGGAGAGCAGCTTCACGGCGGGGTTGTCGGCCACTTTGCCGATGGCCCGGATCAGGGAGACGGCTTGGTCCGGCTTGGGCGCCTTGGTGGCCTGGGAGAGAATGCGTCCCGAAGCTGCGGAGTCGCGGAGGAGAATCCGGGCGGCGTTGATCGCTTCCTCGCTTTCCGGAGCGGCGGAAATGACTTCGACGACCTCGGTTTCGAAACCGGGCAAGTTGAGCTTCTCGATCAAATCGATCAATTCCGGCCGGCCACGCAAGGGCGCCAGCAGGGCATCCAAACGCGCGTTTCCGCCTTGAATCTTGGCGACGCCTTCGCGGCCGAGCAAACCAGCGGCGGCCAGGGCCACCTCTGGGGAACCTTCCTTGAAAATCTTCGCGTAAGCCGCCTGTTGCGCAGCGGTATCGGGTTGGAAATGGATCGCCCGGATCAAGCCCGGATTTTTGGCCCCGTCGCGCAGGACGAGCTCGGCGATTTTCCCAGCGGAAACCTTGGCCCGGCTGCGCCAGACGATGTCATCGTGCGGCTTGGTCAACACGGCGAAGCGGGCGTTCCAATGCAGGTCCGCGCCGATCCCCAGCGCTTCCAGATACCAGCGATCCTTGCCGTCATACTTCTGCGCCAGCGCGGCCCAGAACGTATCGGCCGCCGGTCCCGAGAGGAATCGCACTGCCAGGCACATTTCCCGGAGGACGGCGGGATCGCGTTCGTTATCCAGAGCGACGCTGAGTGGGGTGAGGAAGCCGTTTACGAGTTCCGGGTCATCGGCAATGCGTTGGGGTCCGCCGAAGAAGGCGCGCCAAGCGCGAATCGCGGTGATGCGGAGGTTCGGGTCCGCGCCGAGCAAGGTTTCCGTCATGAGTTGCGGGAAGCCGTCGCGATCCACGCTGGAGGCGAGGAGCCAGAGGGCGCGGGCGCGGAGATAGGTGGGCGCCTGGGTATTGCGGAACAGCGAATGCATCGCTGGGATGGCCGATTTGCCGGAAGATGCGAGCTTTTGCCAAGCGAGGTAACGGGCGGACTCGTTCGGCGATTTGATGGCTTCGACCGCGCCTTCGATGGAATCAAAGCGATAGGCCGGGACCGCCATCTTCTTGTTGCCTTTGGGCGCCACGCGGAATATCCGGCCGCGCTCCAGATCGGCCATGCCATGTCCGCCGACGCCGGGATCGTACCAATCCGCCACGATGAGCGATCCGTCGGGCGCCACGGCCACGTCGCTGGGGCGGAACCAGGGATCGTTGTTGGTCTCCAGGATGTTCAGGACTTCGGCGCGGTAACCGGCTCCCGAGGGTTTCGCGGGATAAGCGCGGACGACGTTGGGACCGGCGTCGCAATGAATCGGCTGTCCGCGGAAGGCCGCTGGGAGCAAGGAACCTTCGTAGACGCAAATGCCGGTCGGGGAGCCTGCGCCGGTTTGCAGGAGATTGGGGACGACGCCGGGGTCGTTGAGGTGCCAGTGACGGAGGGGGATTTCCTCGTTCATTCCGGGGCGTGGATCGCGCCAACCGGCCCGGGTGATTTCGTCTTTGTAGCCGTAGTTCCCGTACTCCATGACGTAGTTGATGCGGACGCCTTTGTTGCCGTCATCGTCGTTGTCCGACTGCCAGAGCGTGCCGAAAGAATCGACGGCGACTTCCCAGTTGTTGCGGAAGTTCCAGCCGAGGGTCTCGACGTGGGTGCCGTCCAGATCACAGCGGAAGACCATGCCTTCTTGGTAAGGCAAGTTGCCGCCGCGGACTTCACGTCCCGCGAGATCGATGATCACCTTGCCGGACGGATCGCAGAGTTGGGTGGCGGCGTTCCCGAAGTTGAAATAGAGCTTCCCATCCGGACCGAAGTGGAAGGCGTGGATCCCGTGGTCGTGCTGGCTGCCGCCGATTTTGGTGAAGAGGACTTGTTTGCTGCCCGCGTCCGCCTTGCTGTCGCCATCGCGGTCGAAGAGGCTGAAGACTTCATCGCCGCAGGAAATGATCACGCGATCGCCGAGGACGCAGATGCCATGGGCGCTATCGACATCGTGGCCCTGGTAGAAGACCTTGGATTGGTCCGCTTTGCCGTCGGCGTCATTGTCTTCAAGGATGAGGATTCGGTCGCCTTCGGGGCGTTTGCCCTGGTTCTTACGGTAATTGACGACTTCGCAAACCCAGACGCGGCCGCGGTGATCGACATCGATGGCGCTGGGACTCAGGAGGGCGGGTTCGGCGGCGAAGAGTTGGGCTTCCAGCTCGGGATGGACCTTGAGCGAGGCCAAAGCCTGGGACGGGAGGTGGGGATCGAGCGGTTTCGGGGCCGGTACTGGCGTCGCCACCGGAGCTGGAGCCGGCGCGGGAGCCGCGGGCGTTGGCTTGGCCGCCACGGGAGGCTTTTTGGGGGGCTCGGGCATGACCTTGGGCTTGGCATCGGCGTTTGCCTTGGCTTGCGGAGCTGGGGCAGCGGCCGGTTTGGGTTCGGGCTTGGGGCCCCCGTATTGGACCGCCAGCTGGGTCAATTCGTCGCGGGTCGGGCGAGTGGTCTCGATGCCGTTAGCGGGGATTTCCAACCCAGCGGTCCAAGCGACGCCGTTGAGGACGCACTTGCGGAAATTGTCTTCTTCGAAGTTCCAGTGGAAGTGGATACCGGTGAAGCCGAAGCCGCGGCCTTTGCCATATTCCTCGGAGCGCTCGTAAGCCCAGGCGACGTGTTGCGGATTGCCGTCGGCGACGGCCTTGCGGACGGCGGGGTTTCCGGAGTGTGGGCCATCGGGGCGATTGAGGGTGCTGGCGGGGGCTTTCGCCGAAAGGATCGGGGTGACGCCCTTGAGATCACCAACGAAGCGCATGTGATAGTACCACTCATCCTTGATCTTGAACGGCTTGAGGCCGCGCGACACCGGGTGGCCCGGGAAGCTCACGAAGTCCGGTTCCCAGGTGGGATTCACCGACCAATTCGCCTCGAAAAATCCGCCCATCCATTGGAGCATTCCTTTGGCGGAGGGACCGACTGGCACCTCGACGGCGTAGTGGAGGCAAGCCAAACCGACGCCTTGCCGCATCAGTTTGTCGAACTCAGGAACATGCTGATTCACAAGGTGACCGTTGCCGCCCGAGCAAAAGATGACCACCGTGTCCGCCCCGGCGAAGAACTCGTCGGGATTGGCCGGCCAATTGATCGAGTAACGGGTATCGAGCTTCTCGTCGGGGTAACGGTCCTGGAGATACTTGCCGATGAGGCGGCACCCGGCGGCGTACTCGTGCTCGCCGAACCCGTGGGACTTCTTGTGGGAGACGAAGCAGATGACGGTGCGGTCGTTCTCCGCCGGAGCTGGGGCGGGAACGGCGGCCGGAGCGGGAGCGGGAGCGGGAGTTGGCGCGGGGGCGGCGCCCGGTTTGGTTTGAGCCGGAGCGGCCTGAGGGGCCAGCAGAACCAGCCCCAGGGCAAGCAGGGCGGTCAGGAAAGTCGGGGCTTTGGGCAAAGACATGGGCGCAACCTGCCGATTCCGCCCCATCTTGTCAATGCGGGGCAGCGGCCGCTTGATCCGATCGCGGGACCGGGGTAACAATCGAGGGCGACTCGGCCCGCCAGCCAGTCCATCCGTAAACGTTGCTCCATGACCCCTCTGAGCGTCCAAAAATCCGTTGTGATCCAGGCCAGCCTCGACCGGGCCTATGCCTCGGTCCGCAGCTTTCGCGATTGGGTCAAATGGTGTTCCTGGCTGGCGATTCAGCCCGACTGCGAGCGGCACTTTCTTCAGGACAACGGCGGTTTCGCCTGGGAGGGCGTGGTGGCCGGGGAGTGCCGGGTGGAGGTGGTCCACGAGGATGGGCCCCGTTCCTTGCGCCTCAAAATCAGCCGCCTCCAACCTTGGAAGTGGCAGGGGGAATTGGAATTCAAGTTCCGTGATTTGGGCGGGGGCCAAGGGAGCGAATTGACGTGGACCATCGAGGGAGGTCTCCCGTATGCCCGCCTTCGCGACGCGGAAAGAGCGGCGGCGGAACTCCGGAGCGAAGCCGATTTGGCTCTGGCGCTGCTCCGCAGCTTCGTGGAGACGGGGGCCGCGCCGTGCAAACTGGAGACTCCGGGCCGGGTGCTTTATCCGGGCGGCCACTACCTGGGGCTGCGCTGGAAGGGAGCGATCACGGAAATCCCAGCCGCGATTCCCGCTGCGTTCGGAAAGCTGACGGACTGGATGAAGGATCATCGAGTCGCCGCCTTGGGGCCGCGGGCTTTGTTCTGTCAGGAGTGGGAGGTTGCCAGAGGAATCTGCGAGGTGACGCCCGCCATTCTCGTCGGGAAAGGGACGGTGAAAGGACGATTGCCTGCCGGATTCGCCACCTTCAACGTGCCGCCTGGCAGAGCGGAGCTGGTACGTTTGGCCGGCCCCTATGCCTTCTTGCCCCTGGCTTGGTCCGCCGCCAAGGCGCGGGTGGATGCGTTGGATTTGGATCCGTCGAGCGCAGCGGAGCCATTCGAGATTTACGAGAACAGCCCGAGCAAAACGCCACCGGGTCAGCTTTCCACCGCGGTTTACGTTCCTGTGAGATAAGATCGGGCGCGCCACTCAAGCCCCGTTCCAGGAGCGATGGACGCTGACCTGCGTGCCGAACTGGGTGTGGTCGAAAATCATCTCCGCCACTTGATACGGAAGGCGAATGCAGCCGTGCGAAGCTGGATACCCCGGAAGGTGGCCGGCGTGGGTGCCGTAGGGGGTGGTCCCGAGACGCATCCAGAAGGGCATACCGACGTGGTAGAGATTCGAGATCTTGCCGGTGCGGACTCGCTCGCTCATGGTGAAGGTGCCCGTGGGAGTGCTCATTCCGGCGCGAGCGGAAGAAACGGGAGTGGTGATGGCGATCTTTCCGTTCACCAAAAGGTAAGCCTTCTGCTTATTGAGATCCACCACCATCCGGGAGTTTGGGCCGTTCCATTGCGAAAGAATGCGCTGATTCACGATGACCTCGGACATGGGATAGGTCTTGGGCTTGACCCACGGCGAGCCGACGGGGACCGATCCGCTCTTGGCGGGGAGAACCGGCGGTTGGGCGGGCTTTTTCGCCGTCGCCGTTTTTGGCGTTACCGGCTTGGCCTTAGAGGCACCAGGCTTGGAAGAAGACGGCTTTGGCGCGAACGGATTTTGAAACGGAGAAGGGGCAGGGGCGATCTTCACCGCTTTTGGAGGCGTCTTTGATGTGGATTTCTTCGGGCCCGTTTCCGCGGTCAGGGACAGGGCTGGAGTCAAGGCCAGAGCCAAGCAGGCGTGTAGCCCCCAGCGAAATGGCTTTGAGATGTGCGTGGCTGTGTATTTCATCTCAGAAAATGTAATCGGAATCGCAAGTTCCGCGCAGCAATTTTCTATTCCGGCGTTTCAACGTCTCGCCTTTTCGCTCTTCGTGCTGGCCGGGCTGCGGATTCTGGTTCTACTTTTGCCCCTTATGAAGGAAAAGCCTTCCCCCCCGTCCAGATCCGAGCTGAACTTTGGCCACGCCCTGGACTATGCCCCAAGTCTGGAGACGACGCCAGTCCCCCTGCGCAAGCGCTACGATTTGTTCATCGACGGCGAGTTCGTCCTGCCAGGGGATGGCAAAACATTCGACACGATCAATCCGGCAACCGGGAAGAAGCTGGCTACCTTGGCGGAGGCCGGCCCGGCTGATCTCGACCGCGCCGTCGAGGCCGCCCGGCGCGCCTTGCGCGGTCCCTGGGGATCCCTGGCTCCCAAAGAACGCGGCAAGTATCTCTTCCGGATCGCCCGGATGATCCAGGAGCGCTCCCGGGAGCTGGCCATTTTGGAAACGATGGACAACGGCAAGCCGATTCGGGAGACCCGGGACATCGACTTGCCACTCGCCGCCGCCCATTTTTTCTACCATGCCGGCTGGGCGGACAAACTTGCTTACGCGTTTCCCGGGCGGAACCCGCGGCCCATCGGCGTGGCCGGGCAGATTATTCCCTGGAATTTTCCACTCCTGATGATGGCCTGGAAGATCGCTCCCGCTTTGGCCTGCGGGAATACAGTGGTTCTCAAGCCGGCGGAGACGACATCCCTCACCGCGCTCCACCTCGCCGAAATTTTCCAAGACGCGGGCTTGCCCAAAGGGGTGGTCAATGTCGTCACTGGCGACGGCTCGCTCGGGGAAAAAATCGTCCATCACCCGGGCGTCGATAAGATCGCTTTCACCGGCTCCACCGCCGTCGGCAAGGCGATCGCCAAAGCCGTGGCCGGAACGCCGAAGAAGCTGACGTTGGAGCTAGGAGGCAAAGCTGCGCACATCATCATGGACGACGCTTCGCTCGACGAAGCGGTCGAAGGAGTCATTAACGGAATCTACTTCAACCAAGGTCACGTCTGCTGTGCGGGGAGCCGTCTCCTGGTTCAGGAAGGGATCCATGATGCAGTGGTCACCCGGTTGCGTCAGCGTTTGCAGACGTTGCGGGTCGGTGACCCGCTGGACAAAAACACCGACGTGGGAGCGATCCACTCCGCGGAGCAGTTGGCCAAGATCAAGGAGCTTGTCGCGTCTGGCGTCGCGGAAGGGGCATCGTTGGAGCAGAGCGATTGTCCTTTGCCAGAGGGAGGAGGGTTTTGGTTCCGGCCGGGCTATTTTACCGGCGTCTCACCGTCTCACCGCATCGCCCAGGAGGAAATCTTCGGTCCCGTGCTCAGCATTCTCACCTTCCGGACGCCCGCGGAAGCGATCGAGAGGGCTAACCACAGTATGTATGGTCTAAGCGCCGGGATCTGGACGCAGAAAGGAAGCCGCATTCTGAAAATGGCCGGACAGCTGAAAGCGGGGGTCGTTTGGGCCAACACCTACAACAAATTTGATCCCGCCAGTCCATTCGGCGGATACAAGGAAAGCGGATTTGGCCGGGAGGGCGGGTTGCAGGGGCTCTCGGCCTACGTCCGGATCTAAGGGTTATGGTTTAATCCCCCTGTGGCACTGGGTCGTCTGGCGAGATGACTTCACCTTCCCACACAGGTGTTCGATCATAGAGAGTGAGAATACGGTCCGCGCTCCCCGGGGCGGGCCCGCTATCGATCTTCGGGATCGCCGCGCGCAACTCTTTACACACGCTAGGCCGAAGGGCGGCCACGTTGTTCCATTCGTGAAGATCCGCAGCCAAGTCGTAGAGTTCTTCGGATCCATCGACATAGCGGATATAACGCCACTGGTTCGTCACCACGGAATAGTTGCCCTGATTGTGGGAAGTGATGGCTGGTCTGGACCGCAGGCTCGTGGCATCTCGAAGTTGAGGCTGGAGGCTCAGGCCCTCCAACGCGTGCGGCGCCGGAGGGAGACCGCAGAGATCGATCAGTGTGGGATAGATATCCAGGAGTTCAGCCGGCTGAGAACATCTTTGGCCCGCTGTGATTCCGGGGCCTGCAAAGATCAGGGGGACGCGTGTGGAACGCTGCCACAATGTGTTTTTTCCCGTGATCCCTTTTTCACCCAAATGCCAGCCGTGATCACTCCAGAGGACGACGATGGTATTCTCCGCGTGTCCCGTACGGTCCAAGGCTTCGAGAACGCGTCCGATTTCTGAATCGGTGTAACTGGTGCAAGCAAGATAGGAGCGGACTAGATTGATATCTTGCTGTTGCTCTTGGACCCACTTCCAGCGTGGCTCGGGCAGTTTCCAGTGAAGCCACCAGGAGGCGCGCGGAGTGTCGTCTCGGTCTCCGGCCTGCAAGGTTGGCAGAATCGAGGTGTCCGCTGGATAGAGATCGTGCCACTTTTGGGTGGCATAACAGGGCACGTGCGGCAGAAAGAAACCCGTCGCGAGAAAGAACGGTTGATCCTTCGGAAGCGCTTCCAATTTTTCCGCTGCCCAAGAGGCGACTTCGTGATCACCCTTGGACGAATCGTCATTGTCCAACGGCCAAACGCCCCAATCCACAAGCGGGTTGTTTCCGAACGGCGTGTTCGCGACCAGTTTTTGGGGAGGCCGGGGACCCGGACCGCCAGCGGGTCCTGATTCGGCAAACTCAGGGGCAGCGACCTTGGGTTGATGTCCCTTCTGTTTGGGGGCTCGCCAGCTGTGATAAATCTTCCCCGCGCTCAGCGTCCGGTAACCGTTCGCGGCGAAGTGCTGCGGCAGGGCCACATGAGAAGCAAACTGAGGAACATCCCGAAACCAGGGGGAGAGGCCGTGAATGCCCGTGGTCCCCGGGCGCAACCCGAGCATGAGGCTGGTTCGGGACGGGTTGCAGAGAGGAGCTTGGCAATGGGCGTTTGCGAACAGCGTTCCGCGGGCAGCAAGCCGGTCGATGTTTGGCGTCTTCACGTGTCGATGGCCGCCCAGGCAGCCGATCCAGTCGTTCTGATCGTCAATGGCGATAAAAAGGACGTTCGGCCGCGTCGCGGCTGGCGAATTGTCGGTGGGCGCGAGGCAAGCGGCCAAAAACCAAATGGCCTGAAGGAACGGGGGAGCGAAGCGGGACGAGGGCATGGCAAGGACGGGACCTCCTCAGAGTGACATGCCCGGGTGCCGGATGACAAGACTGAGTTGGAGGCAAGGGCTGAGCCGGAGCACATCCGTAAAAATGAGAATTTAATCTTAGAAAGAACAACAAATATGAAATTCATTCTTTGACGAATTGAGTCGCATTAAGTATAAATACCATAATGTTAAATCCTCGCCACCGCCCTCCCCGTTCCTCTTGCGGAGCCTTTTCTCTGCTCGAGGTCCTCGTTACCATCGCCGTGCTTGGCATCCTTGCCATCGTGGCGGTGGAATCCACGACTCGTCTCCGTGAAGGAGCGACCGCGACCAAGCTCGATTCCGACGTCGCCGCCATCAACCAATCCATCAAGGTCTACTTGGCGAATGGCGGAAACTTGGATGGAGTCACGGATCCTGCTGCGGTCTTGGAAAAACTGAAGACTCGCCGGGAGGCATCTGATGCCGCGGCGTTTGCGGGATTCCGGTCGGACATGATTGATCAGCGGGTGGTTCCCGTGTTGCAAACGGTGGCCGAGGCCGCCCAGAGGACTCCCCGAGCGGTTTGGAACGCCACCGCCAAGCGATTTGACATGGCCCAGCAAGGCGCGGCAGGCGTGGCTCGATTTGAACTCGACGCTGCGGCGGGGCGCGCGGACCATGGGGTCGAAAGTCGGGAGGCAGGTGCCGTGGCGCTCAACCGGGGCGATGGTTGGATTTGGAACTATGAAGACGCAGCGCCCCCGGTGCTGAGTGGACCCGGAACGATTCCGGTGACGACCCCAACGCCGCTGGTTCCCGCGGCGCCAACGCCTCCCGGCCGTCTGCAGGCGCCGGTCTTCAGCACCCCCGGGGGAACGTATCGCTACAACACCTTTCCGGATACCGTTACGATTACGAATCCAAGCGGCACCGGCCAAATCATGGTGGGCCGCTCGTGGACGGCGGATGGCGTGCAATGGGAAGCCTATACAGGACCCGTTACGATCGAACCTGGCAGCCACCTTTTGGCTTTTGTGCAGTCGCCCGGTGGGGAGTATACTGACAGCGTAGCGTCGAGCGGAACCTACGAGCTGGAGATCATCGAGCTCGAAGCGCCCAGGATCGAGCCGAGCGCCAGCTTGATGGATCTGGATAGCAACCAGACGGTTTCCATCCAAATCGTCAACCCGAATCCTTCCGATTACCGGAGTTATGTGGAGTATGCGCTTTCTGACGGGAATTATGTTCGCTATGAAGGGCCGTTATCCATTTCGCCATCGAGCCATGCAGCCGGATTTGAAATTGCAGCGCGGGTGGTGCCAAGTATGCGCGGCTTTGAGGCAAGTGAGCCGGTGACCCGTTGGTTGCCCGTTAAGCTGCGGCCTCCGCTCATCGACAAGAAGCAAACGGGAGCCATCTTTGATATCACTCTCTTTGACCGGAATCCGGCGAACGTAGGGACACTGCGTTATCTCATCCAAGACCTCCGCACGGGTACCCGGACTGCATGGCAAGATTATTCTGCTGCCTTCGCCATTGATGGCAGTCTGTATGGGAAAGGTTTTGAGGTGGTCACCTATGCCGCGACGACGAGCACTCGCCACCTGGATAGCTCCGAAAGCAGTGCTCAAGGGCGGAGCTTCTTCGGGACACAAGTCGCGGACCGGGCGATCTTGGTTCTCGATGTTTCTGGGTCGATGGCTTCAAACGGGCGTCTCACCAGTCTGAAAGCGGAGGCCAAGCGATTGCTTTCCGCGATGCCGCAGGATGGTAAGATTTCGATCATCTCATTCTCGAGCAAAGCGAAGCTTGAGTTTGCCTATCAAACAACCACCTCGTCCAAAATCACCCAAGCTCAGGGCATCATTGATTCCCTGAAAGCTTCCGGCTTAACCAACTACTCGGAGTCGCTAAACATGGCCTTGGGGATCGTGAAAGCGAATCCCGATGTGGAACAAGTCGTGTTTCTGTCTGACGGGGCGCCGACGACCGGAGACACTTCCACCAACGGCATTCTGCGCATCGTGGACTCGATCGCCGCTCTGAAGGTGGCAGTCTCTCCGATCGGCTACCAGATGACGACGGATGCCGAGCGCAAGCTGATTCAACGCATGAAAGAACGGGGAACGCCCACATTCTGAACCAAATGAAAAACTCGATCTTTGCCCTGCCTGCCACGTTCGCGGCGATTCTGTCGCTCACCGCCTGCAATCCGGATGATCCCTCGGCCAGCACGTCCGGTTCTGGGGTTCCCACCCCCGCTGAGGTGGAGAGCAAACTCAAGTCCCTGGAGCAAGATTTGACCCGGGTCCTGGCCGTCGTCGAACCGTTGCAGGGAGACCCCGAGGCGCAAATGCAGCACCTTGTCGAAGATGACCAGTTTGCGGAGTTGATTGGCGACCACGTCGCCGAGTTTGAAGAACTGGCTACTTCCTTGCAGTCGATGAGCGACGAAGAGAAGCAGGAGTACACGGGCACCATTGGGCCGGTGATTGATGCCCTGGAGCAGCGGATGAAGGAGATTTGCTCCTGCGGTCCGGTGGCCGAGGATACGCTCGCTCCGCTTTTCGCGGCGGCTCAGGAAGCGTTGAAGGCAGCCCTCTGAGTTGCCAGCGTGGCTCCCCAGACGTTTCTTGGGGAAGATGGCACAAACTCCAATCCAGGTTGAGTTCCGGCGCGGTGTGTACCTCCCGGAACTCAACTTTTGGCTTGATCCCTGGGAGGGCCGGGACCGTGCCTTCGTCTCGCACGCTCACGCGGATCACGTGGCGCCTCACCGGGAAATCCTCTGTTCTTCGGTCACCGCTGGGTTTCTCGCAAAACGCTTCCGGCCGCGCGGAGAAATCTGTTCCCTGGCGTTTGGAGAGGTGATGGAGCGGGACGGATTCCGCTTCCGGCTCTGTCCGGCGGGCCATATTTTGGGATCGGCGCAACTCCACCTGGAGCGGTTGAGTGACGGAGCGTCCCTCCTTTACACTGGGGATTTCAAGCTCCGCGCCGGGGTGACGAGCGAAGCGGCGGAGGCCTTGGCGGCGGACACCCTGATCATGGAGACGACCTACGGTCTCCCGCGCTATCGGTTCCCCGCTTCGGAGTCCGTGTTGGCGCAGATGGCGGCGTTCGCTGCGGAAAATGTCGATGAAGGCGTGGCCCCGATGTTCGCCGCCTATTCTTTGGGCAAAGCGCAAGAAGTGATGCTGGCGCTAGGCCAACGAGTCCCGGAGCTGCGGTTTGTCCTGCATGACTCGGCGGCGCGGATGACCCAAATCTACGAAGAGATGGGCTACGCCATGCCTCACTGGGAAGTGCTCGGAGCGTCCACCAGCTGCAGCGGCAAAGTGGTCATTGCTCCGCCCTCGGCGATCCGTTCTCAGCAATTGCGCAAGGTGAAGCCGCGCGTCACGGCGATGGTAAGCGGGTGGGGAATTGATCCGGCGGCGCGCTTCCGTTATCAAGTGGACGAGGTGTTTCCGCTCTCCGATCACGCGGGCTACGACGATCTGCTCCGGTATGTGGAGATGGTGAATCCGGCGGTGACTTTGACCTTGCACGGTTTCGCTGCGGAGTTCGCCCGGGATCTGCGGGCGCGAGGCCGGGAGGCTTGGTCCATCAGTGGACAGAATCAGCTGGAACTCTTCGGGCACGACGGAGGAGAGCCCACGGACGCAACGGTCACACCATCGGCTGGCGGCGAGTTTGCGGCTCTCTCCGCGACGGCGGAAGCGATCCGCAATGCCCCGGGCAAAACGGGGAAGGTGGCCTTGCTGGCGGATTACCTCCGGAGTCTGGACGATGATCAGATCGCCTTGGCATTGACCTTTTTGTCCGGGCGGGCCTTTGGGCGGACCGAATCGGTGCGGGCCTTGCAAACGGGTTCGATGATTCTGCGGCGTGCCGTAAGCCAAGCAACCGGGCTTTCCGAAGTGGAGATTCGAACGATCGGCGCTGGCCAGAACGATGGACCACGGACCGTCCGGCTCTGTCTCGAGGGACGCGTTGCCCCGCAGCCGTGGGCGCTGACCGAAGTGCGCACCTTGTTTGAGACTTTGGCGGCGGCGCGCGGGCCGGTGGAAAAAACGACCGTTCTTGCCGAGGCATTGCGGCAGTTGCATCCCCAGGAAGCGGCTCTGCTGGCGGGGATCTTGGGCGGCGAGTTGCGGATCGGCGTGCAGGAAGGGATGCTGGAAGAGGCATTGGCGCGGGCTTTGGAGTTGCCTCTCGGGGACGTCCGGCACGCCCGGATGTTGCTCGGTGATCTGGGGGCGACGGCTCGGCTGGCCCGGGACGGCGTGAGTGCCTTACGCGAGGCCGGGGTGACGCCGTTTGTTCCTGTCACCTCCATGCTGGCCAGTCCGGCGGAGACCGCGGGTGAGATTTGGGAGCGGTTGGGCAGCGGGGGCGGAGTTTGGCTGGAGGACAAGTTCGATGGGATCCGCGCCCAGCTGCACCGGGTTGGCGACCGGGTGGAGATCTTTTCCCGGGATTTGCGGCCCATTCATAGGGAATTTCAAGAGCTGCTGGAGCCGGCGCGACTGCGTTTGGGGGCAGATGTGGTGCTCGACGGCGAGATCGTGGCGCATAGCGAAGGACGCCGCCTGACCTTTCACGACCTGCAAAAGCGACTGGGAAGAAAACGGGATGGCGATCTCTTTTTCGGTCCCGAGGTGCCGGTGCGATTCGTCGCTTTCGATCTGCTTTGGAAAGACGGCGAGACGCTGTTGCACATTTCTTTGGCGGAGCGGAGAGCGCGCCTGGATGCGTTGGCCTTGGAGCCGCCGTTTGAACCGCTTGCGGTGGTGCGCGCCGGGTCCGAGCTGGAGATTGAGAGCGCGTTTCAACTGGCCCGGCGCCGGGGAAATGAAGGGCTGATCGCGAAAGACGGAGACTCCGCTTACGCTCCTGGGCGCCGGGGGATGGCATGGCTCAAACTCAAGAAGGCGATGACCACGCTCGATTGTGTCGTGGTCCGGGCGGAGGAAGGGCACGGCAAGCGCAGCCATGTGCTCTCGGACTACACCTTTGCGGTCCGGGACGAAGCCACCGGGCGCTTGGCCGTTCTCGGCAAGGCTTACTCCGGACTGAGCGACGTCGAAATCGAAGAGCTCACCGCCCATTTTCTGGAGACGACGGTGTCCAAAGAGCGCCGGGTTCGAGAAGTCGTGCCGGAGATCGTGCTTGAGATCGCGTTTGACTCAATCCGTCCGAGCAAGCGGCACGACAGTGGGTTGGCGTTGCGCTTTCCACGGATCAAGGCCATCCGCCGGGACAAAACGGTCGCGGATATCGATACCCTGGCCTCGGCGCGGAAACTGGCTGGGCTTGCGACGTAACCGGAATCAGGGGATGGGGCGCGGCCAAACGTGGGCACACGCGGGTTCCGCTGCCCGGAACGGCCGTGAACCGGGGGGCTGATTCCGTCAGGCGGTGCCAAGCCGCTGCCCTGCATAGGTGCCGTTCTCAATGGCAACGATCCAGTCCTCGTTATCCAAATACCATTGCACAGTTTTGCGAAGGCCGGTTTCGAAACTCTCCTTGGGGCTCCAACCGAGGTCAGCTTCGATCTTGCGGCAATCGATGGCATAGCGCCGGTCGTGTCCGGGGCGGTCTTTGACGAACTCGATAAGGTCGTCTGGAGAATTGGTCCGCAACTCGGGATTGACTTCGTGGATCAAGGAGATGACTTGACGGACGACATCGATGTTCTTCATCTCGTTTTTGCCGCCGATATTGTAGGTCTCTCCGCTCTTGCCCTTGATTAAGGCGAGCACCAAACCGCGGCAATGGTCTTCTACATAGAGCCAGTCGCGAACATTGCTGCCATCGCCATAGACCGGCAGCTTTTCGCCGTGCAGGACCTTGCGGATCATCAGGGGGATCAGCTTTTCCGGGAACTGGTAGGGGCCGTAATTATTGGAGCAGTTCGTCGTGACGATATTCAGGCCGTAGGTGTGATGATACGCCCGGGCGAGGTGGTCGCTGCCGGCCTTGGAGGCGGAATACGGGCTGTTTGGGGCGTAGGGGGTGGTTTCGGAGAAGGCGGGATCTTGCGGGCCCAGCGAGCCGTAGACTTCGTCCGTGCTCACGTGCAGGAAGCGCACCGAGGCGGGAGCGGACGCGCGGGCATGCTCGCGGAAGGCATGAAGCGCCTGGAACGTGCCCACGAAGTTTGTCATGATGAACTCTTCGGGGCTGTCGATGGAGCGATCCACGTGGGATTCCGCCGCCAAGTGCATCACGTGATCGATCTGGTGCTTGGTCAGCGCCTGATGAAACGCGGCGCGATCGCAGACGTCCGCTTTGACGAAGGTGTAGCGTGGGTCGGTGTTCACGCCGCCCAGGTTTTGCGGATTGCCGGCGTAGGTGAGCTTGTCGTAGTTCACCACCTTGTTCACTTCGATCCCGAGCTCCGTCTCGGCGCGGGTCAACAGGTAGTGAACGAGATTGGAGCCAATGAATCCGGCTCCGCCGGTGACGAGGATGCGCATGAACGTGAACTGGTTGAGTGAGGTAACGGGTTGCGGCAAACTTATGGTCCGCCGAGTCTGGGGCAAATCAAAGTTCGCTCGCTTGGAGGGAAGCGGACAAATCGTTTTCTACGTAGTCGGCCACCGCGTCTTGCCAGGGGCGGGGTTTTTCCCCACGCAAGGCGGCGTAGCGATCGCAGCAAAGAGTCGAATGGATGGGACGGCGAGCTTTCCAGCCGGCTTTGGCGGCCAGCGCTTCCATCGTGGTTTCCCCTAGCTGGGTGGTCTTGAGGGGCAAACCCGCTTTCACCGCTTGGTCCAGCGCACATTGCCCCCAGTCGTGCCAGGATGCCTGGCCCGAATTGCAGAAATGCAGAACCCCCCGAGCCTCCCGGCCGTGGAAGGCCAGAAACACGATCGCTTCGGCGGCATCCGTGACGCCCGTCGGACTGCCCCATTTGTCGCTCACCACACTGAGGGTGTCCGACTTCATCGCTTGGCGGACGACCCAGAGCGGAAACCCTCCCGCCGCGGATCCAAACAGCCAAGATACCCGCAGGGCCAAGTGATCCGGGGAAGCGGCCAGGAGTTTCTGCTCTCCCAGTAGCTTAGACGCCCCATACGCGCCGATTGGCCCGGTCGGGTCCTCCTCCCGGTATGGGGCGGTTTGCGAACCGTCGAAGACGTAATCGGTGCTGATGTGAATCATCCTCGCGCCGCCCTGGGCCGCGACTTTGGCCATCACGCCGACGGCGTGGCCGTTGACCTGATTCGCTTTGGCCGGGTCGGTTTCGCAGGCATCGACGTCAGTCCACGCCGCGCAGTTGATCAGGAGGTCGAAGTTGCCCGCCGCGTCCAGAGCGGTACGGATCGCGAGGTCAGTTTCCAAGTTCATTTCGCTCCGGCTCAGCGCGATGACTTCGCAGCCGGGATGCTGCCGCAACCGGAGGACGCAGAGCTTTCCGAGGTTGCCATTGGCTCCAACGATGAGGGCTTTCATGCGTTCAGTTGGCGACGATATTGACCAGCTTCTTCGGGACCACGATGACTTTGCGCACGGTTAGTCCTTCGAGGTGTTTCTTGATCCCTTCGCAGGCGATCGCGAGTTCTTCACAGGTCTTTTGCGGGCAATCGGGCGCTACGCGGATGCGGTCGCGGAGCTTGCCATTCACCTGAACGACCATCTCGATCTCGTCTTCGATGAGACAGGCTTCGTCGTGCTTGGGCCAAGGATGATAGGCCAAATTCGCGGGGGCCACCGCGTCGCCAAAGCGCTCGTGGAGCATCTCGTTCAACTCGTCCGCCATGTGGGGGGCGAATGGATTGAGCAGTTGCACCAAGGTGGCGACGACGGACGCCGGGCGTGGATCATCCTTACCCAGTTCGTTGGTGCAAACCATCATTTGCGAGATCGCGGTATTAAAGCTCATCGATTCAATATCGCTCGTCACCTTTTTGATGGTTTGGTGCAAAACCTTGAGTTGCGCCTTCGTCGGCGGAACGTCGGCGATCGAGGACGACGGAATCCAGCGGCCTTCTTGATCTTCCTCCAGCACGAGGCGCCAGACCTTGGCCAGGAAGCGGTTCACGCCCTCCACGCCCTTGGTGGACCAAGGCTTCACTTGTTCCAGCGGACCCATGAACATTTCGAAGAGGCGCAATGAGTCCGCGCCAAATTCTTCGACGACATCATCAGGATTGACGACGTTGCCCCGGCTTTTCGACATCTTCTGACCGTCTTCACCGAGAATCAGACCTTGATTGACCAGCTTCTGGAAGGGTTCCCGGGTCGAGACGTGGCCCAGGTCGTGAAGAACCTTGTGCCAGAACCGCGCATACAACAGGTGCAACACGGCGTGCTCGGTCCCACCGACGTAAAGATCGACGCCCCCGGACTTTCCGCTGCCATCGCCCATCCAATAAGCCTCCGCCGATTTGCTGGCGAAGCGCTGGAGATTGCGCGCATCGGTATAGCGTAGATAATACCAACAGCTCCCCGCCCACTGCGGCATCGTATTGGTTTCGCGCTTGGCCTTTTTGCTATAGCGAATCCAATCGGTGGCTTTGGAGAGCGGTCCCTCGGGAGAACCGGTGGGCTTGAAGTCGTCCAAATCCGGAGCCAGCAACGGGAGTTCGGATTCCCGCAGCGCTTCGTGGAGACCGTCTTTCCAAACGATCGGGAACGGTTCGCCCCAGTACCGTTGGCGGCTGAAGAGCCAGTCGCGCAGCTTGTAATTGATCTTGCGGCGGCCCTTCCCGTGGGCTTCGAGCCACGCGATCATGAGGTCCTTCGCCTTTGGGGTCGGCAAGCCGTCCAAAAAGCCCGAGGATTTGGCCACGCCCGATCCAGTGAAGCATTTTCCCGCGAAATCAGCGGGAGCCTGGACCACTTCGATAATCGGCAAATCAAACTGTTCGGCGAAGGCGTGGTCCCGGTCGTCGTGAGCCGGCACCGCCATGATCGCGCCCGAGCCGTAGGACATGAGAACATAGTCCGCGACCCAGACGGGGATGCGAGAGCCATTGACCGGATTGCTGGCATAACCACCAGTCGCCACGCCCGTCTTTTTCGGCGTCGCCTCGGTGCGGTCCATGTCGCTCTTGGCGGCGGTCTCCTTGCGATAGGCCGCTACCGCTTCTTGCTGCGCCTGGGTGGTGACTTCATCGACCAATGGATGTTCCGGCGCGAGTACTAAATAGGTGGCGCCAAAAAGCGTGTCGGGGCGGGTGGTGAACGCAGTCACTTCGTGCTCTTTGCGGCCTCCTTGGCGTTTGACAATGAAGGTCACTTCCGCGCCTTCGGAGCGCCCGATCCAGTTGCGTTGCAGCAGCTTGATCGATTCCGGCCAATCGAGGTCTTCCAGCTCGTCGATGAGCCGTTGGGCGTAGGCAGTGATCCGGAGGTTCCACTGCCGCAAGGGCCGGCGTTCGACGGTGTTCCCCTTCGATTTCCATTCCTCGACCTCTTCGTTCGCTAAGACGGTGCCGAGATCCGGGGACCAGTTCACCGGGACTTCCGCGACGAACGCCAAGCGCACCGCGTCGATCTGTTCCCGGGTCCATCCACGGGCTACAAGCTCGGCAACGGGGCGGGCTTTCTGGGTCGCTTCGTCGAAATAGGAGTGATACAGCTGGAGGAAAATCCACTGGGTCCAGCGCACGTAGTCGGGATCCGTGGTGTTGACTTCCCGTTGCCAATCATAAGAGAATCCGAGCCGTTTTAGCTGCGCTCGGAAGTTGTTGACGTTCTGCTCCGTGGTGACTCGCGGGTGTTGCCCGGTTTTGATGGCGTATTGCTCCGCCGGCAAGCCGAAGGCGTCCCAGCCCATGGGATGGAGGACGTTGAAGCCCTGCATCCGCTTGTAACGGCAGATGATATCCGTGGCGGTATAACCTTCCGGGTGGCCGACGTGCAGACCGGCTCCCGAGGGGTAGGGGAACATGTCTAGGCAATAATACTTCGGCTTCGAGGCATCGAACTCGGTGTCGCCAGGATTCGGCGTCGCGAACGTTTGTTCCTCGTCCCAGCGGGCTTGCCACTTGGGCTCAAGGGTTTCGAAGGGGTAGCGGTGTCGGGCCATTTCGGGTGAAAATCTGGGGTTGAGGGTTTGAGGGGCGGAGCGGTTTCTGGGTCCCAACATCCGGCGATCGATGGCAATGCTTCGCAGCCTCTCCACCATCAACTCTCAACTCTCAACTCGGAAATGCCCGCAAAGGGCAGCGAAATCGGGAGCTTGTCCACGCGATTTTTGCCGCCATCGTGTCCGCAATGCCTCGTCTCGTCGTCGCCACCCACAACACCCACAAAACCGCGGAGATCCAAGCCATCCTCGGAGACCGCTTCGCCAGTTACCTCGATCTCACGAGCTTTCCTGAAATCGAGCCTGCCGTCGAGGACGGGGAGACCTTTGAGGACAACGCCCGGATCAAGGCGCTTCACGCCGCGCGGTTCCTACCAGACGATGTCGTTCTTGCGGACGATTCCGGGCTCGAAGTCGATGCCCTCGGCGGCGCTCCTGGAGTTTACTCGGCCCGCTACGCCGGTCCCAAAGCCACCGACGCCGCGAACCGGGAGAAGCTGCTCACGGAACTTGGGGACGAGCCACGGCGTTCCGCCCGCTTCCGCTGCGTCCTCGCGCTCGCGCAAGCCGGTGAGGTGACCCACCTCGCCAGCGGCGCCGTGGAGGGGGAGATCCTTCTGGGGGAAGAAGGGGAGGGCGGCTTTGGCTATGACCCGCTGTTCCGTCCCCTGAGCCACCAAGCTTCATTTGGCGTGCTGTCGGCTGAGATGAAGAATGCCCGCAGTCATCGGGGCAATGCGCTGCGGGAGCTGGTTCGCCTCCTCGACCTCACCGTGTGACCGGCTCCGCGGGAAGTCCGGCATGGATTCGCAAGATCCGCACTGCTTCTTCAATCCCAGCTGGATCCTTAAAGCTGCTGTGGCCGGACGGCACGATCAATTCGGACGCCGCCCCCTCCAGGTGCGAACTCCAGTATTCGACAACGCCATCGGAGCTGTTCGGGGTGTCCCCTCTGCCGCGGTCGCCGATGACGCTGTGGAAAATCACGTCGGTGCGCATTGGCGAAACAGCCAGCGCTTCAATCATCGGCGCACCCGGTTTGAGGGATTGAATGGCGGTCCATTCTCTCCGAGGCTGGACCTTGAACACGGGCTCATCTCCCGAGAGGCTCACGGCCGTGGCCCAAAAGACGTTTTGGGGCAGTGCGGCTGCGCGTGAAGCGAGTCCGATCACCCCGTTCTCCGCCAAGTGGGCACCTCGATGAGGCGTGGAGTAGAATAGAAGGCGACGCACAGCCGGATCTGGCCGGAAAAACGCCTTGTGGAGGAGCCGAGCCTTTTCTTCGGCAGTGAGATTGAGTTCGTCCAGAGACCGGCTGCTCAGTTCATTCCAGAGATGGTCCTCAATGTCCGTGGCCAGAGTCCTGGCGAGCACGCCGCCCATGCTGTGACCGATGACGACCACGTTCCGGGACAGGGGATGCCGGCCTTGAGGATCGAACTTGGCTCGCAGATCACGAAGTTCATCCCGAATCAGGGCTGCTGAATCGATGATCGGGTAGCTGCTCGGATAGCTGAACGTCATCAGCTGGTACCGCAGCGCGAGGTCGGGATCCTCGTGGATTCGCGGGATCGTGTCTCGCCAGATGATCGGCACGGACACCAATCCGTGGATCAACAGTACCGGGATACGCTCCGGGTCATACGGCTCGGTCAAGTCGATGCCTGCGATCGCGGCGCGCCTTTCGGCGTCGAAAAAGCCGCCCAGCCCTCGGAGCCATTCATTGCGGCCGGCGAAGTTGATCGCCAGCGGCGCGGAAAAGTCCGCAGCGACCGGGTAGGTGCGATTTCCGGCGCGGACGCTCTGTTCAACTAGTGGATTCCGCAGAGAGAGCATTACGCCGTCCGGGGAGACCGAGTCCAAGGTCATCGTCGTTGCTGCGTGCAATCCGCGAGGCGCGTAGAACCGCATCTCGGCAGCTCGTTCCGGCCGTTGCTCGCGGACCCCGACGAAAGCGGCGCCCAAGCCGGACCGGCCGCGAGGAGTGATGCCTTTGATGCCCGCGGACCGTGCCGCGATGAGCTTGTCAAAGTAGCCGGGCGGGTAGGTCGAGTCCTCGGACCACCGGACGCGGATGAGCCGCTCTTCATGCGGAACGGCCGAAAGTGGTTGGCCTGCGGCATCGGAGGCTTCCCGCCAGAGCTCGGCGAATCGGGCCAAGGAGTCGTTGTGGAGCGTCACAAGTGCTTCCGTCGCTTCGGGCGTAACGGTCGTTCCTGAAATGAGAAGCTCCCACGACTCCAGAGCCGCCGCTAAGTAGTGGCCTCCCGCGTGGGCCCGGTTCGTCGGGCTGGAATCGTCCGCGTCACCTGCCGCCCGCAAAACGCTGGTCGTGGCTCGGCCAAACGAAGAGAGCAGTGCCTCCGAGGCTTGGCCCAGCTGACTGGCCGCGGTGACGCCTTCGCGAACCATCGCTTTCGGATCGAAGCGGACATTGACCGTGGAGCATGACGCCAGGGCGACGCTGACCGCCAGGAGCAGGCAGCGCTTCAGGGCCGCCGGAGCGGCGGTTGCTCGGGAAAGTGTCGTCAGCTCCATGGCTCAACCTCAGACGGATGCGCAAAGCTTGCCCCTTTCAGCTCGGAAGGAGAGGAGGTTCTGACGAATTCTCCCGAGCTACGACCGACGCAGCAGGCTCGCGAAATCAATGATGCGGCGGCTCGTCTCTTTCACCGGTTTGTAGCCGAGGGCAATAACTCTCCGTTCCAGGTCGGGCAGGTGCGCAGCGCCCCAAGGGATGAAAATCTCCGTGTAGTCCCCCGCAGATTCGGCGAAGATCTCCATGAGGCGGTCGTTGCGCTGCTTGAGAAGACCTTGGACGATTAAGTCTTGGAACTCCATGGCGGTCATGTCATCGGGAAGCTTGAACATGTCAGCCAGGTTCACCTGCTCCAAGGACGAGAGCAGGGCCACGAGACGGGAGCGATGCTCGGGCGAGAGTTCTTGGATATCGATATCGGCACGGCGAAAATCGACGCCCGCTTCGGTCCAATCATCTATGGAGTCGGCTTCGTTGCGGGGATTGGGCCGAGCGTCGAAGCCCACCGCCTGATCAATTAAGCCGAGTTTCGCGGCGAATGATCCGTAAATTTCACCCGAGGCAAAGGACTCGGGCAATAGGCTCTGGGCATCGCTCACTCCTTCCACGAGAACGAGTCGGCGGCCCTCGGCGGGACTGGCGATGTTTCGGTTCAGGGTTTCGTAAAAGCTGCGGTCCCCAATATGAGCCATGCCCACGAGATGGACATGCCGACCGTCCTTCATAAAGATTCGTTCCTGCAAATCGACGCCCTGGGGGGAGAGGCGCACGTAGCCAGCGGAGAGGTCATGGATCAAGTGGACCAGCCCCAGATAATTCACTGGCAGAGAGACGATTAGTGCAAGTACGCCGGCCACGCTCATCGCGAGACAATGCCGCCAGTGAAAGTTGGGCCGGCCGGCCAAAGTGGCATCCCGAAGCGCCGTCACGAGGTAGATCCCGGCGAGAACGGCCAAGAGCAGGTCGAGCACGAGACAGGCCGAGCGCAAATCCATCCGCTCAAGGAGTGGCCAGCCGAACGCAAGGCGGCTCGTCGAAATGGCCGCCGCGCCCAAGATAAAACGCTTGGGAAGTGCGGCGTATAGCGTGGCGACGACCATCCAGCCCGAGATGAATAGCCCCAGGAACAAACTGCTCAGCGAGGTCTGGAGTAGGAAGTGGGCCTCATGGCGGAGATCGGCAATCAACGTCCATGCAGAGAGACCGAGGAAGGAAGCGGCGAACACCAAGTTCCAAGTCCGAGCGGAGCCGTTGGTCGCGGCGCTGGGGATCGCGTTTGTCATAATGCGCACCCTGAGCTTGGCGAAATCGGCTGTCGTTTACAAGCTCAGGATGAAATTGTATGAGCGGAGCCTTGCCGCCGGTTGGCTACGGCGTTCAGCGCACCACGACGTCGAATGTCACCGTCTCCGCTTCGCTGTCGAGACCGGTTCCGGGCGGGATGCGCGCCCATTGAATTTGATGTCGCCCCGGATGACGGGCGAAATAGGTTTGAGTCAAAGTGCCAGGAACGCCCACCATCCCGAATGGCGTGTCGCTTCGGCTAATGGTCGCATTGCCTACCTTGGCCAGTACGCCTCCCAGTCCGCTGCGCTCCTCCCAGCGATAGCCGGTGGAAGCACCGTTTTCCACGAGCCGGATCGTGACCGTCTGCCCGGCTGTCACAGCAATCTCTTTGTTGGCATCAGCCTCAGTCAAAGTGAGGCCGGCTTCCTGATGATGCAAAACAACGGGGCGAGGGGGCTGCTTCGGAGAAACGCAGCTGGCCAGGGCAATGGCTGCGGCGCCGAGAAGCGGAAGCAGGGCGGTGGACGGGATGTGGCGTTTCATGCGGAGCAAAGTGTCGTTAGCCCGAGCCGAACCGTGGGTCAATCGGAAAAGGTCCTGACCAGGGCTGCGATGATTCCCTTAGACAAAAGGAACAGGTCCATTTGAGCGAGCTGCCACCTTCTCGCGGATTGATGGCCAGCGGCATTTTCAAAAACGAGATTAATTATGGAAAATAATATTCTAGTTGCAAATGCTCTTCATGGAATTTATTGTTTTTTACTTAATGCGACGCGGAGGCACGAAGCTTCTCAGCGATGCAAGTCCGCAATCACTCGGTCCTGCGAGGGCCTGGATGGTCTAGGCCAGCCGGGAATGTGATGCCTCTTTCATCTAATCCACACCGCGTAGAAGCCATGAGCAGAACCCAAGCGCTCCTTGATCACAAACACCGCTCCCTGAAGAGCGTCATGAACTTTGCCACTCAACTTGAAGGCGGAGGCGCCCAGATGGTGGCGGCTCAGCTTCGTTCGGGCTTCCTGGCGCTCGGCTTTGAATCTTCGTTGCTCTCGTTTCTCTATGAGAAGCGCAGCTTTGAGCTGCCAGGGCCAAAGCCGAGCATCCTTGTCGGGAAAAAGCCTGGTCTCTTTGGCCTGCCTCAGCTGCTCGTTCGGATCATCCAGTTGCTTCGCCAGGAGCGTCCAGATGTCGTGCTTTCGCACTCTGTTTACACCAATCTCTTCGTCTTGCCCGTCGCGGCCATACTAGGCATTCCGCACCGGATCACAGTCCAGCACAACGAAACTCAGGATGTAAGCCCGATATTTCAGCTCCTCTACGCGCTCTTCCACATGTTTCGGATCAACACGCATACGGTATTCGTCTCGGATGCTTCGTATGAGAGCTACCTTCGCAAATACCGTTGCTTCCAGCGCGACTCATCCGTCGTCAAGAATCTGATATCGTTGAACTGGCGCAGCGCTGATCTCAGCGTCCTTGAATCATTGAACTTAAGACCGGGCGAGAGGATTCTCTTTTCCGTGGGCAGGCTGAGTCGCCAGAAAAATCATGCTGTTCTCGTGGAAGCAATGAAGCGAGTGAAGGGATGCAAGCTCATTATCGCCGGGGAAGGCGAACTCCGCCCCATATTGGAAGAACAAATTCAACAGGCAGGGCTCGAGAGCTCCGTAATCTTGGCTGGCGAGATCCCTCGGGAGAAGATCGTTGCTCTCTTCGGGACATGTGACATCTTCGTCATGCCTTCGTTGTATGAAGGCCGCTCTCTGGCAATGCTGGAAGCGGTACAAGCGGGGTGCTCAATCGTGGCATCCCGAATTCCAAGCTTCGAAGAGATTTTTGCGGATTGTCCGAACGACATTGCCCTCTTTGATGTGAATTCTTCAGAGGAGCTTGCGCAAACAATTCTGAGCGCAGTGGCCGAGCTTCCCGCTTGGCGCAGTATCGAAGAGCGGGTCAAAATCCTTCAGAGTAGAGCCGATGACTCAGAGAAGGCGATCAACGTGCAGCTTTGCAGATCGTACTGTGAGAACATTGGCTGGTCTTCGTGCTCGGCGCAGTGATCAGACGATCTGGACCTACATACACAATTTCGAGCGCAAAATAGATATGAAACAGGATTGCCAAGAAGTGAGAAAGATCTGGGTGGCGGGACTGCGCGGAATTCCGAGTCTCTCCGGTGGTGTGGAACAGGTGGTCGAACGGCTTTACCCGCAGCTTAAGGAGCTGTGTGAGGAGCAGGAGATGAATGTGGCCATCACCATTGCCAACCGTAGCCAATACTTCCCTAAGCGCATTGAGTCATTTGGATCGCTCCAGCTTCGCTACCTTTCCTCGCCCGACCTCAAGGGGTTTGAATCGCTATTGCACTCCGGATACTCCCTGTGGTCCGCATTCAAGGATCGAGCGGACGTGATCCATCTTCACGCGATTGGAGCTTGGATCTGGGCGCCGATTGCACGCCTTTTGGGACTTCGGGTTTGTCTTTACCACCACGGAAACGATCACTTGCGGGGCAAATGGGGCTTTGCTGCCCGGATGTTCCTGCGGAGCTCGATGCACTTTGGATCGTTGTTTGCCCACCGGGTGTATTTACTAAATCCCGTTCACATGGCGAACCTCCCTCTGATCGAGAAGAAGAAGATCCGGATCGTACCGAACGGGATAGATTGTGAGGACGGAGTTAAAGAAGACGTACCAACAACGGTGACGATGAAAAACTTCCTCTTCGTCGGGCGGGTGACTCCTGAGAAGAATGTAATGGAACTTATTCAGGCTTTCAATTTGCTGTGTAAAAGGAGAAGCAATGTTCCGAAACTTCGCGTCATCGGGCCTCCTGCGCACGGAGAAGAAGCCTACTTTGAGAGTTGCAAAGAAGAGGCCGCCAAAAATCCGCTGATTGAGTTCACGGGTCCCTTGCCGCCTGCCAAGGTCAAGGAGTATTACCGCCCAGAGGCAGTGCTCACGCTTCTTTCATCAATTGAAGGCATGCCGATGGTGGCTCTTGAAGCTGTTGCCGGCGGTTGCCGGTTGCTCTTGAGTAACATTCCAGAGCACGAGGTTTTCGAGAAGAACTTTGCCGCGAGTCGAGTAGATCCCGCAAACAAGGAAGAAATTGTCAAAGCGATGCAGGAAATGATCGACACATCCCACAACTCCGACCATATTATGAAAAATCGTGATGTATTAAAGAAATATCATAATTGGGAAAACTCGGCGATGATTCTCAGGGATGACCTGAAGGCGTTGCTGGCAAGCAAATGATTCAGTTTTTCATCATCGTATCCGTTCCAGTGGGGATCGCTCTGCAAGGGATTGTGGAGGCGCAAAGCCGGGCCCTTAGCAATGTCTTTCAATATGGCCCGGTCGTCTTCGTGGCGCTCTACGGATTGGCGTGCCAAGCGGCGGTGAAGTTCTCCAAACATCCGGAGCGTCTCAGGGGGCCTAGTCCTTTGATGTTGGGCTTGTTTCTCGGTTTTGCCGTAACCACATGCTTTAGCTTACTTGCAAGTGGTCTCGACCTTCGTCCCGGTGGTGTAAGGGATACGATGATTGTAGCGGTTACGTTTCTGGCCATGTCGGCTCCACTGCGTTGGACATTTACGCACTATCGATACTTTGCTTGGATTCACTGTTTTAGTTTCATCATTCTGAGCTTCATCCGATGCGGCAGTCCTGCGGACTTGAATGTTATTGAGGGAGACTCACCATGGGAACACCACACGCTCGGCTTTGTTCTCCCGGTCTGCTTTCTCTTTGCCTTTTTTGCCAAGGACATACCACTCATGGGGCTTTCGGCAGTTCTCTCTATCCTGGCGATGAAGCGCGTGGCGATTATTGCTTTGGTGATCGTCCTGGTCGCATCCTTCATCTCGTTGTCCGCAAGGCCTAGGGTCGTGATTTGCCTCGTCTTGGGAGTGATAATGTTCCTGGGCTCTCACTACTTGGATTTGATTATTGACTTCCTCAACGATCTTGTTCCCGAGTTAAAGGAATTTCGGGACATCTTCTCTGGGCGGGGACCATTGGTGCAGACTGTCCGGGAGTCCGCTTATGCGGATGCAGGTTGGATCAATGTCCTTTTTGGCAACGGGCCTGGTTTCGCTTCCAAATTGGCGGTGGAGATTCTCAGCGAAGACCTAAAGCACATCCACAACGACTACATCCGGATCTTTCTGGATTATGGTATCGCTGGCTCCATCTTCTGGCTGGCGGTCCTCTCGAGATTGGCCTCTTTAAGCAAGCTTGGATTCTGTCTCGCCCTGTATCAGCTGATTGTCTTCTCGACAGACAACACATTTGTCTATTACCCGCATTTGGTGACACTCTATTTGTTTGCGAAGCTTTACGATCACCCAGAGAGGGCTTGTCTAACTGCCAGGCGGCAAGCCCCGCCTGTAGTGCATCTCGCGCCTGCGGTTTAGCGGTAGAAGTTTGTGATTCTTAGGTAACGGCAAAAATGAAAACAGTGGCGTCTACTATGCATTCCCGAAGTAGCCAGATATCTGCGACTCGACTCGTAGTCACAGGCGATCGCAACTTTTTGACTCAGAAGCGCATGTCAATGCTTTTCGACGGGCTCGAAGAGCTCGCAGGATCGCTTGAACGAGTGCCTGTGGACAATCTGTTTGACTCGAGATGGCTCAAGCAGACGGCGAAGGAGATCTGCAAGAGGCTTCCGATCTCGATCACTACAACTGGCAAAGCGAGTGGTATGCGCAAGAACGCCGCCTCATACATCAAGCAGTCGCGCGCTTGTGAGCGCAAGCTTCGTAGTCTCAGAGAAGTGCCTGACTTCGTCTTTCATCTGTTTGGCTTGTATTGTCCATTTTGGGATAATTTTGACGTGCCGTTCTCAATGTATCTCGACTATACCATGGCGCTTGCTCATCGCACATGGGAGCCGTGGGCGCCATTTGCCAACAAGGGGGATTTGCAAGCATGGATGGATTGCGAAGCGGTAGCTTATCGGAACGCGGCGCGGATCTTTACCTTCAGTGGTCTCGTGAAGCGATCGCTGATTGAGGACTACGGGGTGGCTAGCGATAAAATTGTCGTGGCAGGCGCGGCCGGGCAATTCGCTAAACCTTACGAGGGCTCAAAGTCGTTTGGGCAGCTTCGATTGCTGTTCAATGCCACTAATTTCGAGCGAAAGGGCGGAGACTTGGTCTTAGAGGCATTCAGCAAAGTGCGGACTGAGATCCCGATGGCTGAATTGGTGGTGATAGGCGGCGAGGAGGATGCGGAAGCGGCCCCGGGCGTGCAGCATCTGGGGTTTGTCTCTGGATTGAGAGCCATGGAGGAGCTATTTCTGAGCTGCGACATTCTGCTAGCCCCGGCTCGGTGTGAGCCTTACGGACAATTTCTGGTGGAAGCCGCTAACTACGGCCTGCCGAGTATCGTTTCGGATCGAGGCGGTATGAAGGAGATTATTGAACATGAGGTCAATGGAGTCGTTCTCCCTGATCTCTCCAGTGATTGCCTCGCTGACGCCGTGATCGCTCTGCTCCGTGATCCCGCACGGCTTGAGGCCTACTCTCGAGCGGGACGGGAGAAGGTGAGGACGCAGTTGAACTGGTTGACTATCGCAGATCTCATGTTTCATGAGATCCAAGGGGCGATCGCAACCTCCCGCCATCCTGCGTATCACTCAGCCGCCTAGTCAAGAGGTAAGCTGGAATGCCTCCGGCGGCTCCGCCAGCCAGAGGCCCGCAAGGCTCTGAGTGCGCAGCGGATACCGCCAGAGCCACATTTCTCAGGTGTGCCCTGATCTCCTAGATGCAGATTAGTCGATGTCACAAGCACAAGGTCTAAAATCGAAAGTCCTGAACGGGGGAATCCTGCTGACGCTTCGTAGCTTAGTCGCGGCAGCGATTTCGCTTGTCACGGTGATTGTGATCGCCCGAAGTCTTGGGCCGAAGAATTATGGGATCGCCACCGTGTCGATTGGGATTCTGTATTTCCTCACTTGGACGTTGCGTTTAGGATTGCATACTCACTTAGTTCGTGCTCCGGACCTTCCGGAGACTGGACCTCGTCAGGTATTGTCTTTCTACAACGCCTTCGGTGGTTTGCTTTGTGCTTGTCTTTGGCTTGTTGCTCCACTGGCAGGTAAGTTTACCGGGCAGGTGGAAGTGACACAGGCGCTCCGTGTCCTTGTGCCGGTGATTTGGTTGGATCTGGTCGGCATGGTAGCGATATCCATGCTTGAGCGAAATCTTCAGTTTGGGCGTGTCGGAGTGATCGAGTCCGTCTCTCAATTGGGAAATTGTGCGCTTTCGATTGGGCTCGTGCTGGGTGGTTGGAGTTACTGGGGCCCTGTCGTTGGCACTCTCTTCCAGTACTCTTTGCAAGCCATCCTTGCGCACTTTTTCTATCCCATAAACTGGCGTTGGTGCTGGGACTCGGGCTTTCTTAAGCCGGCGTTACGCTTTGGGCTGGCCTACTCGGGAGCGGATTGGATTGCGAACTGCAAGAGTTTGCGAATTAGTGTTCTGGTGAGTGGTATCGCTGGTATTGAGGCCGCAGGTATTGTGGGTATGGCGAACCGATTTGCCGATCAGATGTCGATGCTTCGGCTGGTGGTGCGGCGAATGTCGATTAGTGTCATGTCTAAGCTGTTGGAAGAGCCGGATGCTGCGAGGCGGGCGGTAAGCCGCGGTATGGTGTATCAGGCACTCCTTGTTGGTCCAGTCTGTGCTGGCTTCTCCTGTGTGGCCCTTTGGGTGATTCCCTTGTTCTTTGGGGCCGAGTGGGTACTGAGCGCAAAGATCTTCCCCCTTTTTGCTCTGGGGGCGTTGGTCAGCTCCCTTTTTGATCTCCATGCTGCAGTTCTTCACGCCGCCGGGAAGAACGGGGATGTGGCCAAGGGCAATCTTCTCTATGTCGGTTTGCTTTGGTTGGGAGGAGTCGTGTTGCTTCCTCCTGCTGGGCTCTGGGGCTACGGGGTGTCAGAGCTTCTTGCGCTTCCGGGGTTCGTTGTCATTCACAATGCGTTCAAACGGTCTTATGGTGCTCCGGACTATTGGAAGGCCTTGTGGGTAGCTCTTGCGGCGATCCCGCCTTTGGTAGCCAGCTTCTTTCTCTCTCCACTTCCGGCATTTTCTGTATTCATTCTGAGCTATGGAATGCTATTCCGTCTCAATGCTGAGTTACGGGCGTGCATCCTAGAATTGTCTTCTATCGTCCTCCGTAAGCGCTCTCGGTCAACAACCTCTGCTTGCGCGGATCAAGCGAGTGCTGGCGCTTCGGGAGACTCCCAGCTAGAGTTGGGCGCCTAATCTCGAAGCGCTTACAGAGGCCATCAGGCACCGTCATTGAATTTTGGCGGTCTCGGTGCTACCCAGAGAATAGGATCGCCGAAAGGGGGCTTCGAGTAAGAAGCCGTGCGTTTGATTAGGAGAGTCGAGATGACTTGGCGACCTGCAGGGGGCACAGGAGTCCGCTGATGACCTTGCGAATTTGGCTACTTCTAGAGAGGACTGCTTCGTAACGGTTGGCGCCGAAATAGCGTACAAATAAGATTGTTATGCAAAGCCGGATGTAGCCCGCCGTGAGCCTAAGGTTTGGATCGTAGCTAACTGCTTTGCGCAGTAGACGAGATGATTCGACGTGGGCACGATGTTTGCTTTGAACCGGCTTCCAGCTTAGGCAGAGATATGCTCTGGCGTAGCTCATGGAGCGATGGCTGACTTTTCGGCTGTCTGCTGAAGAAAAGGTTTTGTCGAGTACGTTCTGGAAGGACTTTTCAAGAACGCTCCAGTTGTTGGAGAGGCTCGCTGGGTGCTGACGATAGTAGACGAGGGCTTCGTGAATAACTTGGAATGGATACCGATCGGCGATCCGGAGCCACATATCCCAGTCTTCGATTCCAGTTGTGGCCGGGTCAAAGAGACCTAGCTGTTTAAAGCAACAACTGCGGACCATGGCGTTGCTCCCGCATCCGATGAAATTGTGCATGACAAGCTCCGGCCATACCATGCCCTGGTTGAAATAGCGGCGAGTCTTCCCTGTTGGCTTGCCATGTTGATCAATGTTTGCCAGCCACGAGTAAACGATGGCGCAGTCATCGTCCTTGTCGAGAATCGCAATTTGTTTAGAAAGTTTGCTAGGATGCCACAGGTCGTCCGAGTCGAGAAAGGCGATGTATTCGCCCTGGGCGACGGCGATTCCGGTGTTTCGTGCAATCGAAGGCCCTTGATTCGGTTGCGTGATGAGTCGCAGTCTGGAGTCGCTGATGTTGGCGGCGAACCAAGCCTCCGTGCCGTCCGTGCTGCCATCGTCGATCACGATTACCTCAAAGTCCTGGAAATCCTGTTCAAGGACGCTCTGAAGAGTTTCGGGGAGATACTTCAAAGAGTTGTAGGATGGAATGATGATCGAAACTCTAGGCATAAGAAGATCCTGTGTATGCGTTTCCTTGATGCGCATAATATAGAGCAGTTCCGGCAAAGCGAAAGTAGTTTCGTTTTTTACAGGGAAACACATACGATGCTGCTGGAGAAGTTGCATCGAGATATTCCCGCCCAGGCGGGATCGTTTCATTGGATGAGGGGCTCAGCGTTGCGGCGACGTTCGTGGAGGAAGATTCTGGCTTTCCGAAGAGTTTTTGCTTTCCAAAGTGCTGTTTTGGGGCTTTGTTTGCGGCGTCATGAGAATTTTAATCGCCGGTGGGGCCGGATACATTGGAAGTCACTGCGTCCGGTTGCTGGGTTCCGCTGGACATGATGCGGTGGTGGTTGACAACTTGGTATTTGGACATCGACGGGCGGTTGATTCCAGGGTTCCCTTCTATGAGGCAGATTTGGGAGATGCGGACGCAATGGCGGAGTTGCTGATTCGCGAGAAGATCGACGCGGTGATGCATTTTGCCGCATTTGCTTATGTTGGTGAGTCGGTGCATCGTCCATTGAAGTATTACCTAAACAATGTTGCGGCAACACTCCACTTGCTCGATGCGATGCAGCGGGCGGAGGTTCATCGATTTGTGTTCTCCAGTACTTGTGCGACATTTGGTGTTGTCGAGAGTCTTCCTATTGTGGAGAATTTACCCCAATGCCCGATTAATCCTTACGGGCAGACGAAGCTGGATGTGGAGGTCGCATTGCGGGCACTGTGTGCGTCGGAGGGCTTTTCTGCCGCTGTTTTTCGTTACTTTAACGCGGCGGGCGCTGCCGAGGATGGCTCAATTGGGGAAGATCATGATCCCGAATCGCACTTGATTCCGTTGGCGATAGGCGCGGCGCAAGGGAAACGTCCGGCATTAAAGGTTTTTGGGATGGATTATCCCACGCCGGATGGCACTTGCCTCCGCGACTACGTCCACGTGGACGACCTCGCACGTGCTCACATCGCGGCTCTGTCATTGCTTCAGACGCCGGGACGGTTCGTGGATTACAATCTTGGAACCGGCACACCGACTTCCGTCCTGGATGTGATTGGCGCCGTTGAGGAGATAACTGGATTGAAGGTGCCTTGGGATCCAGCTGAGCGTCGGGAGGGAGACCCTCCTGCTCTGTATGCAGATAGCTCTAAAGCGCGCGCTGAGTTGGGTTGGGTGCCCAAGTACACGGATATCAAGGCAATTGTGGAGTCCGCCTGGAGGTGGCATCAGAGCCATCCGGAGGGGTATGCGTCACAGATTGCGACTCCTTAAGGTGGAGAGGCGAGTTACGGGCTGAATCGAGGAGGTATTTCCTGAGTTGCTCGATTCAGCTCCAGTCACCCGTTTTGACCCAGCTCACGGCCCGGTGCACCAGCTCCGTGGCGTCGCGCAGGCCGAGCTTCTCCTTGATGTGGGCACGGTGGGCGCCGATGGTGCGGACGCTGATGTTGAGCTTTCCGGCAATGTCGCGGCTACCGTGGCCCTCGCCGATCATGCGGAAGATTTCCAGTTCCCGATCGGTCAAGCGGCTGACCGGAGTGTCCCCGCCTTTCCGCGGGTTTGAAAATTCCTCGATGATCTTGCTGGAGACTTTGGGACTGACGAAAATTCCACCTTGCAGCACCGCTCGCACCGCTTCGATGAGGCTTTCCGGCGCTTCTTCTTTCATGACATAGCCACGCGCTCCGGCTTTGAGAACCCGGCCAGCGTAGAGCGACTCTTCATGCATCGAGACGACGATGATGCGGAGTTGGTCGTTGATGGCGCGGAGGTCTTTGATCAGTTCCAAGCCGTTTTTGTCGGGCAAACTGATGTCCGCGAGCACCAGATCCGGCGGATCCAAGAGGCAGATGGCAATGGCTTCCGCAGCGGTGCCGACGTCTCCATGGATGCGGAGGCCGGGCTCCAGACTGAGCAACTGCACCAGTCCGCGCCGCATGATGGGGTGGTCATCCACGATGAGAATGCGTTTCATGCCTTCGAGGTCTTTTCTTCCGCGGGCCAAGGCACCGTTACCCGGATTTCGGTTCCTGAGCCGGGGGCGGAGTGAATATCGAGTTCCCCCCCAAGGATCCGGGTGCGGTGAGTCATGGTGACGAGGCCCATGCCGGAGGAACGCGCCTCGCTGCCGATGCCCTGGCCATCGTCGCGAATCACAAACAGAAGGTGATCGGCCTCAATCGCGAGCTCAAGTTCGATCTGGCTGGCCTTCGAATGCCGGGCGGCGTTGCTCACTGCTTCTTGGGCGATCCGGTAGAGATGCACGGATACGGATTCTGGCAGTTTCGGCATGTCCTCGCAACGGACGGTGCAGGAAATCCCGAAAGAGCGTGAGGTGCGGTCCACAAGTTCGTCAAGGGCGACCGGCAGACCTTCCAGTTGGAGCACGGCGGGGAAAAGGCCGCGCGAGATGTCCCGGGCGCGGGCGTTCGCGTCCGCGATGAGCGAGGCTAGCGCTTCAAGGGCTTCGGTCTGTTCGCGTTGGTTTTCCGCGAGCCGTTGTTCGATGGCTTTTAGAAAGCAGCCGGCGCCCGCCAGTTGTTGGCACAGATCGTCGTGGATGTCCTGGCCGATGCGGCGTTGTTCGGCCTCGGCAGCATCGCTCAGCTGTTGTTCCAGGCGGACTTCGTGGGTAACGTCGTTGGCGCATACGATGACGCGGCCTGTGGTGCCTGGGGCCGAAGCGAGAAAGCGCAGCCGCACCGCCAAGGCGATTTTTTCGCCGGAGGCCTTGTGACACCAGGCGGAGAATTCCGCGAGATCCCGCGTGTTCGAGCGCTTCTTGCCGCTCAAGTATTTGGTGACGGCCGGGCAGAGCTTGGCTGCAAGGGAGCCGATGGCCTGCTGCGCGGGCAAGCCGAAGACCTGTTCCGCGCCGGCGTTCCAGCTGCGGACCACGCCTGCTTCATCGACAAGGAAGACAGCGTCGTGAACGTTGGCTAAAATCTCCGCCTGCAGTTGCAACTGCCGCTCGATCCGTCCCCGCTCGGCGGCATAACGTATGGACCTGCGCAAGGCTGCCTCTGAGTAAGCAGATTTGTCGAGGTAATCGAAGGCCCCAGCCCGCAGCGCGGCTTGATCCAGATCGCCCCCGCCCGCGCCGGTGAGCATGATCACTGGGCGATGCAGTCCGTCCTGCTGAATCAGTTCCAAGAGCCGCAAACCGTTCTCCGCCCCGAGCCGGTAATCCACGAGGTAGACGTCGTGGCGGCCTTGCCGGAGCGCTTGGAGGCCGTCATCGAAGGTGCGCGCCCAAGAGAGCTTGAATTCGCCGTCGTCCGATGGCGCCAAGTAGGATTCGATGAGCACGAAATCGTCCTCATCGTCGTCGATGAGAAGGACGTCGGCCGGAGCGGCGCTCGCGACTGGGGCGGACATTCTCGGTTTGGTCTCAGCTCTGCGGCGGGAGTTTTACGGTCTCTAGCCAATAATCGATGACACGTTTGGCCACCTCGGTGAGTTCTTGAAATGAGCTGGGCTTGGTGATAAAGGAGTTCACGCCCAAATCATAGCTGCGGAGGACGTCTTCATCCGCGCTGGAAGTGGTGAGCACAATAATCGGAATCCGGCGCAAGGCTTGGTCCGTCTTCAGCTCGGTGAGCGCCTCGTAACCGCTCATTCGCGGCATGTTCAGATCGAGCAGGATCACGCCTGGCAGGCTCTTGCGGGAGCTGTCGAGGTATTCCAAAAGTTGACGGCCATCCTCCACAAACTGAAAGGCCCCTTGGTACCCGGCTTCCTCAAAGGCTTCTCGAGTCAAGAGGCGGTCGTCGGGGTCATCGTCGGCCAGGATGAGGATGGTGCGGGATTGGGTCATGATTCGGGGGGCGTCGAGGGTTGCCGGAGGGGAAGCTCAACGAGAAACCTAGCGCCAACTCCCGGTTCGCCAAGAGCGGTGATGGTTCCGTGGTGCAACTCCACGATCTTGCGGCAAATCGCCAGACCCACGCCGGTCCCTTCGTATTCGTTGCGGCCATGAAGCCGCTGGAAAATCCCAAAAATGCGGTCCGCGTAGCGCGGTTCAAAGCCGATCCCGTGATCGCGAAACTCCAACGTCACCTTGCCCAAGACCGGCCTCATGGCGCTCACCGTAATTCGCGGCGTCTCGCCCGGCCGATGGAACTTCAAGGCGTTGCTCACCAAGTTTTGGAAGAGCTGCCCCATTTGCGACCGGTCCGCGTGAATCGAGGGCAGGGGAGTGGTCCGCTCGATGGTCGCACCGGTTTCGCCAATCGCGATTTCCAAATCCTCCAGCACGGTCGTCAGTACTTGGTTGAGATCGACTTCCTCGGCCGGGACCTGGTGCATCGAGACGCGGGAAAAGGTCAGCAAATCCTCGATCAAGCCCTGCATGCGGTGGCTCGCGTCGGTCATCCGTTGCAGGTAGTCGTTCCCTTTCTCATCGAGGGCGGTGGCGCAGTGTTTGCGAAGCCGCTCCCCAAAGGCGGTGATCTTACGCAGCGGTTCCTGGAGGTCGTGGGAGGCGACGTGGGCGAAGTTGCGCAGATCCGCATTGCTGCGTTCCAGATCGGCGGCGTAACGGCGTAGCTCGTTGTCCGCGCGAGTACGTTCCGTTGTATCGACAATGGAACTGACCACGAGCAGACCTTCGGGAGACGGTACCGGGGTGAGGCCGATTTCCACTGGGAACTCCGAGCCATCCTTGCGCCGGGCGTGGAGGTCGCGACCCGCCCCCATGCCTCGCTGGCTGGGCTGCTTGGCAAACCCTTTGCGGTGATGGACGTGTGCCGAGCGGAAGCGTTGCGGGACCAAGTCTTCAATCCGCAGCCCGATGAACTCCTCCCGGCTGTAGCCAAACATGCGCTCCGCTTGCGGGTTCACGAGCACGACCGAGCCTTGATCGTTGACGACAACGATCCCGTTGGGCGCGGCTTCGAAGACAAGTCGGAACACTTCGTCGTGGTCGTTTAAACTCGCGGTCGGACCGGACTTCGACATCCGGCTCTACTACCACTCGGTTGAAGTTGCGTCATCAGGTTTTGGCCGGTGAATTGCCGCGTCAGAACTTCAGCGAAGGCACCCACGGTTCTTCTTCCGGATGCACCGACAGGACCGAGCAGGGGGCGTCGTGGATCATGTATTCCGCCGTGGCGCCCGTTTGTCCGGCATCGAACGGTTCCCGCCGCCGTCCGCCGAGGATCACCAGATCCGCATGAACTTCGTTGAGGTAGCTGAGGATGCCGCTGCCGCGATTGTAGTTCTCCCGAATCGCGATCCGGGCGGCCAGTCCGCCGAAATCCGGCAATTCATCCAACACGAAATCGGCGACTTGGCGCTCCACCCGGCTTAGGTAATCCGCGACTTGGGCGGACGAAACATCCAGTTCCCCCGTGGTCAAAGCGGAAACCTTCCAGGCAGGGGCATAAACGTGGAGCACATGCAACTCGCCGCCGTCCGCCTTGACGATCTCCGCCGCTTGTCGGATGGCGCGACGGCAACCTGGCGTGAGATCGACCGTGACCACCACGCGGCGAAAACCTCCGGTATGGCCGGACCGGACGAGGAGCGTTTCACACGGCGCATGCCGGATGCAACTGGAGGCGAGGGTGCCCAACTGCCGGGAGTCGCGGTGCGATTCTCCCTGCGCGCCGAGGACGAGAAGCGAGGCCTGCTCCCGCTTCGCCAAGCGGATGAGCTGCACGAATGGGTGGCCCGAGAGCACTTTGAGTTCCAAACTGGGCACGGTCCGGGTTCCCAGAGTTTCTAGGCAGAACCGGTCCAAGCGCATTCTTTTGCCGGCGAGCACTTCCTCTGGTCCCAACCCGGTGTAGCGGCAGGCGGCGGAGAGGAGTTCGTCGTGGAACACGTGGGCGATCACGAGGTGGGCGCCTTCCCAAGTGGCCAGTCGCCCTGCTTCTTCGAGTGCGGCGGCGCTGGGCGCGGAGAAATCGACCCCGACGACAATGGCGGAAAACTCATTCACGACGTAATGGAGGAGGGCGCCCGGACGAGCAACGCGCTGCCGGGGCATTGGTGAAGGACGCGTTCTGCAGTGGTGCCGATAAGCGCCTCGCGCAGACCGGAACGGCCGTGGGTTCCCATGATCAGGAGCGGCGCCGCCAGATTCTCGGCGAACTCGACGATCCCCCGGGCGGCGCTGAAGTTTTGGGTCAGCGAAAATTGGACGCGGCGCGGCTTGGCTCGCTCCTGGTAGTCCGCGGCGAACTCACGGAGCCGGGTCAGGTGACTGGCGTCGATCCTCCGCAATGTTTCCGGATCGAGCACGGCTACGGAGTATGGTTCCAAACCGGAAGCGGTGGCCAGGTGAGCGTAGTAATCTCCGGCCGGGGGTTCGTTATGGATCACGTGAATCTCCAGATCTTCGCTTTCCGCGATAGCCAGGGCATGCTCCATTACTAATTCCGAGGCGGCCGAGTAATCGACGCACGCCACGATCGTCTGCGGCGGATTCGCGGATGGATTCACGAGCAGTACAGGCGTTTCCGCCTGCCGCACCAGGATGCCGGCCAGGGTGCCGAGCCGCCGGTTGGGGTGGGTATTGCCACGAGTGCCGGTGACGAGGAGGTCCGCCGCGAAGCCTTGAGCCAGCCGGGTGACATCCCGCGACGGGCTGCCGGTGTGAACTCGCAGCTCCACTGGCAACCCGGCTGGGATCGCCTGGGCCGTCCATTCGCCCAGTTGCCGTTCCAGCGCCGTTTGGAGGATCTTGGGATTTCCGTGCAGTTCCTTGGCAAAGAGTTGCACCGCGTCCTCTTCGGCGACATGGATCGCGAGGATCTGGGCTCCGCTGCGTTGTGCGATCCGGCCCGCCCCGCGCAACGCCTGCCGCGAAGGTTCCGAAAAATCAATGGCGACGGCGATGCGCTGGTATTCCATGAATCGGTTCTGGTGAGCGGCCTGAAGCCGGACCCTTGTGGATACTCTCGCGGAAAGATGGCCGAAGTTCTCCGCGCATTTTGGCGTAGAGAAACCGGCGGTTGCGCCAGTTGGGCGATTCCATGCTTGCGGGAAGGCGAGGAATCGGGATACCTTCCGGGTCGATGCAGCCCCGCACCCACTTTGCCACCGCGCTCCTTTCGCTTAGCCTGGCTTCGGCGGGCGTCGCGGAGAATGAGACCACCCAGAGCGACGAGATCGCCAAGATCTTCGCGGAAGCCCTGGCCCATGCTTCCCGGCCGCAAGGACCGGAACTGGACCGCAATCGGGGCTTGATCTCCTTTGATGTCGCGCACGCCAATTACGAGAAAGGGCCGCACTGGGGCCGGTGGCGTTGGCCGGAGTTCACCGGAGATCGCTGGGGGATGTATCAGGTGGAAGTCACCTACGTGTCCGTGGTCACCCGCATGGGCATGCAGTTCTCCTTCGGCGAGCACAAGGCCAAGGGCTATCTCCCCCAGACCGGCTCCATGGAATCCGAGAAAACCGTGGTGCTCGATCGCATCTATCTTCCGGACACCTTGACCTATGCCGTGAGCGCTCTGACCGGGGACGATAGCAATGGCGAAACCTTCCGCCTCCGCCGCATCGATCTCCGTCCCGCTCCAGAAGGCGACGAAGTGAGTCAAGATTTTGATGGAGCGGTCACGTTGTCTGCCAGTAAGGCTACGACCTTTTCCCGCAAAATGCGCTACGAGCCCAAGCCAGAGAAGAACTGCCTCGGGTTCTGGACCGAAGCCGCCGATTGGGCCGAGTGGCGTTTCTCAGTCCACGACGGCGGCAAGTTCACCGTCCAACTCCACCATGGCTGCGGCCCGGGGAATGAAGGGAGCCAGGTGGATGTTTGGATCAACGACCAAAAGCACACCTTCACCGTGGCCGACACAGGCGGGTTTCAATCATGGAAATCCGTGGATCTCGGAGTCGTCGAGTTGACTGAGGGCGATCACCGGGTGGTCATCAACCCGGTCACGAAGGCCAAATCAGCCGTGCTCGACGTGCAAAAGTTGGTACTGGTTCCTCAAGGGTGAGCGAGTTGTTCGTTGATCGGCGGGGCGGCCCAGAGCTGGTGCTTCATTGACACGCGTCGCGATCTCCATTGACCCGTCGTGGCCCTATCACCGCAGCCCCGGGATGTTCAGGTCAATCGCGTAAAAGCCGGTGCGGGCCGTGGCGAACAGGGTTTTGTTTTCCGGGCCGCCGAACTTGCAGTTCGCTGGGGATTCGGGGCAGGGGATTTCGGCGACTTTTTCTCCGGCGGGTGACCAGATGGAAATGCCGCTGTCCACTGTGAGGTAGATGTTCCCGGCGATATCGACCGCCATGCCGTCGCTGAACGAGGGAGCGAAGACGCGCTGTTTCGCCAGCACGCCCGGGCTTTTTACGTCCCAGGCGAAGATTTGTTTCTCGGCGGTATCGGCCACGTAGAGCGTTTTCTGATCGGGAGAAAGGACCACGCCATTGGGCTTGGTGACCTCGGCGGTGGCCAGGGTGATCTTGTAGCCGCGGTTCACGTAGTAGACGGATTCCTTCTCCAATTCCCGGTCGCCGCCAGCGTTGCCGTACCGGGGATCGGTGAAGTAGAAGCCGCCTTGGCCATCAAGGACGAGGTCGTTCGGGCTGTTGAGGCGTTTGCCTTCGAACTTGCTGACGATCGGTTTGAAGGTGTCGCCGGTCTGCCGGGTGATGATGCGATTGGTCCCCTCGCAGGCATACAAGTCGCCGCCGGGCACCCAGAGCAAGCCGTTGGCGCCGCCGGTGTTTTCGCGCCAGACGCTGATCTCGCCGGTCTTCGGATCGTAGACATGGGTCCGGTTGTTCGGGATGTCGTTGAACCAGATCCGGTCGTCGGGGCCACGAGCAGGGCCTTCGGTAAATTTGTAACCTTCGCCGAGTTTGCGGAACGCGGCACCTTCCGGCACCACCGGACCGGTGATCGCGGCCGGGATTTCGGGGACCGGGCGGCTCGCTGGGGTTTCGAGGAGTTCAATCGACTTGAACTCGATGTCCATGTCCTGCCCGCCATGCATCTGGACCCCGAGCCGTCCCTTGCGCGCTCCGGTCGCATCGATGATATCGGCGGTTTTGACCCCGTTCACGTGGACGACAAGGCGCGGGCCGTGGGCGGAGACGACCATTTCCGTCCACTCGCCCACTTTATAATACTTCTTCACGGCTTCCGCCGCCGGTTGCACCACCCAGGAGCGTCCCAGCGTTTCGTAAAGCCCGCCCACGTCCTTGCCGCTGGCATCGATCTCGGCCTGGAACCCTTTCACGGCGACTGCGTGATCCACGGGTTCGGCGCGGAAGTAAAACCCGCTGTTCCCGGAGATCGACCGATACACGATCTTTGCCGTGAAGTTCTCATACTCGCCATCCGCCAGGAGGATGCCGTGCTTGGCTTCGGAAGCGGGGCTCGTGCCTTTGAGGATGCCATCGACGACCTTCCACTCGCCCCCGGCGGTGGGCGTCCAACCGCTGAGGTCCTTGCCGTTGAAGATCGGCTTCCAGGTGCTCTCGCCCAGCTCCTGGATCTTGATGTTGCGCCAACTGGTTTGCGGACCGTCGTCGCGCTTGCCGACCCCGTGGACCTGGAGCGCAATGAACCCTTTCTGCGTCACGGGATCGACCAAATCCGCGGCCGGCACGCCGTTGACCCACGTGCGGATGGAATCGCCGATCGCCTCGACGCGGTAGTGATTCCACTCGTTCTGCTTGAAGGCGTAACGGGCTTCTGGGCGGAATTCGAGCGGGTAGATCCAACCACGACGGCCTTCGTCGAAGATTCCGCCGGACCAGCCGCGCTGGCTGGGATCGATCTCCATCTGATAGCCGTGGACCTGGCCCTTTTTGTAATCCGGCAAGCTGTTGGAACGGAACTGAATCCCGGCGTTCAGGGTGGGATCGATGCGGAACTCGACCTCGAGGATGAAGTCGCTGTAGTCGCGTTCGGTGCAGAGGAAACTGTTGGGCGTGTTCGGGACCGCCGTGCCGACAATGGCGCCGTCTTTGACCTCATAAGTGGCCTTGCCCCCGCGTTGCGTCCAGCCTTGAAGCGAGGTTCCGTTGAAGAGAGGCGTCCAGTCGGCTGCTTGGGTCACGCAAGACAGAAGAGCAAACACCAGAATCACAAGAAAAAGGGGCATAGGTTTGAGTGGAATGGAAGAAATGGGATTCGTCAAGCTTTCGAAAAAGCATGGTTAACATGCTCCGAATTTCCACTCGCGCCCACGTTCCCCTGAACTATAGTCTGTGCCCCTGACATGTTCGACTCTCGCTCCACCACCACCGAGGAACGCATCGCCGGCGTCCTTGTCCCCGTGTTCGCTCTGCGGCGCCAAGACGATCTTGGCATTGGCGACGTGACGGCTCTGCGCCAATTGGTGGATTGGTCCGCGGACTGCGGGCTCGGCTTCATCCAGTTGCTGCCGGTGAACGAGATGGGGCGGGACAACAGCCCCTACAACGCGATCAGCTCGGTGGCGCTAGAACCGCTGACGCTGGACACCTCCCCGGGCGCGATTCCGGAGCTGACGGTGGCGGAATACGAGGCGGCGGTGGCCGGATATGATTTGGCGGCCTTGCGGGCGGACGGGGTGAAGTATGAGCAGGTGCGGCGCTTGAAGCTGGATCTTCTTTGGCGCGCGTTTGGCAAGTTCCGCAAGGATCACTACTGGCATGGCACGGCGCGGGAAGGCGCGTTCCTCCAATTCTGCGCGGCGGAACGTCACTGGCTTTACGATTACTGCCGCTACCGCCTCTTGCTCGATATGGAGGAAGGGCGCGAGGATTGGGAACATTGGTCCCCGGAATACCGCACCACGGAAAAGGCCTGGGCCTTCATCGACAACCTTTTGCAAAAGGAGCGGGAGAAGACGGAGTTCCAGCTCGCTTTTTACGCCTACGTCCAGTTCATCGCTCAAGAACAGTGGGATGCGACCGCCGCGCACGCCCGGAAACGCGGGGTGAAATTGATGGGGGACGTTCCTTACGGCGTGAGCCGCTGCAGTTGCGATGTCTTCGCGAACCGGCAATTCTTCGACTTGGAATGGTTCGGAGGCGCGCCGCCAGAGAGCAATTTCAAGGACGATGACTTCGTGGTCCGCTGGGGCCAAAACTGGGGGATCCCGCTGTATCGGTGGGACGTCATGGCCAAGGACGACTACGCCTGGTGGCGCCAGCGCATCAGCAAGCTTTGCCGCTTCTTCGACATCTTCCGGATCGATCACGCCCTCGGCTTTTACCGGATCTACAGCTTCCCGTGGCGCCCGGACCGGAACTCGGAGTTTCTTCCTTTGTCGATCGAGGAAACCATGGGCCGCACGGGTGGACGGGTTCCCGGATTCCAACCCGGTCCGGACGACACCTCGGAAATGGCGGAACGCAACCGCATGCTGGGCGAGCGCTATTTAAAGGTGGTGCGGGAAGCGGCAAACGGTTCCGCCGTGGTCGCCGAGGATCTGGGCATGGTCCCGAAGTACGTCCCGGAGAGTCTGCTTTCCATCGGCCTGGCTGGGATGAAGGTGCCGCAGTGGGAAACGCTGGATAACGGCGAGTTCCGCGATCCCCGGGAGTATCCCTGGCTTTCCCTGACCACCTACGCCACCCACGACCACGAGCCGGTAAAAACTCAGTGGAACCGGGCACGGGAGAGAGTGCTCCAGCACGGGAACGATGGGGAAGGGTGGGAGCCGCGCCGCTTCCTGGAACGTCTCGGGCGGCTGGCGGGGATCGATGTCCATCACCAGGGCATCCCGGAATTCAACGACTCCGTGCGCGAGCATCTCCTCAAAGCGCTTTTCGCGGCCCGGTCCCGTTACGCATCGGTCATGATCACCGATTTGTTCGGGCTGGAGGAGCGGTTCAACGTCCCCGGATTGCTCAGTGATCGCAACTGGTCCTACCGGCTCCCAATGATGGTGGCGGAGCTTTCCGCCGAGCCGCGTTGGCATCATGCCTGTGAAGGCGTGAAAAATCTCCTAAAAGAGACTAGCCGCCTCGCCGTCACGGCGTAAGACGTAAAGCGACGAGTCTGACGTAGCGGAATTCCCAGGAATTCCGATTATCCTCCATCAGAATCCTTCACACCCGACGTAAAGCACGACAAACTCATGAGCAATGACCCCATCAGGGTGGCGGTGACTGGCGCCGCCGGCCAAATCGGATATTCCCTTCTCTTCCGCATCGCGTCGGGAGCCATGTTCGGGCCCAATCAGCCCGTCAGTCTTCATCTCATTGAGATCGAGCCTGCCCTGAACGCCCTTAAAGGCGTGGTCATGGAGCTCGACGACTGCGCATTCCCGCTGCTCCGCAACGTGGTGCAGACGTCCAATCTGGACGAAGGCTTTGCCGGCGTGAACTGGGCTCTCCTCGTGGGCAGCGTGCCGCGCAAGGCGGATATGGAGCGAAAGGATCTCCTCAACATCAACGGCAAGATCTTCACCGGCCAGGGCCAAGCCATCGAACGCAGCGCCGCCAAGGACGTCCGCATTCTCGTCGTCGGCAACCCCTGCAACACGAACTGCCTGATTGCGATGCGCAACGCGCCCAAGATCCCTCAGGAACGGTGGTTCGCGATGACGCGTCTCGACGAGAACCGCGCCAAGAGCCAGCTGGCGCAAAAGGCCGGCGTCCACAGCTCCGCGGTCACGAACATGGCGATTTGGGGGAACCACTCCGCCACCCAGTATCCGGACTTCTACAATGCCAAGATCAATGGCAAGCCGGTCACCCAAATCATCAAGGATGAAGAATGGCTCAAGGGCCCCTTCATCTCCACCGTGCAACAGCGCGGCAAGGCCATCATCGAAGCCCGCGGCTCCTCGTCCGCCGCTTCCGCCGCGAATGCCGTGGTCGATACCGTCCGCAGCCTCACCACCAAAACGCCCGGCAAGGATTGGACCAGCGTTTGTGTCTGTTCCGATGGCAGTTACGGTGTCGAACCCGGGATCATCTCCTCGTTCCCCATCGCCACGGACGGCAAGAAGTGGAAGATCGTCCAAGGCGTCCCGGTGAACGAATTCAGCCGCGCCAAAATTGATGCCACCGTGGCCGAGCTCAAAGAAGAGCGCGATGCCGTGGCCGGCCTGGGGCTCATTTGAGCCCGGGCGGGAGGAGAGGGTGGACGGGCTCTGACCGGCGTCGTCCTGCAGAAGCAGGGGAGCCGCGTTTTGTCCCCGTGTTGTGCGGATTGCGCCGGTGAGGTTGAGCGGCGCCTTCATGGTGATCAGGATGGTCCTCGCCAGGCGATCGATTGAGGCACTGTTAGATTGCGTGACGAAGTTGTCACCGGCTTGCATTGGTAATAATTTCTCACCTTTGCATTCTCTGCGGCGCCCACACCATGAATCGCCGCATCTCCCTCCCGCTCTTCTCTGGCATTCTCCTCCTCCTCAACTTCGGAGCCGCTCCTGCCTGGAGCCAGGTTTCGTTCACGGGGAGTTACTCCCAAAACTTCGATGGACTCGGCACCGGAACAAATTTGGCTTCGTTGACCGGATGGAGCCATCATGGTTCTCTCGGCGGTGACAACCTTTCGTGGACGTCCACGATCCCTGCATCCGGAACGCCCTCCGCCGCTACTGCTGGCACCACCAACAACACCCTTACGGTCAACTCCTCTGCCGCCTCGGCTACGGCCCGAAGCAACACGGTCGGCTACAACTTCGCACTCTCCGGCTCGTCGGATCGCGCCATCGGCACCTCGCCGACCAGCGGAGGGGGCAACGTTTTTCAGTTGCGTCTGACGAACTCTACGGGTGCGGCCCTCTCCGGAATTCAGATTTCCTACACGATCCGCCGTTTCACCGCAGTCTCCTCGGCGAACGAACTCCCCGGTTATTGGCTTTTCTACAGCACCAACAACGGATCCACCTGGACCAACGTCAGCGCTCTCAATCCCGTCCTTTCCGGCGGCACCGTCAACGTCCCCAATTCCGTCGGGGTCACGAATGTTCCCTTGACGACGGTCACTTTCCCCACCCCGGTGGCCAATGGTGCCGAGATCCGCTTGCGCTGGATCGATGACAACGCCGACCAAACATCCCCCGACCAGATCGTCGGTCTCGACAACGTCTCCATCCAATCCGCCGCCAGCAACACGCTTCCGACCGTAGCGCTTACGGCTCCCACGGCGGGCGCCACCTTCGACGCCCCTGCCACCGTCAACCTCACCGCCACGGCCGCGGATTCTGACGGAACGGTGAGTAAGGTCGAGTTCTTCCAAGGCGCGACCAAGCTCGGTGAAGACACCACCGCGCCCTACGAGTTCGCCTGGACGAATGTCTACACCGGCGCCTACTCCCTGACCGCCAAGGCCACGGACAATCTGGGAGGCGTCACGACTTCCGGCGCGGTGAACATCGCCGTGACCAACACGGACAATTCCGCCCCCACCGTGGCCCTCACATCCCCGGCGAATGGCGCCACGATTCTCACCACCAGCACCACCCTCAGCGCCACGGCGGCGGACACGGATGGCACCATCACCAAAGTCGAGTTCTTCCGCGGCACCACCAAACTGGGCGAAGACACGACCAGCCCCTACAGCTTTGACTGGACCGGCATCACCACCGGTTCCTACACGCTCACCGCCGTGGCCACCGATAACGATGGTTCCACCACCACTTCCACCCCGGTCAACATCACGATGTTGGTCCCCGTCACCTCCACCGTGATCGCCAAGGGCGCGGCTTGGAAATATCTCGACAACGGCACGGACCAAGGCACTGCCTGGAAGGAAGTCGCTTTCGATGACAGCGCTTGGGCTTCCGGTCCCGCGCCGCTCGGCTACACTGATGCCCACATCGTTACCACGGTCAATTCTCCTGCGGCCCCGAACCGCTACATCACCACGTATTTCCGCCGCACCTTCAATCTCACGGGCGCCTCGGGCATCCAGTCTCTCAATCTCAACATCCTTCGCGACGACGGCGTGGTCGTTTACATCAACGGCACCGAAGTGGCCCGCCAAAACATGCCCACGGGCCCGATCACCTATCTCACCAACTCCTCAAGCATCGTCGATGGCGCCGCCGAGACCACCTACAACCTCAGCGCCGCGTCGCCGCTTCCCACGCTCATCGATGGCCCGAACGTCATTGCAGTCGAACTCCACCAGCGGGATGCCACCAGCAGTGACCTTGGCTTCGACCTGGAACTGATTTCTCTCGCCCTTCCCGGCACCCCGCCCACCGTGACCCTCACCGCTCCGGAAGAGGGCAGCACTTACGATGCCCCGGCCACGATTCAACTCTCCGCCGACGCCAGCGACTCGGACGGCTCGATCGCGAAGGTCGAGTTCTTCCAAGGCACCACCAAGATTGGCGAGGATACGACCGCTCCCTACGGGTTCACCTGGTCGAATGTTCTCTCGGGAACGTACTCGGTGACCGCCGTGGTCACGGACAACACCGGCAACACCGCGACTTCTCCCGCCGAAGACGTCATCGTCACCAACGTCGACAACTTGGCTCCCACGGTGGCCCTGACCGCTCCGGCCAACGGCGCCACGATCCTGACGACTTCCACCACCCTGACGGCCACCGCCTCCGATTCGGACGGCGCGGTTACCAAGGTCGAGTTCTTCAGCGGCGCCACCAAGCTGGGTGAAGACACCACCAGTCCTTACTCCTTCAATTGGACCGGCCTGAGCACCGGTTCCTACACCCTCACCGCAGTGGCCACGGACAATGACGGCGCCACGACCACTTCCGCCTCCGCGAATGTCACCGTCGCCCTTCCCATCACGTCCACCCTGATCGCCAAAGGTGCCACTTGGAAATACCTCGACAACGGCACGGACCAAGGCACCGCTTGGAAAGAACCTGGTTTCAACGACACCGCCTGGGCCTCTGGTCCGGCTCCCCTCGGCGGCGGCGATGCCCACATCGTCACCACCGTCAATATCGGCCCCTCCGGCGCCCGTTACATCACCACCTACTTCCGCCGCTCCTTCAACGTCACCGGTGCCGGTGCCGTGCAAAGCTTGTCCATGAACATTATGCGCGATGACGGCGTGGTGGTTTACATCAACGGAACCGAGGTCGCCCGCCAAAACATGCCCGAGGGTTCCATCAATTACCTCACGGATACGCCGGACATCATTTCTGGCTCGGCGGAAACAACCTACTTCCCATCTACCGCCAGCCCGCTCCCCACTCTCAACGAAGGGACCAACGTCATTGCCGTGGAACTGCACCAACGCGATGGCGCCAGCAGCGACCTCGGGTTCGACATGGAGCTCATCTCCTTGGCTCTGCCTGGAACTCCGCCCACCGTGGCTCTGACCGCTCCGGCTCAAAACGCCACGTTTGACGCCCCGGCGTCGATTCAACTTGCGGCCAACGCCACAGATGACGACGGCACTGTCACCAAGGTCGAGTTCTTTGCTGGCCAGGACAAGTTGGGCGAGGACACTACCGCCCCTTATACGTTTGATTGGACCATGGTGCCTCAGGGCTCCTACACCTTGACTGCCCGGGCCACGGACAACTTCGGGCTCGTTGCCACCAGTGGCTCGGTGACCATCACCGTCAATCCGCCGAACACGCAGCCGCCGGTGGTTGCTGTCACCGCCCCGGCCAACGGCGCGGCCTTTATCGCTCCAGCTACGATCAGCCTGGCCGCAACTGCCAGCGACCCCGACGGCACGGTTGCCAAGGTGGAGTTCTTCAACGGTTCCACCAAACTCGGCGAGGATACCTCGGCGCCCTATTCCTTCACTTGGAGCAACGTCGCCATCGGCACCTACACGCTGACCGCTCGCGCCACGGACAACCTCACTGCCGCTGCCACCTCGGCCTCGGTGAATGTCACGGTGAACCCAAATCAGCCGCCCACCATCGCCTTGGCCTCCCCAGCGGATGCCGCCACCGGCTTGGGCTCCAGTGGGCAGGTCACCCTCACCACCACCGTCACCGATCCCGAAAACGAAGCGCTCTCCGTCACCTTTTACGGAAGACCGAAGTCCGCTCCCGCAGGGGCCGACTTCACCCTGATCACCATCCCGGACACCCAATTCTATTCGGAGAACAGTGGCGGTTCGCGGTTCGCCCTGTTTGAAAGCCAAACAAACTGGATCGTCAGCGCTCGCGATACGCTCAACATCCCTTTCGTCGCCCACATGGGGGACATGGTGCAAAGCGGCGATTCCGTGGTCCCCGAGTGGACGCGCGCTAGCCAGGCCATGAGCTACCTGGAAAACCCCACCACCACCCAGCGCACCATGGGCATCCCCTGGGGCGGGGCTCCCGGGAACCACGACGGCGGCGGCACCACCTGGAATACTTATTTCGGTTCCAATCGTTGGCTCGGCAACGGCCGCACCTATTTCCAGGGGAACTACAACAACAGCAACACGAACAATTACCAGTTCTTCAGCGCTGGCGGCCTCGACTTCATCGTCATCAATTTCGCCTACAACTCCAGCACCGCAGGCAATCAGGCCGTCATGGATTGGGCGGATGCCCTCCTCAAAGCCAACCCGAATCGCCGCGCCATCATCACCAGCCACTGGCTCATCGGCACCAGTTTCCCTCCCGCCCAATCCTCCTGGGGCGGCCACGGCCAAGCCCTCTACGACAACCTCAAGGACAATCCCAACCTTTTCCTCATGCTCTGCGGCCACATCCACGGTGAAGGTCGCCGCGCCGATACCTTTGAAGGCCGCACCGTTAACACCGTCCTCCAGGATTACCAATCCCGGACCAACGGTGGCGATTCCTGGCTCCGCTACTTCACCTTCAAGCCCGCCGAGAACAAGATCTACGCCTACACCTACAAGACCAACAGTGGCACCTTTGAGACCGACGCCGACAGCCAGTTCACGCTCGACTACAACATGGCCGCCAGCGCGCCTTGGGTCGCTCTCGGCACAGTCAGCGTGCCGGCCGGGGAAACCTCAGCGTCCGTCACCTGGACCGGCCTGAGCAGCAACGCCGAATACGAGTGGTATGCCGCTGTCACTGACGGCGTCACCCCAGTCGGCAGCGCCACCCGCACCTTCACCGCCAACGGCAACGCCGCGCCCGTGGTCGCTTTGACTTCCCCGGCCAACGGCGCCACCGTCAATCACCCCGCCACGGTCACCTTGACCGCCTCCGCCTCCGATATCGACGGCACCATCGCCCGGGTCGAGTTCTACAGTGGCGCGAGCAAGCTCGGTGAGGACACCACCGCACCATTCAGCTTCGACTGGACCTCAGCGGTCGGTTCTCACACTCTCAGCGCCCGCGCCATCGACGCCCAAGGAGCGACGACCGATTCGTCCGCCGTTACGATTACCGTTACCGAGCCGTTGATTGCGATCACTCCAATCGTCGCCGGGAACACTGGCGGCTCCGTCAGCGGAGGCGGCAATTACGCAGTGGGCCAGAACGCCACCTTCACCGCCACGCCCATCGCGGGCTACTCCTTCCGCGGTTGGAGCGTCAACGGCGCGCCTGCTGGGATCACCAATCCGCTTGTCATCGCCGTCACCGCTGGCATGACGGTCGAGGCCACCTTCACCTACAGCTTGCAACTCCTCCACCTCGCCGATGGCGAAGCTGGCTTGCTTGCTCCGGACACGGCTCCGTTCCTCGCCGCCTTGGTGGATCAGTTCGACGGCACTCATCCCAACAC